>NZ_CAUM01000095.1 GCF_000350085.1 Mesorhizobium metallidurans STM 2683
GAGAGTGCCTTCCCGGCACATGCAACGTCGGGAAAGGAGGGAAGTCGTGCTTCAGGATGTTTATGTCCAACAGGACAACACTGTCGTCGAGACCAGGATCAAGATCGCTCGTATCCAGGCGCACAAGCTCGCCAATATCCCGATCACGCCGCCGCCCTATCGCGACAAGCCGAACAAGGAAGGCGCGCTGCTTCTCCAGGTCGAGACCAATGACGGCCTCGTCGGTTGGGCGACCAGCGGCTACACCCACCACGTCGCCATCGATCTGATCAACAAATACATCGCGCCGAAAATCGTCGGTGAGAACCCGATGCGCACCGAACGCATTCCCCTGCTGTTCGACCGCGCCAGCTTCGAACGGCCGCTGGGCAGGACTCTGATCTCCGCGCTGGCGATGATCGACATCGCGCTCTGGGATATCAAGGGCAAGATGCTCGGCCAGCCGGTGCATCACCTGCTGGGCGGTGCGCGCGACAAGGTACCGGTCTATGTCACGCACGGCGCCGCCTACGACAACGCTCCGGTCTATTCGCCGGAGGAACTGGCCGCGGAGGCGGCCCACCTCGTCAAGCTCGGCAACAACCATCTCAAGAACACCGTCGGCCGTCAGCCGATCCCCGATCCGAAGGATGACTACATACGCATGAGGGCGATGCGGGAGGCCGTCGGCCCGAACGTTAAGCTCGCCATGGACGGCAATCTGCGCATGACCCTGGCCCAGGCGGTGGAACTGTGCAAGCGATGCGAGGAGCTCGACATCAGCTTCGTCGAGGAGCCGCTTTACTACAACGATCCGAGGCTGCTGCGCGAGCTGCGCTCGAAAACGATCATCCCGGTCGCTGCGGCGGAAAACGAGAAGTTCTCCGCACGCGACCTGATCCTCGCCGACGCGGTCGACTACATCCAGCCCAATGTCAACAATGACGGCGGCTATTCGGCGGCCATTCGTACCGCCGCCCTTGCCAAGCTCTTCCATATCCCACTCTCGCACGGCAACGGCAATGGCCCGCATAACATCGCGCTGCATGCCGGCCTGTCGAACGGCGGATTGGTCGAATACCACTTTCACAAGTGGATGGCCTACAACGCGATATTCAAAAGCGTCCCGCAGCCCGAGAACGGGTACCTTACCGTGTCACAGGAGCCGGGGCTGGGCCTCGAGCCGAAGGATGGCCTGATCGAGGAATTCTCAGTGCAGATGTAGAGCGTTCGGGCGCAGGCTTAATAAAGTAGATTGGCTAAACGGGGCAGGCGAGCGAATGCTGCCTGCCCCGCCATCGGTGAGCCGCATACACCGCACCCTGAAGGTCGAAAACCACCCGTCCGGCCGGCCGCAAACAGCCTCCAGCAACAGGTCAGATTCGTTGCCTTCATAGCCGAATTCAACGCCGAATGTCCGCATGAGTCGCTCGCCATGAGCCATCCGACAGCGCCGTTTAATTAACCATAACATCGTTCCAGCAGCCCGCCCCAGCGCAACCACGGGTTCGAGTAGCCGGATGGCGAGCCTGTGTGACATACATTGCAGACACCCCACCTCTGATGTAATTTAGCAATTGATCAGGTGAGGGCTTGTCCGCTGTCGTGGCGGCTTTTCTCCCGGGTCCTGTCTCGGCAGATTGCATGCTCTCTAACGGACCTTGATACCGCAAGTTGTATTCTTGTGGTCATGAGGTAACAGCGGTTAAGGGATTTGACATGCGCCGACGTTGCGGCTTCGTTGTAGCCTTCATTCTCGCAAGCCTTGCGGCCTTCGACGCGTCCGCGCTCGAACGAAGGGTTGCCTTTGTCATCGGCAATTCCGACTACCGGGAAATCTCGGCCCTCAAGAACCCGGCCAAGGATGTTGTGGCCGTATCCGATATGTTTCGGCAGGCTGGTTTCGAGGTGTTCGTTGCGAGCAATCTGACCAAGCTGCAGTTCGAAGACCAGTTCCGCAACTATCTGGCCGCCGTGGACGGCGCCGATATCGCCGTCCTCTACTATTCCGGTCACGGCTTTCAGATCGGCGGCGAAAATTTCCTCATTCCGGTAGACGCGTCGTTGAAACAGCCGGCCGACGTCGAGGTCCAGGCAATCAAGCTGAACGATGTGCTGCAGCAGATGCGTTCGAAGTCGAAAATCCAGGTGATCATTCTCGATGCCTGCCGCAACAATCCATTCCCGCGCAAGGACTATTGGCTGAGGGATCAGCTTGTTGTCGCGAGCGGCACCGGTCTTGCGCAAGTAAGAAGCTCGCTGAACACGCTGATCGCGTTTGCCACCGCACCCGGTGCGGTTGCCTATGACGGCGCCGGCGACCTCAGTCCTTTTTCGTCAGCGTTTGCTCGTCGCGCTCTGGCCCCCAATCAGGAGATCCACACGGTCATGTCGGCCGTGCGCCGGGATGTGGTTGAAGCTACAAAGGGCTTGCAGGTTCCCTGGGAGAACTCTTCGCTGATCGACGATGTCGTTCTGATGCGTCGCAGCAGCCGCCCATCGCTGCCGCCGGTGCTGGAGAAGGTCGTGCTGTCGGGGGCCGGCCCCATCGATCTGGATCTCGCGGAACCGGTCGAGATCGACGGTGGGACAATCACCGTCAGCATCGAAAGACCGCCCACGCTCGGACGCCTGATGCTGGACGGCAAGGTTGTCAAGGCGGGAGAACAGATCCAGGGCAAGGATCTGCCGCGTTTGCAGATGGATGTCCCCAAGGGAGCCGGCGAGACGGAAGAGATGGATATGCTGGCCTATGCCGCACGCGACAATTGGGGCGGCGAAGCCAGGGGCATGCTGGTGTTCCGGATCAAAAGCGGCGAAGGACCCCAGGGCGAACAGGTGATGGCCTCGCTCGAAGCCGAGCAGAAGCAGCAGGTGCTGGAGCGGGGCATCCATATCACCGGCGCCGCCGAAGCGATCGAAAACCGGGAGATCGACGTTCCGGTCGGCGTCGGCCCGATTCCGCTGAAGCTGAATTTCCCGACACAGGACCCCGCGGTCAGCCTGAAAGTTGCGAGCTATCCGGCAACGGGAACACTCTCCCTGCCGGATCGAATTCTGTCGCCCGACTCGAGCCTGATGGCCGATGAGGTCGACCGGTTGCGCTATGAGCCCCAGATCGGAGCCGGCAAAACGGTCGAGGTCGCCTTCGAAATCCGGGCGGGTAGCGCCGCATCCAAGCCCGCCACGATGAAACTGTCGCCTACCGTCGATCCGTGTGACTCGGCTGCCGGCGAACCACTCGACCTGCAAGGCGTCGTCCCTGGCCTGCTGCCAAATGAAATCGGCGCCGACGCGGTGAAACTCTGCGAGGCCGCGGTCAAGGCATATCCCGATGTCGCCCGCTTCCGCTATGAACTGGGGCGCGCGCTGCTTGCAGCCGGAAAGGTCGACCTGGCCAGGAAAGCCATCCAGCAGGCTGCCGACAGGGGGCACGTGCGCGCCGTTTTCGAACTCGGCTACCTCTTCGCGACCGGAACGGGTGTGGCTGTCGACCGCAAGCAGGCCAACACCTTCTACGCGGCCGCGGCCGACAAGGGCGATCCCTACGGGATGACGTCGTGGGGCCGTGCCTTGTTCAACGGCTACGGCGTCGAGCGCGATACGGCCAGGGGGCTGGACTTGCTGCTCAAGGCGGCGGCGATGGGGCACACCTATGCCATGAACGATCTCGGCGCGATCTTCACCGAAGGCCGCAATGGCGTGACCGCCGATCAGGCTCGCGCCGTTGCTTTCCTGGAGGCTGGCGTGCAGCGGCAGGACATGTATTCGATGAACCTGCTTGCCCGGAACTATCTGTCCGGTGCGGGCGTCGAGAAAAATCCGAAAACGGCGCTGGCCCTGTTTCAGAAAGCCACCGAACTCGGCCAGCCCTACGCTCCGGGCAATCTCGCGCGCATGTATCGCGACGGCGTGGGCGTGGAGCGCAATCCGGCGGAAGCGCAAGGACTGTTTGAGATGGCGGCCATGCGGGGCGACCCGTCCAGTGCATTCGATCGCGCGGTTCTCGAAATGGAAAAGGGCGAAAAGGCCGATCAGGCCACGGCCGTCCGTTTTCTGGCGTTCGCGGCCGCACTGGACACCCGCAACGAGTTGCCGGGAGCCCAGAGGAACCTCGCGAATTTCGGCACGAAGGTGAAAACGACAGCGTTGAAGCAGCTGCGCCAGGAGCTCAGGTCGAAGGTCCCCGCATCGGGTTCGCTGGACAGTCAACTGGTCGGCGCGGCCAGGCGGGTCTGGGAAGAAGCCAACCCGCGTCGGGATGTGTTTTAGTGGGCTAGGAGGCAATCGTGCGCATGACATTCAAGCAAGCAATCGTCGGGACAACGCTGTCCGGGGTCCTGGCGGGGCTCACAGGCTGCACGTCCTTGATACCACCCGAACCGACGCCGCTGGTCGAGACGTCGCCGCCGAAGGTCGTTCGCAGGGTGCCTGTCGAGCAAAGGGTCGTTCGCAGGGCACCTGTTGAGCAAAAGGTCGTCAAGGCCGCTCCCAAACGAGTGGTCAAGAAAAAAGTGATCAAGCCGGTTGAGGAAGAGCCTGTTGCCGCGCCTGTCGTGATCGTTCCTTCTTCGGGCGGCGGCGGGGGGGGCGGCGGGACTGGTGGGGGCGGCTGGGGCGGTTGACCGGGTGAACGTTGAGTGGCAACCGGAAGCGACACCGTATTTTGGGCGCAGTCAAGCGGAGGATGCCCGTACATCAAACGATGTCTCAGTGTCACGCCTGCAACATCCGCCGGGGACGCCCTTCAAGGAGGCGTTGGCCAAATGGCCCAAGGTGGCTGCAAGTAGGGCAAGCCGTCAGTATTCAGACCACGGTCTAGTATGCATCCGCTGATTGGCGCAGCGCCTCGATCTCCGCCATCTGGATGCCCATTTCGACAAACGCGGAAAGAACCGAAAAGCGGTCCGCCAATGCAACACGCGCCAGTCCAGCCAGAACTCCCGCATTGACTGCATGGGCGGCAGGAAATGATTGCAAATGCGATGGCGCGCCGCGCCATCCTGCAGCCAGGGCAATCCAGGCAGCTGGCGTTGTTGGCGGCATTGCCGCAGCTTTGCTTACTTCCGTGCCATGGTGAGGACTATCTGGTTGGCTGACCCAGTCCTGAACAAGCGCGAGCAACTCCTGATCCCCGCTGTCGAGCAGGTCGGTCAGGTGGGTCAGGCACTCATGGGCCCACCAGACCGCGGCCCGCTCGGGAAGGAGATAGGCACAGAACGTAATCGCCTCCTCGGGCACCCGTCCCGCAAGGAGGGCGCGGCAGAACTCGATTGAAGGCTGTTCGGTTGGAGGTGCTATCATGTCCCCGGCAACAGCGGGGCAGGCCATGAAAAGATCCCATGCCGTTTTGAATCGAAGCTCATTGGCCATGGCCGCCACGCTTTCACTTAGGGAACAATGCACTGAAGCCCCGGACGGGGCGCGGGTCAAGCCTCAGTCCAGGGCATGGTGGCAACCGCCGTTCATCGCCCATATGCTCAACGTTTATGACAGACAATTGCTTCGCAATTTGGTATAGTCCGGGCTGGCGAAATCGGATGCTCAAAACAGGAGTAACCGTTGTGCGGTTGTGGGGTTCAGCCTTCGTGTTGGCGGTAGCGCTTTCTTCGACACATGCTTCCGCTGATCCACTTCAGAAATCAGAAGACATCGTGAAATTTTTTGCCGGGGCGAGCGAACTCGGCCCGTCGCGTGGGGTTTGTGTCGGCACCGAAGACGAGTGCAGCAGCAAGAAGAAAGAAGCGCCTGCCGAAAAATCCAGCCTCGATATGCTGATCAATTTCGGCCTGGATTCCGCGGAACTCGACACGACTGCGCGCGCCGAACTCGACGAGTTCGCCAAGGCGCTCAAGGACAGCCGGCTGAGCACGCTGAGTTTTCTCGTGGAAGGCTACACCGACGCTTCCGGTTCGGCTCGCTACAACGAGGGACTGTCGGAACGAAGAGCCCAATCGGTGACGGCCTTCCTGATGTCCAACGGCGTCGACGCCGCCCGCATCAAAGCGATCGGCCTGGGCGAAACGCGTCCACGCAACCCCGACCCCTACGATCCGGTCAACCGCCGGGTGGAAATGCGGATAAGCACTGAGTAGCTGGAAAGCCGGTGCGCCAAAGCCTCGGCTCGGATGTCGAACAGGCTTGAAACGGAGCTAAAGCGCGTCGCGTTTGACCGGCCTCATGTGACTTTTGCGCGAACATGCGTTAGTCAGTTGTTGTTGAGCACGCCACCCACCGCTACGCCGGTGCCGAAAATCAGCGCCTTGGTCGGGAAGTCGTTGTTGTCGTGCGGCGGCGGGGGCATCCCGCCGAACCACCTCGCGGTTGCGCTTTTTCTGCACGACCTGCTGTTGTTTGCGGGGGCTTCCGTGCCACCGGCTTTTGTGTGAGCGCCAAACAGTCTCAGAAAGACAGCAAATGCTTTCATGGACCAACCTTCCGCCCTTGGGAGCGGACTATTGATGTCTGCGCATGCTAATTTAATCAGCGACATGACATAGTCGCCTCTGCCCAAATGGCTCTTGGGCGTATGCGATCTGACCACAGTTTGGTTCACAAAGGCCCCGAAAAAAGTTGGCCACAATCACACTTGGCAGCAGGAACACCAATGGTCCAACGGCGAAATTCGCACGCCGCGAGACGCAGGTTCAAAGGCTATTCTGAATCGAGCTTATGAGGGCGGTGATTGCCTGCTTGTACTTTTCGAACTCCGGCGATGTCTGGCGGACTTCCGTCGTCGTGGTTGTCTGTTGGCCTACATCGGTTGTCGGCGGGCTCAGCTTTCGCCCCATTTTTCTTTCGGCCCAGCTCACGACATAGCTGGCGGTCTTGCCGGTGAGAAACGGGTTGGCTTGAATGACGGCCGACCCGAGCACGGCGCTCAATTGCGCCGAACCCGGCGCCGACAACACTTGGTGCGCGCCTTCCATTCCCAGGAAATGGCAGAGATAGAGCCGGCCGGCTGTGATCTGGTGGCCGCGCGCCCGAAGATAGGCTTCGCCTTCGCGCGCCAGATTGCTCACCATCTCGCGCGAGATCGTGGCGTCATAACGCAGAGCCAGCAGGTCGGCGGTCGACAATGTCCGCGCAAGTTCGGGGCGGTATGTGTTCATCATCCTGATCCAGGTCTTTGTTATGAACTGACCGGCGCCGGTGGCTGAGGAATTGGGGTTCTTGGCGCGGGCGCTGCCGCCACTTTCGACATGAACGATACGGTCGGTCAGCGTTTCGACAGCGGAATCGTCCGTGGCGATTGTGGTAACCGTGCCCAGGGGATTGGCGGCCTCGCCACCCCGATAGAGTTCGAAATGCAGGTGCGGCCCAGTCGAAAGGCCAGTGGTACCGATATAGCCAATGATATCGCCTGCCTTCACCTTCGTGCCGACACCGTCCTTGATCGCGAACTTTTGCATATGCGCATAGCGCGTCTCGCGCGCGTTTCCGTGCGAGATCTTCACCAGATTGCCGTAACCCCCTCCATCGCCCTGAAAGACGATTTCGCCGTCGAAGGCGGCTGCAATCGGCGTACCCAGAGGTGCCGCCCAATCCACACCCTTGTGGATCCGAACGGTTCCGAGGATCGGATGCTTGCGCGGGCCGAAGGTGGACGTCATGACCCCGTTGACCGGCGTGACCATACCGTTGGTGACCGTCAGCGAGCGAACCTGATCGTCGCCGCTAACGCATGCAAACTGGCCGTCGCTCTGCTGGAAGACGAAACAGTCGAGGCTCTTTTCGCTACCCTGGATGCCCACGTACAATACCCGTCCGGCAGTCTCTTCCTTGCCACGTGGCCTTTGGGAATAGATCAGGACAAGACGCTGGTCTTCGCTGGCGAAGGCATCCAGATCCTGTCCTCTGGAGAGATACATGATCGCTTCTCCGATCACGCCGGTCGGAACTTTGTTACGTGCCGCCGTCGAATAGATGGCGTCGAGCAGTCGGTATTGCCTCTTGTGCGTGCCTTCCGCTTGTGCGCCCGAGTAGTTGAACAGATCTTCACGGACCCAGGGGTCAACACCAGACACAAACGCACCGGCGGCATTGCGCGCCAGCGTGCCGACAAATGCGTTCTTGGCGTAGATCGAAACCTGCATGAGGGACATGGTTGTCGTCTCGCGCGCCGGCCTGAACCCGCGCATGGCGACGACATAACCCGGCTCAAGGCTTTCCCGACTGAAAAGCGCCTTCAGGGCTTCGCCTGCCAGCTTGGCATCCTCGGCGGAGAAATGCGCATCCAGGGCAACGCTGTCCAAACTGCGGTCGTTGAGGATCTTTACGAACGTGTCTTCCGTAGCCCCGAATCGTTGATATTCGCTCGTGACAATTGCAACGGTTGTGTTGTTTTCGATCTGGGTCTTCTGGAATGCGGGAAGGGCCGCCTCGCCTGCAGCGATTGTTTCGCCCCAGCCGGCTTCGGGGTCATCGGCGTCCGCCTGCGGACCAGAAGCAACCGGAGCCTCGCGTGGAGCGGGTGGCTGAAGATCGCCTTGCAGATCGCTGGATGGCGCCGTCGCGGTCTGTCTTTGTGCCTGGAAGAATGCGAAATCTTCTTGCGTCGACGGGATCGTCGTCATGAATTTTTCGCTGGCGCTAAGCATCACGTCAGACAGAATCTCGATCTGGGGAGAAACTCCGGCCTGATCGAGCTCTGCCGGGCGAGGGATCACTTTTCCCTTCGTTGCGGCGCCGGCGTCGGACGCAAGGGTGATCCACATAGGGTCCCCCGCGAGGTCGATAATGGCGGGCACATAGACCGATGCATCGGCCGGCACATCGTCCGTTCCTTCGACCGCCTGCAACTCCTCGTCTTCATCGCCGAACGACCAATAGTCCGCGGTGAGGTAAAAGCCGGTGGCGATCGACAACAGGGCAATCACGGCAAGGCCGGCAAGGAACCTGCGCCACAGCCTGCGCCTGCGAAGGGCAGCGCGCGCCTGCTTTTTCAGCCTGAAGCTCGTATCGATACTGTGCGTCACGGTTTGCTTCCGGTCAGGAAAAAGGTCCACCGCACCTGTTCGAGCGTATCGACTTCGAGAAATCGCGCGGCGATACGGCCGCGCTGCCAGCATTCATCGATGCCGCGTATCGAGAAGCGCCGCCGGTCGATGCACATTTCGGTCGACCCGGTCAGGATCGCGCGACCAAAAACGTCCGTCGCATAGATGTAGATGTAACGGTTCGTCAGTTCCTCGCGGATGACGTTTACGCATTGATTTGCGCCGATGGTCCACCAGCCGTCGGTCTGGTCCGCATTGTCTACCGTCTGGCCAATGGCGAGATTGACCACGTCGAGTGTCTGATTGCAGACGGTGAATTCGGCACGCGCTTCAGTGGTCGAGAGGAGAGCCAGCAGCGCCGCGCTCGAGATGACCGTAAGCTTGATACAGCCTCTCAGGGCAAGCAGGGCTCGAACCAAGTCACGCGGCTTTTTGGGCTGGACAGCGGGCAGGGAGGAAAAACGCGAGCGGCGGAAGTCCATGGGCGTCCATGCTACCCGCCGAGCCGGAAGTACTGTGCAGTCGCGGAGAATTCAGATCCGCTGGCCTCGATTTCCTCGAGAATTTTGGGCAACAGCACCGAGGCTGGTGTTGGCCCGGAGAACGCCGCAGCCTGAATATCCTGTCGACCTGTGATGACCATTATGATCTGCGGCACGGCCTTGCCGGCCGCCTGGTCGGCGGCGCCGAGACCGGTCGGGATGTTGAAAGTGGCCTTGTCCGATTGCACCACGATACGATCGTCGAGGTTGAATGCCATGCCCTCGTGGTCGATCAGCAGCACGCTGGAAATGAGGCCGCCTTGCGTCACCAGCGTGCCGCTGATTGGCGAACCGCTCGGCACCGACGTTCGATCGAGAACAACCAGCGGCTTGTCGTCCGCTGTCTGGTCCAGAAAGCGCAGAAAGTTGGTGACTTCGCATTGGGCCGGTTCAATGAGGCGGACGCTGATATCCGGTTCGACATGAAATCTTGCCTGGAAATCGTACATCATTCGTTCGAATGGCGGGACCTCCGTTCCAAATCCCTCGATCGCGGCAGCCCTGTCGGTTGCCGAAGTCAACGCCGCATAGAAACAGTCGCCGCCGCTGAAGTCGCGCACCCAGGCGACCCGTTGCGCCATCGCATCGACGGGAGGGGCCGGTGGAACTTCCGGTTTGGGCACATTCAAGGCGACGGTAGCGTCGTCCGGCGGCTTGCCTGCCGGTGGCTGCGGCGCCCGCTCCGCCTTTGGCGCCTGCTCCGCGGCCTTGCGTTCGGCGTCGAGCCTGGCCTTCTTCTCCGACGCGATCCGCTTCGCCTGCTCCGCCTTCTGACGCTCTTCCTCTTCGACTTGTGCCTCCGCCGCCTCTTCGGCGGCCTGTCGCTCCGCTTTGGCCCTGGCTTCGGCATCAGCCTTGGCCTTGGCTTCCTCCGCAGCCTGTTGCTCGGGCTTCTGGCTTTCCACGGCATCGGGCTGGATCGCTGGCGGCGGCGAGGCTTTCTCGGCTGGCGACACAGGCGCGACCTCGGCGGTCGGCGAAACCGCCTGCTGGCTGTCGCCGGTCACCGCATCCGGCTGAATTGCCGGCGGTGGCCTTTCGGGTGGCGTTTGCGTCTCGGCTGCGGACGGCTTCGAGATTTCCTCGATTAGTGGGGGGACTTTGACTGGCTGTGTCGGCTCCGGCTCCTGACTGGCTGCGGCATCGGCCTGGTTTTCAATGGGCGGCGCAGCGCTGTCCGGTTTTGGCTGCTGGGCGGGAATCTGCTTTGCCGGCTCATTGCCAGGCGGGCTCGCAGCACTGTCCGTCGGGGCCGGCCTTGATGCTTCTGGCACCAAAAGCGATGTATCGTCGGCGACCGGCGTGTAAGGTGTCATCAAGCCACTCAGATATATGCCTGCGCCAGACGCCACAGCCAACGCCGCCAAGGCCGCGACCGCGACGGTTCGGGTCTTTGCGGACTTCCCGGTGGCATCAGGCGTGACCGCGCGCGAAGGAGGGGTGACCTTCGAAGGCCGCGGTTCGGACAGATGCGCCGGCCGGACATGTGGGACGAAGCGCTTCTCCTCCGATTTCGCTCCAATTGGCAAGCCGTGCCCCGGGGCTTTGGAGCCGGGCGCGACGGTTCCCCCGGTTCGCGGCAGACCCGTTCGGTCGCGGGGTGTGATGGACGGTGGAGGCGTTGTCTCCTCGCTGTCGTCACGTGTCAGCCTGGCTATGTCCGCCATGCTGGCCGGCCGATCCCGCGGGTCCGGCTGCAGCATGGCTTCGACAATGTCGCGAAAATCGGCATCGATGTCGGACAGGTCCGGAACCGTTCGGCGCTTTTCCACGATCTCGAACTGGGAGCCGCCCATGTCGATCGGTTTTCCGCGCAGTGCGGCGGCCAGCACCAATCCCAGGCTGTAGATGTCGGACTGCTCGCTGACGTCGCCGCCATACAGCCCGAGCTGTTCGGGAGAAACGTAATTGTACTTTCCTGCGAACTTTCCGCCGATCAGGGTCTCTCCGCCGACGGTCGCTGATCGCGCGATGCCGAAGTCGATGATCTTTGCGCGGTCGACCCGGCCTCCTGGCAGGATGATGTTATCCGGGGAGAGGTCGCGGTGTATTGCTCCCGCCTGGTGCACGGCGCTCAAACCGGATGCGAGGCGGTGGCAGAGCTTGCGTACGTCTTCCGTCTGCATCGCGCCACGTCGCATGACGTCGAACAGCGATTCACCGTCAACGAATTCCATGGCAAGGTAGGGCCGGGCGATCCCAGGATCGATCGTGAAGACGTGATAGCGGACGACCGCGTCGTGCGACAGGTGATTGAGGATCGAGGCTTCCTTGCGGAACAGGGACAGGATCGTCTGGTCACGGGCGAACTCGGGCAGGACGATCTTGATCGCGACGTGGTCGCCGGTCTGGATGTTGTGGCCACGGTAGACCTCACCCATGCCACCGAACGCGATCCGCTCGTCAAGTTCGTAGATGCCGCTGAGTTGCGTGCCTACGGCGGTGTTGGCCAGGCCAGGCGATATTCGCGTCTTGTCGTCGGCGCTCATCGGCCTCAAACCTCCGCGGATGGATCAGGATGGGACCCATCACTCCCATCTCCGATCTTCACCAGCACGATCGTGACATTGTCTGTTCCGCCGCGCGCCAGCACCGTTTGCAGCAGGTTTTCGCACGCCGCCTGAGGTGTCGCGGACACCGCTGCTGCCTCGATCTCGGCGTCGGTGACGTGCGCCGTCAGCCCATCGGTGCTCAACACGAAAATGTCCCCAGGCATGATTTCGCCTTGCTGGAAATCGATGACGATCTCGTCGCTGACCCCAACCGCATGCGTGATGACATTGCGGCGCGGCCAGGTGAGCGCTTCGGCCGTGCTGATC
Source organism: Mesorhizobium metallidurans STM 2683 (assembly GCF_000350085.1). Taxonomy (GTDB): domain Bacteria; phylum Pseudomonadota; class Alphaproteobacteria; order Rhizobiales; family Rhizobiaceae; genus Mesorhizobium; species Mesorhizobium metallidurans. The sequence continues at coordinate 12,340 of NZ_CAUM01000095.1, forward strand.
ACGCCCCTGTCGAGCAGTTCCTGAACTTCGGTGTGGTCCCTCGAAATCTGCGAGATCGAGGCATTGCGGATCAGATAGACGCGGCTGTCGCCCGCCCACAGGCAGGCAAACCGCCCATTCATCGTCAGCAGGGCGGCAACGGTGGAGCCTATGGTTATGCCGCGAGACTCCGAGATCCTTCGGATCTCGGCATTGGCCCGGCTCAAGCGGTCCTCGAAGCGTGCGCGAAGATCCGGTGCGGAACTTGCGATGCCGATCGTTGCCAGATGATCGACGATGCTGGCCGACGCGACTTCTCCGGCATCATGTCCACCCATTCCATCGGCCACCACCCACAGGCCGGTTTCCGGCTCGACCAGATAGCTGTCTTCATTGAGCTCGCGGACACAGCCTCTGTGGCTAACGCCGAAGCTTTCAAAGGGAAGGGCGACATTGTTCAATTTGCCACCAAGCGCTTCGCAAGCGTCCTCTGCGGCACATTTTCCAGCGCTCGCTCGCGCCAGTTTGCCACATGCGCGGATATTAAAGTATCGAAATCAACGTCCGAGCGTCTGTTGCCCATGGACAGTGCCACCATGCTGGAAAGCTCAAAGGCCATCTCAAAAGGCCTTTGGACAGCTGAACCTGGAAAGCGCGGGAAGGAGGAGGGGGTTGGGGTCCGAACCAGCCTGGATCGTATAGGCGACATCGCGTCCGCCAATCACGAAGCGGACTTCAGTGTTGCCGCCAGTGCTGGTGATGGCCGCCTTGTCCAGCAGTCGCTTCAGTGCCCACGGACCGTCGAACTTGATAGCGGACTCACGGCCTGGCATTTCCGGCATGAGGCTCAGGCTGGCGGACGCGGAAGCCGTGCCGCTCGGCCAGGTCACCGTGCTTGGCGCGTTGCCCGCCTGGTTGCTTTGGACGATCTGGCCATCGACGTCGAGTATTGCTGCATCGGCATCGCCATGCAGTGAAACCGGCGTAAAGGTGACGCTCACCGACGGGACAGAACCACCCGAGGGAAAGAAGGCGTTGCGGATTTCCGCGGCCAGCTGGAAGTCTTTCAAGGTCGACTTCGGGAAGTCGCGCCCGAAGCGCGCATCCTGTTTCCAACTCCAGTCCTGGCCGGTCATGTCGATCAGCGATGCGAGATTTTGTGCGAAGAACCGGTCCATCAGCCCGCCTGGAGCGAACAGTTTGGCGAAATCCGCCATTGCAATATCCTCGGTGCCATTGCCGACGAAAGGATAATGTCCGTTGACCGCTTCTTCGCAGGCGCGCGTCACCGTCTGGTCGAGCATCTGGTTCAGATTCGCCACCGAGGTTTCGGCGACGTTGCCCTCAAACTCGTCGGCCGTCGCGCTGATCATCCGCGCGAGTTGCTTGGGCAGACGCGAGGCATTGGCGCGAAGGGTGGATATCTGCAGTTGCAGATTCATGTTGACGCGCTCCGTCTGCGAAGGAACGTCGGCCGCCAGTTGCAGGCTCTGGTATATGTCACGGAAATTCTGCGTCAATGCATCGATGGGGCGGCGTCCGGCAGGACCGTTCACCAGCGTCTGGAATGACCTGAACTGCGCTTCGATGTTTGCCCCGGGATGCTGGTTCTGTGTGCTCGGGGACCCTGCGCCGGCGCGGCTTTGCGATTTGCCTGTGGCAAACTGTATGCCGATGCGGGCCAAACCCTTGGCGATATCGGCAGACTTCTGCGGCTGGTTCTGAACCGCGCTGGATTCTAGTTCGGAGGCTCTGTTGAGCCCGGCTTCACGCGTCAGGGCTGTCTCGTCGGCTATCGCCGTAAAAAGCTGGTCGATCGGCGAGGTTGGTGATGCGGCGGCGGAAAGCGCGATATAGTTCGGCTTGTCTTTCAGCATCGCTTTGAACCTCAATTCATCGAGAACGGCGTTCCACGCCGCGGTGAACTCCTTCCCGTAGCGATCGAGAAGTTCCGGGCCGAGCTTGAGCAATTCCTGATCGATGGCGCCTTGCTCGCCCCCCCCGCCGAGAACCCATTGGTCGTCGACCAGCATCTGCGCAATGCGCGACAGTTGCCCGAGGTAGAATTCATTGAAGCCGGCATAGGTGTAGATACCGGGAACACGAAGATCCGACAGATCGCTGCCGTCGATGCGCTCGAACAGCAACTGCGCTTCCTGGCCACCTTTCGCGGAAACGGAAAAATCGTCCAGCGCCGCCGCATATACAGCCGACTTGATCATTGTGGAGGCGCGATCGGCCAGGCTCATGCGTCCGAGCGAGCGCTGGGCGGATTCGACAAGCGGTCGGTTAAGTTCGAAAACCGGATCATAGGCGTCGTCCAACGCAAGCATGGCGCGCAGATGCTTTTCGAGCTGCGCCCGTCCCTCGCGGTTGTTTTCGCCCGGATACCGGTTTTGCTCCCAATCCTGTCTCATCCAGGAAACGATCAACGCGTCGTCGACCTTCGGCGCCTTGCCGCCAAGCATCAGATAGATTTTCAATGGTTCATAGAGCGCGGCGGGGTCAGCCATCTTGGCCTGGATCGTCCGCTCGGCCTGGATCAGCAGGCGCGCGCGGAATGTTCGCTCCAGCGCTTGCCGGTATGCCGTTTTGGATGCCGAAAGTAGTCTTTCCCGCTGGCTGAGGCCGAACGTTTCCTCGATCGGTGTCGGCAAGTCACCGGTTTCGAACCCTGCCGGCAGATTGCGCAACTGGTCGAGCGGGCCAATGACGTTTTCGAGATCGACATCGGTGACCGTTGTACTTTTCAGTAGCGGGTCCGCTGTCTCGCGATACTGGTTGATCGCCTGCGTGGTGGCGGCGATCAATGACCTGTTGGCTGTGTAGCTCATGGCCAGGGCGCCCAGGGCCACCGCCGCGATCAATGCGATTATGGCAAGGCCGCCATATCTGGCGATCGCCGCACGCCTTTCGGCCGATTTGTCGTATGAAACCCACCCCGCCTCCGCAAAAATGACGCGGGTGAGAAGATCGTGCAAAAAGAAGCTTTTGCCGATACCGGACAGATAGGCCCTGGAACTGCTGCCGAAACTGCGGCCGATTGCGCCCAGCACCTGGTCAATCGGTGTTCCTTCCTGCGTGCCTGACGAAAAATAAAATCCACGCAGGCTGACATTCACCTGGCTGCGGGCCGGATCGAACAGGCTGGCTACGAAAGTGGCAATCCGACCCTTCAGCGCGCCAAATTGCGCCGGAAAGCCAAAGACGGATATGCGCGCGACCGGATCAGCCTCCTCCTGCAGCCGGTCGGGTATCTCTTCCGCTAGCCGTTTTGCCAGTGCCTCGAACTCGGCCGGAGCCTCGCCGACCATGTTCTTGCCGCGATCCGCGGTCTGGAATGTCGCGCCCCATACCTTGCGCCGGCGCGGTTCGTCGAACCCGCCAAAATAATCCATGAATCCGGAGACAAGATCGGCCTTGGTGAAAAGCAGGTAGACTGGAAACTGGACTTTCAGTGTTTCGTATGTCTCTCGCAGCCGGCTGCGTATTTCGACGATATGGGCGTCCAACTGCTGATCGTCGAGGCTGATGAGGTCGGCAAGGCTGATGGCCAGGATGACGCCGTTTATCGGTTGCCTGGTGCGGTATCTCTTGAGCAGCGCCAAAAAGGCAAGCCAGCTCTTTTTGTCGCTCTCGGCATGCGAATCCTGCGTTGCGTAGCGTCCCGCGGTGTCGATCAGCACCGCCTCGTCGGTGAACCACCAGTCGCAGGAGCGTGTGCCGCCGATACCGGCCACCGGCTGGGCGTCACCCGACCCGGCAAGCGGAAATTTCAAGCCCGAATTGACCAGCGCCGTCGTCTTGCCTGCGCCGGGCGGGCCGATGATGATGTACCAGGGGATCTCATAGAGGAAGTTGCGCTTGCCGCTCGACCGCTTCAGCGTCGCAATGGCCTCGTTCATGCGGGCCTCGAGCACCTGCGAGTCGCCATCGCTGTCGTCGTTGCGAACGATTGCCGCCTCGAGCACTTTCTGCGCCTTTCGCATTTGCCAGAAACGGAAGCCGTGGAAGAGCGCCGCGATCGCCAGGGTGACGCCTATGATCGTGGCACGCAGCCAGACGGGGCCGAGCGGGCGGGTGTCGGCGAAGCGGATCAATGGTCCGGCAAACCAGATGGTTGTAGCGAAACCGGCCAGCGCAATGACGCTGGATATCCGCAGCAGCCAACGCGTCATGGGCGCTTCCAGTCGGCCGCGATCACAACGTCTCCTCCTTGGGGATCATCATGTCGACCCGGCGATTCTGAGCGCGGCCCTCCGGCGTCGCATTGTCGGCGATCGGCTCGTCCTCGCCCTTGCCCTCGACCGTAATCCGCGAAGGCTTGCTGAACTGCGGCGCCATCATTGCTTCGACCGCCTTCGCCCGGGCGACGGAAAGGTCGAAGTTGGATTTGAACGCGCTCGATTTTCGCGGCTTCACATTGTCCGTATGGCCGACGATCCTGATCGGTCCGGGCTCAGGTTCCAGCGCGGCCGCGATGTCCGCGGCTATCGGCCCAAATTCCGGCTTTATCTCAGCCCTGCCGGACTGGAACAACAGAATATTGTTGATCTCCACGACGATGAACATGCCCTGCGTGCCGACGGTCAGTCCGCCGCGCGCAACATCCTTGGCCAGTACGGTACGGACGCGATCGATCTGGGTGGCGGTGGCGGTCACAGGCGGGGCGACTTTCACCGGCCCGGCCAGCGGCGCCACGCTGGCGCGTTCGATGGTGACCGGCGTCGATGGATTGAGGGCCAGCAGTTCGCCGGCGACGGCATCGCCCTCGTTGGTGATGAAGACCCGCAACGCGAAGAATGCCGCCGTCAGCAGCGCCGATGTAGCAGCCGCAACGACCCAGAGCGGTAGTCGGGCCGACGACTTCGCCATTGTCGCCGCCATGCCCTGCCAGTGGGGCGAGACCTCTTCGTCGGTGCGCGCCCTGAAGTAGCGGAGCGTCTCATAGACGTCGCGTCGGATGCGTTCGAGATTGGTGTCCTCGCGCGTCAGACCTCGATACTGGCCTTCGAACCCCAACGAAAGGCAAGCATATAGCAGTTCCAGCAAGTCGTAATGTGCCTCCGGTGTGGCCAGCACCTTGTTCAGTGCTTCGAAGAAGCCGGTGCCGGTGGGTTCGACGTGGAAGAACCGCAACAGCATGCTGTGCTGCGCCCAGTCATCACTCTTGGGCCAAGGCAGGTTGCCGATCAGATCGTCAGCGGTTTCGCAAAGGGCGAATTTTGCAATCCGGGCATCCTCTTCGGGTACGCCTGACTTCTCGATTGTGCGGTCGAACTTTTCAATCGTATCGGCGATATGCTCCGCCAGTGGCTCCGCCTGTCTTTCGACTGACAGGAGCCTGAGCTGGCCGAACAGCATCAGCAAGGGCGCGGCCGCGGCGAGGATCGGGTTTGCCGCGGAATATCTGACGCTGTCCACGGCATCGAGCAGGATTTCCTGCTGCATGGCTGGCTTCGGCGCGGCCGCAACCGAGCCAACTCCCGTTGCTGCGCCGGGAGTTGCACCTTGATAAATCACGGTTTCGGATATCCAGCCCGGCGGCGTGTGCCGGCCGACACCAGAATCGAAAACCGTTGAATCCTTGACCCGCGAGTGCTGCTTTCCACCCGGGACGGGTTCCTGAGCAGCTGGCGCCGCTTTTTGCTCGCGCCGTGGGTTGGAGCGAATGACCGTCTTGCCCGCCGGACCGAAAGGATCGTCCTTCGAACTCATCGCCGCTCTTCCATCCACGCGCGATGTCCGTGCATGCGCCGGAAAGGCGCAAAACGGCTCCTGGTCAGGTGCAGGAAACGCTGGCCCTGCTGACGAGGGCAGTGTTCGGAGGAAGGTTGGCTACAAAACGCTATCCCGCCGTAAGATGACATTTGCCGCAGACCCCAGGTCAATCAACCTTACCAGCTTGGCGAACTGTCGTATGTGATCGTAGTCTCAGAAAGTGTCCATTGGAACCGGATGCAGTGCGCCAGGGAGATTTTTCTTCGCCGACTATAGCACTGCACGTTCTTTCGGGTGCGCAAGGATGCACTCGCATCTTCTATGCGCCAGCGTCGGTCTCACCGGTCTATTTTTGCTTGTCGGCCTTGGCATAAGCCTCGCTGAAATAGGACAGGAATATATCCAGCATGCCGTTTTCGTGGGCTTCCTCCATGGTTCGCCATTTCGCGACAAAGGCGTCCCAGGCCAGGCCTTTCTTCGAACTGAACGAGGTAGGCGGTAGCTTTTTGCCGATCGCCTCGGGCGACAAGTCGTCAAGCAGGCGGGAGAGAGCAGCCTGCATGGCTGCGTAGGTGGCGAATTCGTGCGTCTTGAGATCGCGGAATGCGTCTTCGATGCTGTGCCTGGCATCAAGATAGCCGACTCTGCGCCGTGCGAACATGATCTCAAGGATATCGTCGGTTCCCGGGACGAATTTCAAGGGATTGTTGTCCTCGGCACTTATCATCGTCCGGTGTGTGCTCTTGGCCAGTATCTTCGCAGCCGCCCGCGCCTTCAGCAGCAAGGCCAGTTCCTCGACCACGGTCCGCAGCACCGCGCCGATTTCGGCGGCGACTTCATGCTTGTCACGCAATTGAAGCAATTCCGGTGAAATGCCGGCTCCGATCGCGATTTCCCGCAGCACCTCGTCTGCGTCAGGGTGGCGCGGTGCGGCCCCCGCCGAGGGCGGAGGAATGGGCTGCAGCAAGGAAGATGTCGACGCCGACGCCTGCTGCCCGGGCCGCTGCTCCGCCGGACTGAAGAAGGGCTCGTTTTCGAGGCTCGGCGGCCGGCCCGTGGCAACCGGCATTTCCCGTTGCGTCGAACCGCGATTGCCTTGAGCATGGCCTGTCGTCGCGCGCTCGTCGTCAATCGCTACGGAGATGACGTAGCGGCCAATCAGCAGCCGGTCGCCATGACCGAGCCGATGCGGGCCAGCCATGCGCTGGCTCGATCCGTTGATGAAGGTTCCATTGCGCGAGACATCGTGCAGCCAGAACGCGCCCGCGTCGTACCGGATCTCGCAGTGCCGTCCGGAGACGAATTTGTCCGGGTCGGACAAGGTCCAGTCACAAGCCTCGCGTCCGATTTCGAAGCCGCGATCACGGGTTGCATAGCCAGTCGAGATGCCAGCGGGCAGGGCGTCGACATTGTTGATTTGCAGCCTGATGAACATCCAAAATCGCCGTCGATCTTCGATCGATAAGCCACCATTCTAGCAGCTTGCAAGTATAACAGGACAGCAGCGTTTCAAGTCCATGAAATCGATAAGGCAAGGTTCAGCTGCCGCTCGTTCTTTTTTGGTCGGCGGGAAAACCTGTGGTAGGCTCAGCATGGCCTGGTGTGGCGTTCCTGAAGGTGATGCTGATCACATAGCAGGAACTTCAAATCCGCCACACTGGCGGCCGCGTCCAGGAGGGGCACGACCCATGCCGAACGAACGTGCTACGGTTGTGCAGACACCGGTTGGCGCCGAGTTGTTGACCTTCACCCATCTTGTCGGGCGCGATGAGATCAGTCGTTGTCTGGCCTATACTGTCGGGTTCGTCAGCAGCAGCCCCGATATCGACCCGCTCAAGATGCTGGGCGGGGCTGTCTCGATCGAAGGGGAATCCGATCCGAAACGCTGGTTCAGCGGCCTGATCTCGGAATTCCGGCTCACCCGGATCGAGGACAGGCTGGCCTATTACGAAGCGGTCATCAGGCCATGGCTCTGGTTCCTCGGCAACACGACCGACTGCCGCATTTTCCAGAACATGAGCGTCATCGAAATCGTCGAGGAGGTTTTCTCGAAATACAGCACGGCAAAATTCGAGAAGCGCTTGCAAGGGTCTTATCCGCCGCGCGAATACTGCGTCCAGTACGACGAGACCGATCTCGATTTCGTGCAGCGGCTGCTCGAGCACGAAGGCATCCTGTATTTCTTCGAGCACGACGAGGGCAAGCACACACTTGTGCTCGCCGATGCGATGAGCAAGCTGAAGCCTGCGCCGGGTTACGAAAAGGTGCCTTATCACTTTGAAGGGCAGGGCTCGCGGCGCGATGTCGAATACATCACCGAATGGATTCCGGGCAGTTCGGTGCGGCCGGGCGCCTATGTCCACACCGACTATGATTTCGAGAAGCCGGGCGCCGACCTGATGGCCAAATCCGCCCAGCCGTTCGGCCACAAATTGGCGGCAGGCGAGAATTACCGCCAACCGGGTGCGCATCTTGAAGTCGGTCGCGGCGACAGCCTGGCCGCGATACGGCGCGAGGAAATCCAGGCCGTGCACCAGCGCATCGCCGCTGTCGGAACCGTGCGTGGGCTGTATTCGGGCTGCACGTTCAAGCTGGACGGCTTTCCGCGCGAAGACCAGAACCAGGAGTATCTGGTGGTCAGCGCCGAATACCGGCTGTTCGATCCGGGCTACAGGGCCCTTGCCGACGTCGGCAGCGAGAACTTCAAGGTGATCCTGGGTGTCGCGCCGACTGCCTTGCCCTATCGTCCGCCGCGGATTACGCCCCGGCCGATCATGCGCGGCCCCCAGACGGCGACGGTGGTCGGTCCCTCCGGCGAGGAGATATTCACCGACAAATATGCCCGGGTGAAGGTGCAGTTCCACTGGGACCGTCTGGGCAAGAAGGACCAGAACAGCTCCTGTTTCGTGCGGGTCTCGCAGACCTGGGCCGGCAGCGGCTGGGGGTTCATCCAGATACCGCGCATCGGCCAGGAGGTCATCATCGATTTCATTGAAGGCGACCCGGATCTGCCGATCATCACCGGCAGGGTCTACAACGCCTCGCAGATGCCGCCCTACGGGCTGCCGGGCAGCGCCACGCAATCCGGCTGGAAGTCGGACTCCTCCAAAGGCGGCGGCGGCTACAACGAATTGATGTTCGAGGACAAGGCCGGCTCCGAACTGGTCAATTTCCAGGCGCAGAAGGATCATAACCTTCTGATCAAGAACGACCGCACCAAGCTGGTCCAGCACGACCAGTCGGATCGCATAGACCACGACGCCAAGCACTCCGTCGGCCACAACCTCGACGAGGACGTCGGCAACAACAAGACGGTCAAGGTCGGCGTCGACCAGACCACGGACATCGGCTCGAACGATACCGAGACGGTGGGTGTAGATCGCTCGCTGACGGTGGGCTCGAACGAAACCATCAATGTTGGGTCAAACTCCACCGAGACAATCGGCATAGCGCATACGCAAACTGTCGGCGCCGTCCAGACGGTGACCGTTGGCGCGGCTCGGGTCGATTCGGTCGGCGCATCCGAGACCCGGACCGTGGGTGGCCTGCAAGCGAATACAATCGGTGCGACACGGTCGGTTACTGTAGGGGCGGCGCAGAGCCACGATATCGGGGCGGCGGACAATTGGCAGGTTGCTGCGGATCAGAGCGTCCAGATTGGTGGTGGTCAGACGGTCAAGATTGCCAAGGACCAGGACACGACAATCGACGCGGGCCGATTAGCCAAAATCGCCAAGGACGACCAGACCGAAGTTGGTGGAAACAGTGCGGCGAAGATCGCGAAGAATGGTGTGGAAGACATCGGCGAGGACAAAACAATCAAGGTCGGAAAAAACCTCACCATTCAGGCAGGCGATAGCATTCTGATCAAATGCGGGGCGGCAGGCATCGCGCTGAAGAAGGACGGGACGATCACCATCGAGGGCAAGGACATCACCGTTACCGGATCAGGCGAAATCGGCATAACTGCCTCGAAGAAGATCGTCATGAAGGGCAGTAAGATCCATCAGAACTAGGATATTCAAATGGTTGATGTTCTGGGACGAATAGACGGTGTCGTGATAGGCATGTTCCTGGGGATGGGCGACAGCGGGCCGTTGGTCGTATTCCCCGGCAACCCGTCCACGGATGCTGTCCAGGCGCGAAGCCTGACCGAACTGTCGTCTTCAATGATTGGGGCCGAGGTGGCATTGCTTTTCCAGGACGGCGATCCTCTTAGGCCGCTGATAGTTGGGCGAATTGTCGAACCGGCGCATAAATCCGGTTTGCCGTCGGTTGTCAGCGACGGCGAATGTGTAAGGATAGTGAGCGGAAAACGCATCGAACTGCGCTGCGGAAAGGCCACCATTGTTATGGAGCACGATGGCCATATCACCATCCGGGGAACTTACGTAACCAGCCATGCCAGCGCCACGAATAGAATTCGTGGCGGATCGGTGAATCTCAACTGATGCCAGTCCCGATCCTTCCCGAGATTGTTCGCCAACACGCCGAGATGGCAGCCTTTCTTTGGACTGTGTACGACTACCATCTGCTTCATCCCGATGAGAACCCCGATATGGACGAGGTCAGGTTAGCGCGCCTTGTCGAGCGTTTGGAAGCCTATCTGGATGGGCTGCGGGTCGCAGGCGAGCACGGGCTGGCAATGGCCCGCAAGATCTACGAGGAATCTCCGGAGCAGGGGGAACTTTTTGTCCTGCGAATGCTGTCGGTTCCCGATCCGCCGAGAATAGCGGACCTCGATCTCGATAAGGTTCGCAGTTACATCGCTGTGCGCAAGAATACCATAGCGGACGACGGCCATCCCGGCGCTGTTCTCTAATGCATCTCGGGCAAAAGTACGCGGCGGTTTTGCGATAACGACAAGCATAAAACAACGACCTAAGCGCGTCGCATGAGGCCGGTCAAACGAGACGCTTTGGAGCAAGTCCAGGTTTTGCGTCCGGAATTGCGTAAACACAAATGCTCAGAGCGGGTCTGAACCGATCTGACGGACGCGAATTGTGCGTGAAGTAAAAGCGTTTCTATAGATAGCGGCGCGTCATGTCGACGATGCGGCAGTGGAGTTCGCCGTCATATTCAAACTCGAAGCCCCGCCATTCATCTCCGTCAAACAAAAATACTTCCTTCCAGCCGACAACCACCAAGAGTTCGCGCGACGCATGCATGAAGTTCCCGAAGTCCAAGGCGCGGAACGGGACCAGTTTGAACCCATCTTGAACGAGAAGGCCATGTCCGTCGTCGCCCCAATAGGTCTTGCCCTTGAATTCGTAGATCGATGCAAAGTCCGTCTCCGGGCCTTGGACTTCATCTACACGATCCTCGAAGTATTCGAAGCAGTCGCCGTCGTCGCCACCCATCTTTACGCGGCCATCAGATGTCACGTGGACGGCGTTGATCGGTACGTTGAAGTTGAGTGGAATCTGTTTCCACTTGCCACCCGCCAGGCGAAGCAGGGCGCCATCGAAGCCAGCCACGTGCACGTCACCACCTGGTTGGCCGTGAATGGTTCTTAGATTTGACTTTGTGCCTCGTTTGATGGGTCGCCACGACTGTCCTTCCGCAATGCAGCAGATGCCGGCGTCTCCAAGGAGGTACAGTTCTCCCCCTTCGTGCTGCCAGATCTTGTCAACGAAGTCGTCAAAGGGCGTTTCCCATGTCGTGTGGGACTTGCCTCGGAACAGGTGGGTCGTCGCACCGAGGTCCAGAACGACGTGTTCGTCCGGCGAGCGGCTGACGTGAGATAGGATCTGGCTCGGCAATTCAAATATGGTCTCGCTGCGGATGCTCCGACCGTCGAAGGAGATCTTGAACAGGTAAGAGTGCGCGATCTCATTGTGTCGGTCGGTCAACTGCAGTGAAACGCTGAAGAGATTTCCGCCAAGGTGGTAAGCATTTATGGCGTCGGTGTCGACTTCGTCAGGGCTGAGGTCCGAGATTTTCCTAGACATTTGCTGCGCCCTTCCTTCTGCCCAGCTTAGCTCTTGTGCGCCATGGTCGTCATATTATTCAACGTCTCACGCGACTTCGGGGGATGCACCGCATCTTCGATATAGGCCATGAAGATCGCCCGCAGACACTTTGCGATCTCCTTCTTGGTATCGGGATCGGCCGCCTTGGTCTCCTTGTGCGTGTTGACAATGGCGTCGGCACCTTGGGCGACAACGCCCTTCAGCTTCGGCTTCTGTCCGCGTTTGGCCAGGCGTTCCTTGTATTGATTGAGCCGCTTGGTCTTGAGGTCGTGCGGTGTGTTGACCTTCGAACCTGGTCCCGAATGCTGAAATCCTCCGCCCTGGGCGTGTTTTTTGGCGCGGATGCACACGCAGGGCGCGCGGTGCTGGCTGTAATTCTTCCATTGCTGGTAACTTTGGTTGTGCTCTCGGTCGTGTTGAAAATATTCGTTTCCGACATAGTGCTCGGATTCATAGCCATCCGGGCAATTTGCCTGGTTGTGGGGATGCAGTCTCAGATTGTGCTCCTGCAGGAGCACCCAGCATTCCGTCTCCGCGCCGTCCCTGAAGAGAAGATGGTACCAAGGCGCACTCTGGTTGGCGGCAAGTGAGGCGTGGTTGTTCGTCGCAAGGTCGGTGAACCGGATAACAGGTTCGCCGTCGAACTTCACATTGTTCGACCACGACTGGAAATACTCCTTGCCGGTATTTGTAGAAGTAATAATGCCCTTTTTTGCCGCGCATCCGGCCTCCGTTCCGGATGTTTTTGAGAGAAAGGACTGGTTCTTGATATTGACGGTCTTGTCGGAGATCTTGACGGTCCCCGTTCCTTGATCAGTATCGCTTGAAAACCCGAAACTGGGATAAGGAATTGGTACGCCAGGGGGCGTGGCAGGATTTTCCGGAGGCGTGAAGCAGGTGTCCGGAAAGGCGGCAATCGTTTTGCCGTCGCTTCCTCTTCCGGAAATTTCCAGCCCGTTGGCGAACACATTTCCCATCTATCGCGCCGATCCGCTCAGAACCGCTGCCCCGCACTCGCCCACATCATTGGATGCCTCGATCAGGACCGGATCACCTGCGGCATATCCTTTGGCTGCGGCGGTAAATGCCCATCCCACCATGATCGGCACCACGGCGGCGCCGACATTGCCTACGGTCTCTCCCGGCGACCAGATATCCATGAACTCGCGGCGGCCTCGAGCCAGTCGCAACGTCGCCAGTGCGCTTTGCTTGAACCAGTATTTCTCACCGATCAGATCAGCGATTCTGTAACCCACCCGACTGAGTTCTACTCCTGTCTCTTCGAGGGCTGATCGATAAGCCACAGTCATCCCGTCGCCGCGGAGCGGCAAATCCGCCTCGTTGTAGATATGGGCCGGCTCGCGCGTGAGCCCCAGCCCGAGAAGTTCGAGGCCACGGGCCCCGGGCCGGCCTGCCAAAGTACACATGAATGCTGCGGCCGCCTCTCCGGGTATAAATCCGTCGGGATGACGTGGCGCCAGCAGGCGACTTTCCATGAAGTAATGGGTGATTGTCCCGGCTGTGAGATAGCTGTCGACGGCCGCAATCAGGACATTTTCGGCGTCCCCGGAGCTTAACAATCTGCGCGCATGCTCGATCGCGATGTGACCGGACGGGCGACCATGGGCGATGACGTGCGTCTGCCAGGCGCTTGTCAGACCGGTGAGTTCACCTATGCGGCCGAGAAGGCGCTGTGCGTCCGGTGCAGGCCTGCCTGGCCGTCCCTCTTCCGCGAGACACAGGATCAGGGTGATCGTCGATCCCGATGCACCGGGTGCGCCGCCTAGGGCCTCCTTGATCGCGGCAGCCGCCATATAGGCAATCCGCCTTTCACCGATCCAGTTTTCCTTGATTGGAATGGGCGCTCCAATCAACTGCTTGCCGCCGCCGGCTGCAAATCTTGTCTCCTGAAAACCGTCGATGCCCGCCCGCATGGCCGCGCAAGAAGAAGGCGCGTCCAGACCAACTGCTGTGACCATGCCGATCGAAGATATGACGAGGCGATTTGTCATGCGTCCTCGGGAACAAAGTCCGACGTTCCCCCGGCTCGAATATAGCGGCGGCCGGAGGCTCGTGCTCTGAGCATCGATTCAGAGGGCGGGCCTACCCAGCACTCCACGAAGTCCAGGATCGTGCGACGAATGCGGCTTGAAATCCGCCACACCATGGAGAAGCGCCTATGCTCAGGATCGAACAGCAATGAATCAGGGAATACCGTTCCTTCGAAGCGCGGCTCCTCGTCGTCCGCGGCGAACAACGTCATCGGTAACGCGGTCGGTGGCAGTCGAAAGCTCACCCGCCCTTCCGGCGTCAGATTGATGAGCACCACGTCCTCGCCGCCTTTCGGGTGGTCGATCTGCTGGTCAGGCGGCGCCATCTGGAAATAGCGTTCGTCGAAGTCAGGCGGCAGGAACGGGAATATGTTCTTTGTCCAGTTGTCGTCATAGGTGCCGCCATATTCGATGCGGCCCGGCCAGCCACGTCCCATTGGCCCGAAGCTCATTGGCTTGTAATCGCCGAACGGCGAGCGGATTTCCTCATCGACAGCTTGCGTGTTCGGCAGCCGTAGGCCGGGGACGAGGCGCTGGTTTCTCGTGCGCGACCAGCCGATTCCGACCGGATTGTATTTGTAGCTGGCAGGAAGCTCGTCCTCGGGATCCAGACGATCGGTACCGCCCCAAGCAACGTCGTAGGAGATCGGAAGCTTGAAGAAGGGCTGCGGCGACGTGGCGGTAAAGACCGGGCCGACTGAGCGCCATTCGCGGTGGCCGACGACCTCGAACAGTTTTGACCAATTGCCCAACTTGATGCCGACCGGTACACGCTCGACCGGTCTGCCGTTTGGTGCGTAAGCACAGCCATTGGCGACAATGTCGCAGCGCGGCTTGCGGAAGGCGAAATCGGTTTCCCACAGCGTGGCCGAATAGCCGGGCACGCCGGTCTGCGTGTCGGCCATGACCAGCGGAACCTGCTCCGACGATTTTTGCACCAGTCCGCCGGGTGTCGTGGGAAAGTCGAATGTGCCTTTTACCACCACGACGATCCACTCATGGCCGGCCTTGTCCATGCCCATGGTGAATTGGTGCGGATAGCCCATCTGGTTCCAGATCTGCATCAGCTGGTCTCCCAGCTGACTGTGAAGATCTGCTCCAGCGTCTCTGCGGGCGATTGCGGATCGATATCGAAAATGTCGGAATGTGCAGTCCACATCACCAGGTCGGTAATGATCTCGCTGCCCGGTTCCACGGGCGGTACCGGCAGTGCCGTCAAGGCGGCATCCAGCTCGTCGGGGGTCAGCTCACCTTGTTGTGCGGCGATGGCTGCCTCTTCGATTCCGGACAACCATGCCTCCGCATGGGCCAGCTGGAAGGGAGCCTCGGAGAGCTGCGCGACGACGGTCAGCGGAAACTGCCTGCCTACCCGGTCGGCGCTTTGCAAGATGATGCCTGCCGACGCGCCGAAGGAAGCCGTACCGGCCAAAAAGCGCAACACGGTGGTGCGCGGCCAAAATTCCAGTCCCATCAGCGGGACGATGTGCTGTGCCAGCCAGCGGTCCCAGACGCGCACGAAGTCCCCCGGCAGCCGCCGCGTGACGAAATCGCCGGTAGCAGGCATTTTGCCGTAAAAGCCGGGCAGGATCATATCTGGGGCGGACATGAGAACTTCTTGAACATCTGAAGATTGTAGGGGTTCTCGACGCTTGCCGCCTTGAGCTCGAAGTCGGCATACATGCCTTGCGTCCCCAGTCGCAGGCTATAGACGTCAGTCAGCGAGGTGCCTGTGAAACGGCCGCCGCGCAACATCCTCAGCCATGCCCAGCTGCCGGTCTCGTTCATCATGATTTCGGGTGAGCCGTCGATCGGCAGGAAGGCGAGCGAGATGACGCCGGTGCCGTCCTTGCCGGGCCAGGTCATCGGCTGCGGCCGCGTCGCGTTGTTGAAGTAGACGAGGTTCTGGCCATCGAGATTGAGCGTGACGCGTGTGACGTTCGGAGACAGATCCTTGGGCTCGAGCGTGAAGTTCATCACCGGGCCGGTACCGCCGGGAAAGAGATCGTCGCGGATGCGCCTGGCCTGTTCGAATGCCGCCAGAGCCGAAGAGTCCAGGCCAAAATCGGCACGCCATTTCCATGGTTGGCTGGCGGTGTCGACATAGCTGATCAGATGGTCGTTGATGAAGGCGTCTATCATTCCGGCCGGCCCGAACAGACGAGCGAAATCACGGACATTGACGTCGACCGCGCTTTCGGGGCTGAAGGGATAACGGTCGTTCAGCGCTGCCTGGCAGAACGGCAGGATGTCGGCGCGCCAGATGGCGTTAAGCTCCGAGGTGACCGCCTTCTGCGTCAGGCCGCTGGTATCGCCGGCGATGCCGCCGAGCCAGCCGTCGACCGGATCGGGCAGGATCTGCGCTTGCCTGGCGACCGCTCCCGTCAGCTCGGCAAGCCCGCCCTGCTTCTTGATGGCGTCCTGGGGGTCGGGATTGGCCGCGACCGTCTGCAGAACGTTGGACAGGGCGGTCAGGGCCACCACCGCGGCGTCGAGCGCCGGCGGCTGGCCGTCAACCTCGGCGATTGCGCCCTTGAGCGGTTTGAAGTGTTCGGCCACCAGATTGCCGGTAAGATCCACCTCGTCGGGAGAGCCAGCGCGCGGCAGCAATTTTGCCCCCGTCTTCACGATCTTTCCCAGCTTCCCTAGCTTGCCGAGCAGTTTCGAGCCGCCTTTCGCTGCGGCCTTGTTGTCGGCCGGCGCTTCATCGGATCGCGTAAGGTCGGTCTCCTGAATGACTGCCGTAAGCAGGCGTTTCAGTGCGGAATCGGCGCTTGAAAGGTCCTTGAGATTCTCGCTGGCGACATTCAGGTCGGCCAATGGCGCAAGTCTGATATCGCGCAGGAAACTGTCCCATTGCGCGATGTAGTCCTCGTAATAGAGCTTCAGAATATCCTCGGACAGGGCAGAGACGGAGGTTTCGGAATTCTCCGAACAGCCACCGGCGAAGACCGCGCGATCCAGCGCCGCCTGGGCTGCGACATCCTCGACCCGGTCGAGAATGGCGTCGTGGAAGCCGGAATAGGTGAATGCTCCCGAAATGCCAACGCGGAGCGTCTTGCCGGAACGCCGCGCAAAAACCTTGGCGCCATTGGGTCCGGCGAAATTCGCGGGGGTCCATTCCTTGAGCCCGGCCACCGCCGGGTCGGCCAGCAGCTGCCTGTAGGCACGCGCCGGCAATGAAATCGTGCAGACTGTTTTCAGTGCCTCGGCAACCAGAGCCTGATCCGGCGCGATATAGCTGTCGTCGACCGCCATGCGGCGAATCGCGGCAAGCTGGTGCTCTTCCGCGTCGGCCGTCGGAAAGGGCGCCGCCGGTGCGAATTCGGGCAAGTCGTTCACCCACCAGTTCTGGACGAAATCGGAATCCATCTGTGACAGGCCCGTCATCATGCGATAGGTCTTCAGCGCCCCCAGCATGAAATCCGGATCGCGGATCTGCCGCCACATGGTTGCCTCGAGCAGAGCGATCATGTGCGGCTCAAGAACGTTGCGCAAAGCGTGGTCGTAGGTGTCGGCCTGCGCCCGCAGCAGTTCCGCCGAGGCCGATGGTCCGAGCAAATCCTGGGCACTGCTCGGCGGTGCCGTTCGGGCATTTGCGACCTCGGCCATCGCATTGAGCGCGCCATCGATGGCCGGCTGCTCCACCGACGCCGGGTTTGCCGCAGCCGCGGTCAGCGGCGTCTGCAGCGCCTCGAACTGGCTTGCCTGCGCCGTGATCGCATTGCGGTTGTCATAGTAGGACCAGGTGAACATCGCGCCGGCCAACAGGGCGGAGGCGGCACATGCGGCGGCGGCGCCACGCCAGATCCAGGTGCGGCGGCGCTGCGCCAGCGGATCGAACGTCCCCAGGCCCGCTTCCCTGAAGATGACCTCGGTCAGCAGATTCTTCAGGAAAAAGCTGCGTTTTTCGACGCGCGGCGCCGGCATGGCACGTCGCGGCGGAAGACCGAAGGAAGAAGACAGCGCCGCGGCCAGCCGGTCGATGGGTGCCCCTTCCTGGGTTGCTGACGTCAGATAGAGGCCGCGCAGCCAGGCGGCTTCTTCGTACCGGCTTTCGCCGAACATTGCCTCGATCAGCACGTGGATTGGTTCGGACAGACTTGCGAGTTGGGCGGGAAACCTGAAGATCTCGGCGCGGGCGGCGAGTTTGTCCTCGTCCTCCAGGCGCGGCACCAGTCGCCGCTCGAGTTCCGTCGCCAGGGTGGCGATTTCCCGCTCTATGGTCTTTGCGTCGACACGCGCGTCCAGCGCGAAGGTCGTCCCCCACACCTGCTCGCGCGAGGTCGTCGACAGGCCGCCGAAGAAAGCTTCGAAACCCTTGATCAGGTCGGCCTTGGTCAGCATCAGATAGACAGGAAGGCGGATTTCGAGCCGGTCGTTGAGCTCAGCCAGCCGGCGGCGGATCTTGCGGCCGTGTGCCTTGATGGCTTCGTCGCCCTCCGAAAGCACGTCGATCGATAGCGCGACGATCACCCCATTCAGTGCCCGGCGGCCTCGGTGCTTCTTCAAAAGGTCGAGGAAGCCCAGCCATTCCGCCGCATCGACGTCGGGCTGGCTCTCCTGCTGGACATAGCGGCCGGCGGTGTCGATCAGAACCGCGTTCTCCGAAAAGAACCAGTCGCAGTTGCGTGTGCCGCCAACCCCCTGCAGGTCGTCGGTCAGGTCGATCGGAAAGTTCAGCCCAGACTGCCGCAGGGCCGTGGTCTTGCCGGTGGCCGGCGGCCCGACAATCACATACCAGGGCATTTCGCGCAGAAACTTGCGCCCGCCCAGCTTGCGGCGCTTCAGTTCGGCCATCACTTCGGCGAACTTGGCACCGACGGCGGCGACGTTCTCTTCGCCGGGGCTGATCGGCTTTTCCACCGCTGGCGCGGCGATCTCGGCGACGAACATGCGGTTGGCACGGATCGCCCGGCGCTGGGCGATGATCAGCCAGATCAGCCAGAAGATGACCAGCAGCGCAATAATGACGATGCGCACATTTTCCGAGGCGAAGGGTTCGTAGGCACCGACCCTGACGATCGGACCGAACACCCAGATAACCAGGGAAAGCAGCGTGATGCCGATCAGCGTCCAGAGCCAGCGCGATGTCAGAACCGCCCAGAGGAAGCGCAGGATGAACATCTCACAGCCTCTTTTCGACCAGCACCTCGACGCGGCGGTTGAGGGCCCGACCTTGACGCGTGCTGTTTTTGGCTACGGGATCGGTGGCTGCGCGACCTTCGGAACGAACGCGGTCCCGCGGTACTCCGTTCCGGACCAGCATGTCGGCAATGGTCGCCGCGCGCGCTTCGGACAGCCGCTGGTTGGTGGAGAGCGGGTTGGAGCTTTGTAGCGGAACGCTGTCGGTGTGGCCGACCACCGTGATGTTTCCGATCAGTTCCTGATTGGCGAGGATCACCTTGGCGATAGAACCGATCAGGGGCTCGAAACCGTCCGTCAGTTGTGCTCGCGACGACTGGAACAGTTCGGGGTTGGAGGCCTGAACGACCAGCCTCGCCAGCGAAACGCTCTCGGTGCCTCTGAGGGCCGATCTGAGATTGGCCGGCGCCCCGGCCTGAAATTCCGGCAACAGCGCAAAATCCACGGCCTCTGGCGGCGGTGCGTCGACCTGTGGCGACGTGCGGCTGATATTCCCCCGCGCGGGAGGTGGCAGCGCGCGGACAAGCGCGGAAAGCTCGACTGCCTGGCTGCTCAGGCCCATCGAGAGCCCGATATGGATTGCGGTGGCGACAACAGCGGCGGCGAGCGCCATCACCCAGATCGGAACGATGAAGCGCTGCGGCTCGTCTGAGGCGATCACGCCTTTCCAGTTCGGCGACAGCGGCGCGCCTTCGGCGTCGGCATCGCGCAGGAAGCGTGCCGCAGCCACGCGAACGGCATTGAGCGAGCGGTCGCCCGATCGGCCGGGCACGCGATACTTGCCGCGGAAGCCGAGCGCCAGGCAATGATATTGCAGTTCCAGCAATTCGCGATCACGGTTCGGGTGGCGCTCCAGTTCGTCGAGACGGGTAAAGAACTGCGTGCCGGCATCGACATCGCCGCGGAGCATGACCACGAGCGGTTGACGCGGCCACGCGCTGGCACCACCCCACGGCGTGTTCAAGGCCAGATCGTCGAGCAGCGCCGCCACCACCCAGGCCGCCTGATCGGCCCGCTCCAGCGAGGACCCCGACGACATTGCGGTATCGCGTGCCCGAACCAGTTCGTCGAGCAACCGGGTGCGCAATGCTTCCGGATTCTCCGGCGGCAGCGCGCTTTCAAGCTCGGGCGCGAACTCGAGCAAGGGCGCGAAGGCGTTGACAAGTGCGTTCGGGTGAGCGCGGGACCGTTTTATCGGCGCGCCTGGCAAGAGCGGCGCCATCGGGCGCGGCATCGGCGCGCCGGTCAGCCGTATGCGAGTGCGTTCACGATCCTCTGACAGTCCGAAAGGATCATCCCGGCTCATGATTTCACCTGTTTACCGAATAGCAGTCCACCTGCGGTTCGCTCGGCAACACGCCCGAAACGCCGATGACGAAGCCGGGGGCATCGAGCAGCGAGGCCCAGTGCTCGCTTTTCTGATCCAGCTCAAGGCACAGCCGATCGCCGTCGTAGGGGATTTCACGGGGTTGCGAATGAAGCGGTTTCAGCGGAATGCCGGGCAGGCGGGATTTCCATAGGCCCTCGAACTGATCGGCTGCGCCGACAGTCGCCTGATTGACGAATATCTTGCGTAGCGCATCCTCCGACAGCTCGGACCCGACCCGGATGACGATCCGGCTGGCCACCAAGAGCTTTGGATTGTCGATGCGGATTTTCCAGACATTGGTCGAATGCCGCATGACGGGCAGTGCGCGCGACTTCGGCTCGATGTAACGCAGGCTCAGGATGAGCGAGCGCAGGGCATCCGCCAGCGCCGAATATGCGGGGCCAGGCGCCATGTGATCGTAAGCGGGCAACTCGCCCAACCGCCGCGCGCTGGATCCATAGGTCGCCATCGACCCGGCAAGACCGGCGAGTTCCAGATAAAGCTCGGCCGGATGGAAAACATCCTGCGCCAGCATGTGGGCCAGTCGGGGACGCGCCGCATTGGCAAGATTGAGCATCAACAGGTCTTCGACGCTGCGGCCTGGCCCGCCCATGACCATCTTGCCATGCGCCTCGGCGATCTGGTCGAGGCCTGTAACGACTTCCAGAAGCAATTGCCGATACCAGGCCACCGCGCCGGTAACCAAGGTCGGCGGCAGGAACGTCTCGTCCAGGGACACCCCGCCGTCGGCTCGAATGCCCTTGATGTCGGCTATGGGCAGGGCGGTGTAACCGCCAACCGATTTTCCGGGGGCAAGCAGCAGGGCCTGCGGACGGGCGATTTCGATCTCTTCAGCGTCCGAACCGCCCTGGACGGCGTCGCGGACCGAAACAATCTTTCCGTGATAGCGCGCGCCCGTGGGTGCGGCGTGCGCCGGATCGAAGCCGACGCCGCCGGGAGGTTCGAGCGGCAGGGCGACCAGCACTGAGCCGGCGCCCGTATCCGCCGTGACCGGCAGCGGTCGCGGCGCGTCCATCATGTCTGGAATGGAGAAGGGCGTCCCGTCCGGGAAGATGCCCCGGGCCGACAGGATTGAGACCTGGCCGGCATCGAGCATTGCCTGGTCCAGCGTCAGCTGCTGAAAGCCGAATGTATGGAGCTGCCCGGCCTGCAAAGCGCCGCGCACAGTCGCCTCGAAAAAACGATCCTGCTGCTGAAAATGCTGGGTCCGCAGAAACAGGCCTTCGGACCACAGCACCCTGTTTGCATCGCTCATGCCGCCACTCTCTGCATCGAGCACCCCTTGCCTTGGCCGCTAGGCGGAAATTCCACCGCTGCCAAGCGTTGCATTGACGGTAAATTGTGATCCCGGCGAAACTGACTTGGTTGTCCGCCAGTTTCTGCCGCCGGGCTCGCGGATCAGCGCAACGAAGCCCAGCGCAGTTGCATCCGGCTCGACGGTAATGATTTTGGTAGCGGTCTTTCCCGGCGCGACTGACATCTGGTCGGATCCGATGAGATCGCCTGCGAGCGCGGAGCCGGCATCCCCCTGCAGCGCGAAATAGTCGGCCGAATTGAATTTACCGGTGCTGCGCAGCCGCATCACGAGGACCGTCACAGGTCGATCGCCGCCACCCGGTCCCGGGTTCATGCCGGCAGCGCCGGTCAGGTTGACCGTGATCGCCGATGGCTTTGGCGGACCGCTCTGGCAAGCCGTAAGCAACCCCGTCGCGCCCAGGGCAATGACGAATTCGCGTCGATCGATCATGTCTCACTCCTCCTCATATGCGTCCCGAAAATCTGCGCCGATTTCACCAAGGAAGCTCGATTCCGCGCTCTGGGCGATTTCACGATGGCGTTTCTGGTAGAGTTCCCACAGCTTGGCGCCGCGCCCGCCTGAAAGCAGGGTGCCGATCGCGGAATTCGATTTCAGCTCTTCCTCGATCGCCGCCGGGTCAAACCGGTCAATCATCCGCCGCAAGGCGGTCTGCACACCGCGCCAGGCGCGCACGTGATGTTGCGCGAGGTCGCGGACCGCGTCGGCGATTGCTGCTTCGCCGGCGAGAAATCCGGGGCTGCGCTCGGCGATAATGGTGACGATGGCGTCGTCGACCGTCGGCAGAAACTTGAGCGGATTGACCTCAGAGGCCCCGACCATCGTCTGGGCGACACGGGCGCTTCCCTTTTCCTCGGCTCGCTTGCGCAGAAGCTGCATCAGGCCTTCCATCATCAGCCGGTATTCGCGACCGAACTTCTCCATTTCCGCGGCGGTATCGCGCCCTGGAAAATCGGCTTCCTCAATGCCCATGCCACGCAGGAATGCCGTGCGAAGCGCCATGTCATTGAGCCTCGCCGCTGCCGGCCGGGCAGCTTTGGCAGCAGCGCCCGTTCTTGGCGGAGGAGGCGCCTCAGCCGGTTGCGCAGGCAGATCCCAGGGGTTGGCGGATTGCGGTCTTACGGCGGCGCGTTCACGTTGACCGGACGGGCCGGCGCCGTTTCTCAAATCAGGCGCAGCGGCCGGCCCGAAACCAAAATCGTCATCGAATTCGGATGACTTTCCTGGAACGGACTCGGTTGCACCGTTGCGGGAAGGCACCGGATCGAGGCTGAATGGGTCCGCGGGGCCTGGCGCACCACGTGGTTCGGGATAGGCAGCGCCTTTCGGCGCCGGCGTTGATACCGGATCGAGGCTGAACGGGTCGTCGAAGGCAGGCGAACTGCGCTGGTTGGCACGCTCGAACGCTCCTGGAACTGGCTGCTCGAACGGGTTCGGCAGATCGGCAGGACGTGGCCGTCGCGGCTCTTCTTCGACCGTGGCTGAAAAGAAATCATCGCGGCCGATGCTTACCGGCGCTCGTGACGCCGGCGACCGTTCCATGACCGATTGGTTGGCTGCTGGTGCTTGAGCGACCGGCATCCGCAGATCGACGCATACGATGTAATCGCCCAGCCTCAGCCGCATACCGTTTTGAAGACGGACCGACGCGCCAGCGCCGAGCGGGCTGTCGGAGTCGTTGATGAACAGCCCGCTGCTCGACGTGTCGGTAACGAAGTATCCATCTCGCCCGCCAGTGATCTTGCAATGGGCGCGCGAAACGAACATGTCGGGATCGTCGATCTGCCAGCCCGCGTCCGCGCTGCGGCCGATCACCAACTCACCCTCGTCCAGCCGGGTCTGCCTTACCGCCTGGGTACGTGGTCCTTGCTCCAGCGTCAGCAGCAGACTCATGCCGCGACCCCCGCCGATTCCGGCCGCCATCCGACGATCGTCCGCAACCGCATGTCGTCAGCATCCCCCCTTTCGGCGGGCCGCGCAAGCCAAGTGGTCCGGCCGAGTTGTATCGCTCCGATACGCGGCGGCGGCACGGCGTCGCGCGCGAGCACGATCCGCAGATCGACGTCGAGCGATTCCCCGATCATGTCGCGAACGGCCTGCTTGAACACTTTCAGACGCTGACCGCCCGGCAGGAACGCCTTGAAGTCCTCATATCCGAGCGGGCCGACGCGGAGTTCGATCCGGCTTTGGCGGTTGAAGACGCGCGGGCCGATCGTCGCCCCGCGACCGAGCGTACCGTAGGCCTTGGCAAGGCGGGTCTGGAGCGAGGGTGGTATGTTTATCCACGCGGCGACGAATTCCTTGATCTGGACCGGTACATTGAACGCTTCCGCTAAAAATAGCGTCAATCGCTCTGGGCCGTCGACCTGGCTGGCAAGCGAAGCGGCCTGACGAAGCTTCACCGTGTCGAGATCGGGATTGAGGGTGCCGGGCAGGCCGATCCCCGCCATGGCCTCAAGCATGGCGCGAACGCGGCCGCCGACCGCGCGTTCCACCTGTACCGCGGGGTGGGCATCCGCCCAGGCCCGATAGTACAGGGCGATCATGCGATGCTGAAGAATGTTGACGAAATCCACGAAGGTCGTGTCGCTGGTCTGTTGCGCATCGGCGCCGGTGAACCAGCGCTGCGACAGGCGATCGAGCACCCAACGCGTCAGATGCAGCGGCAGGGGACCTTCCGGTCCCATCAGCCCGAGATTTGCAACCGTGACCCGGGTCGGCGCCCCGTCCTTCCCCGGCGTCTTGTCCTTCGTGTCGCGGAACTCAACCACGTCCTTGGCGGTAAAGCTGAGACGCACATGCTGCCCGAGCCTTGCCGGCTCACGATCCGGCTGGCCGGAATAGCCGAACAGACCGCCCCTCCGTTCGAGCCGACGCAACAGCTCGAAGAAGTCGAACGATTCAGACAGCCCTTCGGCCCGGTCCAGGTCGAATGTGTCTAGATCAGGTAGCGATTGCCGGGCGTCATCGGCCATGGCACATCCTCCTGCTTCTGCAGCAGCCGCGTGCGGGTTCGCACAAAGCCGTTTATTCCGGCATGACGGCTAAACAGCCGCGCGAGCAAGGCCGAAAGCAGCAATGTGCTTTGCCCCGCTAGGACCGACTGGTCCACATGCAGCGTCACTTCCGTGCCCCGTCCGAAGCACATCGGTCCGTCGATCTGCAGCCGTTCGATGACCGACCGCGAGTCGATGCGAACGATCGAATGCACATTGCGGGCGAGGCTCGGATCTCCCCGGTCGGCATAAAGATCGAGCAGCGCATGCAGCGGGTCCGTACCGCGACCTTCCTTGGCAAGGCTGAGAAAGTTGAGCGCGAGTTGCGCCACGAGACGCCAGGCGAGATTGTCGGCACGGGATTCGCCCTCGGCGCCCGCCGGCAGCGCGGCAGGGATGGCCGGCTGCGGTGAACGCAATGCGCCCAGGAGCCTGACCGTTTCTACCGGATCGCCTGTCTCCAGCGTCAAAGTGGGGTTGTCGTCGAGGATCGGCAGATCGCGGTTGGTGCAAAGCGCCATGATGTCGACTCGCTTCAGCGGACGGTTTGGCGGGCTTGCGAGCGGACGGGAGATCGACAGAAAGACGTCGTCCCCGGTGTATGAGGTGCGGGTCAGGCCGTCGCGCCGTTCATCCTCGGTGGCCCGGCGAGGGCGCCGTTCGGTGGAGTAGACCCAGCCGCTGCCGCGGTTTTGCCCGAGGCTGAACAGCTCTGGGATTTCGGCGTCGTTCCCCTCGGTGTCGGCGTCCTCGACGCGGGTGACCCGGTAGATCTCGAAGTCCCGCGCCCGCGTGCGGTCGGCATGCAGCACTTGCCGCGTCTTGCGGGGATCGAGTTCGATGACGTTGCACTCACGCTCGAAGAGGTTGATGATCGGCGTTGCGAACAGTTCGAAATCGGCCGGTGTCAGGTCGGCAAGCTCGGCCACCGGACGCCGGAACATGAAGATGATCTCGATCCCGGCGTCGCATTTGCGCAGGATGGGTTGCAGCCCTGAAATCCGCACATAGTGGAAGCGCTCGGGCATCATGAAATATTCGCGCAGCAGCCGGTACCCTTCGAATGTCGGACGGGTACGAGGCATCAGCGCCTCGTCGTCGCTGATGCCGACCATTTCGGGTTCCGGCAAAGGCGATAGCGGGTTGGTCTTGCCTTCCGCTCGTGCGCCAACAGTCGAGCAGGCACCGAAAATCGCGTCAAAAAGCAGCGGCGCCTTGGTACGCCCGGCAAAATAGAGATCAAGCCGGTCCAGCGCCAGTTCGTTGAGCCTGCCCTTTCCGGTTCGAGCCAGCATGATGCGGAGCGCCGTCTCACCGCCCACACCGCCGACCGGCGTTATGCCGGCCGCCGCCAGCGCGCTGCGATCCTGAAAATAGCCGACCGAAGTGATGGCTATCGGCCACAGCGTCATTTCCTGCGCGGTGGTGAAAGTGCAGCGCGTCGACAGGCCGGGTTGCAGGCTGGAGACCAGCCGCGTGTTCCGCTTGATGACATGGCCGGCAATCATCGACTGGACCTGCTGGCCGGGTTTCAGCACTGCCATCGCCGTTGCCGGCGCCGGTGAAACCAGATCGGGATAGAGGACATCGAGCACGCTGCGTGAAAACCGCGAGCGTTCCGCATCGACCTTCAGCCGGGTGCGCGCGGCGAGGAAAGCGACGCCATCAAGCAACCGCTCGACATACGGATCCGGACACGGGACCGTATCGAGCGAAAGATTGCGCGCCACAGCCGGATGCATGTCGGCAAATTCCGCCGCGAGTGCGCGGATATGGGTCAACTCCTCCTCGTAATATTCTACGAAGACCCGATCCATTTCAGGCTTCCCTAAATTCGGTCCGCGCCAAGCCGTTGTCGAGATTGATCGTGGTGCGCAGGCGCATGCGTTCCGGCGTCGGCGTCATGATCAGCACAGCGTCTATCTCGATCTTCAGACCCACGCTTTTATCGCCAAGGGACACCGTTACCTTTGTTGCGCTTTCCTTGAGACGTGGCTCGAATGTGGCGAGGATGGAACGGATCTCGCGCGCCAGGACCTCGCGATCAAAGTCGCGGGACGAACGGCCCGAAAACGAAGGCACGCCGTAGTTGACCACACTTCGACGCACCTCCGGAAAATCGGCCAGCGATGGCGGATTGTCCGCGGCCTGTTCGTTTTCGAGATCGGAAAGAAGTGGAACAGCCTCGAAGCGCTCGGTGTTGAACAAAGCCTCTATGTCGCGTCGCACGGCCTCCCTGAGCACACGGGCGGATACGACCACGCCGCGGCTTTCGATCTCCGCGCGATGTTGGGTTTGAAAGACCAGACGGTGCAGACGCTGCTTCTGATCGGATGTGAGTTCGGCGTCGGCGTCGATGAGCCGCGCGTTGCCAGTAATGAGGATGTCCAGCCGGTCCGCGCCAAGCTCGTCGTGCAAGACCTGGCGCAGTCCGTCTATTTCCGAGGTCACGCCCGGCAGGTCATTGACGAGGCGGTCCCAAAGAGAGGGCTGGACCGCTTCGCGTTTTGCTCGCGAACTGCCGGTAACCTGTAGCTTGTCCGCGCCGGGCCGCCGGGCCTCACTTGCCGACATAGACATCCATTTCGATTTCGTCATCCTTGTCATAGACGAACTTGATCTTCTTGTAGGCGAAGCTGACCTCCTCTTGGATCAGGTCTTCCTCGTCCTCGGCCTGCGACATGTCGTATTCCATGATCGAGGCGTCGGTCAGGGTGACGACCAGGTAGTCGCTGGTCTCGCCATCGATGGTCCGGCGGGCTGAGAACACAACTTCGTCCAGCGCCTTGTTGTCGAACAGCGCCTTTTTCAAATAAGGCGACGACTTGTCATAATGCTTGGTGAACTTGATCATGCCGAGGGACACACGACCGCGACGCGAGAGCGAATTCGGATCGTATGGCGCGACTATCTTGTAATCGACCCCGTGGACTTCGATTTCATCTTCGTGGCCGTCTCGAACGCTTGGGCCTTTGATATCCGGAACCTTTAGAAAGCCATCGATCTTCACTGTTGTGGGCATTGTCTTTCTCCACCGCTTTCAATCAAAACAGGATGACGTTGCTGCAAATCAAGACTTCACGGACGGTAGTTCCGACACCAGCCGGAGCGAGGCGTTGATGCCCTCCAGCTGATAATGCGGCCGCAGATAGAAGCGGGCATTGTAATAGCCCGGCCGCCCCTCCACGCTGTCCACCTGGACCTCCGCGGCGGCAAGCGGGCGCTTAGCGCGCGCTTTGTCGTCGGCGAAGGCCGGGTTGGCCAGCACGTAGCGGTTGATCCACTCGGTCAGCCAGATCTGCATGTCCGAGCGCTCCTTGAACGACCCTATCTTGTCGCGCGCGATCGCCTTGAGGTAATGCGCGAACCGCGAGACCGGGAAAAGATAGGGCAGATTGGCGCTCAGCCGTTCATTCGACTGGGCGTCGGGGTCGACCAGCCGCCCGGCGCGTGTCTCGTCATCCTGCAGCGAATGCGCACCGATGAAGGCTGCGAGATCGGTGTTTTTGCGGTGCAGGATCGGCATCAGGCCGAGCTTGGCCAGTTCCGCCTCGCGCCGGTCGTCGATGGCGACTTCCGTCGGGCACTTCATTGCGATCGATCCGTCATCGGTGGGGAAGCTGTGCACCGGCAGGTTTATCACCGTGCCGCCATTCTCGACGCCACGGATCTGCGTGCCCCAGCCATAGAGCTTGTGACTGCGGTTGATGTTGACGCCCATCGGGAAGGCGGCGTTCATCCAGACATATTTGTTGTGATCGGCCTGCACCTCTTCCTCGAAGGTGAAGCCCTTCACTGGAACCGTTTCGGAGCCATACGGCAGTCGCGCCAGCACCCGTGGCATGGTCAGGCCGATATAGCGCGCGTCCTCGCTCTCGCGCAGCGATTGCCACGAGGCATAGGCCGGATTGGAGACGATCATCTGCAGGTCCTGCGGGTTCGGCAGTTCCTGCCAGCTGTCCATGCGGAACAGGCGTGGCGAGGCGGCCGCGATTAACGGCGTATGCGCGGAGGCGCAGATGCCGGACATGTTGCGCAACAGGCCGACGTCGCGCGGATGGTTCGAGAATTCGTAGGCGCCGACCAGGCAGCCGATCGGCTCGCCACCAAGCATCGAATACTCGTCCGTATAGACTTTTTTGAAGATCGGGCTTTGATCCCACATCTGGCCTTCATAGTCTTCAAGCGTGTCGGCGAGCTGCTCCTTGGAAATGTTCATCACCCGGATCTTCAGCTTCTGATCCGTCTCGGTGTTGTTGACCAGATACCAAAGACCGCGCCATGTTCCTTCCATTTCGCGCACTTCGGGTGCGTGCAGGATCTCGTTGACCTGTGCCGACAGCATCTTGTCGATCCCGGCGATCAGCGACTTGATCGACTTGATCGCGTTGGACGAGATGGTCGTGGTGTCGGAACGGGACTGCGCAGCCAGCGCGAGATTGCGGACGAGCTGCTGCAGCTTCTCGCTGTCGTCCTTCTTGACCTTGAAATCCTTCTCGAGGAGCCCGCTGAATTCTCCAAGGTCGATGGCTTCCGCCTCAGCGGTGGCGGCTGCGGTTTTTTGCTGTTCGGCCATGACTTACTCCTCAACCTTGTCGTCGTCGGATA
Organism: Mesorhizobium metallidurans STM 2683; assembly: GCF_000350085.1. GTDB lineage: Bacteria > Pseudomonadota > Alphaproteobacteria > Rhizobiales > Rhizobiaceae > Mesorhizobium > Mesorhizobium metallidurans. The sequence goes on from NZ_CAUM01000095.1 coordinate 41,514, forward strand.
GTGCCTGGTTGGCGATCTTGCCGAGAAGCGGCTCGTTGTTCAGAAGTTGCGCGATGCGCTTTTCGGCGTCGACACGGCCATCCATGAAGCCGAGCAATTCCTCGAGCTGACGACGCATCTTGAGGATTTCGGCCAATTGCGGAACCTGCTCGGCAATCTTGTCCGGGGCGAAATCGCCCATCTTGGTGAAGGTGAGGTCAAGGGCCAGTTCCTCGTCGCGCTCGGCACCCTCTGCCTGCGGCAGCGTGTTCTTCACCCGCGCCTTCACCCGGGGCCCAAGCGCTTCCATGAACTTGGGAAAGCGGTTCGCATCGGTTTCGACGAAGGAGCGGTCGAGCACCGACTTCATCGCTTCCTTGGTCTGTGAAGCGCCGGAAAGGTCGGCCATCACGCCCATGACAAATGGCAGTTCGATGGTTGTCGGGCTGCCGTAGGTTTCCACATCGTAGGCGATCTGCACCCGTGGCGCGCGATTTCGTTCGATGACCTTCGCTTTGCTTTCGGCTGGCATGTGGTGCTACCTTTCATCCTTCTGAGCGGCCTTCTTGGCATCGGGAACGCCGGCCAGGAGCCGGAATTCCTTCAGTCCCGAAGGGGCGAGATCTTCCATCAGTTCAACAAAATCCATATGCACCATCCGGCGCACGCGCCGTGCCAGATGCGGGATCGGGCTCGACGGTTCGGTGCGGTCATAGAAGGCGACAACAAGGTCGAGGCATTTCACAACGTCGTCGCGCGAGGAAATCCGGTCGGGGAGCCCCGTGCTCGATTCCGCGTAACTTGCCATACCTGCCATAGCATCGGCACCATGACCGTTTCGAGCAGACGTTGCCGGATCTGCGGGCGAGGGAGGAGGCTTCGCCGCGCCGTTCGTTGCAGCATCGGCGGCCGAATTCCGCTCGAGGGTCGTCACCAAACGCTGCAGAAACCGCTTTAATTCCGGGGCGATGGCGCCGCCGCTGCCCTCAAGGTGGGCGTTGAGCGCCGTCTCGACCGCATCGAGAGCGGCGATCGCCGCCCGGGCGTCGGCGAGGAGCGATACCATCTCCGCATTGGCCTGATCCGCCTGTGCCGCGCATCCGGCGCGTACCCGGTTCAGAAGCTGACTGTGGGCGCTCGCCAGCGCCGCCTTTTCAGCCGCATTCAACCCCGAAGCGGCTTCCTGGAGCATGACACGCTCGTCGAGCGCGCCTTTTTCGAGATCGCGTCCGGTGATCGGTCCGATCGCGCGCGGCGCGAGGAACGTCCTTAGCCGCAGGTCAGCCAGCAGTCCGTCCTGGCCATTCTGGAGGTCTGCGAGGGCATTGAGACGGCGCAAGGCCGCATCGCGTGGCGCAGCGTTCGGGCGCAACGCCGGATGGATGGTTTCCCAATATTGGTCGAAGCTCTTCGCAATCAGGGTCAGGCCCTGCGCGAATCCGGCTAGGCCCTCTTCATTGGCCAGCGCGCGCGCGATAAGGACAAGCAAGCGCAGGTCCCGGCCATGCGCGCGCAGTTCCTCTACCTTGCCGAGAACGGCGGGCCAGTCGACCGGAATGGTGCTTTGCGAGGCGGGCTTGTTGTTGCCGTCATGGACGACCTTGACCTGGGGCTCGGTGAGCCGCTCCAGTTCGTGGAAAGCTGGATCGTTGCGCAAATCCTCCCCTGACGGATTTTCACCATCGAGAGGAGCAAGCCAGAGTGCGAGATCAATCACACCAACCCCCAGCGAGCGGCCCTGGGACCGCGCGTGACCCAACGTTATCACACTGCGTCACTTTACCACAATTTAGTTGCTGCTTAAAAGTTAACAGAAGCCCGCAACCGGTCCTGAGCGCTGAGATCAGTGACGTGATCGCCGAAACCTGTATGTGAAATTCATCGCATAGACGCCGGCAATTCCGTGGTTGTTTGCGACCCGAATGCGGGACTATCCGCGAAACGGAACCCGGCCTAGCCGGCGGCCGAGCGGCCTATCCAGATGCGCTTTGTCAAGTCGCCACTAATGTGGCAGGTTGTTGGCTGGCAGATTTCAGGAGCAGGTTCGATGGAACAGCGCCGGTCATCGCAGAGTTTCAAACGCAAGGAACTGGTCGGCAAGCTCAATCCTGTCTGTGTGCGGGCCTTCAAGGCTGCGGCCGATACCGCCAAGCTGCGCGGTAATCCTTACGTCGAACTCGTCCACTTCATCGAACAACTGGCGCTTTCCGACCGCTCGGATGTGCGAATGATACTTGCCGATGGGGGAGTGGATGCAAGCCGGCTTACCGCCGACATGACCCGCGCCGTCGATAAGCTGCCCTATGGCGCGACTTCGATCGAGGAATTCTCCGATCATATCTTTCATGCCATCCAGGAAGGCTGGAACCTCGCGGGGCTGGAGTTCAACGTCGAGGAGGTCCGCAGCGCCTATATCCTCCTCGCTTGTCTGAAGACGCCGGTGCTGGAGGGCCTGCTGTCGAAGATCAGCGGCGAATTCGACAAGATCGACGCCGACGGGGTCATCGCTCGGTTCGCTGACGTGGTCGAAGGTTCACTCGAAGCCGGCGCCGCCCCGGCCGCTCCTGCCACTGGAACACCGATGAAACGGGGCCCGGGTGGGGATTCGGCGCTGGCTAAATATGCCACCGACCTCACCCAGCGTGCCCGCGACGGCAAGATCGACCCGGTCGTCGGCCGTGATCCGGAGATCAGGCAGATTGTCGATATCCTGATGCGACGCCGGCAAAATAACCCGATCCTGACCGGCGAGGCCGGCGTCGGCAAGACGGCAGTCGTCGAAGGCTTTGCCTTGCGCATCGCCGAGGGCGACGTGCCGCCCACCCTGCGGGGGGTGAGCGTGCGCATGCTCGACGTTGGATTGATGCAGGCGGGTGCGAGCGTAAAGGGCGAGTTCGAAAAGCGGCTGAAGGCGGTCATCGACGAGGTTCAATCTTCCGAGACGCCGGTCATCCTGTTCATCGACGAAGCCCATACCTTGATCGGCGCCGGTGGCGCTGCCGGAACCGGCGACGCGGCCAACCTGCTGAAACCGGCCCTGGCGCGCGGCGAACTTCGCACGATCGCGGCAACGACCTGGGCTGAATACAAACAGCACATCGAGAAAGACCCTGCGCTGACACGCCGCTTCCAGGTGGTAAAGATCGACGAGCCGTCTGAGGCGGTGGCCGTTCTGATGCTGCGCGGCGTGGCCGGCGTCTTGGAGCAACACCACAAGGTGCAGATACTCGATGAGGCGATCGAGTCGGCGGTCGGCCTATCGCACCGCTACATCCCGGCGCGGCAATTGCCGGACAAGGCAGTAAGCCTTCTCGACACCGCCTGCGCCCGTGTCGCCATCTCGCAGCATGCCACCCCGGCCGAGGTCGAGGATATCCTGCGCCGCCGCCAGGCGCTGGAGGTCGAGCGTGGCATCATCGGCCGCGAGGCCGCGATCGGCATCGAGGTGACCGATCGGCAGGCTCGGGTCGAAACGGGACTTGCCGAAACCGAAGGTACTCTTGCCGCCGCGCTAGCACGTTGGGAGCGGGAAAAGGCGCTGGTTGCCGAGATACTCGAACTGCGCGCCAGGCTGCGCGGCGAGGGAGTGCCGCTCGATGAAGTGGGAACGGGGGAGGCGGGCACCGAGACAGCAGGCCCGGGTGCGCCTGAGACCACCGGAACCCCGGAGAGCGAAGTGGAGGTAACGCCGGCAGCGGATACCGCTCAATCCGATCCGGCCGCCGATCTGGCGAAGCTGCGCGAACTGATGGCGGAACTGGCCGAGGCGCAAGGCGAGACGCCGCTGATCCTGCCGTCGGTCGACCGCAATGCGGTCGCTGCCGTGGTGCAGGACTGGACTGGCATCCCCACGGGCAGGATGCTGTCGAGCCAGACCGAAAAGGCGCTACGGCTCGCCGCCACCTTGTCCGAACGCGTCGTCGGTCAGGATCACGCGATGGAGATGATCGCCAGGCGCGTCCAGACCAGCCGGGCAGGGCTCGGTGCGCCGGAAAAACCAGTGGGGGTTTTTCTGCTCTGCGGTCCCTCGGGCGTGGGTAAGACCGAAACCGCGCTGGCCCTGGCCGAGACGCTCTATGGCGGCGAACAGAACCTCATCTCGATCAATATGTCCGAGTTCCAGGAGGCACATACCGTCTCTACCTTGAAGGGTGCGCCACCCGGCTATGTCGGCTACGGCAAGGGCGGGATCCTGACCGAGGCGGTGCGGCGCAAGCCCTATTCCGTGATCTTGCTCGACGAGGTCGAGAAGGCGCATCCCGACGTTCACGAAATCTTCTTCCAGGTTTTTGACAAGGGGATGATGGACGACAGTGAAGGCAGGCGGATCGATTTCAAGAACACGCTGATCCTGCTCACCTCGAACGTCGGCTCCGAAGTCATCATGGACCGGACCAGAGACGGCACGGTACGGGCGGGGCTCGACGATCTAGACACAGCATTGCGCGCGCCATTGTTGAAGGTTTTCCCGGCGGCCTTCCTTGGCCGGGTGGTAACCATCCCCTACTACCCGCTCTCGGGTTCCATGATCGAAGCGATCACCCGCCATCAGTTGGCCAAGATCGCACGCCGGCTGCGGGCAACCAACGATGCTGAACTGGTGATCGGTGACGGTGTCATGGATCTCGTCAAGGCCCGCTGCATCGAGATCGAATCCGGCGGGCGAATGATTGACGCCATTTTGACAAACACGCTTCTGCCGGAATTGAGCCGCGGGGTGCTGAACCGGTCGCTCGATGGCGAAAAGATGACGAAGGTGACTGTCGGAGCCTCCGAAGGAGGTTTCACCTATTCTTTCGAATAGCTCAATTCTGACGAAAACATCCGACGGCCGCTCATGACGGGAGATGGCTACTATGAAGCGGTCGCGCGAACGCCGGACGGCTCGCTGGTAGAGATCACGTCCTGATTGCTGTGACCCGGGTGCAAAGTCGGCTCTGACGCAATCTTGACGAAGCTTACAATCATGCGGCGCAGTTCATCCAGAATGGCAAGTGTGCATCGGGCGGATGCTCCTGTCGGCTCCACCTGCGAAGTGTCGGTGTTTCTTATCTTACAGGCAATAAGGGGGCCGCAGTCGAGACTGTCTCCGAGACCCAGCAATGAGCGGCACACCGACACGAGTTCGCGCCGCTCATGCTGCGCCTCGAGCGTAAAGGTGAAGTCGAGCACCGGCTCGGCGGCGAGTTCCAGAAGCCTCTCGCCCAGCAGCCGCAAGGTGATCTGCGGGTCGGCGCGTTCGAGCACCGCGCAAGCGAGGCAAAGCAGTACGTAGCGGCGACGGTCGTAGCCGGGAAGGCCGCGCATGGTGTCGGTCACGGTTCCAGGACGCTTGTAGAGGCGCGCGCCCTCGCGCTCGACCTGCAATATCCAGCCTGTCTCGCGCGAAAACCATTCGCGCAATGCTTCGGCCTGGCGGCGCACGGCGGCGAAATCGTCATCCGCCGGGCTCATCAAGGGCGTCATCAGCAGGGCGCGCACGCAGGCGCGAAACTCCTCGCGCTGGAAATGCTGCTGCTGAAGGCCGATGTTGCGGCCATCGTTTATCCTGTTTGCCGCTTTCATCGGCCGTCCTGCAGAGGCGTGATGGTGATCAGATGGTCTCGCCCGGCAAAGACGCCGTGCGGCGTGTCGATCCTGGCGTGGCTGTCGCGGGCAAGCGGCCTCAGGTGAATGTGCAGCAGGCCGTCGCCCGTCTGCCGTTCCACCGAGGCCTCCGGCCCGGCCTGTTCGCTCAGCGCTTCTCCAAGCAGCCCAAGGAACAGGCCAAAGGCATGCGTGTCGAGTTCGCCTAGATCCGAAAGCCGCGCGGGGTGGCTGGTGGCGAGGCGCTTGCGCGCCGCCTCGACTTGCAGCGATTCCTCCGCGAGCTGCAGCGCCAGAAACGCGCGGTCCCCGGCGCGGTCCCGCACGCGGGGCGGCGGCCCGCGCGGGGCGGCTTCGCCATATTCGCGCAAACGCGGATGAATCCGGAGCGGCGCGGCATCGGCCCAGGAGGTGCTGGCCGGCAGATCGGCGTCCGCATCGGCGTTCAGCGAGAAATGCCGTGCGGGATTGAGGGCGAAGGCGGCGCGCGCAAGCCGATGCGCCTCGCCATTGTCCGCGCAAGCGGCGAACCAGCCGGCGAGCAGGCGGAAATCGGCCGAGCGATCGCTGCGGCCGCTGCGCCGCTCGTTGAGGGCTGCGATCGCGGCCAGGAGCTGCGGGATAGCCGACCGTGCCCGCGCCCGCAACAGTTCGGCTTGCGGCGGCTCGTGGCCGGTGCTGAGGAACCAGCCGCGCAGACCCTTCCATCGCTCGCGCCAGGCTCGCAGGACGCGGTCGCGCGCATCGGACTGGTCCTGCGCGCCGCCGGGAGCCGCATCGCGCGATTCGCGCTCGGCCACCTTGCCCAGCAGGGCGTCGATGCTTGGTTCCAAGGCGAGTATGAGGCGCGCGATGGTGTCGGAACGGCGCACCAGATCGCCCATGAAGCGTTCCAGATAGTCGATCAGCCGCTTCTTGTAGTTCGCGACTGCGCCCGCTTCGGCCTGCTGCAACTCGATGCTTCGCGCGACACCGGCCATGAACGCCTGCGCGTTCTCGGCCAGGCCTTCGAAGACACGTACGAGGTCCCGCAGCGTTTCGTGGATCTTGGCGACATCGGGCTCGTCCGTCCCGGCCAATGCCTGAAGCGCCTGCAACCGGCTCGCTATGTCTTCGAGCGCCACTGTTTGCAGCTCGGCGCGGCGTTGCAAGGTTTGCGCGAACACCGCCAACGCCGATTCCACCGCTTCGCCGCCCTGCGACAGCCGGTAGAGGAAGCGGGCGCGGTAGAAGTCGCTGAGGTTGGAGACCCGCGCGGTGTCGGGGTGCGATTCGAGATTGCCCCATCCCGCAAGCTGGCCGAGCGCCGCATTGACCTCCTCGATGCGTGGCGGCCCGTCCGGCCATCGGGCTTCGGCAAGCACTTCGTCAGGCCTCAACTGCAGACGATATTGCCGCTTGGCCGCCGCGAAGACATCCATGATGCAGCGGTAGAATGCAGCCTTCTCGGCGCTCACGTGACGAAATAGATCCGCCGGGTCATTCGCAATGTGCTTAGGCAATCGCTGCCTCCCCAACTCATTTCGAATGTTTTCGCTTTGTTCTCGCGCCCCGTCAAGACAGCATGTTGATCGTTGAGCACATGCGCCTGAGGGCGAGCGGCCCTTCGAGTGCGGATGACTAGGTTTCATACTCGCCAGGGAGGCGCCTCTACCGCCTGCATGACAGGAAGGTCCGGATTCTCGTCTTTAACCATGTTGACGAACCGGCACCGATTTTGGCACGCATGCTACAAACGGCGAAGAGGTATCGGCTGCTCGGTTGAGTCGGGCGCATCTGGGTTGCTTCCCGTGAGCAGTTAACGGATCATGCTTCGATGAAATCCAAGCGCCAAGGCCTGAATTCCCCGACCAAGCCGAAGACCAAGCCGAAGGTCAAACCGGACAAGGAACCCAAGCTCTCGCGCACCCATGCGCCCGCCGATCTATCGCCGGTGGACTGGCAGCGCGGCTTGCGCCGCCAATTCGGCCAGGAGCAGGATTTCGGGCTTGAAAATCTGACCAGCGAACCGTTCTTCTCCGAATTTCGGGTCAGCAATCCTGTTTCGAAATCCAGCTACCGCGTGGTGGTCCGAGGTTTGGGGCCGGGTGGCAATTTCTGTTCATGTCCCGATTACGCCACCAGCGAATTGGGGACCTGCAAGCACCTCGAATTCGCGCTTGCCCAATTGAAGAAAAAGCGTGGCGCCCGGACAGCGTTTGCGCGTGGCTACCAGCCGGCATTTTCTGAGCTGTATTTGCGTAATGAAGGCAAACGCCGCGTACATTTTCGCGCCGGAACGGACTGCCCGCCGGCGGTAAGCGAAGCCGCCGACGGTTTGTTCGATGCCGAACACGACGGGATGCTGCCGGACGATCGCTTTGGCGAGCTGGAGCGTTTCATGGCCATGGTGTCGAAGTGCGGTCATGAGTTGCGAGCCTATGACGATGCACTCGATTTCATCGCGGGAAGGCGAGATGCGGACTGGCGCGCCGCAAAGCTCGAACAGTTGTTTCCACGCGGTGCCGCCGATCCCAAGCTGTTGGCACTGCTGAAAGTACCGCTCTATCCCTATCAGGCCGAGGGGGCGCTGTTCGCGGTGCGGTCTGGCCGGGCACTGATCGGCGACGATATGGGGCTGGGCAAGACCATACAGGCAATTGCCGCGGCGGAAATACTGGCGCGACATTTTGGCGTCTCGAAAGTGCTTGTGGTCTGCCCGACCTCGCTCAAATACCAGTGGCAAAGCGAGATCATGCGGTTCTCGGGGCGAGAAGGTGAAAATGCGGCACGCGTGATCAACGGCGGTCGGGCGCAGCGGCAGAAGGACTACGCCCTGGACGATTTCTGCAAGATTACAAACTACGAGAAACTCAAGCCGGATCTCGACCTGATCGCCGCATGGGAACCCGAACTGGTCATCGTCGATGAAGCGCAACGGGTCAAGAACTGGAACACGATCGCGGCGCGCGCCTTGAAACGCATCGACAGCTCCTATGCGATCGTGCTTACCGGCACGCCGTTGGAAAACAAGCTGGAGGAACTGGTGTCCATCGTCCAGTTTGTCGATCAACACCGGCTGGGGCCGACCTGGAGGCTGCTGCACGAGCATCAGGTCAAGGACGATGCCGGGCGCGTCACCGGCTATACCGGGCTGGAGAAGATCGGCCAAACGCTGGCGCCGGTCATGATCCGCCGGCGCAAATCCGAGGTGCTGCGGCAGCTGCCCAGCCGGACCGACCAGAACCTGCTGGTGCCGATGACCGAGATGCAAATGCTCTATCATCAGGAAAACGCTGACGTGGTGGCGAAAATCGTCCAGCGCTGGCGCAAGACCAGGTTTCTTTCGGACAAGGATCAGCGGCGGCTGACCTGTGCCCTGCAGAACATGCGCATGTCGTGCAACAGCACCTATCTGCTGGACCGCGAAACCGACCATGGCGTCAAGGCCGATGAATTGGCGGCGCTGTTCGACGGGTTGTTCGCCGAGCCCGAGGCCAAAGCGGTGGTGTTTTCGCAATGGACGCGGACCCATGATATCGTCATCCGCCGCCTCGAGGCGCGCGGGCTGGGCTACGTCAGTTTTCACGGCGGCGTGCCGTCGGACAAACGGCCGGCGCTGGTCGAGCGGTTTCGCGACGATCCCGCCTGCCGCGTGTTCCTGTCCACCGACGCCGGCAGCACGGGCCTCAATCTGCAGCATGCATCGACCCTGGTGAACATGGATTTGCCGTGGAACCCGGCGATCCTCGAACAGCGCATCGCGCGCATCCATCGTATGGGTCAACCGCGGCCGGTGCAGGTCGTCAATTTCGTGGCAAAGGGCACTATCGAGGAGGGGATGCTTTCGGTGCTGGCGTTCAAGCGCTCCCTGTCGGCGGGGATTCTCGACGGCGGCAGTGGCGAGATTTCGCTCGGCGGTTCGCGTCTCAACCGCTTCATGAAGGATGTGGAGAACGTCACCGGCAGCATGGGCGAGGGCGAGGCTGTCACTCCGGCCGAGGAAGTGAGGAACATCGTTGCCTCGGACGCGGTCGGGTCCGTGGAAGATGCAAGGGCGGATGCAGATGCTGGTGCTGGCGACATGGCGGGCGCGCGAGCGGACGGGGTCGCGGCACCGCCGCCCGATGCGGGTGCCGATCCCTGGCACGCTTTGGTGCAGGTCGGCGCTCAGTTTGTCGCCGCGCTGGCGTCCGCCAGCGATCCCAACGCTCCGGCGCATCCATGGATCGAGCGCGATCCGGCCACCGGCGTGCAAAGCCTCAAAATGCCGCTGCCGCCACCCGAGACCGCGAGACAGCTCGCCGATACGCTCTCTGCGCTGGCAGACAGCTTGCGGGGGAAGATTGCGTGACCGGCGGCTGAACACCTGATCGCTTCGGTCGCCAGACCAATGATGAAACCTCTGACTACGCGGTCTGCGGCAGAGGAATTGTCACCTCGGATTCAGCCGACGAGACTATCTCGCTGGAGATTTCAACGATCAGCCGATTGAGGCAGATGGTACCGTGTGACGGTATTATTCACTTAGCGAAGGCCCAGCGCTACCGCGCGTTGGATGGCCGCGAGACCGTGCGGAAAGATTTTGGATTTCGCGAAAAGGCCAATGAAATCATGGTTCTTGGCACATCTTCCGGCCCTGCCGTAACATTTGATTTTGCTGCGAAAAGCCCTAGTTGGAGCGGTGACGGTACTTTTCGTGACAGCGTGGGCGCGCGGTCCAAGTAGCTTCGGAGGCCTCCGTTTTCGTCCGCATTTCGGCTGTACTTGCAGGGCTCATGCTACACTTCCAACCAATTGATCAATCTGAAACGCGTCGGCAAGCAGCGCGCCGAGGAAGCGCGTGTTGCGCAGCGCCGATCCGATATCCGCCAACGGAACCTGGGGGAAGGTGACGAACAGCATGAACGCCAGCGCCGGATTGATCGCAGCCTCGAGCGCGCTCGCCTTCGGGATGCTGAAGCCGGCGGCCGCGCCAATGGCGATCGCGCCCGGATAGATCGCGACCTGCCGCTCGTCGAGACTCGCCCGAACCTGCTCCACGTTGCTTCCTTCCTTACCGGCTTCGTCCGCCGGCCTTGGTATCACGCCCGCCCGACCATGTCGGAACCGCGCGCATGGCGCCGGTCTCTTCTCTGTCCGATCCCGACGGCGCCATTCGCTCGGCCGGCCGGCTTGGCGAGATCCTCCAGAATGGTGCAGTCGGGACCGGGGCCGCCGGCGCAGGCGGTCTCGCAACTCGCGACGAAGCTTGCGATGCCTCGCTCCAGCGCCTGCAGCTCGCGCAGCTTCGCGCGCACCACCATGAGATGCTCCCGCGCCAGGTCGCGCGCTTCCAGGCAGGAGCGGTCCGGATCCTCGACGAGCGCCGCCAGTGAACGCACCTGCTCGATCGAGAAGCCGAATTCGCGGCAGCGCCGGATCAGGGTCAGCCGCTTGACGTCCTCATCTCCATAGCGGCGCTGGCCGCCGTCCTGGCGATCGGCGCGCGGCAGCAAACCGATCTTCTCGTAATAGCGGATCGTCGGCGTATTCGTGCCGGTGCGCTCGGCAAGGGTTCCGATCTTCAATCCGGGCATGGCCATTTCCTCGCAGAAGCCTCTTGAACTTCAAGTTACTTGAAGACCTACCTTTGCGCCAGCCACTGCCGAGGGCGTGCTCGACGCGTCGCGGCCCAACCCCCTGGAGTGAAGCCATGGTCGGAACAATTTCTGAAGCAGCGCCGATCGCCTGCACGCTCGATGCCGGCGATTTCAAGGAGCGTCTCGCCTGGATCGCCGATCTCAATCGCCGAGCCCTTCTCGGCGCGCGGCGCGATGATCTGCGGCTCGAACTCACCTATGCCCCGTACGCCCTCAAGGACGTGCATGAACTGATGTGCCGCGAGCAGCAATGCTGCGCGTTTCTCGATTTCGATCTTCGCGTCGAGGGCAACGCAGTCCGGCTCGTCGTGACGGCGCCGGAGGCGGCGCGCGAGGCCGCCGCACTCGTCTTCGAGCCCTTTCAGTCGAAAGACGCCGTCGCCTCGGCCGCGTCCTGCGGCTGCAATTCGGGCTGCGCCCAGTGAACCGGAAGAGCGCCCACGACGGCAAGGCCGTCGGCGCGACCGCGGCGGCTGTCTCGACGGCCGCCGCAGCTAGTGCCGTGTGCTTCCATTCGCCCTCCCGGCCGGCCGGCGCTTACCGGTTGGTCTCGGCCATCGCCTTGCTGGCGGTCATCGCGGCATGGCCGTGGGTCGCCTACCGATCCTGCAAATCCAAGGCGAGGCCGGCCAAGACCACGCTTCTCGTCATAGGAAGGCGAGGTGTAGCGTAGGCAATTCGCTCACGTGTTCCGGACTGGCCTACGCGTGCCCGGCGAATAGCGCCTCGATCAGCGGACATTCCTGCCGTGTGCCCGCGGCGCATTGTGCGACTACGTCCCTCAGTACACGCTCCATTCGCTTCAAATCGCCGATCTTCGCCCGCACGTCGTCGAGGTGGGCAGCGGCGACGGCGCTCGCCTCGGCACAGGGCTGGTCGCGTTCGTCGACAAGACGCAGCAGCTCACGGATCTCATTGAGCGAGAAGCCGAGCTCGCGCGACCGCAGCACGAAGCGAAGGCGCCGTTCGTGCGTCGTGTCATAGCTGCGGTAGCCCGCCGTCGTGCGCGGCGGGTCGGGCAGTAGCCCGACCTTCTCGTAGTAGCGAACCGTCTCCAGGTTGCTGCCCGTCCGCCGGGCAAGCTCGGCTCGCTGCAGACCCTTCACCCCAGCGTGATCGCGCATCGCAAAATCTCCTTGACCCTGTAGGAACTACAGACTGCATCCTACGACCCAATGAGGATTTCGGCAAGGAATGAGAGGTCGAACATGGCTGCATCGCGATCCGGAACCGCAGATACGGCACCCGTCACGACAGTTCTTGCATCGTCGGAGCGGAGCGGGGCTGGACGCCAGCGCCTGGTTGCTCTGGGCGGCATTCTCGGCGCTTTCGCCGCCTCCTCCTGCTGCATCATCCCGCTCGTCCTGTTCAGTCTCGGCATCGGCGGCGCCTGGATCGGCAACCTTACGGCGCTCGCGCCGTACAAGCCGCTCTTCGTCGCCGGAACCGCGGGCCTCCTCGGCTACGGCTTCTACCTCGTCTACTGGAAGCCGCGGCGCGCCTGCGCTGATGGCGCAGCTTGCGCGCGCCCCATTCCCAGCCGTCTCGTCCGGCTCGCGCTCTGGATCGCGACTGTGCTCGTGATCGCCGCCTTTGCCTTCGACTATGTCGCCCCGCTGCTGCTGCGCGCCTGACACCAAGAGGAGACCAGCCCCATGAAGAAGAGCTTGAGCGTCTTTACCCTGATCGCCTCGGTGATGACGGCATCGACCGCGTTCGCCGCCGAACGCACCGTTACGTTTGCCGTCGACAACATGACCTGCGCCTCGTGCCCCTACATCGTGAAGACCTCGATGACGGCGGTCCCGGGCGTCGCGAACGTGACCGTCTCCTTCGAGGCAAAGACAGCGACCGTGACCTTCGACGACGCAAAGACGAACGCCGACACCATCGCCGCCGCCAGCATGAACGCGGGCTATCCAGCCCATCTGAGGCAGCGGGGCAGCTAAGATGAGTGACCGCACTGCAATCCGCGCAGGCATGGCCGGTGCCGTCCTGATCGCGATCTGCTGCGCCGCGCCGCTCCTTGCCGTCAGCCTGTCCTTTGCGGGCCTTGGCGCGTGGCTAGCCGGTAAGGGCCTTGCAGTGCTTCCGCTGATGGCTGCGAGCTTCGGCCTCATCGCTTGGATATTCCATCGTCGCCACGCAAAGGCCGCCCGCTGCGAGACGACGATTCACAAGGAAGGCGTGAAGCCATGAACGATTGTTGTGCCTCCTCATCGTCACGAAACGAGACTGTCATCCCTACGCCCGAGACGCTGCCGAGCTATGCCGTGCGGCCGGGCGTAACTTTCCCGGACTGGTCAGCGGTCACATCGCACGCGGTGAAGGACGCCTTGCTGGCCATGGTCGGGTCCGGCCATGTGCTCAATCGCTGGAGCGGCTACGATCCCGCTACGGATCGCGCGCGCGTTGCGCTGCTTCAGCTTTACGTCGAACACGGGCGAGCGCCGGCCATAGCCGCGATTGCAAACCGTGCAGGACTCGGTGAGTCGGCCGTCCCGCCGTTGCTCGACGAGCTCCGCCGGCGCGACCTGGTCGTTCTCGACGGCGAGCGGATCGTCGGCGCCTATCCGTTCACCGACCAGGACAGGGGCCATCAGGCCACGCTGGACGGGCGCGTTCTCAACGCCATGTGCGCGGTCGACGCGCTTGGCATTGGCGCCATGACCGATCGCGACATCTCGATCACCTCGCGCTGTCGCCATTGCGGCGCGCCGATCCGGATCACCACACGGGACCGAGGGCGGGTGTTGGCCGACATCGAGCCGCGGACGTCCGTCATGTGGCAAAGCGTTCGCTATGAAGACGCCTGCGCCGCGAACTCGCTGTGCGCGACGACCGCCTTTTTCTGCTCGGATGACCATCTCTCCGCCTGGCGCGGCGAGCGTTCCGCCAACGAGCCAGGTTTTCGGCTGTCGATCGATGAAGGGCTGGAGGCCGGCCGCGCTCTGTTCGGGCCGAGCCTCGCCGGGCTAGGTGTGATACCACGACCGTCTGCCGATCCGGAATCGAAGAGCCCGGCAGCCGCGAACCGTCCCTTCCACACAAACGGTCGCAATGGAGGCGCATACGATCTCGTCGTGATCGGCGCCGGCTCGGCCGGCTTCTCCGCCTCGATCACAGCCGCCGATCAGGGCGCGCAGGTGGCGCTCATCGGCAGCGGCACCATCGGCGGCACCTGCGTCAATGTCGGCTGCGTGCCGTCAAAGACCCTGATCCGTGCGGCCGAGACACTTCACAACGCTCGCGTGGCGGCACGTTTTGCCGGCATTACTGCTGAAGCCGAACTGACAGACTGGCGCGGAACTGTTCGTCAGAAGGACACGCTCGTGTCTGGGCTGCGCCAGGCCAAATACGCGGACCTGCTCCCCGCGTACAATGGTATCGCCTATCGCGACGGGCCAGCTCGCCTCCTCGATGGCGGCGTCGAAGTTGACGGCGCGCGTATTGCCGCTGGCAAGATCATCATCGCGACCGGCGCGCGGTCGGCAGTTCCTGCCATTCCTGGCATCGAGACCGTGCCGTATCTCACCAGCACGACGGCGCTCGACCTCGAGAAGCTGCCGCACTCGCTGCTCGTGATCGGCGGCGGCTACATCGGCGCGGAACTCGCGCAGATGTTCGCTCGTGCTGGCGTCAAGGTGACCCTCGTCTGCCGGTCCCGTCTGCTCCCCGAGGCCGAGCCCGAGATCGGCGCGGCGCTTACGGGGTATTTCGAGGAGGAAGGGATCACCGTTATCTCCGGCATCGCTTACCGCGCGATCCGCCAAACCGATGGCGGTGCGTCACTGACGGTCACGCGCGACGGCCAGGATATTGCGATCGACGCGGATCAGGCGCTGATCACCACGGGGCGCACGCCCAACATCGAAGGCCTTGGGCTGGCCGAGCACGGGATCAACGTCTCGGCGAAGGGCGGCATCGTGGTCGACGACCGCATGCGCACGACCAAGGCTGGCGTCTATGCCGCCGGCGACGTCACCGGCCGCGACCAGTTCGTCTACATGGCCGCCCATGGCGCCAAGCTCGCGGCCAGGAATGCCCTCAACGGCGACAGCCTGCGCTACGACAACAGCGCGATGCCCGCCATCGTGTTCACCGATCCGCAGGTGGCGAGCGTCGGGCTGACCGAGGCCGCCGCGCGCGCGGCCGGGCATGCGGTTCGCGTCTCCACGATCGGTCTCGACCAGGTGCCGCGCGCGCTCGCCGCTCGTGACACCCGCGGGCTGATCAAGCTCGTGGCCGCCGCCGGCAATGGCCGCCTGCTCGGCGCCCACATCCTCGCGCCGGAAGGCGCCGACAGCATCCAGACAGCCGCTCTGACGATCCGCCAGGGCCTCACCATCGATAACCTCGCGGAGATGATCTTTCCGTACCTCACCACCGTCGAGGGCCTGAAGCTCGCGGCGCTGTCGTTCGAGAAAGACGTGGCCAAGCTGTCATGTTGCGCCGGATAGCGATCGCGGCCGAGTGTCCGTAGCTTGTTTGCAGCACCCCATAGTCGTCGTAGTGAGATAGCGTGCCGGATCACATTCGAGGCGGCGTTGGCGTTATGAGGGATACGCCCTCATAGCGCCAGCGGAAACGCAGTTATCAGTTTCATCCACGCTGGGGCGCCACTCCATCCGATTGAAATCGCTCACCTTCTAGACCTCGTCAGCGCGACCCATACCGGCTTGGCTTCCGGAATTCAGCCGGTTTTTCAGCCGGTTTTGGAATGCCGGCGGGCCTCGGCGCCAAAATCGCAGCATGGGTGGAGCGCTCTGTTCGGAATTGTGGATATTTTAGTCTGGCGACAGCAGATTCGCTTGCGTGGCTGCCTGTCGGCCATGCTGTCTTGCGTTCCGCCAGTGCGGGTTCTCCGGCCTTCACGCTGCCCTCGTCCGCGTCGAGGACTGCCAGCTCTTCCCGAATGCGGAGATCAAGCCTGCCACGCGTCCGCGTACCCGCGGGGGAAGATTCATCAATCCCTCGATCAGCCGCCGGCCATCTGCGCTGGCAATGAAATCGATGCGCTCGTCGACCGACAGAGGCTGAGGTTCGCTATTCTCGTCGTTCCCGGCAGGCCTTCGAAGCGGCGGCTGACAGGCACGCCCAGCGACCTGGCGATCTCGTAGAGCATCGATGCGCTCACGCGGTTCTTAGCGTTCTCGTATTTCTGGAACTGCTGAAAGCTGATGCCGATGGATCGAGCAAGCTGCGCTCCAGGGTCGGCACTGCCAAGCGGCAAATCAGGCCGGGAGCCGCCACATTTGCACACGACCTGTACCACGCAATTCCGTTTCCGCGAGTGGGTCGCAAGTAAGATCTGGTCCAAGCAGTTTGTGGGTTGCATCCGAAATACGGATTTCATCGGGCTCCGCGGACGTTTGAATACGTGCGGCGAGATTAACGGTCTCGCCCCACAGGTCATAGGCGAACCGCTTTTTGCCTATGACGCCCGCGACGATTGGTCCTGAGTGAATTCCAATTCTGAGTCTTAGCGGTTGTCCTGCGAAGCGTTCGAGCTTAACCGCCTTCCGCAGTTCAAGTGCATAGTGCGCAAGGGCTTCTGCATGATCGGATCGCGCGGCGGGCAGGCCAGCGACCACCATCACACAATCGCCGATTGTCTTGATCTTTTCGCAGCCGTATCGTTCCGAGAGCAGATCCGCCGCCTTGAAGAAGTAATTTAAAATAGCGAGCGTCGTCTCGGCTCCGACGCTCCGCGCTCTTTCCGTAAAGCCGACGATGTCGGCAAAAAGCACACTCACCTCTGCGTGGTTGTCTGCAATTTGTTCGTCCGCTTTTAACCGCTCCGCGATCGACGCCGGAAGAATGTTGAGGAGTAGGCTTTCGGCGCGCTGGTATTCACGCGACAATCCCGCTTGGCTCTGCCTCAACGCCTCGTTCGTCGATTGCAATTTCTCGTTGAGTTGACGCTCCCTCTCTTGCAGGAGCGTCATTTCATAAGCCTTCTGTTGAAGCCGCTGCCTATTGTCGCGTTCGGCAGTGGCGTCAAGAAAGAGCAGCCACACGCAGGCATTGTCAGCAAAAAGATGAAGGTCCGCGACACGCCCGCTGGGCAGTTCGACCATGGCCATATGATATGGAAGTTCCGGGCAAGGCAGCAAACCTTCCATGAATTCAAGCTGCTCGGCAACAGGCTTACCAATGCGAAGTGATGAGAGTCCGTAATGTTTAACACTGCCGCCCTTCGCAGCTATGCAAAGCTGGGCGTCAATTTTCAAATATGCGACAGAGTGCTCGTTGTAGAAGAAATTGTAAATCCAGCTTCTGACTTCTCTTGGCAATCCATGCATGGTCTATTTGGTGACCATCGAAGCAAGCTGACGAAATGCATCGTCAACATGTTCACCCGAAAGCGCGCTTGTTAGATAGATTTGCCATCCAAGTTGCCTCAGTTCGTTAATCTCACTATCCGATATTGCCCAACGATCGGCCAGATCGGATTTGTTGAACAGCAATACAAACGGCATGGCGCCGAATTCGGCCTCGGCCCGCTCGCGCAGCGTGAGCGCCACGGCAAGAGTAGCGGCGCGGGTCCCATCGACGACAAGCACGAGCCCGGTCGCACCTCGCACATAGCTGACGCGGAATGAGCCGATATCGTCTTCGCCGGCCAAATCCCACAAAATCAGATCCACGGTTTTGTCCGGGAGTGCGACACTCTTCTTGTCGATTTTCACTCCCACCGTGGTCAAGTAGGTTTCTGAAAAGATGCTTTGCACAAACCTGCGAACCAGACTCGTCTTTCCGACAGCGAACCCGCCCAACATGCAGATCTTTTTTTGCAACATCCCGGACTCCGCACTAGTCTAGGTTTACCGTAACCGAAACCCGGCGATTGGCGGAGTTCCCAGTTCGACTATTTTCAGGCACCGCCGGCTCAAAGGTGCCCGCGCCCCGAACCAGCAGCAATTCCGGAGCGACGCCGCGCTTGTTGAGAAGCGCACGAACTGTCTCGGCGCGGGCGGCGCTGATCGACGCGTTGGCCGTCTCACGGCCCGTGGCGTCCGAATGGCCGGTCAACATGAACCGAGCTGTCACGCCTGACTTGCGGGCATTTTGGGCGAATTCCTTTAATTGATCCGCCAATCTGTCGAGAACCGGCGTCTGTTCTGGTCCCGGCACAACCTTGCCGGAATAGAAGAGAATATCGGTCGCCTGGATGGCCTCTCTCAAATTATTGAGTTCCGCAAGGCTCAGCTCACGCAGCTGTGAGACATCCAGAACCACTCCGTCCGCGGACAGCTGCTGAGCGGCGGCCCGCGCCCGGTTGATCCAGGCAGCAGGAGCCTCACCCACGACAACGATGCGATCCTGGACGATCGAAAGCTGAACCGATTTCGGCGGGGTCAGCGACGCCGTCAGCCGCTTCACCACGAACTTCGGATCAAGGCTCTGATAGAATTGCCACTGCGAATGAACGCGGGCGGGATCAACCTTCGTTCCGGACAGCAGAGCCTGCGGGTCGGCGGCAAGCGGGTCTCTCAGGCCGGAAATGTAGAAATGTCCGCCCCTCGCCGTTTGTTGGGCGACGATGATTCCCGGTTGGGCCTCAAGTCGCGACACATAATGCTGCCAGCGCTCCGCCGCGCGTGCTTCGGGGCTCACATCACGGACCTTGGAGATGTCGAATTCCGGTCCGCCTGCCGAAAGCTGTCGGGCGGCGGCCCGCGCCCGATCTATCCAGGTGTCGGGAGCCTCACCCTCGGCAACGATGCGATCCTCGACGATCGAAAGCCGAACCGATTTCGGCGGGGTCAGCGACGCCGTCAGCCGCTTCAGCACGAACTCCGGCTCAAGGCTCTGATAGAATTGCCACTGCGAATGAACGCGGGCGGGATCAACCTTCGTTCCGGACAGCAGAGCCTGCGGGTCGGCGGCAAGCGGGTCTCTCAGGCCGGCAATATAGAATTGGCCATCGCGCATTTTTTGTTCGGCAACGATGATGCCCGGCTGGCTCCCCAGTCGCGACACATAGGCCTGCCAGCGCTCCGCCGCGCGTGCTTCGGGGCTCACATCACGAACCTTGGAGATGTCGAATGCCGGTCCGCCTGCCGAAAGCTGTTGGGCGGCGGCCCGCGCCCGATCTATCCAGGTGTCGGGAGCCTCACCCTCGGCAACGATGCGATCATTGACGATCGAAAGCCGTACTGAATCCGGCGGAATCAGCGACGCCGTTAGCCGCTTCAGCACGAACTCCGGCTCAAGGCTCTGATAGAATTTCCACTGTGAATGAACGCGGGCGGGATCGACCTGCGTTCCGGACAGCAGCGACTGCGGGTCGGCGGCAAGCGGGTCTCTCAGGCCGGCAATATAGAATTGGCCATCGCGCATTTTTTGTTCGGCAACGATGATGCCCGGCTGGCTCCCCAGTCGCGACACATAGGCCTGCCAGCGCTCCGCCGCGCGTGCTTCGGGGCTCACATCACGAACCTTGGAGATGTCGAATGCCGGTCCGCCTGCCGAAAGCTGTCGGGCGGCGGCCCGCGCCCGATCTATCCAGGTGTCGGGAGCCTCACCCTCGGCAACGATGCGATCATTGACGATCGAAAGCCGTACCGAATCCGGCGGAGCCAGCGACGCTGTCAGCCGCTTCAGCACGAACTCCGGCTCAAGGCTCTGATAGAATTGCCACTGTGAATGAACGCGGGCGGGATCGACCTGCGTTCCGGACAACAGCGACTGCGGGTCGGCGGCAAGCGGGTCTCTCAGGCCGGCAATATAGAATTGGCCGTCGCGCATTTTTTGTTCGGCAACGATGATGCCCGGCTGGCTCCCCAGTCGCGACACATAGGCCTGCCAGCGCTGCCCGGATTGCCAGGAAAGAAAGAACCAACCGCCTGCCGGAATCAAAACCAGCAGGACTGCAGCCACCACCAGCCACGGAAATCCCTGGTCTGATTCCTCCTGCTTCAGTTCAACGCAGGTCTGCAACTGCGTCTCTACGCCGACCAACTGCGAACTGTCGCCGTCAAACTGCTCTAAAGCCTGTGAGCATTCATCATGGATGCGAAGCAATACATCGCGAATTACTTCATGTAATTCCTCTGGCGGATTTCCCCGGATCACCGCAACCAAGGTCGCAAACGGTCCAACTTCCGACCAGAGACGAAGCTCCCCGAAACGGATAGTGTCCAGGCCGCTCTGTTCTTTTTCGTTAAATGAGTCCTTAACAAAATCTTGAATTGCGCTAAGCATCGAAGAAATTAGTTGAGGGTCTTCGCTCGTTGCGTTTTCGGCAGTTACATGCGTAATCAAAAGCCCGGAATTGCGGTTGATGAGAAAGACATGCTCTACTCGATAGACAAGAGAATGCTTAAGAACAACTTCTGAGAAGCTCGTACCTGTTCTCCAAGCTTCAAATCTCCACTTAAGTCCATGCCAGGTAAATATATGTCTTAAAGATTCATTCAGCGACTGAAAGGTCTGGTCGATCTTTTCGCCGATCGACTTGCGAATAGCCGGCAGAAACACCGGGTATAATATATCCGTCAGCGTGCGCGGGTTCTTCTGGATGGACCGTTGCACAGCCCTTTCGACAGCTGGCGCAAGGGCCTCGCCGAGTTGCGCGTGAGACGCACGTGCGGCTGCACTGGGGAGAACGCCGCCCACCGCAGCCGCAAGCTGCTCAGGTTCGTCGAGCAGGTGCGTAACTCGTGAAAGCTGCGAAATTTCGCGGCCGACCAGCAACTGGCGCAGCGTTTCCATGCGAGGATCGGCGGTTGGAACTCCGTCGAAACGCGCGCGATAGTCCGGATCGACATTCCGGGCAATTTCGACCAAAAGACTAGCCAGAGCCTCGCGATCAATCTCTGTATCGTTCGAAGCTGTTCTTTGAGGAAGGCTGATTGGGTCGACGGTCGACGTCAAGTTCCGATCAACTCACTTTCCAGCTACGCTCCGAGTTGCTCTTGCTGCCGACGGGATCCTGATTTAGACATTTCGCAACCTCGACAAACAGGCCAGCCAGAAGATTTCGGTCGGTCTTGACGTTGCTGAGATCGGAAAACATTTTCTCAATCAGCATCTGAATGCTTTCATTCTTTTGCTTGATTTCCTCCCGCAGCAATTGATCGCTTCGATTTACCCGGTCCGCAACTTCGCGCTCAAGCTCGCTCAATTGATCCGACAACGCGCGCACCTGCTTTTCAAGCGCCTGGTTTTGCTCGCGAAGATTCCGGTCGATCTCCTTGTCGGCCTCGGCTCGTGCATCTTTTTCGTTCCGCAATTGCGCCGCGAGCGATTCGACCTGCTTCTTTGCATTTGACTCGTACATTTCCAGATTGCGCTTGGCCTCGGATTCGACATCCTTGAAGCGCTGCAAGAACCGTTCTTCAAGCTTGGAAAAACGGCGGTCATAGTCCTGCATCTGGTTGCCGAACAGCAGATCACGTATCTTGTCGACACCTACAGCTTCGCCGGAAACCCCGCTCTCGCGAGCCTGGACCGCCATGAAGTTCAGCCCGTTTCCCTCTGCATTACTTATCAGATTTGCGTCCGCTTTATTTGCTGAAGAAGCGGTACTCGAAGATTCCTTGGCCATCTCTACGCCCCAATTGCCACAAGCCGGAAACAGATTAGGATGTCAGCAAATTACCCGGTCCGCAAGCCGGAATCTTCCGGAATCTTCTTGACTTAGGCCGATTCACGCATCCCTTTACATCTCCTGGACTAGCAACAAATGCACACGTTCCGATTGGTGTCGATCTAGTGCCTCTTTGTGATAGCGGCCATAACCGGCTAACCTAGTCGACCGTTGGACGAAATCTACTATCGAAATGAGTAATACAATGTCAGGCTATAGCTACTGGAGCGAAAATAAGTATCGCAGACTCATTAGAATCATCTAAATTAGCTGACCTGGCGGTGCACATACTGTCTCGCACCCGGCTGTATACTGCAACGATCAGCTTCCGATTCGGGTATGACGGCGTGGCGCATAATCCCTTGGTTTCAATCGTGGTTCCTGCGCACAACGCGGAGGTAACGCTGGCGCGCGCACTCGATTGCCTTCTCGATCAGGAAATAGTGGATTGGGAGGCGATCATCGTCGACGACGCTTCCACAGACCGTACCCCCGCGATCATCGCCGGTTATGTGGAGCACGATGCCCGGTTTCGGACGTTGAGCTCTTGCGCGTATAGCGCCGCCGGCGCGCGCAATACCGGGATTTCGACAGCGCACGGCCACTGGCTCATGTTTCTGGATGCGGACGATTGGGTGGATGCCAGCTTCCTTGCGAAAATGCTGGCCACACTGAAAACCGCTCCCGATGCAGTGGCCGCCTATTGCGGTTCCCGGCGCGTGATGCCCGATGGCGAACTCACCCCGTCGAGCATCGCAACGGAGGTTGCGACCCAGCCCTTCGAAACATTCGCCCGCCGGTGTGCCATCCGCACTCACGCGCTGCTGGTTGACCGGGCGACAATTGTGGAGTTGGGCGGTTTCGATGTGTCGCTGCGCACCTGCGAGGACTGGGATCTGTGGCAGCGCCTCGCGCGTCTGGGCAAAAATTGGGTGATGGTCGACGAGCCGCTCGCTTTCTATCGTATCAGCCCCAACGCGCTCTCCCGCAATTCGACGCAGATGCTGGCAGATGCGGAAATCGTGATCGCCCGTGGCTTTTCTCCTGATCCCAGGGTCAAACACCCGGCATCGGCTCATGCCAATGGAGCGATCGAGGCGAACGGCGGCACCGCCTCCGAGGCACTCGCGTGGTTCGCGCTGTGGAACGCCGCGTCGGATTGCGGCAGCGGCTCGCGCTCGATCGATCCGCAGTCCTTGCGCGCGCTCCCGGCAGGACGCAAATGGGCGCGTGAGATCGCCAAGGTGATCGTCGATGGCCTTTTGGTGGGAAGCCTGTCGGTGCCGGCGCAATTGGCTGCAGGGTGGGACAGGTTCGGCGGCTCCGTCACCGAATTGATCCTCGAACTCGGCAAGGTCTGGGACAATCCCGCAGCGGCTCGCCGCGTCCATTATAGCCTTGAGCAAATGCTTCTCGACGTCGAAGACCTTGCCGTGCCGCGCAGGCTGGCGCGGACACTTGGAATTCGCGTCGACGCTCGAAATCCGACCACGGTCGAACTTCCGCAAGGAATCGATCAAATCTATGCCTACCTGATGATGGATGGCCGGATCGAGGCTGTCGTGCAGTTCGGCGCACTCGGGACAGTGACAAGGCGTCATTGGATTGAATTGATCCAGAATGTCGTGCCCCCTGAGCGGCTTGAACGCCGGTCCGATCCGGACAGTCACTTCGGCAAACTCGCCCAATTGGCCGAGGAAGCGCGGGAACTGGTTCGGTCGAGCGCCGAACCTGCGGAGCCTCCCGCGGCGCCGCGCCGAGCACGGGTCAGGCACGACAAGGATCGCACGTCGTTCTGGAATGGCTATTTCGCGACCGAGGATCCCTGGAACTACGGTTCGTCCTATGAGCAGGAAAAATATTACCGGCAGCTCGAAATTCTGCCTGCCGGTCCAATCGGACGGGCGCTTGAGCTGGCCTGCGCGGAGGGCCATTTCACGCGGCAGCTGGCGCCGCGAGTGGGTCGTTTGACCGCAACCGACATCTCCGCCATAGCCGTCGAACGGGCCCGCGCGCGATGCGGCGATCAGCCGAATATTGAATTCGGCGTACTGGATTTCTCTACCGACACGCTGCCGGGTGAGATGGATCTGATCTTCTGTTCGGAAGTGCTCTACTATCTGGACGATCTGGCCGAGTTGCGGCGCATCGCCAAAAAATTCGCTGAGGCATTGGCGCCTGGCGGCAGCTTCATCAGCGCACACGCATTCGTGCTGCGTGACAATGTTGAAAGGACGGGCTTCGACTGGAACACATTCGGTGCACAAGCGATCTCGGAGACGCTGGCAGCGACCGAAGGCCTCGTCTTGGAGCAATCGATCCAGACCGAGCTCTATCGCATAGACCGCTTTCGCCGCTTCTCACCGGACGACGTGGCGGCGGAACCGATGATTGATCATGTGCCAATCCGCGCGCCCGTCGGAATCGGGGTCGCGCGAAATATCGTCTGGGGCGGGGCGCGGGCCTTGCGCCGCGACGTCGCACGTAGCGAGCGGCGGCAGCGTATCCCTGTCCTCATGTATCACAGCGTCGCCGATGAAGGTCCGGCCGCGCTCACCCGTTTTCGGCTCACGCCCGCCGCATTCGCCAGCCAGATGGCATGGCTGCGCGCCAATGGCTTTCACGCTGTCAGGTCCGAGCAGCTGGAAGGGTCCATCGCCAACCGTCACCCTTTCGTTGGCCGCCCGGTGCTCATCACCTTCGATGACGGCTTCCAGGACTTTGCCGACCATGCCTGGCCGACCTTGCGCGCGAACGACCTGACCGCGGAAGTGTTCCTGGTGACGGACCTGGTGGGTGAAAGTGCACTGTGGGACGCCGACAGCGGTCCGCCGACACAGCTTATGGACGCCGCGACGGTGCGACGGCTCGCCGCCGAAGGTGCGTTCTTCGGAAGCCATCTGGCGACGCATCGCGCAATCGACGGTCTGTCGAGCTCTGACTTGGCCGCCGAGCTCCTGCGCTCTCGTATGTTCATCGAACGGTGGACCGGTCGGCCAACCACGGCGTTCGCGGCACCCTTCTCTGTCACCGACCGACGGCTCGGCCGGCTGGCCAGGGAGTGCGGCTATCGGATCGGCTTCGGCGGCAGACACGGACCGGCGGACCTCGACTGCGATCCCATCGACCTTCCGCGCATCGAGATTCGCGGAGATCGCTCACTCGATGACTTTATTGCCATTGTCGAGGCCGTGCTCGAAGAGCGGTGAACTTGTCAGTGTCATTATTGGGCGACTTGGGACACGGCTGACATCAGTTCCTGCGGGCTTGGCGCCCCACACATGTATCGCCCACCCTCTGGAACCTCCGTGAAGCTCCAGCGGACGATCCCCTGCCGGTCCAGCAGGAACTGACCGATAAGTTGTCCGTGTCCCGTTGCCATCATCTGCTCGTCGGCTTCGGTCACTTCGTAATTGTCCTTCTTGTCGAGGATTTCGGCGGCCGAAATAGGATCCATAGGACCGGGAAACTCACTTGGCATGTCGACCCGCATATCCCTTACCGCTGCCATCGAGACCTTGTACGGCCAGTTCGTCTCGTTTTCGGTGAACTCGAGATTGGGCAGTCCAAAAGCACGATGTGAAGCGCGTTCAGGGTCGGAGGCCGCAAGCAGATTCGGCATCGGGTGGTAGCGGAAATAGAGACGCGCCCGTTCGATCGGCGTATTGACCACAGTCAGGCTCCCCACGCCCTTTTCGCGCAGCTCCGGATCAAGCCGCGCCTGGGCGGCGATATGGCGCCGGCAAAACGCACAATGCAGACCTCGAAACAGGCCGACCAGCACGGGTTTTTGTCCGCGAAAGTCGTCAAGCGCGATCTTGCCTTCCTGGGTAATGGCGTCGAGTATCAGATTCGGCGCACGGTCGCCCGGTTGAAGCGGTACCAAGTCACTATGCGAGGACATTTCCAACCCCCAACCCCGGCTAGTCGAGAAAAGGCAGCACCACAAGCGCTTCCGGGTCGAGCCCGTGCTGGGCGCATATTCCCTGCGCCAGGGAAAAGTAGCGTTCGGCCTCGGCCAGATTGTCGAGGTCGAGATTAAGCGTTGCGAGCCCATCATAACACGGAAACAGCAGTTGCGGCTCGCCCGTTTCGCGGGCCACGTCGAGTGCTTCGTGGAACAGGCCAACCGCCAGTTCCGGACGGCCGTTGCACTGGTGGATCTGCCCAAGCACGATCAACGGCACCGGGAGGTGCTCGCGCTGGTCGAGCGCCCGGTCGATCTCGATGGCTTTCTCGGCAGCAGGCACGCCCTCCGTCGGACAGCGATCCGTGAAAGTACAACAGGCGACCGCCAGATTGGCGAGGAGGCGGGCCTGGAAACCCAGATCACCAATATGGCGCGCCACTTCAAGACCGCGCCGACAGACCTCCATCGCCTGTGCCGGATCGATGGTCGTGTAAAGCACGCCGAGATTGGTGTAGCCGCGGCAGGCCGCGCCCAGCAGACCGGCGGCTTCGGCCAATTCAATACTACGCTCAACCTGACGCACGGCTTCACGGTTTCGTCCAAGGCGAGCCAGCGCAACAGCCTTGGTATTGAGCGCCTCGGCGGTCACAAGAGTGGCATCACACCCTACCTCGGAGACATGCTCCGTTGTCAGAGTGCGTACGCAATCCAGCGCCGCGTCTGCCCATTTTGCCGCAAGAGCGTGATCTCCGCTGCGGAACGCCTGTCGGCCACGTTCTTGCCAGAGATGCGCCTGCTCGATCGGGGCATCCGCTCCATCGAGGAGCGCTGCCGCTTCAGCATAGCGGGATTCTGCGTTGTCCCGCTTGCCGACGTCCGAGAGCAGCCGGCCGATCTTACGCAAAACTCGCGCCGAAGCGACACGATCGGTTGACTCGCGGTATGCCTGCAACACCGTCTCGTAGTGGTGGTGCGCGATCTCGCGGCGGCCTACCGGGCCGCTCAAATCGGCAATGCGCTCTGCAATTGCCAGTTTGAGCGGTGTTTGCCCGATCGCGCCCAACGCAGCCAGTGCTCGCTCGTAAAAACGAAGGGCGTCGTCGTTGGCGTATATCGTGCGAGCGCGATCGCCCGCCGCCTGCAGGTAATGCGCGCCCCTCTCGCGCTCGGCGCTCTGTGCGAAATGATGACCGAGCACGGTCAAATCCTCGAGCCGTTCCGGCTTGTCGCCGAACAGTTGCTCCAAGGCAGCACCGACCCGCCCGTGGATGTCGGTCCGGCGTTGCAGGAGCAGATTCTGGTAGATCACGTCCTGCAGCAATGTTTGCGTAAAGCGGTAGCTTTGCGACGAGACCGAGCCTGATCCGGCAACTTCCTCGATGATTTCCGCATCGCAAAGCAGTTCGCAGCCGGCTTCTAGCCGGCCGGGGTCGGCCGTCACGGTTTTCAGAAGCGTGGCGTCGAAGCGCGGGCCGATTACCGCGGCTTCCTGGGCCAGCCGGCGCACCTCTTGGGGCAGCCGGTCGACCCGGGCAAGCAACACTGCCTGGATAGTGGCGGGAATGCCGGTTGCGACTTCGCCTGCCACAGTCCGCCATCGCTGGCCCTCGCGCATCAGTACACCGCGATCGATAAGGCCGCGAACGATCTCCTCCACAAAAAGGGGGTTGCCGCCCGCGCGCTCGAGGATCTGGTCGAGAAGTCCTCCCGCGGAGTTTACCCAGCTCTCGCCGAAAAGCGCCGCCAGCAGGCTGCGTCCGTCATCACTGCTGAGCGGCGAAAGCCTGAGCGCAGTGTGACTGACCCGACTTGAGTCGAGCTGGCCGTTGTCCGGCGCCGGACGATGCGTGACCAGCACCATCAACCGCGTGCGTTCCAACCTGTCCATCACGAAACGCAGTGCCTCGAGCGACACGGCGTCGGCCCAGTGCAGGTCTTCGACGACAATCAACAGCGGCGACAACGCAAGCCGCCGTTCGATGATTGTGCGGACCGCGTGGAGAATTTGCCGCCGCAGCTGCTCGGGCTCGACATGCTGCAAGGTGGCATCGGGGTCGCCAAGGCCAAGCACATGGTAGAGCAAAGGCATCAGCCGCTTCGCCTCCTCGCCCTGCAGGCCGAGATCGGTAAGCAAGCCTGCGAGCTTCCCCCGCATTTCGTCCCCATTATCGTTTTGCATCATCCCGGCAGCGCTGCGCACCACTGCGCCCAAGGCGCCAAATGATCGTTCGCCCAGCGGTGAGCACGTGGCTTGCCGCACGGCGACGTTGCGAAAACGATCCTCGTCGCCGACGCGGGCGACGAACTCCTTCACCAGCCGCGATTTCCCGATACCGGCTTCTCCGACGAGGCGGACAAGTTGGGCCGAGCCGCCGCACGCCTGGTCAAGGCCCGCCAGCATTCTATTGAGCTCCGCACCACGACCTATCATCGGCGCGCTGAGGCCGAGCGCCTCGAGCCCACGCGCTTCACGCGGCGCCGCAAGCGGTGCATCCAGTCGATGGACGAGCACACTGCCAGCCTTGCCGCGAAGCACGACGTCGCCCAGCGACTCGTAAGAGAAGGCATGCCGGGTCAGCCTGTGAGTGAACTCGCCTACCAGTACCTCACCCGGCGCGGCCAGCGATTGCAGGCGTTGCGCGGTATTCACGGTGTCGCCGGTCACCGAATAGGATTTGGCGGTGCCGATGCCCAATCCGCCAGTAACGACCGGACCAGTGTTTATGCCGATGTGGAGTAACAGAGGCGAGCCGGAGTGGGGCGCGCTTTCGCCGAGCCGCGCCGTCCGGGCGATCATGTCGAGAGCGGCGCGAAGCGCACGTTCCGGATCGTCCTCATGCGCGACCGGCGCACCGAACAAAGCGAGCAGTGCATCGCCGATGAATTTGTCGACGAAACCACCAAAGTTTCGCACGGCCGCCGTCAATTCCTTGAACAGTTCGTTCTGCAGCGCTTGCATGACCTCGGGGTCGAGCTGTTCGCTGAGTGTCGTGAAGCCGCAGAGGTCGGCGAACAGGACCGTTACCGTCCGTCGATCGGCGTCAGAGACGGGATGCAGCCCAACTTCGCTTTCGATGTTCGGAAGCAGCGACGGCGTTCGAGAAGGCGCCACAACGGTCCGGCTTGGCGTCGAAGCAGGCCGTTCGATGGCTTTTGCGGACGCACCGACGCTTGCCCCGCATTTCGGACAGAACTCGAAATCAGGTGCGCAGGAGTAGCCGCAACTGGCGCATGGCACGGGCTGGCGCCTGCCACACCTCGGACAGAAAGCGTAACCGCCCTCAACCTCGAAACCGCAGCCCGAGCAGTCCATCGAACAAGACCTCACTAGGGGCCGTGACGGCGTGATCTCGCTACGCACTTCACCGCCATGGTGTTCACAAGGATGAACCGATAGCCGTCGACCCGCAAGCGGCAACGCAAATGGGCATCGAGCGATGAGTGTGGGTGGGGTGGCAGAGCGCTGCTGGTCGAGGCGGAAGCCGTCGTCGAAATCCCGAAAGTATCAGCGTCAATGAAGCGGCCGGATCAGACGCCAGAGGCTCACCGATAGATCGCCGTCGCTTGCGGTTGCTCACCAGAAAATCAACCTGAAGTAAGGCTCAGCTCGCCTTGATCCCTGCCTGGCCGATCTTGCGCCATCGGGCGTTTTCGCGAACCAGTTTCAGGTCGTCGGTCGTCTCGGCAAATGTCCGCAAACGGTATTGCCGGAGCAGGTCCGGGAAGAGCGCCCCTTCCGGCAGGCCGGCAAGCTGCTCGCGGACCGAGATCTTTTCATCGATGACCCGCATGCCCCAGGCATTTTCCCGAACCTGCAGCTCCGCAGCCAGATCGCGCTCTTCCGGCGCGTTTTCATCTAGCACAGCCAGCAGGATCGCGTGGAAGAGCGCTACATAACCAATCTGCCTCAGGCCGCCCACAACCCGCACGCGCGGCAATATGGCAAGGACGAGGAACATCAGGAACAAGTTCGGCAGCAGCACGCCGTCCAGCAGCGCCTGCCTGAGATGCGGCCGCTCGAACGGGATGGAAAGACCATGCGGCCTGTCAGGCTCGATCAGGTGCCCGTTATCGAGGACGAGCTTGCGCACTCGCTCCTCGCGGATGCCCCAGAAATAGGCCGTGGCATTGGGCAGGAATCCGCCAAATGGGCTCGATTCGGCCTCTTGCAAGGCACGTTCGAGACGCTGGCGCCTTGCGGGCTCAATGAGCAGCCTGGAAAGAAAGCTGCCGTCATGTTCCAGATGCCGCGCCACGGCAGAAGCGGCGAGCCGATCATCGATGAAAACCGGCAGGGCCATGCCGGAACGATCCCAATCGGCGACCAGATCCTCGTTGAGGGCTGTCAGCGCGTCGGCGGCGGTTCCAAACACCTTGTCCCGGCTGGCAAGCAGTGTGCCCAGCCAGCGGCTGGTATCCGTTTCGTCGCCCGCCGCTTCGAGCGCGCGCTTGTTGAGGGTGACGGGGCCGGCCACGCAGGCGCTTTTGCGGCACAGTTTGTGGCGCCCCATGCCAAACAGGTTGACCTTGCCGTCGCCGACATCGAGCCATCCCGGCCCCTCCCGGCCAATTGTCTCCATGGTCATCGTCGCTCCCATGAAGCCGAAGAAGGCCGACAGCCCGTTTTCGACCGCGCCGAGCCAGGCAAGCAGGAGGGCATCGAAGGTGATCCGGTCCATCAGAAGCAGGCAGTGCAGGCCGGACTGGATCACCGGTCTGTGCTCGAACTCTTCGAGGGCCTTGCCGATCTCTTCAGGCTGCATGATCACACCAAGGCGCTGATGCAGGACTTCGCGCAGGATCGAGCGGGCAGCGATCGCCGGGCCCGATGCAGGCCTTGCCACCGGCCGCCACAGATGGCGGGCGTAATCGGAAACCGGTGCATTCCAGTTCTGCTCGATGTCACGCACGACTTCCGGGCAGAGCAGCGACAGCACGGCCAGAATTTCCGCCGGAGGCGCAGGGGTCGGGTCAAACACGGCGGTCATTGGTCTCGTCTAGCCGCTTGCGGTGCAAACGCCAAGGGAGACCAGACCCGGCACGAATTGGCAGATTCGCTAACCAGTCAAGGCCAAACAGCGGATCTCAGAACCGCAACCGCGCCATGCTCAGGAGGTCGTGATACTGCCCGTCGGTAAAACCGGCCTTCACATGCCGACCTTCGACCTCGAAGCCGTGGCTTGTGTAGAGACGGACGGCCGGTTCGTTGTCGGCATAGACGGTCAATTCGACCCGCTTCAGGGCGCGCCAGTTGTCGGCCACGTCAAGCAGCGCGCCAAGTATGGCAGAGCCGATGCCCTTGCCGACAAAGCCATCGTCAAGGCCGATATTGATCTCGCCGATATGCGAACGGCGCGGCGAACCCTGCACGACCAGGTTGCCATGGCCGACGACCTTGCCGTCCAACTCGGCAACGATCCAGGTGGTCTCCTGGCCGGACTTGGCGATGCGCCGCTCCACCTGCTCCACCATCTCGAAGGGCATTCTGAGCGTGCCCCAACGGAAGCCCGGCATGTTGAAGATAGCGCAAAGCGCCTCCGCATCGCTTGGCCGGACGGACCGGAGCTGCGGCTGGATTTTCTCTTGGGATGGCGAGGTCGTGCTGGTCATGGCGTTCCGGCGAAGGCAATCGATCCGGCACGATGCACCGGACGTCACCTGAAAATCCAGCCGTCTCTGCAACCTATGATGCCGATTGCGGGCTAAAATACCGGGAGGCGGCGTAGAGTTTGAAGACTCCGCTGATGCCGATCCAGCTGAAAAGGGCGAGCCAGCACAATGTCCCGGTCGCAGTCCAGCCGATCCGGTGCACCGCGGCGTCGGTGATGACGATGCCAAGGATGGCAAGCAGGCCAACCAGAAACTGCGCCAGGCCAAGCACCAGCAGTTCCTCGCGCGGCGTGCTTCTCCAGACGAGATATACACCGCCCGCACCGGCGAGGAAAATGGCGCTGTAAACCTGGGCGTGAAAGGCATCGACCGGCCATGGCCAGAAGCCGCCGAATGTCAGGGGAAATAGCAACAGGCCGACGCCATAGAGCCCAAGGAGAGCCGATTCCACCGGCATGTAGCCGCGCCATGCGGGGTTTAAGGTCACGCCTTTTGCAGAAGGAAGGGCCCTGGTCCGCCACAGGAACAGCCCGGATACCGCGACCGAAGCAAGATAGACCAAAAACCAGAGCCAGGGCGCTTTGCGCTCGAAGTTGAAATAGCCGAGATTGATGAACGAAGCCACCGAGACGATGAACGTGAAGATGAAGGCCATGACGAGCACAAGCCTGCCGGGCGACCAGCGATTCCAGACCAGCAGCGCCGCCATCACCACCATTTCGGCGGTGTAGAAGCCGCCGAGGAAGCGGGCATTGAACGGCGTGACGGCCCAAGGCCAGCGCGGCTTGACCAGCACCGGCGCGAAAAACAGGCCGGCGCCTACAATCAGGACGATGATGACCCCCACGGAGAAAAGGCGCAGGGCCGCGGGAAATGGCGGGTTGTTGGGTGTCGGCATGGGAGAAGGTCCCAAAGATGAATGCCCCATGGATCCCATCATAGTGCCGCTTGCGGCCGGTGAAAATCCGCAGAATGGAAGTTGAACTGTCACCAGGCTTATCTATTCGAATGGCCGTACGGTCCGTTTCGGAGTAAGATGGAGCGCTCGGACCGAAGACCGGTTCCGGTCAACACGCCCGGGGACGCATTTTCCGGAGCCTCCACGATGAACGAAGCTCAGGATCTGTTCTCGCTTCTGCGGCAATCGACCGATGTCGATCCGCGGGCAATCGACGCGATCAAGCGAACCATCGCGGAGGGCAAGGACCGCGAACTTTGCCGCATCAATGTGCCAGCCTTCGCCAGCAAGCATGGCCTCGACGAGGAACGCGCCATAAGCGCCTTTCTCCATGCGGCACGGGTGGGCATCTTCGACATTTCCTGGAATGTTCTGTGCCCCGGCTGTGGCGGCGTGCTCGACACCAACGCCACGCTGAAAACCCTGCAGAAGGACGAATACACCTGCACGCTATGCTGCGAGGGCTATTCGCCGACCCTCGACGAGATGGTCGAGGTGACATTCACGGTCAGTCCCCGCGTGCGCAGGATTGCCGCCCACAATCCACACGAACTGCCGTTGATGGAATATTTCCGCCAGATCTACTGGGCGTCCGGCGTCGATCTGCCGGAAGAGGATTTCGCGAAAAAGATAGAAGCGTTCTCGCTGGAGGATATCGAGCTTGCCCCCGGTGAAAAGGCGGTTCTGCCCATACAGCTTCCGTCTGAATTCATCATCGTCTTCGAGCCGGTCACCCATTCAGTGCAGTTCATCGACGGGAAGGGCGAACCAACAAAAGAGCGCCGAAGCCTCTCTTTGGTCTTCGACCGCGACCATGTCCAGAACCAGACGCTGGAGATGCAGCCCGGCCCGTTGCGCATTTCGCTGGAGAACAGGACCGACGCCCGCGTGCTGCCGACGGTCTTCATCGCCGGCCAGGAATTGCATGATTTCCTGAGCAAACGCCGGCCCTTCCTGACCGCCAAGCGCCTGCTCACCAACCAGACGTTCCGCGATCTCTATCGCACGGATACGCTCGACATCGACCAGCGCCTGAAAATCACCAGCCTGACCTTCCTGTTCACCGACCTGCGCGGATCGACCGAGCTTTACGAGCGGGTGGGCGATCTTTCAGCCTTCGATCTCGTGCGCGAGCATTTCCAGGTTCTGCACGAGATCGTCGCGGCGGAGGCAGGCGCGGTGGTGAAGACGATCGGTGATGCGGTGATGGCGACCTTCGCGACGCCTGATCGTGCGATTGCCGCGGCCCTCAGGATGCGCGATGCCATGCGTGCGCTCAACGACAAGAGCGGGCGCGAGGATCTGCTGCTCAAGATCGGAGTCCATGCCGGCCCCTGCATCGCCGTGTCCATGAACGAGCGACAGGATTATTTCGGCCAGACGGTCAACATTGCTTCGCGGGTCCAGAACCTTGCCAACGCACAGGCGATCTTCGCCACTCGTGCGGTGGTCGACGACAATCTCACCGCCGATCTGTTGCACAGGAACGCGCTGACGCCCGTGCCCCACGAGGTCTCGCTGCGCGGCATCGAGCGGGAGATAGCAGTCTATACGATCCCCTGAAGACTTGGCCCCTGAAGATTTGGCCCCTGAAGATTTGGATCGTCTCGGCCCCTCAGACGCGCCTGGAGACAAAATACCGACCGGGGGGCACCGAAGGCGGCGGCGGGAGGGGTTGCAACAGCGGGTGATCGATCGGCGTGCCGCTGACCGCGAAGCCACCGACGCGAAGCAGGCGTGCGATCAGATCGGGAAGCCATGTAGAGGTCACTGCATCGCGATCGTCATAGCCGGTGCCGATGTCGGCATGAACAAGAGCCGCGTCGATGCCAATGAAGCTCCTCGCCGTCTCGCGTATTTCGCCGAGCACGAGGTTTTCATCTTCGGGAATTGAGCTGGCGTGTGCGCCAACTTCGCGGTCGAACACCACGATCCGGCGCCCGGGCAGGCGCTCGCGCAGATGGTGGAACGTCCTGCCATTGCCGAGGCCGAGCTCGAGCACAAGCCCCTCCATCTTCGCCACCTCGGGGCAGATTTGATTGAGAATGTCGCGCTGTGCGGTCATCCTGCTGATGAAATTATCGAGGCGACTCATATGCGATTGTATGTCCTGAACCAGCAGCCCCGATCGAGGCTTGCCGCATATAGAGGCGAACGACGAACCTTGCAATAACGCAACCGGCCGCCGACAAGCATCATACGAGTCGTCGGCAGGCCGCGCGGCGGAATAGCGATCTCACTTGTAGGGGTCCGCGGCGTCCCGCAAGCCGTCGCCGAGGAAGTTGAACGCCATGATGACGAGAATGACGGGGAGCATCGGTAAAAGCAGCCATGGATAGAACGCGATGACGCTGACGCTGCGCGCCTCGGTGAGCAGGATGCCCCAGCTGGTTATCGGCGCCCTCAGGCCGAGCCCGAGGAAGCTCAGAGCCGTCTCGCCCAGGATCATGCCGGGTATGGAGATCGTCGCCGTCGCGATCAGATGCGACATGAAGCCGGGAATGAGATGCCGCCCGATGATGCGGCTGCTCCTGGCGCCCATCAATTGCGCGGCCAGAACGTAATCCTCCTCGCGCAAGGCCAGAAGCTTTGAACGCACGGCCCGCGCCAGTCCGGTCCAGTCGAGCAGCCCGAGGATGACGGTGATGCCGAAATAGATCAGGATCGGACTCCAGGTTATCGGCATGATCGCCGCCAGAGCCAGCCATAGCGGAATGCTGGGGATCGATTGCAGAACTTCGATTATCCGTTGAACGATCAGGTCGAAGATACCGCCGTGATAGCCGGCCAGTCCGCCGATGACAATGCCGAGCAGGAAGCTGAAACTGATGCCGACGAGGCCTATTGTCAGTGAAATGCGTGCGCCATAGATGATGCGCGAAAGCACATCGCGCCCCAGCCTGTCAGTGCCGGCTAGAAAGAGCTGTCCGTTTTCGGCAGGGCAGACAAAATGCCTGTTACCTTCGATCAGGCCCCAGAACCGGTAACTGTCGCCCTTGCAGAAGAAACGGATCCGCTGAATATCATCCTTTTTCTCGATGTAGTTCCGCTTGAGCGTGTCCATATCCAGAGTCATCTGGCGGCCATAGACGAATGGCCCTACGAACTGGCCGTTGTGGAACAGGCGCACCCGCTGCGGCGGCGAATAGATGTAGTCCATGTTGCGGGTGTGCAGACTGTAGGGCGCCAGGAACTCGCAGATCAGTATTCCGAAATAAAGCGCTGCCAGGAATATGCCGGACATAACGGCAAGCCGGTGCTTCCGGAATTTCCACCACATCAGCCGCAACTGCGACGCCTGAAAGACCTTCGACTGCTCCGGCGTCATCGCCTCGACCGACTGCAGGTCAAAGGGCGCGGTGGAAACGTAGTGCTGCAGCGGAGCACCCGGAGCGGGCAGGGGCGAATGCGTGTTCATTTGGTGCTGCCGCCCTGCAAGCGAATTCGTGGATCAAGCAGCGCCAGCGCCAGGTCGGAAATCAGGACACCGATGACCGTCAGGAAGGCGAGGAACATGAGGAACGTCCCTGCCAGATACATGTCCTGGCTTTGCAGCGCCTTGATCAGCATCGGCCCGGTCGTTTCCAAAGACAGCACGATCGCCGTAATTTCGGCGCCGGAGATGATGGCCGGCAGGATAGAGCCGATGTCGGAAATGAAGAAATTGAGCGCCATGCGCAGCGGATATTTGACCAGCGTCTTGAACGGATGAAGTCCTTTGGCGCGCGCGGTCACGACATATTGCTTGTGTAGCTCGTCGAGAAGATTGGCGCGCAGCCGCCGGATCATGCTTGCCGTGCCCCCGGTGCCGATGATCAAGACCGGAATCCAGAGATGGGCGAGGATCGACTTGGCCTTGGCCCAGCTCATCGGCTCGCCGAGATATTGCTGGTCCATGAGATTGCCGATGGATGTGCCGAACCAGATGTTGGCGAAATACATCAGGATCAGCGCCAGCATGAAGTTCGGAATGGCTAGGCCGAGAAGGCCGAAGAAAGTCAGGCCGTAGTCGCCCCAGCTGTATTGATGCGTGGCGGAGTACATGCCGATCGGAAAGGCGATGAGCCAGGTGAAGATGATCGTGACGAAGGAAACCAGCACCGTCAGCCACATTCGGTCCCCGACGACGTCGCGAACCGGCAGCTCATATTCGAAGGAATAGCCGAAATCGCCGCGCAGCATCCCGCCGACCCAGTAGAAGTAACGAAGGACCGGTGGCTGGTCGAAACCATATTCCTTGCGCATCATCACGATGCGATCGGAATCCACAGCTTCGCCCTGAGCCCGAAGCTCGGCAACATAGCTGTCGAAATAGTCGCCTGGTGGAAGTTCGATGATCGTGAACACCAGTGCCGATATGACCAGCAGCGTTGGAACCATCACGGCGATGCGCCAGACAAAATATCGAAGCACGCTCAGGACTCTCCAAGCCAGAATGTATCCGGCATGTAGACACCGAAATAGGCGGTCGGGTCGTAGCCGTAGAGCGCCTTGTCAGGCACATTGCGCAGCCGCGAGGACGCCAGAACCGGCTGATGCGTCCCGTTCACGGTGCCGATCGAAAACACCTGATCGGTGTAGATCGACAGCATCGAATTCCAGATTTCGGCGCGCTCCGTGGCTTCGGTCGATGCGTTCCAGCGCTTGAGTAAAGCCATCAGTTCGATCACAGGCGGAAGGTCGGGCGCCTCGCCGACCTTGCCATGAGACAAATAATGAGCTCCCCAGAGCGGCCATTGCAGCTGGTCGTCGATGGTGGGGGCCAGCTGGTACGGGTTCATGTCGGCGGTCGGCACGCCATTGTCGATGCCCGACCACATCGACATCATGATCTGGCCGCCAAGCGCGCGGCTGCGGAAGATATCGCGCTGCGAAGTCCGGATGAACAGGGCGATCCCGATCTTGCGCCAGTGATCGGTGATGAGTTCGAGCGCGTCGGTTTCCAGCGTGCTTTCGCCGGCCGTTTCCACTATGACCTGCGCAGGGCGTCCATCGGGAAGTATCCGCAGGCCGTCATCGTCACGCGTCTGAAGCCCGGCCTCGTCGAGCAGGGCATTGGCCTGGTCGGGATCATGGGCGACCCAGGCTTTCGCGAATTCCGGCCGGTAGAGCGGGCTCTCCGGCAGGACCGTATCGGCACTTTCCTGCGCCAATCCGTAGAACACGGCCAAATTGATCTCGCGCCTGTCCACAGCGAGCGAAAGGGCGCGGCGCACGCGCACGTCACGAAGAAGGCCACGCCACACCTGGTCGGCACAATTCAGATTGGGCAGCAGCGCCAGCCGCGAACCCTGTATGCGTTTCCACAGATGCAGCTTCACCGGATAGCGCTTCTCCGCGTCCTTCAGGAAGGAGTAGTCGCTGAAGTCAATTCCCATGCCTTGCAGGTCGCTCTCGCCCGCACCGGTCTTGGCGGAAATGATCGCCGACGAGCTGACATTCATGACGATCCGGTCGATATAGGGCAGTTGACGGCCATTCTCGTCCATTCGATGAAAGAACGGGTTGCGCTCGAAGACGAACTGCTCGGCCGGCGGCTTGGTCCGGTTCCGCCAGGGATCGAGCGTCGGCAGCTCCGGATTCTCCGGGCGATACTGCCGCGACATGCGGATATGCAGGAGCGTCCATTTCTTGGCCCGGTTCTCCTTCATCAGGCCGGCGAGCCGGAATGGATCCTGGTATTTCTTGTGGAACTGTTTGAGATAGGTGGCCGGCAGAACAAGCGAGAGCGGCGAAGCAGCAGCGAGCTTGGGCAGGAAGTCGGGATTGGGCGCATCCCAACTATAGCGGACCGTCAACGGGTCGACGATCTCGAAACGTGGCGGCTTGCCGTCCGCCAAAAGGGCCGGGGCGAGCCCGCCTTGCGAAAGCTCATCGTTCAGCCAGACATCTTCCCAGCAATAGCGGAAATCCTCCGGCGTCAGCAGGCTACCGTCAGACCATTTATGCCCTTCCCGTATCTTGAACGTGAAGACGCGGTCATCCGCCACGTCATAACTTTCGAGAATGTCGGGTTGCAAGTTGAGCTTTTCGTCATAGCCGACCAGGCGGGCATACCCGTAGATCGTCATCATCCGGATATCTTTCTGGCTGCCGATGATCGTGCGCAGCGTGCCGCCATACTGGCCGGGCTGCCGGCCCATCGCGGCGAGGTTCAACGCGCGCGGGCTCTTGGGCAAGCGTTCGGCGAGTGCCGGCAGCGCCCTGGCCTTCAGCTGCGGCTGAAGAAATTCCGGCTCCAGATCGCCGGCACGCACCGTGCCAGGCAGAAATGCCGAAGCCATGAGTCCAAGGACGGTGCGCCGGCTGATCAATGGCGTAACTCGCTGGCATCGGCCGTACGCCGGGCCAGCACGAGGTGGCCGCCGCCAAGGTCGAGCGGCGACAGCATATCCTCGTCGCCCTCGTCGCGGAATTGCGGTCCCCATGCGCTGTTGTCGGAAGCGCCGCCGAGCTTCAGCGTCTTGAAATCCATCGGCCTGTCGAGATCGGGGAAAGGTACTGCGGCGACCAGTGAGCGCGTGTAGGGGTGGACCGGTTTCCTAAGCAGAATTTCGCGCGGCGCGAGCTCGACGATACGCCCGCCGCACATCACCGCGATGCGGTCTGCCATGTAGTCCACCACCGCCAAATTGTGGGATATGAACAGGTAGGTCAGGCCCAGTTCCTTCTGCAGGTCCTTCAGAAGGTTCAGGATCTGCGCCTGGACAGAGACATCGAGTGCCGAAACCGGCTCGTCGCAGATCAGGAGTTCAGGCCCCAGCGCCAACGCGCGTGCGATGCCGATACGCTGACGCTGCCCGCCGGAGAAACTGTGCGGATAACGCTTTATGAAGCGCGGATCGAGCCCGATTGCCTGCATCAGGCTCTTGACCGTGGCGAGTCGGGACGCGGCATTGCCACGTTGATGGATTTCCAGCGGCTCGCTCAAGATGTTCTCCACCGTCATGCGAGGCGAAAGCGACGAAACCGGATCCTGGAAGACCATCTGGATTTTCGCGCGCAGCATGCGCAGGGCGTCTCCCTCGGCTTCCAGGACGTCGATCGGACCATCGCGGCCGTTGAAGATGACAGAGCCGCCGCTAGGGGTGACAGCCCGCATGAGGATTTTGCTGACGGTGGTTTTGCCGCAGCCGCTTTCGCCGACAAGACCCAGGCACTCACCCCGCCTGATATCGAAGCTCACGCCGTCCACGGCGCGAACAGAGGTTTGATGATCTCCGCCGAACCATCCGGACTTGCGGATGGTGAAGGTCTTTGTCAGATCCCTGACCGACAGCAGGATGTCGTCCGGCCCCTTCGATGCCGGCGCCGTCTGCTTGCCGAGCAGGTTCCCGACATTCACCGGCACCTCGCGGAGCGCCTTTAGCCTTTCGCCAGGCTTCAGGTCGAAATGCGGAACGGCTGCCATCAGGCCCTTCAGGTAAGGGTGGCCCGGCCGGCGGAATATCGCCTCCACAGGTCCCGCTTCCATGATCTCGCCATGGTACATGACCACCACCTCGTCGGCGACATTGGCGACCACGCCAAGGTCGTGCGTGATCAGCAGCATCGCCATGTTCAGCTTGGTCTGAAGCTCGCGCAGCAATTGCAGGATTTGCGCCTGGATGGTGACGTCCAACGCCGTCGTCGGCTCGTCGGCGATCAACAGGGCCGGCCGGCAGATAAGCGCCATGGCGATCATGGCGCGTTGACGCAATCCTCCCGAAAGTTCAAAGGGATACATGTCATAGGCGCGCCTGGGGTTGGGAAAGCCGACAAGGCCGAGCATTTCCTCGGTCCGCGCCTTGCGCTCCACCCGAGCCATGGGCGTATGAATCTGCAGGGATTCGCTGACCTGATTGCCGATCGTGTGCAGCGGCGACAGTGATGTCATCGGCTCCTGAAAGATCTTGCCGATGCGGCTGCCTCTCAACGCCCGGATTTCGGGTCCGTCACGCGGCATCTGCAGGATATCCTGCGTCGTGCCGGGCTTCTCAGGATCGGAAAACAGGATACGGCCGCGAACATGGGCTGTGTCCGGCAAAATGCCCATCACTGCCTGGCTGAGAACCGATTTTCCGGAACCGGACTCGCCCACAAGCGCGGTAACCTTGCCGGGCAGGACGCGAAGATTTGCACGCCTGACGGCATGCAACGGTCCCCCGACAATGGCAAAAGAGATGCCAACATCCTCGATCCGCAGCAGATCAACGCCCGAATTCATTCTCACACCAGCCCCACTCTGGCGGCCTGCCGGCCGGCAGGCCCGGAAGCGAGACTAGCGCATTGCCAGCCTAGAGCAACTTGGATTCTAAATGAGTTCCCCCGCGGAACCGGCGACCGGACTGCACACCAAGGCGTTCGGATCAGATCGTGGCGGTCACTGGAGCTTCCTCCGGTCGCCCGCCGACAGCCGCGCGGCATCGCGATGAAGCAGCATGACCTGCTCGGCGTCCGATATCCGGTCGTGAATCGGCGGAGCGTCTTCATCGAGTGCGAGAGCACCCGACAGATCGGGTGAAAGCACCGTCAGCTTCTGCTTGATACCGGCCAGTTCCTCCTTGCCGAGCGTCAGCCAGTTGTTGGCGCCGCAATAGCCGGCGAAGTCTTTGCTGGCGAGAACGCTGTGCGGATATTTCTTGGTCAGGGTCTGGAGGCGCTGGACCTCGTTTACAGCCGAGCCGAAGACAGAGAATGTGAGCCGGTCGGTAAGTCCGACATTGCCGAACATCACGTTGCCGACATGCAGGCCGATACCAAATTTTATGTCGCCCAACCCCTGCTCCTTTCTGCGCAGATTGAGCTCCATCATGCGAGCGTTGGCCTTGTGCGCTGCCGCAAGAGCAGCCTGGCAGGCGATCTCGGACTGCGCGCGGTGCCTTTCGCAAGGGTAGACGGCAATGAAGCCATCTCCCAGGAAACTCATGATCTGCCCGCCTCTGCGATTGAAAGGTGCGGCAATGGCATCGAAAAACTGGTTCAGCGTATCGATATAGATTTCGCGGCCGGAGGTTTCGGCAAGCCTTGTCGACCCGCGCATATCGGCCATGACCAGTGCGGCCCGGATTGTGTCGCCTTCGCCGCGCTTGATCTGGCCGTCCAGCACGCGCCTGCCGGCATCGCCGCCGAGATAAGTGGTCATCATGTTGTCGGCGAGCTTGGTGAGCACCGCCATCTTGGTTGCGATAGCGAGATGGTTCTGGATGCGCAGCAGCCCCGAAATCATGCTGTCGCTGAAGCCTGCAGCACTGTCGGTGGACCAGGACCCCATCATGCCCTGACTGGTATCGCCGTTGAAGGGATGGACGAAAGCCATGTAATCGGTGACGCCCATAAGCGTGAGGTCATCGAAAACAGGAAATTCTGACCGCACCGACGGGTCGAGCCGGCGCCGCAGATGATCGAGCTTGTTGCTGAGCAGATGGTAGTATGGGCTGGTCAGGAATCTGTCAGAATGAACGCCGTTCTCACTGCGGAAGCCTTCCACTTCCAGGCCCTGGCCGCGAAGCCAGGTGAAGCCAAGCGCGTCATAAAGCGGATGAAGCATCGAAAAGCTCAAATGCACCCGCTTCAGCGGCAGGCCGGCAGCAGCCAGCCGTTCACAAAAGCCTTTTACCAATGTTTCCAGGTCGTTGCCCGCCAGCGCCGATTGGGTCAGCCAATCGGCAACCTTGTCCATGAGAATGGTGGAAATTTCTGCTTGCGCTGTGCTCATGCTGTCTCGAAACCCGTCGAAGACGAGCCATCTCCTTTGATCCGCCATACAATCGAAGTCAACGAAGCCGGCTTCGCCGACAAAAGCCGGCGAAGAATTTCCCGGATGACTGTCCTTGCAGGAAAGAAGCTGGCGGAAACCGCATCTATCTCGTGGAACATTATGTGGCGAGGCTGCCGGCGGAGTGCAATCCCGATCCTGACATCGGGCAAAAAATTCGCCGGCCCGGCCACCGTCAGGCCTTCACCACCGTCTCTCGGGCTAGCCCGAGGCGGCCAAAAACATTGCGTGTGTCGACGATCAGAAGAGCGTGATCGGCGATCGCCTGATAGTCGATCGCGTCGTGGTCGGTTGCAACGACGACAGCATCGAAATCCTTCAAGGCCGCCTCGGTCAATTCGACCGAGCGACGCCCCTTGATCGCCATATGCTCGCGTGTGGTCGGGATCTCGGTAACATGCGGATCGTGGAATTCCGCCTTGCCGCCCCATTCCTCGATGAGTTCAATAAGCCGCAACGAGGGGCTTTCGCGGATGTCGGGCACATTCTTCTTATAGGCGAGCCCGATAATGAGAATGCGCGAGCGGCTGAGCGCCTTGCCGCAGCGCCGGTCCAGCGCCTTCGCCAGTTCATCGACCACATGACGCGGCATGGCCGTGTTGATCTCTGCCGCCAGCTCGATGAAGCGGGTCGGCAGTTCGTATTCGCGCGCCTTCCACGTCAGGTAGAAGGGATCGATCGGAACGCAGTGCCCGCCAAGTCCGGGGCCAGGATAGAAAGGCATGTAGCCGAAGGGCTTGCTCTTTGCCGCCTCGATCACCTCCCAGATGTCGATGCCCATTGCACCGAGCACGACCTTCAACTCGTTGACGAGGGCTATGTTGACCGAGCGGAAGATGTTTTCCGTCAGCTTGACCGCCTCGGCGGTCGCCGTGCTGGAAACCGGAACGACGGTCTTGACCACGCTCTGGTAGAAAGCCTGTACGAGCGTCGCCGCTTCAATGCCGTCGCCTGCCACGACCTTGGGGATCGTCGCGACTTCAAAGCTGCGGTTGCCGGGATCCTCGCGTTCGGGCGAGAAGCCGAGGAAGAAGTCTATATTCGACTGCAAGCCGGTTTTTTCCAGTTTGGGCTTGATCACGTCGTCGGTGGTGCCGGGATAGGTGGTCGATTCCAGCACGATCAGCTGGCCGAGACGCAGATGCTTCGCGATGGTGCCTGCCGTGTTTCTGACAAAGGAGAGGTCCGGCTCTCGGTGTTTCGTCAGCGGTGTCGGAACGCAGATGATGATGACGTCGCAGACGGCCAGTTCGGCAAAATCCGCGGTAGCCCGGAACCGTCCGCTCGCCACCTGGCTGGCAAGGGCTGTCGACGTCACCGCCTCAATGTAGGATTGGCCGTTGTTCAGGTTCTCGACCTTCTGGGCTTCGATGTCGAAGCCGGAAACCGGGAAGCCGGCGCGTGCAATCGCAACCGCCAGCGGCAGCCCGACATAGCCCAGTCCGATCACGCCGACCTGCGCCGCACGCGTCGAGATCCGGTTCAGAAGACGGTCATATGTCGATCGTGAGGCGTCCAAAAATCTGCTTTCCCGTCAATTCGGACAGACTATCCGCACCCATGCGAGGCTCACCGGGTCCCAGGAACCATGGCCGAGGCATATTGCGGAAAATTGATTTCCGCAAGCCGTCATCGGACCGGCACCTTCGCCTTCAGGCTTGCGGCAGCAATCGCATAGCCGCCGGCGGCGCCATCGATGAAATGAACGTGATCGCGCTGCAGCGGCGAGGCGACGAGGCATGTCATCAAGGCCGATTTCTGGCGGTGCAGGCCATAGTTGCAGATGCCTGCCTCTTCCGCCTGTTTCAGCCGGTTCTCGATCCGTTGCAACACATCCGCGTCAACGTCGATGGTCATTTTCAAGCCGTCGTCG
Organism: Mesorhizobium metallidurans STM 2683; assembly: GCF_000350085.1. Taxonomy (GTDB): domain Bacteria; phylum Pseudomonadota; class Alphaproteobacteria; order Rhizobiales; family Rhizobiaceae; genus Mesorhizobium; species Mesorhizobium metallidurans. Next base: position 85,405 of record NZ_CAUM01000095.1, read on the forward strand.
AACTTCCGGAAATCCGAATTGCTGGCCACGTCGCGTTTGTAGATCTTCGGATCGAAACGGCCGATCGTCCAGCCATATCTATCCGTAACAGCCGTAAGCGTCATCAGGAACAATATCCACAGCTTCGACAGCCACCGCCGCCATCCCGCCGGTGCCATGGCCCGCGACTCGATATCGAGGCCGGGGGGCGGAAAACTGTAACCCGGACCGGTCACTGGCACCGGGTGACCATCGCGTTCCTGCCTGCCGGCAAGGGCGATAATGTCGGAGGCCAGAAACTGAAAACCGCGCAAGTCGCGCGACGCTCCCGGTACGGCTATGATCGAGACGATTTCACCATGCCGGGCTTCGATCGGGTTCCAGCGGCAGGAGAGGCCGGTCAGATCCGGCCGAGCGCCGGCCGGCGCAGGATCGATGCGGTAGCGCCCCGCTTTCATCTCGGCTTCCGCCCAACTGCCGCCACCGCCGGCGAACATGGCATAGAAGACCGCTTCGGAGGGCTGGAACCTCGCCACGCGAACGTCGAGGCCTTGCGCTCTTATATCCTTTATCGGCACGATTGCGGCACGCAAGGTCAGGTCCAGTTCGTCCGCCACCCATCTCTGGACAGCCGCCAGCGCGTTGCGGGCGAGCTTCAGCGCCGAGCCGGGAAACGCCACGATCGCGCCGTCGCCGCCGAAGACAAAGGGAAGATCTTGCCGACCCAGCGCATTGAGCAGCGCCGAAATGACGCTGGCGCCGGCCATATTGACGGTTTTATAGCGCCCCGCCTCGATCGCCTTGGTCGAGCCGACGATGTCGGCGGTGGCCAGCGCCCAGCCATCGGGGAGAGGCCGGTAGTTATCGATATCGGCAACGCTTTCGAACTTTGCGAAGACCGGCAAAGAAGCGACAAACGGATCGGACGCGGCAGCTGTTTCCATGAGCATCAGATAGCACATTCCAGTGCTTGAAGGTGAAGTCGATCACGCTTCGAAATTGACTTGCGCAGGCTTTCCGATGATAGGGTCCGGCGATGCGAATTGCCTTCTACGCGCCGCTGAAGCCGCCCAATCATCCCGTTGCCTCCGGCGACCGCCAGATGGCACGGATGCTGGTCAAGGCGCTGGAGCATGGTGGGCATAGCGTCGAACTGGCATCCGAATTGCGCTTCTATCTACGCGAACCGGAGCCGAAGAGTTTCGATGCGCTCAAGATTGAGGCCGGAGAGGAGGCCGCGCGGCTGACCAAGCTTTGGGATCGTGACGGCAAGCCCGATCTCTGGTTCTCCTATCATCTCTATTACAAGGCGCCCGACCTGATCGGGCCCGAACTGGCGTCGGCCTTTGCTGTCCCCTATGTGACAGCGGAAGCCTCCTATTCGAGGCGGCGCAACGCCGGTTTGTGGGCCGATACGCAAGCGTTGGTGGCGCGAGCCATCGAACAGGCAGCGCTGAACATCTGCTTCACGCAAAGGGATCGCCAGGGACTGACAGATGCGATTCCCGATGCCGCTCTCGGCATGCTTTCGCCCTTCATCGACACATCGCTATTCCGGGAAGCGCCGGCACGGGGTTGTCCGACGCGCCTCGTTACCGTAGCCATGATGCGCCCGGGCGACAAAGCCGAAAGCTATCGCATGCTGGCGCAAGCGCTCGGTCCGATCGGCCACCTGCCCTGGACCATGTCGGTCGTCGGCGACGGGCCTGCCCGTGACGAGGTCAAAGCGCAATTCGCCGGCTTGCCCGCCGACCGTATCGAATGGCTTGGCGCGATTGAGCCTGCCGCCGTGCCGGATGTCCTCTACGGTGGGGGAATTTACGTCTGGCCGGGTTACGGCGAGGCCTATGGCGTTGCCTATCTTGAAGCACAGGCCGCCGGCCTTCCGGTGGTGGCCCAGGACATCGCCGGCGTGCCGGAGGTCGTGCGGGATGGCCAGACCGGGTTTCTCACTCCGCCAGGCGATGTGGCGGCGTTCGCTTCTGCCATTGAAAGGCTTCTGGCCCGTAACGACGAAAGAACCATCATGGCCGCGGAAGCCAGACGTTTCATCCTCGAAGAACGTTCCCTCGGTGTTGCAGCGGCGCGTCTGGCCGAACTTCTTGCGAAGATCCCGGTTTCATGACATCCGATCAGATCTGGCAGCCTTTGGTGGAAGAACTGGCGTGCCTGCAACGGGCGGACCGTAAGGCAGAGTTCTGGCTGCGCGACGACGACGCCGTGGATCCGGCGCCTGCGCTTGATCGGCTGCTCGACCTCACCGGTAAATTCACGGTTCCGGTCACTCTGGCTGTCATTCCGGCCCTGACTGACGAGAAACTTGTCGTTCGGCTTGACGAGGCGCCGCATGCCACGGTCGCCGTCCATGGCTGGGCGCACCGAAATCATGCGCCCGAGGACCAGAAAAAGCAGGAACTCGGCGCGCATCGGCCACGCGAGGCGGTGCTCGATGATCTGGCTCGCGGGCTGTCGCACATAACCGGCCTGCACGGCGCACGTGCCGTTCCGATGCTGGTGCCACCCTGGAACCGAATCGACGCCGGCTTCGTATCCGACCTTGGATCGATAGGATTTGCGGCATTGTCGGTCTATGGGCCGCCGAAGCCGGCTTCAGTGGCGGTCATCAACTGCAATGTCGACATCATGGATTGGCATGGCACGCGCGGCTGCCGCGATCATGGCCTGTTGGTTCAGTCTATCATCGCGCAATTGCGGCATGCATTCGACGGCGGCGAACCGGTCGGCCTGCTCACCCACCATCTCGTACATGATGAATCGGCCTGGCTTTTCCTCGAACGGCTGTTCACAGTCACCGCACGGACTGAAGCCTGCGCATGGCTTCCGATCAGGACATTGATCGGGCGCAGCGCCGGTAGAGCAATTCCAGGAAAAGTGTGAGCGGTTTTCCCGGGAAAAGCGCGTAGCGCTTTCCCTGTGGAATTGCGTCAAAACAGATATAGGAAAATAGCTCAGCGCTTTTTGTGCAATGAGACTGGAAATTTGAGCGTCTGGCCATCCCGCGCGGCAAAAGCGCCAGCAAACCTGTCTTTGGCCATTTTCTCGATCTCGTCCAGTTCCTCGTCGGTGCGTGTCGGATCGTGGTGAAACAGCGCAAGCCCCCGCGCACCGGCCGCCTCACAGAGCTTGACGCCCTGTTGCCATGTCGAGTGCCCGTTACCGCGGCGGCGTTCCATTTCCTCCTCGGTGTAGGTGCAGTCGTACATGACGAGGTCAGCATCTTCGATCAGGCCGAGCACCGCCTGATCGAGTTTGTCCGGCTCGTGCTCAGTGTCTGTGATCACCGCCACGACGCGGCCGCCCCATTCGACCCGGTAGCCTATGCAGCCGCCCGGATGGATAAGACTGCCGGTTCGGACCACCACCCCTTCGCGCGGCCGAAGCACGTCTCCGGATACGAAATCGCGGAAATCGAGGCTTGCCTTGCAGACCTCCATTTTCACCGGAAACCACGGCGGCCGCATGAACTCATCGACCATCTGCCGGGTCGTCATGCGTCCTGCAAGATGCCCGGACCAGAGCGTAACCTTGACGCTCCGGTCATAGATCGGCGCAAAAGCCGGCAGCCCGATGATGTGATCGTAATGGCAATGGGTGAAAAGCAGATCGAAATCGGTCACGCCCGACGCCCGAAGCGCCCAGCCGGCAGGCCGTAGGCCAGAGCCCGCGTCGAACAGAAGCGTATGCTTCCCGCATCGCATCTCAATGCAGATTGTGTTGCCGCCATAGCGAGAGAATTCTGGCCCCGATACCGAAATGCTGCCGCGCACGCCCCAAAACCTGACCAGGAAAACGTCGTCGTCCATGCTAGCCTTTCGCAGTCCCCGTCGCCCATCGTAGCCAAACAACTGCTGCTAGAGCAATTCCAGGAAAAGTGTGAAACGGTTTTCCGTCCGGAATTGCGTCAAAACAAAGAGGTGAGACAGGTTTCTCCGGGAGATATTCTCAGCAAGAGGCCAGTGTCATCACGACGGCGAGGATCGAGCGTACGTCATTCGTTATTTGGCGCTTCGTGCGTCGATCAGATCCGCGGTCGTATGGCTTAGCCGATCGGCAAGAACCCGCAATATTTCGATGGTCATTTCCGGGAACTCCCTCATAAGCCGCAGGAAATGATCCTTGCGGATTCTCAAGGCTTCCAGAGGACTTGCCGCTCTGACGGTGGCAGTGCGGGAGCTGTTGCACAATATGGCGATCTCGCCAACAATCGAATTTGGCACCAGTTCGGCAACTTTTATTGGCCCGCTGTCGGAATCGACCAGAATATCCGCCCTGCCTGAAAGGATGACATAGGCGGCGTCTCCCTCGTCGCCCTGCCGGAAAAGGATCTGGCCGGCGCTGTAGCTCACGCGATCGGATGTGAACGCAAGCAGTTTGAGCTTTGTCGGCTCGATGCCAGAGAACAAGGGAACGCGTTGCAGCATTCCAACTTCATCCTTGAGCAGCATTGTCGCAAACCTCAAAATTCGCGTTGCCAGACTAGAGCAACGGACGCCCAGATGGAATGTCCGTTACTCTACGACAGCAGTTCCTTAAAGATACCGTTCCCTGCCAAAAGTGACTCGTGTGTTCCGTCTTCCACCAATTGGCCCGAGTCGAAGACGATAACGCGATCGAACATCGCCGCCATAGCCGGATTCGTCACGACCCATACAATTGCCGGCGAATGGCCATCGCGTCTGGCTTCCTCGAGCACGTTTCGCAGCACCTTATTCTGCATGCGCTGGTCGAGCGCCGACAGCGGCCGGTTGAGAATGAGAAAATCGGGACGCTTGAGCAGGGCCCGGGCAACATCGAGCTTCTGTCGCTGTCCACCGGTCAGCCGCCTGCCGCCGGAGCCGACGTTGAAGTCCAGGCCGACATCCAGAAGCTCGGCATAAAGCCCCAGTTCGTCAAGAATGTCATAGACGATGGAGCGTATGCGGTCCGGCGCGTCGGGATGGTTGGTGCCCACACGCCCGAACAGGACATTATCCATGACGGTGGCCGCGGCAATGTATTTGGCAGGATCATACCGTTCGACCGCATTTTGCAGCTCGGGCGGCAGGTTTTCATAGAACCGGTTGCGTGCAGCAACGATCTTGCTCATCAGCTCGTCGCTCAGCAGGCCGAAGCGATGCCGGGGCTCGATATAGGCAAAGCTCAAGGTGACGATCATGGCGCGATCGCTCTCCGAGACCGCCTCGTGGGGACGGTTCTTGAGCCGTTGCAGCAAGGTTTCGTAGGCGGGTATCTCCTCGGCGCTCATGAAGGCGAGCTGCTGGAAGAACTGGTGATCGGGCGGCAGGTCGGCAAACAGCTCGATCGCCTGTTCGGCGATCTCCATGCCCATTTCGTAGAGCGTGCGGTCGAGGCCGGCTTGCCTCAGCACGGAAACAAAATAGGGATTGGCCGCCAGAGCCTTGTCGGCCAGTTCGGGGCCGGCGGCAGCGCCGAAGAGCAGGTTTTGGCCGATCGTTGCTTCCTTGTTGTAGGCGCCCGGTTCGAAAGGAACCACCAGTCCGCTCAGTCCTTCGTGTTCCAGCCGGGTTCGCAGCGCCGCACGCAGTTCGACGATCCGCCTGGCAAGCTCCGTGTGACGCGTGAGGTCGGCCGAAGAGCGCAAGGCAAGATCCAGAATGTCGCGCGACAGAACAACCGCGTCGAGCACCCGGCGCACGGCTTCGAAGAGATCGTGCGGGCCGGTGGCGCCGGCGGAAGCATAGTTGATCCAGTCGCTGTGGATATCAAGATCCGGATTGCCCGACCGGCGCGCCTCGGCGATGCTCCAGCGGTGCTGGTCCGCCGCGGCACCGTCATAGGTCACCGATGTCAGCGGCGCATGCTTCAACCCGTAGAGCAGGTTATCGCGGAGGCTTGCCTGGAACAGGAAAACATCCGACGAGGCATAGGACATGCGCCGGCCGGTCACTGCTTCGGGGAGTTCAAGCAGGTCGTCGGCGCCCGAGGCGACCCTTCCGCTGTCCGGCCGGTTCAGCCGAGCGAAGGCTTCTGCAAGCGCCTCCGCTCCGCCTGTTGCGGTACTGACCAGCGCCACCGTCTCACCCGGCTTGACCTGGAGGGAGATACGGTCGAGGAGCATTGCACCGCCATCGTCCGCTATGGACAGACTGATCGCCGACAGGGGGTTGGTCATCGGATCGGGATCGTCGATCGTCAATGCCCCGATTCTCGGCGCGATGAGACCCTCGACGGTGAATTGTTCAACGACCTGCTGATATTTGACCTGGACATCCTGCCGATCCTGATCCCAGTCGATCAGTTCCTTCATCGGTCCGGGCAGGTCCTTGTAGGCGCCGATCACGGCCACGAGCTGGCCGACATCCAGCCGCCCCTGGATGACCAGATACCCGCCGACCATATAGAACAGAAAGGGCGTGACCTGCGCGAGAAAATTGTTGAGGAACTTCACCATGAATTTCCATTGGTAAAGATCGAAGCGGATCTTGAAGATGAGCCCGAGCCGGGCAGCTATGTCGGCGCGCTCGTAGTTTGATGTATCGTGGACGTGAACCGCGCCGATGCCGTCGACGATTTCGCCAACCCGGCCCGAAAGCGCGCGTGCCGTCAACTGCCGTTGGCGCCCGAGCACGATCAGCCGCCGCCGCATTCGCGGGATGAGCACGATCTGGATCGCCACGATCACGGCCGCTATCATTCCGAGCCAGAAGTTCTGGACCATGATGAACAGCATGGCCGTCAGCGCCTGGCCGCCGAGCAGCACCGGCTGCAGGAAGGCATCGCCGATGAAGCCGCCCAGCGGCTCCACCTCGTCCTTCACCATGGTCGCCACTTCGGCGGATTTCACCCGCTTGAAGTAAAGCGGCGGAAACCGCAGCACACGATCGACCAGATCGAAGCGGATACGCCGCAGCATACGTTCGCCGAGGCGGCCCTTGTAGGTGTTGATGTAGAGTTTGAACAGACCGTTGACGATGACCAGCAAGAGGAACACAAGGCTCAGGGCAAACAGCGTCTCCTTGCGGTCGAGCTGAAAACCGGAGAAGAACTGGATCTCTCCAATGAACGGCAGGTTATAGTTCAACCTCATGAATGGCTGGGTCGCGCCCGGTTGCTCGAAGCCGCCACCTTGGATCGGGCCGTTGACGATCAGCTTCGGCAGGTTGAAGGACATGAAATACGGGATCATCGAAAGCACGACGATCATCAATATCCAGAGCTGCTGCTTCCTGGTGTGCGTCCAGATATAGCGGGCTAGGCTGGGTTCCATATGCGACTGTGGACCCTTCAGTTGGAAGGATGCAGGATGTAAAAGCACCTGCTGGCGAATGGCGTATCGGCAATTTCTTCATCGCCAACGACAAGCTCGAAAGTGCGGTGCACGGAGATTGTCCTGCGCTTAAACGGTTCGCGGCTTCCGAAGCGTTTTGGCGAATAGCCGAGCACGAAGCCGCAACCGCGCGGCTGGTGCTGGCGGATGCACGCCGATCGTCCGGACAGATGCAACCGGCTCTCTCCGGCACCGGGCAATGACGAAGCGGCTTGCAGCATAATCACGTCCGCGGATCAAAACAGCCTTGCGGAAGGCAAGATTGCGTCGCCCGAAATCCCAACATACAAGACGAATATGATGGATGTCACGCAACCACGCAATGCCGGCATGGACTGGCGCGAGCAAGCCTTGGACCTTACGCGGGGAATTGCTGCCTATGTCAAATGCCCTCTCGTGGCAGGGCTGGCGCGCGTCATCGCCAAGCATCCGAAGGCCGATATCGCCAACGCCTTCAACCACAAGCAGGTTGCCTGCAAGATGTGGGCACTCGACAGGCTGTTCGAAAGCTGCGGCGGCCGGTTCGGGCGCATATGGGTTCTGGGTGGATGGTACGGCGTATTGCCGGCAATGCTTTTCAACGACGCCCGCTTCGACATCGCGGCGGTCGATAGCATCGACATCGATCCCGAAGTCGCGCCGGTGGCCCGGACCCTGAACCGGGAAGCCGGCGACAGGTTCCGGGCGCTGACGGCAGATATGTACGCACTCGACTATGCGGCCGGGCGGCCCGACCTGATGGTCAATACGAGCTGCGAACACATAGCCGATCTGGGCGCCTGGCTTGCTCTGCTTCCGCGCGGCACGAATGTACTGCTGCAATCGAACGATTATTTCAGCGAGCCGACGCACATCAACTGCGTGGCTTCACTTGCAGCCTTCGAAGCAATGGCGGCGCTAGGGGAGGTGCGGTTCTCCGGCGAACTGCCGACCAAAAATTATACGCGCTTCATGCTGATTGGAACTGTTTAGCGCCCAAATTGCCCAGCGGTTTTGGGACAACGACGTGCATGAAAACAAGGACTTGAAGGCCGTCGCACGAATCTCGGCAGACGCGACGCGCGTTATGGCCCATCTTCTGTTTGATCATGAACTTTTTCGAAACCGGGCCCCGCTTTCAGGGACCATGTTCGATACCGCTCGCGCAGGATTTGCGTCGAGCGACGCGCGCCTTCCAGATCGAGACGATGCGCGGATGGCGTCGGTCCCACAAGCGTCTGTTCGATCGCTTGCGCCAAACCTTCAGGCGTCAGGTCCTTTTCCATCAGCACCGTTGCAAGGCCGAGTTCTTCGAGCATCAGGGCGCGAAGCGTCTGTTCGGTTTCCCCGCCGGCTGCAAATGGAACGAGCAGGGAACGACAACCTGCGCGCAGGACATCGCAGACCGTGTTGTAACCCGCCTGCGAGACTGACAGGCGGGCGCCGGTCAGCAGGCTGGCGAAATCCTCGCGGAACCGGAAGATGGACAGGCCCGGCGTGGCATCGCGTACGATCGCGTCAAACTCGTCTTTCGGCAGGTTTGGGCCGGTGATCAAACACCATTTCCAGGCGTTGTTGGCACTCCGCGCCGCTGCGACGGTGGCGCTGGCAAGGCTCTTTCCGGCAGCCCCGCCGCCAACCGACACCAGAACGTCGAAGCGCTCGGAGACCGCGGGCGATGGCGGCGCGGCAACGAGCCCTGTGTAGGTGACCTCGGCCCTGATCGCCCCAGCCAGTGGAAATGTCTTGTCGATCGTTGCGAAAGCCGGATCGCCGTGGACCATAACAAGGTCGAAATGCCTGTTGATGAGATCGACCGTTTCCTCGTTTCGGCCCGGCTTGACGCGCTCCTGAAGGATATCACGGACGGACGTCGCCAGCAGCGGTCTGGGCGACGTCGCGTCGATGGCCTCGATCAGCGGCAAGAGTTCGAAACGCATCTGCCGGCGTCCAAATGGAAACGCCTCGACAATGACGATATCAGGCCTGCAATCCCGGAATGCCTGCAGCAGCATCTCTGAACGCGATTTCTTGAAATCATCGTCGATGGGTTTGCCCTGCAGGTCGACAAGTCCGGAAAATCCTTCATCACCGGAGGTGACAGGTGGCAGGGTTACAGATTTTACACCCAGTCCCGGAAAACCCGCGATCGGCGCTCCGCCGGTCACGACGGTTACGTCAAACCCGTCATCGACCAGAGCCGCCGCAATGCGGCTGGCGCGCGCGAGATGGCCGATACCGAGCAGGTGCTGGACATAGAAGAAAGCGCGCAGCCGCTTCATTCGGCGGCCCGCCACTCCCGCTCGAACAGTTCCTTGAGCTGTCCAATGCTTGCCATATGATCGAAATGGCCGCGCACGCGCCGCTCTGCGGCGTCGCCGAGGCGGGCGCGCAGCACGGGAGCACGGATCAGGCGCTCCAGCGCCTGTGCCAGGGCAATTGGGTTTTCCGTCGGAACCAGCAGCCCGGTTTCATCCGGCGATAAAAGCTCCGGCACGCCGGAAATATCGGTCGACACGCAGGCAAGCCGCTGGCTAGCCGCCTCCACCAGAACATTCGGCAGACCGTCCCGGTCGCCATTTGCGGTGATCCTGCAGGCCAGGGCGAAGATGTCGGCGCGGCGGTAGTGCTCAAGCACCTCCTCCTGCGCAAGCGCGCCTTTCCAAGAGACTCGACCATCCAGTCCGAGCTTTTGCGCCAGCGCCTTGAACCGTTCCAGTTCCTCGCCGCCGCCGATATGCTCGAAACGCCACGCCAAATCGCCGGGCAAGAGGGCAAGGGCCTCCAGCAAGGTATCGTAACCTTTCTTTTCAACAGCGCGGCCGACACTCAGAACGATAACCGGTTCGTCCGGCGCCGAGCCGTCATGCTGTTTTCGCGCCTCGCCGAAACTGCCGAAGCGATCAAGGTCGAGCCCATGATAGCTCAGATGCACGGACGAGTTGCCGTTAGCGAGTTTTTTCAGACGGTCGAAGCCGGTTTTCGTGCAAGTGACCGTCCAGCGCGCCGAGGAAAGCTTGCCGGCCAGATCCCAGTCCGCCGAAGTCCAGATGTCCTTGGCATGGGCCGAGCAACTCCAGGGCTGGCCACGAAGCTGGCTGGCATAGCGTGTCACCGATGCCGGCGTATGCGCGAAATGTGCATGCAGCCAGCCTGCGTCTTCCGGCCATTCGGCCGCCAGCACGAGCGCTTGCCCGAAGCGGCGGGCGCGATTGCGCGTAAAGTCGCGGGGGATATCGGCAGCCAGCGATCCGAGCGCGCGCCAGAAGCCCGGCCGCAGCAGATAAGCAAACAGCGAGCGAACCACGCGCAGCGGCTCTTCATGCAGATATTCCGGCAGATAATGGACGGGCGCTTTGATCTCGTCATGCACGGGGTGGCGTTTTGCGTCGGTCGGCCGCCTGAGCGCGACGAGTATCAGGTCGAACCCCGCACGCTCCAGACCGAGCAGCTCCTGCGCGATGAAGGTTTCCGACAGCCGCGGATAGCCCTTCAGAACCACGACGATCTTGCGATGTTGCAACTCAGCTCATGCCTTCAATGACCGAAAGGTGATGGCCGGCCCGCCGGTCGTACAGTTCCGCGACGATTTCGGAAATATGAGGCAGCCCTTCCAGCGTCAGATGCGGATTGCTCTGCGATGGGCGGGGCCGGTCCGGCAGCACCTTCAGTGCATCGGCAAACCGCTGGGAATCCTCGGCTTCTTCCGGCAAAAGCATCTCGATGAGGCCGAGTTCGGCTGCGCGCCGTGCTCGGATCAGTTGCTCCTCGCGGGGCTTGACGCGGGGCACGATCAGCGCCGGCTTGTCGAAAGACAGTATCTCGCAATAAGTGTTGTAACCGCCCATCGCCACCACCGCCTTGGCGCCGGCAATCAGCTCTTCCATGCGGTTGTCGAACTCGATGATCTTGATATAGGGGATCTTGGCCCCCTTCTTGAGCAACTTGTTGCGCTTGCGCGCCGGCATGTAAGGCCCAAGCACGATCAGCGCCCTATGCTGCAATTGCGGATCCTGCTGATAGGCATCGATGACGTCGTGGATCAGTTCGGCGCCGTCACCGCCGCCACCGGTGGTAACGAGGATATAGTCGCCCTCGGGCCGGTGGCCGGGCAACTCGTTCTGCTGCAGGCTCCGTTGCAGGAAACCGACGAACTTCATCTTTGCCCTGACAGCCGGTGGCACATCCAAGCCGGTCAACGGGTCGTAGAAATCCGGTGGACCATAGACCCAGACCTTGTCGTAGAACAGGCCTATCTTGCGCATCACATCCTTGCGTGCCCACTCTGCTTCGAGCAGATGCGGCGCGTCCATCACCTCGCGCAGGCCAAGCACGAGCGTGGTGCCCCGCGTCTTGAGGTAGGACAGCGTGTCCTCGATCTCGCCGCGCAGGCCGAGCGGTTCCTTGTCGACGATGAAGATATCCGGCCGGAAGGTCTCGGCTGTGTGGCGGATGATCGACTGGCGCATCCTTAGCGTCTCATGCAGATCGATATCCTTTTCCAGCGAGGTGTATTCGCCGTTGCGCAACTTGATGACGCTGGGGATCTTCACGAAGTCGACACGGGCGCGGTAGTCGAAGGCGCCGGCAATAGTCGCACCCGAAATGATAAGCACATGAAGTCCGCGGAAATCCTCGACCAGCGAATGCGCGATCGTCCGGCAGCGCTGCAAGTGGCCGAGCCCGAACGTGTCGTGGCTGTACATGAGAACTCGAGCGTTTTGTACGTGCTGGGTCATTGTTGAACGTCTTTTAGAATTCTCGCCTTGAGAACCGTGGGCGACCCCCGCACGAAACCATCCTTGCGGGCTACCGACCTGTTTTGAAACATGAGGGCGCAATTTTCAATCTGTATTACCAAGAGGGTCCAAGGATGACGCTCTTCTTGATAGTGCCTTCAAGCTGATCGTCGTCCGCTATACGACGTTCCGCCGCGCGACAGCGCCTCGTGGCAGGAAGTGGCGCCGGGCTATCACCAATTGGAAGGCCTGAGCCCGAAACTAGACGGATTGGCGAATATCGCCTCGGCGGAAGCGCGCCGAGACTCCCTACTATTGTTTTGGGAAGGATCGAAAGGGAAAGCGGTGTCCAAAAGATCGGCAGAAGCCATCCCTGTTGATTCCAATGAGCTTCCGGTCTCTCCAAACTCCATTGGTTTCGGAGCGCTGAAGGCGAAGTCCGCTATCCTGCCAATATACCTAAGGACAGTCGTCA
>NZ_CAUM01000094.1 GCF_000350085.1 Mesorhizobium metallidurans STM 2683
AAGCAGTCAGTCTCGGGTTCTGGTATCACATCCGAGGCAGGTACCCTCCAAGAACACATCGCAGGAAGATCATGGGATTTGGGGTCTTCATCCACCGACAAGATTCGATCTACGACGACAGTCCTGCTGAGCAATACCAGTTTCCCAGCCAGTATCTGCGTCGCGTCGAAGCATGCGTCGGCGACTCGATCATTTATTACGAGCCCAGCAAGGTAAGCGAGACACGCGGGTATTTCGCCATGGCTAAAGTCCAAGAGATCATTCCTGATCCCGTGACGGCTGGCATGTACCTTGCCCTGATTGAGCCCGGAAGCTACCTCGATTTCGTCAACCCAGTTCCATTCAACGGGCCCGACGGTCTCGTTGAACGAGGGTTATTCAATGACCAAGGACGGATTTCCGGTCGCGCTCAATCGGCAGTCCGCCCAATCAGTCCAGCCGATTTCAACCGCATTATCGATCTGGGCCAGGACACCAGTGAGTTATTGCTGCCGCGCGTTGATGAGGTCGGCACATCTACCGGTTTTCAGGACGAGCAGGCGCCATTCGAATTCGAGCGGAGCCGTGATCGCGTAAACTACTTCGGATCACGGATCGTGCGGGATCGCATTTTCCGTCGAATCGTCTTACGCGCCTATGACGAGCGCTGCGCGATCACCGGACTGAAGTTGATAAATGGCCGCGGCCGGGCAGAGGTTTCAGCCGCCCATATTCGACCGGTCGAAGCGAGCGGCCCTGATGTCATCAACAATGGGATCGCCCTTTCCGGTACCGCGCACTGGATGTTCGATCGCGGATTGATCAGCCTATCCGATGACTTGGAAATTCTGATCTCGCGGCAGGTCAACGACCTCGACAGCGTGCGGGCGTTCATAAACAAGACGCGCCGCGCACTTCCGCCGGGCCGACAGTTCGAACGCCCGCACCCTCGTTTCTTGCAATGGCACCGTGAGCGTTGCTTCAAGCAATGAGTCGGCGTCTGGTCGGGTTGAGAGACGCACGCTAACATCATGATGGTCTTGTTCATGCGTCGTGAGGGATTGCCATCGCATGAGCGTGCGCAGCAGCCCGTTGTACCGATTGACGCTTGACCCGTGCCTCCTTCTCCCGCACATTCAGCCTCGCGCGGTTGAAATGCCTGTCCGTCCGAGGGGGCTCGTATTGCCTATCCCCTGGCAGCCGGATGCCATGTTGCAAGACAATTCCTCAAAACCTCGCTTCTACCGAAATCACCTGCAAGGAGACTTTCCTTGGCCACCTTCATCACTCAACCCACTTTCCAACGAGCCGGCAGCCAAATGGTGTGGTTCTGGAAGCTCGGAACAGGCAACGCCTATTGGGGGTACTCGGTACGTGCGGCGGTCGTCCTTCGCACGGCCACTTTGCGCTGGGAAAGTTTGTATACCTACATCGACCAGACAGGTCATACCGAGGTAATACAGACGAACGCATCAGACGATATGCAGATAATATTCGCGGCGCTAAGTTCTCCCTAGGAGCTGAGACATGCCAATATTGCTTCACACGGTATACGATTCTCGCGGAGTCATCATTGCCGCCTCAAGACATGACCCCGAGGATGACAAGTCGGCCCCAGCACCCATCCCACAAGCCGGTGAGGGCAATTACTACGCGCTAATCCCGCTTGACGAAGCCCACGTCAAAATGCCGCTGGATCAGCTGTGCACAACGACTCGGGTCGACTCGCAACACAAGCGGCTGATTGCCCACGACCTCCACTCTCAAGCATAAGCCGCGAGTGTTCCTAAGCGGGGCAGTGCGCTCGAATCGTGACGATACGGGGCTTCAGGTCAGCGAAGGCCGGCTTCTGGTTCAGGATGTGACGCCTCCGACCTTCTGCCGGAAAGCAGTCACAGAGAGCGGATTTCTCGGCGTGGCAAACGTCGCCATTCCCCCTTGCCATCCCTTTCACCTTCCCCTAATCTCCCTCTGAGAAAACCTTTTCCCAAATCGCCCCGCATCCGCTTACCTCACCACTCGCCACCCCGCAGGCCAACAAGAGAAAACCTTTTCCCAACTAAGGAATTCGCCGCCCGCCATGTCCTCCGACGCCTCGCCAGCGCCCGCCAAGACACCGGTCACCCTCCGCGAGGTGGCCGCCTCTGCTGGCGTCAGTGTCGCCACGGCCTCGAAAGCGCTGAACGGACAGGGGCGGATGACGGCGGAGACGCGCGCGCGGATTCGCGAGACGGCGCAGCGGCTGGGCTTTCGGCCGAACAGCCTGGCGCAGAGCCTGTTGCGGCGGCGCTCCTTCACCGTCGGGCTGCTCACCAACGATACCTATGGCCGCTTCTCGCTGCCGCTGATGTCGGGTGTTTCCGATGCGCTGGTCGATGCCGGCGTCTCGGTGTTCCTGTGCAACGTCGAGGACGACACGCGGCTCGCCCAGCTGCATGTCGAGGCCATGCTTGACAAGCGCGTTGACGGCATCATCGCCACCGGCAAGCGCATCGACCGCCATCTGCCGGTCGATCTCGCCAATCTGCGCATTCCCGTGATCTATGCCTTCACCCAGCCCGATCCCGGCGCCATCGCGTTCGTGTCGGATGATGCCGGTGGCGCGCGGCTGGCGGTCGAGCATTTCTGCCGGCTGGGGAAGAAGCGCATCGCCCATGTCAGCGGTCCCTCCGGCTTCGCCGTGGTGCACGCGCGGGCGCAGGCTTACCGCGATGTCCTTATCGAGCGCGGCCTGCCGGTCATCGAACCGCTGCTCGGCGCGTGGTCGGAAGCCTGGGGGCATGAGGCCGTTGGAAAACTGTTCGGGGCCAAGGCGGGCAGGGAAGGGGCGCCTGATGCCGTGTTCTGCGGCAACGACCAGATCGCGCGCGGCGTCATCGATGCGCTGCGCGAGCGCGGTATCGGCGTGCCCGACGATGTCGGCGTCATCGGCTTCGACAATTGGGAGATCGTGGCCGAGGCGACGCGCCCGCCGCTGAGCTCGGTCGACATGAACCTGGCAGCACTTGGCCGCGAGGCCGGGCTCGCTCTGCTTTCGCTCGTCGGCGGCAAACCCGCCGAGCCGGGCATCAGGAAACTGCCGTGCCGGCTAGTGGTGCGTCAGTCATGCGGCCGCCCGCCAGGCGGCTAGAGGCAACGCGGGAGCGCTGCCGAACTGGGAGGAAAACCATGAGGAGGAGAACCATGAAGACCATGATCGCAGGGTTCGCGCTGGCCGCGAGCATCTTTGGCTCGTTAGCAATAGTTGGGCCTGCCGCCGCCGAGACCGCCAACATCTGGGTGCGCGCCGACGGCTCGAATTTCATGCCGCGCATCGTCGATGCCTTCAACAAGGGGCATGAGAACCAGATCAAGCTCGACATCATCCCCAATGCCGAGATCATCCCGAAATATGGCGCGGCGGCCGCCGGCGGCACCGCGCCCGACGCGCTGTCGCTCGACCTGATCTACACGCCGGCCTTTTCCGCCGCCGGCCAGCTGGAGGACATCACCGACTGGGCGAAATCGCTGCCCTATTTCGCCAGCCTGTCGCCGGCCCATGTCAAGACCGGCACCTACAAGGGCCGCATCTACGGCCTGCCATTCTCGGCCGACAGTTCGGTGCTGATCTGGAACAAGAAGCTGTTCAAGCAGGCCGGGCTCGATCCCGAGAAGGGACCGACGAACTGGGCCGAGATCGAAGCCGACGCCGAAAAGGTCAACGCGCTCGGTGGCGACATCAAGGGATTCTATTTCTCCGGCAATTGCGGCGGCTGCAACATCTTCACCTTCACCCCGCTGATCTGGGCCTCGGGTGGCGATATCCTCTCGGAAGACGGCTCCAAGGCGACGCTGGACAGCCCGCAATTGCGCGGCGCCATCGACCTCTACCGCTCGATGGTCAAGAAGGATCTGGTGCCGTCGGGCGCGCAGACTGACACCGGCTCCAACTTCTTTGCCGCCTTTGCCGCCGGCAATATCGGCATTTCGCCGTCCGGCGCCTTCGCCATCGGCGCGCTCAACACGCAATATCCCGATGTCGACTATGGCGTCACCTTCCTGCCGGGCAAGGATGGCGGCTGGTCGTCCTTTGCCGGCGGCGACAATTTCGTCGTCACCAAGGGCACCACGAAGCTTCCTGTGGTCAAGGAGTTCCTCGACTTCGCCTATTCGCTGGAAGGCCAGACCATTTTGGCCAAATACGGCAGCCTGCCCGTGCGCGGCGACATCGCCAAGGACGCGCTGAAAGATCTCGATCCGCGCTACCAGATCGCCGCCGAAGCCATGGCCAAGGGCCGCACGCCCTATTCGGTGGTGTTCAACGATCTGATCAACTCCGCCAACGGCCCGTGGACGCAGATGGTCAACGAGGTATTCTTCGGCGACGATGTCGACGGCGCGATATCGAATGCGCAGGAGACCATGCAGTCGATCATCGACCAGGCGCCGCAGAAGTAGGTTGGCGCCGATCCGGCCGCCCGCCCGTCTCCCTGGTCGGGCGGCCGGATCCATCAATGCAGGGTTATCGCGTTGGGAAAAGACCCCCTTGTCCGGCCGCTTCGCGGCCACCTTCTCCCCGCTGGGGAGAAGAGGCTGGCATCGACGCCGGCGGCCTCCTCTCCCCTCGGGGAGAGGTCGGATTGCCCCGAATTGCCCTTCGCAATTCGGTTGGCAATCCGGGTGAGGGGGTCTTCTCCCGATGCGATTGCGCTTCAAACCCCGAGCGGCAAGCCATGACCACCATCATCGCAACCACCTCCGCCCCCGCACGCCGGCGAAAACTCGTCGGCGCCGGCCGCCGGCAGTGGATCGGCCTGCTCTATGTCGCGCCGGCGGTGGCGCTGGTCACCGTCTTCTTCATCATCCCGCTCGGCATGACGGCGTGGATGTCGCTGCACAACTGGCCGCTGATGGGCGCGCACTCCTTCATCGGCCTCGACAATTACTGGGCGATCCTGCGCGACAACAGATTCTGGAACGCGCTGCGCTTCACCGGCTACTACACGGTGATCGTCACCATCGCGATCTTCGCCGTCGCCTTTCCGCTGGCGCTGTTCATCGAGCGGCCGCGCCAGCTCACCGGCTTCTATCGCACCTCCTTCTTCATGCCGGCTGTCGTCGGCTTTGCTTCGGCGAGCCTGCTCTGGTCATGGCTCTTGAATGTCGATTCCGGCCTGTTCAGCCCGGCCGCCTTCGAACTCGGCCTGACCGAGAAGAAGGTCAATCTGCTCGCCACCTTCCAGCCGGCCTTCTGGTCGATCATCGCCATGGTCGTCTGGAAGGTCGCCGGCTTCACCATGATCATCCTGATGACCGGCCTGCAGTCGATCCCGCCCGACCTGCAGGAGGCGGCGATGATCGACGGGGCAGGGCCGTTCGCGCGCTTCCGGGCGATCACGCTGCCGCTGATGCGCCGCACGCTGGCACTGGCCTTGATCCTGTCGGTCGCGGGCTCCGTGCTCGCCTTCGACCAGTTCTACATCATCCTGCGCGGCGGCCCGCGCAACCAGACGCTGACCGCCGTCTACTGGATCTTCAACCAGTCCTTCGTGTCGTTCAAGCTCGGCTATGGCGCCGCCCTGTCGATGATCCTGCTGGTCATCCTGGTCGCGCTCAGCCTCGTCCAGCTCTGGCTGCTGCGCAAGCCCGAGGGGGTCGACTGATGGCGCGGGCAAGAAGCCGCGGCAGCCGCCTCTGGCTTGGCCTCGCCGAGCACGCGACCGGCATCGTCGCCTCGCTGCTGTTCCTGGCGCCGATCGTCTGGACGGTGCTGTCGGCCTTCAAGCCGGCCGGCGAAGCGCGCCTGCCGCCGCTGCCGCCCTGGCCGACGACCGGTTTTTCGGTCGAGAACTACGCCACGCTCAACACCTTCGGCGACGGTCTGTGGCTGCCGGCGCAAAACAGCCTCTATGTCTCTGTCATGACGGTGGTGTTTTCCGTCATTGTCGGCGTGCTTGCCGGCTACGGCTTCTCGCGCTTCCGCTTTCCGTTCAAGGATGCGCTGTTCATCGTCATCCTGTCGACGATCATGATCCCGTTCCAGTCGATCCTGACGCCGATCTTCCTGGTGCTGACCAAGATCGGCCTGCACAACACGCTGACCGGGCTGGTCTGCGTCTATGTCACGCTGCAACTGCCGTTCTCGATCTTCATGATGCGCAACGCCTTCGACGCGGTGCCGCGCGAGATCGAGGAGGCCGCCCGCATGGACGGCGCCAACAACGTCACCATGCTGTTGAAGGTGATGCTGCCGCTGGTCTGGCCGGGCATCGTCACCATCGCGCTGTTCGCCTTCCTCGGCGCCTGGAACGAGTTCCTGGCCGCCCTGGTGCTGATGACCGACCAGTCGAAATTCACGCTGCCGATCATGATGACCGCACTCCAGTCCGGGCGCTTCGGCGCCATCGACTGGGGCGCGGTGCAGGCGGGCGTCACCGTGATGATGGTGCCGTGCCTGATCCTCTTCCTGTTGCTGCAGCGCTTCTACATCCGCGGCCTCATGGCAGGGGCCATCAAATGACCAATCGCATTCGAACGGAGTTAAGTTGATGACCGCATCGCAATCCGCCAAAAAGATCGCCGCCTCGGGCAGGCCAAAGCTCGCCTTCCGGCCGCTTCCCGTGCCGCAGGTCGATATCAGAGGCTTCTGGGGCGACCGTGTCGATGCGGTCGCTTCGCGCACCGCCGACATCCTCTATGACCGCTGCGTCGAGGCGCGCATGCTGGAGCAGATCGACCCCGACCGGCCTTCGCCCGGCGTCGTCATCCCGTTCCATTCTCCCTCACCCGACGAGGCGGCAAGCCAGGGCGCCGAATTCACCGGCTCGACGGTCACCACCCAGATGTTTTGGGATTCCGACTGGGGCAAGACGATCGAGACCGCGGCCTACTCGCTCTACCGCCGCCGCAATGACGATCTGGAAAGTAAGATCGATGCCGTCATCGACATGTACGGCAAGCTGCAGCAGCCCGATGGCTATTTGTCGAGCTGGTATCAGCGCATTGAGCCCGGCAAGCGCTGGACCAACCTGCGCGACTGCCACGAGCTCTATTGCGCCGGCCATCTGATCGAGGGCGCGGTCGCATATTACCAGGCCACGGGAAAACGCAAGCTGCTCGACATAATGTGCCGCTATGTCGACCACATCGCCGAGACCTTCGGCCCCGAGCCCGGCAAGAAGAAGGGCTATTGCGGCCATGAGGAGATCGAATTGGCGCTGGTCAAGCTGGCGCGGGCAACGGGCGAGCAGAAATACATGGATCTGGCAAAATACTTCATCGACCAGCGCGGCCGGCAGCCGCATTATTTCGACGAGGAGGCGCGCGCACGCGGTACCGACCCGAAGGCCTATCATTTCAAGACCTACGAATACAGCCAGTCGCATAGACCTGTGCGCGAGCAGGACAAGGTCGTCGGCCACGCGGTGCGGGCGATGTATCTGTTCTCCGGCATGGCCGATATCGCCACCGAATATGGCGACGACACACTCAGGGTGGCGCTCGACCGTCTCTGGGACGATCTGACGACGAAAAACCTCTACATCACCGGAGGCATAGGCCCGTCCGCGCACAATGAGGGTTTTACGGCTGACTACGACCTGCCCAATGAAACCGCCTATGCCGAGACCTGCGCCGCCGTCGGCCTGGTGTTCTGGGCAAGCCGCATGCTCGGCATGGGGCCGAACGCGCGCTATGCCGACATGATGGAGCGGGCGCTCTACAATGGCTCGATCTCGGGCCTGTCGCTCGACGGCTCGCTGTTCTTCTACGAGAATCCGCTGGAGAGCCGGGGCAAGCACAATCGCTGGAAATGGCACCGCTGCCCGTGCTGTCCGCCTAATATCGGCCGCATGGTCGCCTCGATCGGCAGCTATTTCTACGGCCTGTCGGACGATGCGCTCGCCGTTCATCTCTATGGCGACTCGACCGCCCGCTTCGAAGTAGCGGGCCGGCAGGTCGAACTCGTCCAGACCAGCAATTATCCCTGGGACGGCGCGGTTTCGATCCAGGTCGAGCCCGAAGCGCCGGTCGAATTTCACCTTGCATCTGCGCATCCCTTCCTGGTGCCGCAAGGCGGCGCTCAAGGTGAATGGCGCACCAGTCGATCTCGATACCGTCACCAGCGACGGCTATGCCGCGATCCGGCGCGAATGGCGCAAGGGCGACCGCGTCGAGTTCGATCTCGAAATGTCGATCGCCCGTCTCTTCGCCAACCCTGAGGTGCGGCAGGATATCGGCCGCGTGGCGCTCGCGCGCGGTCCGTTGATCTACTGCGTCGAGGAAACCGACAATGCCGGCCAGCTCCACCGCATCACGCTCCCGCGCACGGCCAGGATAGAGGCACATAAGGAGCAAAACCTGCTGGGCGGGGTCGTCACGCTTTCGGCCATGGGCAGCAAGGAGGCCGTGGAAAACTGGGAGAACGGCCTCTACCGCACCGCTCCGCCGGCCACCAAGGAAGCCAAGCTGAAGGCCGTCCCGTACTTTGCCTGGGACAACCGCGAGCCGGGCGAAATGCTGGTGTGGCTGCGGGACGGGTGAGGGCTGCGGCCAATTTCTGGTAAGCGTCCAGGCTTATTGAATGCCCCAACCACGGGAGTGAGCAGCGCCCATCCCCCTGTTGCCGGAATTTGTGGGCCGAGGTTCATGCTGATTTCGGTCACCAGCTTCCGGCGAAGGGCAGTGACATAGTCGCGCGGCCCCGTCGGCGATATGACGAAGGCCTGGGAGCCGCCAATGACGGATTGGGCAAAGTAGGATGCTAGCGGTTGCCTGGGATCCTCATCTTGCGCTGGAATGGCGATCGCATTGATCGTGTACCCCTTGGCGATGGCAATCTCCCTGCTCGGCTGAACGGGAAGCCCGTCGTTGTTCTCGCCATTGGAAGAGATGTCGATTACTTTCTTCATCGCGTTTCCCGGAAACTGGTCGAGCAGAAGACTTCCGACGTCGATGGCCGAGGAAACCGATGTTCCGCGCCGGCCTCTGCGGGCATATCCGGTATCGCCTGTCTCGCGGATCACCGACGCAGCCGCCTTGGCATCTTCCAGTCCGCAAATGCTTGTCCATGGCAGCACGGTGCGTGCGCTGCCGGGGCTCGACCATTCAAAATAGGCAACGCTGATGCAGCCAAGATAATTCCGCGAGATGGCGGTAATGATCTCGGGCGAGGTGAGTGCCGCGGCATGTCCCTCGCGCTGCAGGTCGGCAATTTTCGGGTCGATCGACGACGAGAAATCGACCGCGAACACGATCGCGACATCAACGTTGGCCGCATGGGCGGGCAACCCCCAAGGCACTGAAGCGGCAAGGCCTCCCGCCAGCCTGAGGAACAGGCTGGCCCGCCTTGCCCGCCCTGCATCTGGTCGGCCCGCCGACGTTGGAGGACTGCCTCCAGGCATTGTCCGTACCTGCCCGCGACGGCAGGCCGCTTCGGGACCGGCGTTCTGATGTGAAATTCCGAACATGACTCTCTCCGTTTCAGACATCCGGCAAGGGCGCGCGTGCCGGCAGCGGCCGGTTCGACATTGCGACGGACAGGATCGCGCCGAGAATGATCGCGGCACCAATGCGCCCGCGGGGGAGTTCCACTCCCCGAGGAAGATCGTCGCGCCAATGGCGCCGAAGACGCTTTCTGCGCTGACGATCAGGGCGGCATGGCTGGCCGAGGTGAAGCGCAGGGCGGCTATCTGTATGCCGAATGCGACCGCGGTGGAGAACACGCCGAGCACCACCAGTTCAGGACCGGCCGCGAAGGCAGCGGCTACTGACAAATTGCCTAGCATTGCCCCGATCGGCAGCGCGAAGGCGGCGGCGCCAAGGAACTGCACGGCCGCCGCCGTGAAGGGACATCCATGGGCCTGCATATGCCGGGCGAGCTCGACCGCCCACAGCGCGTAGCACCCGGCCGACAAGATGGCGGTGAGATCGCCGCCGCTGAGACCAGCGATCCCGCCCGACAAGAGCAGGCAGCCGACCACCGTCAACCCGGCAGCAATTATGAGGTTCGCTTTAGGACGTTCGCCGACAAGCAGCCACGCGGCCAGCGGTGTCATCACCGTTGCCGTGCTTATCAGAAAGCTTGCATTCGTGACGGTGGCGCCGAGATAGCAAAGCTGCTGAAGCGTGATGGAGATGGCAAACAGGACGCTGACCCTGACCAGGCTGGAAAAATGGCCGGTCACGGCCGGCAGTCGCCGTTCCATCAAGACAAAGGGCAACACAAGCAGCCCGCCGATCAGGCAGCGCAGTCCAACGGCACTCAGCGCGTCGAGGTGTGTAAGCACCGTCTTTTGCGGGACATTACCGAAGCCCCACAAGGCGGCGGCAAACAGGAGCAGCAAATTGGCTGTGAGCTTTGACATTCGCCGCACCCCTCGGGCCAGAACCCTGCTAGAGGTCCAGTTATCCCTAATTCAGGAATGTCTAAATGAAGTGCGTCACGTTAGCGCTTGAGCGCGGGGCTCTACAGTTTGCGAACCGTTAGTTTTGAGTTAGAATTTCGTCAGGCTGGGAGAGCAAATGCAAAGTGGGGAAAGCGGCGCTGCAAATAGAATCTCGCTCTTCGGCGGTTTCCGGATCGAAAGTGAAACCGCCGGTCCGCTCTGGCTGACCGGGAAACGAGGCCCTGCAATCATTGCTTATCTGGCCCGCTGTCCCGGCATGGCGGCGACACGGGAAAGGCTAGCTGACCTGCTGTGGGGCGACAGCGACAGTGAACACTCACGCAACAGTCTGCGGCAGACCCTCAGCGTCCTGCGCCGGGATCTGTCGCGAGTGGATATGGATCTCATCCATTCCCGCAGGGAGTTGATCGGCCTCAGTCCGGACGCGGTTCGGGTTGACGTCGAGGAGTTTGAATCGGGGCTTTCCGCCCGCTCCGCGCAAGAGCTCGAAACGGCTCTGGCTCTTTATACCGGGCCCTTTCTCGATGGCCTCTATCTGGGGATCAATACTT
The DNA here is from genome assembly GCF_000350085.1 of Mesorhizobium metallidurans STM 2683. Lineage (GTDB taxonomy): Bacteria > Pseudomonadota > Alphaproteobacteria > Rhizobiales > Rhizobiaceae > Mesorhizobium > Mesorhizobium metallidurans. The sequence goes on from NZ_CAUM01000094.1 coordinate 10,916, forward strand.
TCGATGACTGGGTCGCGTCGGAACGCGAACGGTTGCTGAGCCGCGCGCTTGAGTCCTTCGAAAAGCTCGCGCGTCTCGTGGATGTTGAAACGGGGCTCGTCCTGGCCGATCGAATTCTGGCCATGGAACCGACGCGGGAGGAATCTTACCGGCTGAAGATGGAGCTGCTCCTTGCCGGTGGCCAGCGGGAGAGGGCGTTGCGGACATACGAGACTTGCAGGAGCGTCCTGAAGAGGGAGTTCGGTGTGGACGCCAGTGCGGAGACGCGTGCGCTTTGGCAATCTTTGCTGTCTGTTGCCGATACCGCATCAAATCAGCCGGCAAATGGTGTCCCGGCCGGCCAGCGCCCCGAGCGCCCTTCCATCAGTGTCGCCGACTTCGTCAATCTGACAGGAAAGCGAGGCGACGACTTTTTCGCCAAGGGCCTCGTCCATGATGTCACCACGGCTCTCTCCGAGGTGGCCGACTATGTCGTGCTCTCAGGGCTTCCGCCCCTGGAGAAGGCAGGCGATGAACCGAAGACGTCGGGGTCGCCTCGGGCCCGTTATACGCTCAGCGGCAGCATTCAGAGATCCGGCGACGAACTGAGGGTAAACGTTCAGCTTGTCGATGCCGCCGGCGGCCACAATGTCTGGGCTCAGAAATTCGACGGCCACTCAGAGAACGCACTCGAATTCCAGGACAGGATCGCACAGTCGGTTGTGCTGGCCGTGATCCTCGAACTTCAGCTGACGAACTGGAAAGTTCGCGACAAAAGCCCACCGGGCGCCCCCGAAGTTCGCAGGTTGGTGAATGAAGCGCTCATGAAGTATTTCGAGATGACGCGGGACTCGCTCCTGATGGGAGTGGAACTCTCGGAAAAGGCCCTTTCGATTGGGCCCGACAATGCCCGTGCAAAGCGCACGCTCTCTATTGCAATCTCGATGAGCGTTGCTTTTGGTGCGCTGCCTGGCACGCAGGAGCACATCGAGCGTGCGCTGCAGCTTGGGCAAGCCTCGGTAAGGGCGGTGCCGGACGACGAGATTGCTCGATGCATTCTCTCATTCGCTTTGGAAGGCGCCGGCCGTATCGAGGAGGCGATTGTAGAATGCCGCCACGCAATCAGCCTCAACCCAAGCTATCCAAGTGGCCACGGAGATATTGCGGAACTCTATGCGTTACGCGGGCAGGTCAGCGAGGCGCTGCACGAGGCGAAGGAGGCGATCCGGCTCGGAACGCATGACGTTATCGACTTCTGGCGCCACAACAGCATGGTTGTGGCGCTGTTCGCCGACGGGAACGACCGACGGGCGCTCGAAGTCGCCCGCAAGGTGGTCAGGACAAAGCCGGGCTTCGTTCGTGGCGCTCTTTATTGGGCAGCGGCCGCGTCGGCAACTGGTAACAACGAAGAGGCTTCCCGGGCCATTCATCATTGCCTGTCACAGCTTCCACATCTCAATCTGAGCAATGTCTGCCCTGGCTTCTTGCCACGCTACGTGAAGGACTATCACCACTCCCGGTTGCTCGAAATGCTGTCAAGAGCAGGCCTTCCGAGTTCCTAGCCTCCCTTTGAATTCGAGTGCCACCCACACAGGCGGCGCTGCTACAGTCGGACGAAAGCCGTGAGCGGCAGATGATCGGAGGCAACCCGCGAAAGCGGGGTGTCGTGCGCTTCGACGGTCGAGATCATGCCGTGTCGATTGGCCATGATCCGGTCGAGCGCCAGCAGCGGAAGGCTCGATGGAAAGGTGGGAACCGCCGGCGGCAACGGGCCAAAAGTCGTATGCAGCGTGTTCAGGGAGGAGCGATTTCCCAGCCGCCATTCGTTCAGATCGCCGAGCAGCAGCGTCGGCCTTTCGTCGGCGCTGCTCATGATATCGAGCACGGCACGGGCCTGCTCGGAGCGCGAGTGGCGCAGCAGGCCGAGATGGGCCGCGATGACGCGCAGTGTCGGTTTCTCGTCGAGATCGATCTCGGCAACGAGCGCCCCGCGTGGCTCGAGCCCCGGCAGCTTGATCTGGTGCACGTCGCGCACGGTCCCGCGCTTGAACAACAGCACATTGCCGCGCCAGCCATGTCCCTTGCCGTTTCCGGTAATCGGCACCGGCACCAGCCCCGTTTCCATTTCGAGGCGGGCAAGGTCGAGCAGCCCGGCACGATCACCAAAGCGATTGTCGGCTTCCTGCAGCGCGATGACATCGGGGCTGATTTCCCGGATGACGCGAGCGGTGCGTTCGGGATCGAATTTCCGGTCGACGCCGATGCATTTGTGGACGTTATAGGAGGCTACCACCATTTCGGTGTTGTCAGTCCGCTTGCGCTGCTCGGATTTTGCCTTCCGCGCATTTCTGCCGCGGATTGACACGAGCACGGTCTCCGGAAGGCTGCGTTCGTTTTTATGCATGCGGGCTGCTGCTTATTCCCTTGCTTCTAGAGATAGGGCGATCCCAACCACAGCACACGGTCGAACAGGCGAACGATGAATGGCCGTGCTTGCAGGGCTTCGAGCGTTACGGGCACGGCGCGGGCGATCGCAGAACCGATCCTCTCCTCGACCTCCGAGGCAAAGCCGGCGTCGAGAACCTCCATGTCGATCTCGAAATTCAGCCTGAGCGACCGGGCATCGAGATTGGACGACCCGACATAGGCCCACACGCCATCGATTGACATCAACTTTGAATGGTCGAATGAGCCCTCGTGGCGCCAAACGCGGCAATAATGCTTCAGCACCTGGTCGAACTGGGCCGTCATCGCGCGGTCGACGAGGAAAAGGTTGTTCACGGCCGGCACGACAATATCGATTTCGACACCGCGCCGGCCGGCTGTCGTCAGCGCGCTGATCAGTTCCCGGTCCGGCAGGAAATAAGGCGACATGATGCGGATCGATTTGCGGGCAACCGAAAATGCCCCGATCAGCAATTTGTGGTTCGTTTCGTTGCTGGCATCCGGCCCCGTTGCCACGGCGCGCACCAGCATCGGCTGGCCGGGCGGCGGCGAGAGGTCTTTTATTTGCCAGGCGTCGCCTTTCAGTGTCTCGTTGCCGGCGAAACGCCAATCCTCGGCCGCAACCGAGAAAAGGTCGGTGACCACCGGACCGGTGACCCGGAAATGCGTGTCCCTGGAGCTGTCGGAGCCCGCGAATTCGGCCGAAAAGCCCTTGCGGATGTTCATGCCTCCCGTGAACGCAACCATGCCATCGATGACCAGGATTTTCCTGTGGGTTCTCAAATTGGCATAGGGAAGTCTCAGGCCGATGACGATGTTGCCGTTGAAAAGATCGGCCGTGACGCTTGCCTCCTTGAGCCGCCTAAGGATGCTGGGCACCGAGTAGCGCACGCCGACCGCGTCGATCAGCACGCGCACGGTCACGCCGCGGCGGACAGCGCGGCCAAGCGATTCGACGAAAAGCCGCCCGACGGCGTCATTGTCGAAGATGTAGGTCTCGAGAAGGACACTGCGCTCAGCATTGTCGATCGCCCGGCACATCTCCGCATAGGCCTCATCGCCCGTCTTCAGGACCGAGATGGCGTTTCCACAAGTCAAAGGGCGCCGCGCCACCCTGTCGCCCAATGTCTTTAGTCCGGTAAACCGCTGGCCGTATTGTGCTGTGATCAATGCCTCCGTGGCGATGTCGCGGTCGTGCTTTGCCGAAGCCGCCTCGCTGGGAAAGGGCCGCATGGCGCTGATCGTTGCGCGGCGGATTCGATTGATGCCGGCGATGGCATAGATGACTGCCCCAAGGAATGGCGAAAGCAGCATCACGCCCACCCACCCGGTGGCGGCGCGCACGTCTTCCTTCGTCATGACGGCATGGACGATGCCGACTGTCGCCATCATCCCTGAAATGATCGCGAGGATCTGGGGCCAGTGGGTCGCTAGGGCCTGCAACATTGCCGAAACTATCCCGTGTGCGGTCGCAGAACGCAATGCATGCTCATCTTGATGGGCTCGCATTGGGCTGTGCCCTGCGCTCACTGTCCAGGGGCAGAGCGGGTCGCCAGTCGGTGGTCGTGGTTGGCGCACCTGCCATTTCGCCCATTGCGGAAGCGGCATGGGAACAATAGATGGTGCTGCAGCGGCCGTCCCATAGCCGGCTGAAAAAGCAGGATCATTACCATGACCGATATGCTCGACGCAGCGAAATTGACCGACCGCGTCGCCGCCCTGGTCGAGGCCGCCAAGCGCGCCGGCGCCGATGCCGCCGACGCCGTGGCCGTGCGCGGCCGCTCGACCGGCGTGTCGGTGCGGCTTGGCAAGGTCGAGGCCACCGAGGCGTCCGAGAGCGAGGATGTTTCGCTGCGCGTCTTCGTCGGCAAGCGGGTGGCGAGCGTCTCGGCGACGGCGGCATCGGATCCGAAGCTGCTCGCCGAACGCGCCGTGGCGATGGCGAAGGTCTCGCCGGAAGATCCCTATCAGGGCCTCGCCGATCCGGCGCTTCTGGTCGGGAAACCGCGCGACCTCGATCTGTTCGACGCCACGCAAGTCTCCGCCGATCAGTTGAAGGAAGCAGCGCTCGCCGCCGAAGCCGCGGCCCTTGCCGTCAAGGGCGTCACCAATTCGGCCGGCAGCGGCGCCAGCGCGGGCTTCGGTGGGCTGGTGCTCGCCACCTCGCACGGCTTCGTCGGCCAGTATGTCGCGTCGCGCTTTTCGCGCTCGACCAGCGTCATCGCCGGCGAGGGCACCGGCATGGAGCGCGACTATGAATTCTCCTCGCGCCAGCATTTTTCCGACCTCGACGCGCCGGAGGACATCGGCCGCAAGGCCGGCGAGCGCGCCGCGCGGCGCATCGGCGCGCGTAAGGCGGCGACCGGGCCGGTCGACGTGGTGTTCGACCCGCGCG
>NZ_CAUM01000093.1 GCF_000350085.1 Mesorhizobium metallidurans STM 2683
CCACTAGGCGCGGGTATTGCTGTCGAATGCTCAGGTCTCATTCCTTCGCGCCCCCCTCTGTCTTGCCGGACATCTCCCCCTCAAGAGGGGAGATTGGCAGCTTCGGCACTTCGCTCGCGCCTGCGACGTTTGAGATTGGCGAAAGCGGTCGAGTGAGTAATCTCTGCCCTTGAGGGGGAGATGGCCGGCAGGCCAGAGGGGGGCGCTGTCCCGCCAGGCGGTCGAGAATTTTATCCTTGATCGACCGCCTCGCTAGCCCGCCACCCATAAAGCCAGTCCAAATCCGCTGCGAGCTTTTCCGGCGAGCGCAATCTCAGAAACAGGTTGCGGGCGACGGCCACCGGGCCCGAAGCGTGCCAGGCGAGACGGTTGAACGCGCCGCGGCGGGCGACCTTCGCGACGCGCGGCCGGCGCATCTTTTCCCAGGCCACAAGCGCCGTTGCTGGATCGGCGGGCGAGGCGGCCACAAGACCGGCAAGGGTCGCGGCATCCTCTATCGCCATTGCCGCGCCCTGCGCCGCAAACGGCGTCATGGCATGTGCCGCGTCGCCGATCAGTGCGATGCCGGCTGATGTCGTCCAGGGTTGTCGCTGGTCGACGGTATGGATCGGCCACGCCGTCCATGGGCCGGCATCCTCGGCAAGCCGGACCAGCGCTGCCGCCGTGCCGCGCATGGCGCCGGCGAGAATCTCCGGGTCGGCGCGGCCGGACCAGCCCTCGGCCATGGTCTCGCCCGCGGTGAAAGCGACCAGGTTGAACGCGCTGCCATGGCTGACGGGATAGGCGACCATATGGAAGCCGGGATGCAGGAATGTCGTCACGCAATCGGCGGCGGCCACCGCGGCGAAGGCTTCTCCGGCAGCACTGTCGGCTCGAACCGTGGTGCGCCAGGCAAGCTCGCCCGAAAACCGGCTTGAGGCGTTTGGGGCAGAAGTCCCATTCCTCGCCGATTCATTCCTGGCCCATCCATTTCTGGCCGAAGCGCCTAGGTCGCGGATCTTCGACCAGACGCCATCTGCACCGATCAGCAGAAAACCACCGGCTTCAACGGTGTTGCCGGCAATCTCGGCCATCGCCGTGACATGGTGCGGCCCCGGGACGACGCCGCCGACGCGCGCGCCGGTGACGAGGCTGATATCAGGCCGATCCGCAAGGCGCGCCATCAGCGCGCCTTGCAGATCGGCGCGGTGGGCGACGAGATAGGGCGCTTGCCAGCGCCTTTCGGCCGCTTCGCCAAGCGGCATCCGCGCCAGCTCGCGCAAGGTGGCGGCATCGCTGAGCACGACCGCCTCCGGCCGCACCGCCGCTGGCAACAGCCGCTCGAGCACACCGAGCTGGCGAAGGATGCGCGTCGCATTGGGCGAAAGCTGGATGCCGGCGCCGGCCGCCTCGAGATGCTCAGCCTGTTCGAACAGCCGCACCAGATAGCCGCGCTCGGAAAATGCCAGTGCCGCGGTCAGTCCGGCTATGCCAGCCCCGGCGATGAGCACCTGCCGGGACCGCGTGTCGTCCATGGGTGTAGCAGAGGGGGGCGTGGCAGGCGCTTCAGGCGGCCTGGTCGATATACAGGCATCCAGCGGGCTGCGTTTCCGTCGCCTTCAGCTTCGGTGAATAGCGGTAGAGCGTCGAGCAATAGGGACAGACTTTCTCGTTGTCGTCACCCATGTCGAGGAACACATGCGGATGGTCGAAAGGCGGATTGGCGCCGGTGCACATGAATTCCTTGACGCCGATGTCGATCGTCGGATAGCCCGCATCGTTCTGGAAGTGGGGAATGGAACCGCCTGCCATCGTCGTCTCCTTCATATCGTGCAATTGCATCTGGATCATAACCCGTCTCTTTGCAAGATCGATGAAATGAAACTGTCGCAAAAGCCTGTCAGAGGATAGATTGCGCCGGCAAGCGGGTGGAAAGAGCAGGAACAATGAACGAACTGAAGCCGGTCCAGAGCGAATTCATCAACGTCGAGACGGCAAGCTCCGAAGGCGGCAACCCGGACCGCTTCGTCAATCGCGAGTTTTCCTGGCTGCAGTTCAACCGGCGCGTTCTCGAGGAATCGCTGAACATCAATCATCCGCTGCTGGAGCGTGTCCGCTTCCTGTCGATATCGGCGGCCAATCTCGACGAGTTCTTCATGGTCCGCGTCGCCGGCCTCGCCGGCCAGGTGCGTGAAGGCATCGCGCTGAAGAGCCCGGACGGCCGCACGCCCGAGCAACAGCTCGAACAATTGCTGCGCGAGGTCGAGCGCCTGCAGGAGGACCAGCAGAAGAGCCTCTCGGCACTGATGCTACTGCTCAACAAGGAAGGCATCGAGAGCATCACCCGCGATGGCCTGACCAAGGACGAAAAAACCTGGCTGGAGGACCATTTCCAGGAGCAGGTCTTTCCGGTGCTGACCCCGCTATCGATCGATCCGGCGCATCCATTCCCGTTCATTCCCAATCTCGGCTTCTCGATGGCGCTGCAATTGCGCCATCGCAAGAACGGCGAGCAAATGAGCGCGCTCTTGCGCCTGCCGGTGGCGCTCAAGCGCTTTATCCGTCTGCCGGATCGCAAGAATCTTGTCCGCTTCATCCCGCTCGAAGAGGCGGTCGGCCTCTATATCGGCAAGCTGTTCCCCGGCTACGAGGTCAAGGGCTCCGGCACGTTCCGCATCATCCGCGACAGCGATATCGAGGTCGAGGAGGAGTCCGAGGATCTCGTGCGCCTGTTCGAGACGGCGCTGAAGCGCCGCCGCCGCGGCTCGGTCATCCGCATCGAGTTCGACATGCTGATGCCGGCGGAACTGCGCGACTTCGTCGCCGTCGAACTCGGCGTGTCGTCGAGCCGCATCAGCGTACTCACCGGTCCGCTGGCGCTCAGCCAGATTTCCGAGATCGTTGCCGTTCCCCGCGAAGATCTCAAGTTCAGGCCCTACAATCCGCGCTTCCCCGAGCGCATCCGCGAGCATGGCGGCGACTGTTTCGCCGCCATCCGCGAAAAGGACATCGTCGTTCACCACCCGTATGAATCCTTCGACGTGGTCGTGCAGTTCCTGCGCCAGGCGATGGCCGACCCGGAAGTGGTGGCGATCAAGCAGACGCTCTACCGCACCTCCAACGACAGCCCGATCGTGCGCGCTCTGGTCGACGCGGCCGAGGCCGGCAAGTCGGTGACGGCGCTGGTCGAGCTCAAGGCCCGCTTCGACGAGGAAGCCAACATCCGCTGGGCGCGCGACCTCGAGCGCGCCGGCGTCCAGGTCGTGTTCGGCTTCCTCGAACTGAAGACCCACGCCAAGATGTCGCTGGTGGTGCGGCGCGAGGACGGCAAGCTGCGCAACTACGTGCATCTCGGCACCGGCAACTACCATCCGGTCACGGCGCGCATCTACACCGACCTGTCCTTCTTCACCACCGATGCGACGATCGCCCGCGATGTCGCCCAGCTGTTCAATTTCATCACCGGCTATGCCGAGCCTACCGAGGAGATGCGTCTGGCGATCTCGCCCTTCACGCTGCGCAACCGCATCCTCAAGCACATTTCCGACGAGATTGCCCATGCGCTGGAAGGCCGGCCGGCGCGCATCTGGATGAAGATGAATTCGCTCGTCGATCCGATCATCATCGACGCGCTTTATGATGCCAGCCGTGCCGGCGTCGAGATCGACCTCGTCGTGCGCGGCATCTGCTGCCTGAGGCCGCAGGTGCCGGGCCTGTCGGAGAACATAAGGGTCAAGTCGATCGTCGGCCGTTTCCTCGAGCACAGCCGCATCTATTGCTTCGGCAACGGCCATGGCCTGCCGTCGGACGGGGCGATCGTCTACATCTCGTCGGCCGACCTGATGCCGCGCAATCTCGACCGTCGCGTCGAGACCATGGTGCCGATCACCAATCCAACTGTGCATGAACAGGTTCTTGGTCAGATCATGCTGGGCAACATCATGGACAACCAGCAAAGTTTCGACGTATTGGCTGACGGAACCTCCCGGCGCGCGGTGCTGGAGGAGGGCGAGGAACCGTTCAACGCGCAGGAATATTTCATGACCAATCCGAGCCTTTCCGGGCGGGGCGATGCGCTGAAATCGCATGCGCCCAAGCGCATCGCGCAGTTCAAGCGCCGCAAGAAAAACGGCGCAGCGTCCAGCTGATGATTTCAACGTCCCAGGGCCGGCTGCAAGACCGCCGACCGCTGTCCATCATCGACATCGGCTCGAACTCGATCCGTCTTGTCATCTATGAGGGGCTGGCGCGCTCGCCGACCACTTTGTTCAATGAAAAGATGCTTGCCGGCCTTGGCCGCGGCATCGTTTCGACCGGGAAGCTCGATCCCGAGGGCGTGACGCGCTCGATGGAGGAGTTTCGGCGGTTCCGCGCGCTCTCCGAACAGGCCGGCGCCGAGCGCATGTATGTGCTGGCGACCGCCGCCGCCCGCGAGGCGGTCAACGGTCCCGACTTCATCCACCGCGCCGAAGACGTGCTCAAGACCGAGGTCCAGGTGCTGAGCGGGCGCCAGGAGGCCTATTATTCGGCGCTTGGCGTCATTTCCGGCTTCCATCCGGCCGACGGAATTGCCGGCGACCTCGGCGGCGGCAGTCTCGAACTGGTCGATGTCGAAGGCGAGGCGATCGGCGACGGCATCACGCTGCCGCTGGGCGGCCTGCGCCTGCAGGACATGGCCAAGAATTCGCTGGCGCAGGCAGCGAAGATCACGCGCGACGAACTCGCGAAGGCGAAATTGCTGAAGGGCGGGCAAGGCCGGCCGTTCTACGCGGTCGGCGGCACCTGGCGAAACCTCGCCCGGCTGCACATGGAAATGACCAACTATCCGCTGGCCGTCATGCATCACTACGAGATCGGCATCGACAGCGCCGCCAATTTCCTCAAGCAGGTGGCCAAGGGCGAGATCGAGAAGGTGAAGGGCATTGAGGGCGTCTCGAAGAACCGCCGCTCGCTGCTGCCTTATGGCGCCATCGTGCTGCAGGAGATCATGGCGGCGATGCAGCCTTCCAGGATCATCGTCTCGGCGCTGGGCGTGCGCGAAGGTTTTCTCTATTCGCTGCTCGAAGAGGCCGAGCAAAGGGCCGATCCGCTGATTTCCGCCTCGGAGGAACTCGCCCGGCTGCGCTCGCGCTCGGTTACCCATGCGCATGAGCTGGTCGAATGGACGGGCAAGACCTTTGCCGCCTTCGGCCTGGACGAGACCGAGAACGAGACGCGCTACCGGCAGGCGGCTTGCCTGCTTGCCGATATTGGCTGGCGCGCGCATCCCGAATATCGCGGCAGGCAGTCACTTAACATCATCGCCCACGCCTCCTTCATCGGCGTCGACCATCCCGGCCGCGCCTTCCTGGCGCTGACCAATGCTTATCGGCACGACGGCATCTTCAACGAATCCATTGCGCCGGAAATCAAGGCGTTGGCGAGCCCACGCTACATCGAGCGCGCCCGCATGCTGGCCGCCACCATGCGCGTCGTCTACCTGCTGACCGCGGCGATGCCTGGCATCATGCCGCGGCTGAAATGGGAAAGCCGCCCCAATGGGGCGTTGGCGCTGGTGCTGCCGGCACCGCTGGCCGATCTTTACGGCGAGCGGCCGGCCGGCCGGCTGGCGCAACTGGCGAGAGTCACCAATCGCCGGCTGGTGCTGGCGGTCGAGGGCGGGCCCAGTGTTTCCGTCAAATAGGTCGTTTCGGTCAAATAGGTCGTTTCAGTCACGTGACGTCGGCGCCGACTCCAAACGCTCGACCGTCGACCGACCAGGCGCCGGCGCCCGCCATCGCCAGCGCGAGAAAGCCGCCAGCGATGGCGATGTCCTTCATCAGCATCTGTGAATGCATGAAGGTGAGCGTCGGATCGCCGCCGCCTTGGCCGTAATGGCCAATGAAGCCGGCGGCAACGCAAAAGGCGGCGAGCAGCAGCGCCACGATCGGCGTCTTGAATCCGACGAGGATGGCGAGCCCGGCAATCAGCTCGAACAACCCCGTTGCCCAGGCAACGAGCGTCGGCAGCGGCAGGCCGAGCCCGGCAAAATAGCCTGAGGTGCCGGCGATGTCGGCAAGCGCGTCGAAGCCGGAAGGGACGAACAGCGCGGCGAGCAACAGCCGGGAAACGAGAAGCAGCACATTACGGGGCATGGTCACCTCCGTTGTCGGCGGCCGGTTGGCCTGCTCGGTATCCAGTCTAGCAGACATCGCTGGGGCGCATGCACAGACAACGAAAAAGGGGCACGGAAAATTCCGCGCCCCTTTGCCATGGACAATCCCCGGTCGTCTTTAGCAGCTTAGTCTAGCTGTTTGATACCAGGCTTTGATGGGGCATCCTTGTCCTCCGAATCAAGGGATGAGCTATGGGCCAGGTTCTTCATGGGAGCGCCACGACGACAGAGGCGGTCCGTCGAGCGATATAGCATAGTCAAGAGAGCCTGAGGGCGCTGGCGAAGCGCTACGGGATCAACGTTCACGTTCGCGTGTTGACCACGGGGCATCTCGCCAAAGTGGCGGGCGTGACCACGCCGACCGTCCGCTACTATGAGGAGATTGGCCTATTACTGCCGGCGGGACGCACAATGGGCGGCCAGCGCACGTAAACCGACCGCGACCTCGAGCCTCTGACCTTCATTCGCAGGTCGCGCGATTTCGGATTTTCCATCGAGCAGGTGCGCAAGCTCGTCGGACTGTCGATCAGCCGCGACGAGGACTGCACCCAGGTTCGCGATATATCGAGCGCGCACCTCGCCGAAGTGTGCAGCAAGCTCGATGAATTGAAAGCGCTCGAAGGCAGCCTGGAACGGTTCGTCACGCAGTGCGATGCTGTTTGCGCGGCGGTGCCGGACGCGATTGCGTTGTCTTCCGCGATATGTCTGACCCGACATCCTGCGGCTCCGGCTGAAGGAATCCTGGGTAGTCGGGATCGCCCGACCGTCCTAAAGGGACCAAGCCCTCATGCCGACTTGGCCATCTCGCGCGCCCAGCGCCTGGGCGGCGATCCGTGAGAGTCTTCTGTTCTTCATGATGCCGCGCCGCCCCGGTCGCGGGGGGTTCGGTTGCCGGGTGACGCTCCCATGGCGCCCCGAGGCTTCGTGCGACCCTCGTGCCGATGAATGAGCACATAGGGCACTGCGCCGAGCAGGAAAACGCCGGCGAAGGTCGCATAAACGGTCCAGTCGTACTGCGCCGCGAGCAAGAGCGACGCAACGACTCCCAGCACCGCCGTCGGCGGTACGTTCGCAATCGATGGGAGGCGGAATGGCCGCTTCAGGTCGGGCTGCGAGAAGCGTAGCACGATCACGGCCAGGTTGATCGCGGCGAAGACCAGCGTGACACCGAGCGAGGACAGGCTGGCGACGAACTCGATCTTGCCGACAGCGGCAAATCCGCAGGCCACTGCCAGATAGGCAAGCGCTCCGACCCACGGGCTGCGGCTCGAGCCCAGCGTCCTCGCCAGAAGCTTCGGCAAGTCGCCGTCGCGCGCCATGCCGAACAGCAGCCGGCTCCCCGACAGCGAACTGCTCAGCACCGCGTTGGCCGTGGCGATGAGCGCGGCGCCGATGATGACCGTCGCGAAGGTTCCGCCCAGTTTCCCCGCCGCGTCCGCAAGTGGGGATTGCGAACCGGCGAGATCGGCGGCGCTCATAAGGCTGAGGACGCCGAGGATCACAGCGAGATACACCGCCGTGGTGCCGCCCAGCGCGATCATGAAGGCGCGCCACAGGTCGCGATCCGGTCGCTTCGCTTCTTCGGAGAGCGAAGCCATGTGCTCGTAGCCCGAATAGATGAAGAAGAGGATCGCCGCGCCCTGCAGGACGCCGCCGGGATTGTCCGGCCAGGCCAACAGGTTGGGCAGGCCGCGGTCGCCGGAGGGGATAGCGAACAGCGCGAAACCGATCAGGCAGGCCACCTGGATGGCCGTCAGCCCGGCGCTGACGAAGGAGGCCTTGCCAATGCCGGCGATATTGATCGCGGTGGCGACTGCCATCAGGGCAAGCGCGGCGAGCACGGGAGCCAGAGGGATAAAACCCTGCGCATAATTGCCAAACGTAAGCGCCACGGTAGCGAGCGTCGCGGCGCCGTGGACGGCGATGAACAGCCCGACGGTGAATGCAAGGGCGGGGAAGAACGGAAAGGTCTTGCGGAGAAAATTGTGTTCTGCACCGGCTCCGGGCAATGCCGAGGCGATCTCGGCATAGGATAGGCCCGAGAAAGCCGAGATGATTGCGGCGACGAGGAAGCTCAGCCAAATGCCGTCACCCGCAGTGGCCGCTGCCGGTCCGATGACGGAGTAGATGCCGGCGCCGATGATGGTGCCGACGCCGTAGAGCGACAGCCGCGCAAGCCCAAGCGATTTGGAAAGTCCGCCGCGATACTCCTGGTCTTCTGCCATTTCTCCGCCCAATGTACGGCCATCGACTTGGGTAACCCTTTGCGGCATCTGTAAGTTCCAAAATCGCTAGAAGTTCAATGAAGATGCGTGTCGGGTAAACGTCGCTTCGGACTTGATGCTCCGGGCGCCTCAGGCAAAGAGTTGTGTAGCAATTGAAGCATTTTGCTCGCCCGCCGCCAGCTCCGCCAGGTGACGATTGAGCGTCCCGAGGAGCCGCTGGAGCACTCCAAGGCCGCAAGTTTCGCCCTGTCATTCCGCGTTCAGAGCGGAACCAATGAATGAGTCGTACGGTTACTTCCCGGGCATGGCGAGTGTCCTCGTGCCTGCGCTGGCTCGGGTGGCGCGTTTTGCGCGAATGACGGTGGTTCCGCTGAAGGATCGCAGCGACAACTGGAGACACGGCGATGAGCACATCGACGAGTACGAGACACGATAACACCCTCGCGCATAACCTCCTCCACCTCACCGAGCGCGGTTCGGGGTCTTCGCTCCTGCTCATCCCATGGCGTGATGGTCTCCGGCGTAATGTATGAGCCGGTCATCGAACACTTCGCGAACCGACATCGCGTCATCATTCCTGACTTGCGGGGTCACGGACGGAGCCGAAACCTGCCGCCGCCCTACACGGCCCCCCAATTCGCGAGCGATCTTGCTCGACTGCTCGATCATTTGGGCGTCGAGTCGATCGCAATCCTCGGCTACTCGCAGGGAGGCGCGATTGCGCAACAATTCGCCCTCGACTGCTGTCGTCTGGTGGGGAATGTGGCGACTTGCGCGCGATTGAGGAGCGGCGATGAAGAACGGAAGAATCCTCGTTTCCGGCGCGGGCATCGCGGGACCGGCCGTTGCCTATTGGCTGGGCAAGCACGGCTTCACGCCCACAATCGTCGAAATAGCGCCGCAACTGCGGACAGGAGGCTTCGCCATCGACGTCCGCGGCCCCGGCGCGGATGTCGTGAAGAAGATGACGCTCTGGCCGCAAGTCCAGGCGCTGAGCACCAACTTCAAGAAGTTCGTCTGCGTGGACGGCGATGGCCGCACGGTCGCCGTGCTTAAAGTCGGCGCGCTCCGGCAAGCGCTGGAGATGGATGAGTTCTGGGTCGAGGTGATGCGGACCGATCTCTCGCGGCTTCTCTATGACCAGACCCGTCAGAAGGTGGAGTATCTCTTCGGCGATTCGATCAAGGCGCTGTCCGATGATGGCGACAGCGTCGATGTCACCTTCGAAAGCGGGACCGAGCGCCGCTTCGACCTCGTCATCGGCGCCGACGGCCAGCGCTCCAATGTGCGCAATCTCGCATTCGGCGAGGACGTGTCCTTCGAAAAATATCTCGGCTACTATGTCGCCGTCGCCGCCGTCGAGACCTCCGAACCGTCGCTTCACACCGCGTTGGTCTATTCGGAGCCGGGAAGAGGGGTCTATCTCTATCGGCCCACTGACAGACACGAGGCGTTGGCCTTCTTCCTGTTCACGCAGAAGGAAAAGCTCGACTGCGGTCCCCATGAGCCCGCTCGCCACAAGGAGATCCTGGCCCATGGCATGCGGGGCATGGGCTGGGAGGCGCCGGAGCTGGTCGCGAAGGCGATGGGCGTTTCCGAACTCTATTTCGATTCAGTCAGCCAGATCAGGATGCCGTCCTGGTCGAAGGGACGGGTGGCGCTCCTGGGGGATGCGGCGTTCGCGCCGTCCTTCCTCACCGGACAGGGCACGCAACTCGCATTGACGTCTGCCTACATACTTGCCGGCGAACTGAAGCGAGCCCAGGGCGACCATGCGCGCGCATTCGCGGCCTATGAGGCCGCGCTGAAGCCGCTCGTCGAGGCGGCGCAGAAGCAGATCGGCGGTACCGCCCCCCTGATGATCCCCAAGACGCGGCTCGGCATATGGCTGCGAAACCGGATCGCGCCGCTCGCCGTGTCGTTGCTCACGGCCACCGCCTCGTCTTGGAAAGGTCTGCTGAGCAGAAAGCCATCGAGCCTGATAGGTGATTACTGACCGCGTTTGGCGTCGATCGAATACGCGCCAGCGCCCGAGGAAGCCAGTACGAGGAAGCCGCCGGCAATCGCCAGGTTCTTCATGAAGTTGATCATCTGCATCTGGTCGGCCCAGCCGGTATGGGCAACCAGGGCTGTGGCGACGGTGAAGATCGCGAGCACCCAGGCAGTGATGCGCGTCTGGAAGCCGACAAGGATGGCAAGGCCGCCGAGCAGCTCGATCAGGCCGACGACAATGGCCGTTACGGTCGGCAGCGGCAGGCCGAGGCTGCCGAAATAGCCGGCGGTGCCGGCAATCGCGGTAAGCTTGCCGAAGCCGGAAAGCAGGAAAATGACGGACAGCAGGACGCGGCCGAGCAGGATCGTGGTCGAAGCGCTTGAAGCGGTGCCGGTGCCGGCGACGGAAGTGTTGGTGGACATGGCGACTCTCCGAATGGGTTTGATGCCCGTTCAGATAGAGGAGGGCGACTGTTCACCAAAGATGCATAAGCGGTGACAGATCGTTCACCGCGGTAAAGCTATCGTGATTGGCCCACTTGTGATTAGCCCCTTCTTAGCCAGCCCCCTTCTTAGCCAGCCCCCTTCTTAGCCAGCCCCTTCTTAGCCAGGATGAGTCATGTCCTCAGGCCGCACCAGCCGGTCGTAATCGGCTTCGCTGACCAGCCCGGTGGCCAAAGCCTCCTCGCGCAGCGTGGTCCCGTTCTTGTGCGCGGTCTTGGCGATCTTGGCGGCGTTGTCGTAGCCGATGGTCGGTGCCAGTGCCGTCACCAGCATCAGCGAGCGGTCGAGCGCCGCCTTGATGTTATCCTCACGCGCCTCGATGCCGACGACGCAATTGTCGGTGAAGGAGATCGAGGCGTCGGCCAGCAATTGCACCGATTGCAGGAAGTTGTAGGCCATCAGCGGGTTGTAGACGTTAAGCTCGAAATGGCCCTGGCTGCCGGCGAAGGTCACTGCGGCATTGTTGCCGAACACCTGGATGCAGACCTGCGTCAACGCCTCGCACTGGGTCGGGTTGACCTTCCCCGGCATGATCGAGGAGCCGGGCTCGTTTTCCGGCAGCGACAATTCGCCGAGGCCGGAGCGTGGGCCGGAGCCGAGCAGGCGGATATCGTTGGCGATCTTGAACAGGGCGCCGGCGCAGGCGTTGATGGCGCCATGCGAGAACACCATGGAATCATGCGCCGCCAGCGCCTCGAACTTGTTCGGCGCCGTGACGAAGGCAATGCCGGTAATGGCGGCAATGCGATCCGCCACTCTCTCGGCGAAGCCGACCGGAGCATTGAGGCCGGTGCCGACGGCTGTGCCGCCCTGCGCCAGTTCCTGCAGGCCGGGCAGCGTCATCTCGATGCGTTTGATCGACGAGGCGACCTGCGCTGCATAGCCCGAGAATTCCTGGCCGAGGGTGAGGGGAGTGGCATCCTGCGTGTGGGTGCGGCCGATCTTGATGATGTGGGCGAAGGCCTTGGTCTTGGTTTCAAGCGCCTTGTGCAGATGCTTCAGCGCCGGCAAGAGGTCGTGCACGATGCGCTCGGCGCAGGCGATATGCATGGCCGTCGGATAGGTGTCGTTCGACGACTGGCTCATATTGACATGGTCGTTGGGATGCACCGGCTTTTTCGAGCCCATGACGCCGCCCAAGAGTTCGATCGCCCGGTTGGAGATCACCTCATTGGCGTTCATGTTGGATTGCGTGCCTGAACCGGTCTGCCAGACGACCAGCGGAAAATGCTCGTTGAGCTTGCCGTCGATGACCTCCTGCGAGGCTTCGATGATCACCTTGCCGATCGCCGGATCGAGCCGCTTCAACTCCATATTGGCTTCTGCCGCCGCGCGCTTGACGATGCCCAGGGCGCGGACGATCGAGACCGGCTGCTTCTCCCAGCCGATCTTGAAATTGCCAAGCGAACGCTGCGCCTGCGCGCCCCAGTAGCGGTCGGCGGCGACTTCGATGGGACCGAATGTGTCGGTTTCGGTTCTGGTCTTTGGCGCGCTCACTTGCCTCTCCGTCTGTCGAATTCGGCAACGGCGTATCGCGTTGCACAAAAGCCTTCAAGCAGAGATTGCAGGCGGGAATGATGCAAATCGGTTGAAGGTGCCGGCAATCTCCCCCCTCGAGGGGGGAGACCTGGATCGCGCCGATGCGGGCGGCGGGCTCGGCCCGCGAGGGCGTGCGCACGGTGTTCGAGGCCGTGGCGACCGAGCTGGAACGGCAGGGCTTCGTGCGCGGCTGCCAGTTCAACAACCTGGCGCATGAATTGTCGCTCGCCGATACGGATTTTCGCACCGCCCTTGCCGGCATCTTTGCCGCATGGCGTAAAGCGATCGCCGACAAGGTGAGGGCCGACCAGCAGGCGGGCAGGGAGCAAGGCACCGATGCGCAGCGCTTCGCGGCACTCGCGGTGGCCACCTATTCCGGCGCCATGTCGATGGCCAAGACGGCGCAGGACGCCGGCGTGCTGCGCGATTGCCTGAACGCGCTGGAACTGGGAGCTTCCCCAGCCGCTAGGGGCGGAGCGAAGCGACGTCGCCGGGTGTTGCTGCGACCCAGAACTCCTTGACGCCGGCAGGCCAGAGGGGGTGGGAAGGATCGCTACGGAACAATTTTCATCCTGCGCCGCTGAGGGGATTCTACTCCGCCAACGGCTTGATCACCTCGTAGCCGACCACGCTTTCGGCGCTCGTGCCCTCGTCATAGCGTTTGGCAAGAACCGCCTGCAAATCGGGCGCGTAGAGGGCGGTGAATTCATCCAGCGTTTCGCCGGCCTGGCTCTTGATCGTCTCCTTGACGGCCAGCACATTGTATTTGCAGGTCCCCAGGCTGAAGGTTTCCTTGCCTTTGACGGCGAGCTCCAGCGTCTCTGTGCCTTTCGGTTGCTTGTTTGGCGCCAGGCGGACGAAAATCGTCTTGCTTTTCGCCCCTGCCTTGAGCGGAAACAGCTTTCTGAGATCGGAAAACGGGATCATCGCAAGCTGGCCCGTATTGCTGTCGCGAAACACCTCGATCAGACCGCCGAACAGGAACTGCGTCTGCGGCGAGGCGGATTCGTATGTGTTGGCGACATGCACCATTCCGCCCGCCGCGGGTCGAAATTCGCTGCTAATGCCGGGCTTCGAAAGGACAAAACCGGCCTTGGCGGCCTTGGCATCGATGCATTCGGCGCCATGCGCGGCGCCCGCCGTGGCCAGGATGACAAGTGTAATGCTGGTGGCGGCAACTCTCATGAGGGCCTCTTCTTTTCCTTCACAACTTGGGCGTTGGTCGCAAAGAAATGCCAGACTCATGCCACGCTGTCGATGGCCGATGGAACTCTGTGCGACACTGGACGGCCGGGCTCTGGTCATGCGAATTTCGGTGCATGAAGAATTGCCGTTCGCTGAAATCGGTCTCTCGGCGCCGCTTCCTGGTGCAAGCGGCAGGCCTTGCGGTAGCGGGCGCCTTTGCGCGTCCCGCGTTCGGCCAGACCGGGCAGCGCATTCAGCCCATCGACGCCACCTTTCTGTTCATCGCCGATGTCCATGCCTGCCGCATGGCCAGCGGCTTGAGCCCGAATTGCCAGCAGGAAGGCAAGACCGACGCTGCCTTGCTGCGCAGCGTCACCGCTTTGAACGGCATTGGCGACAAGCAATGGCCTGCCGAAATCGGCGGCGTCGCCACCCGCTTGCGCTCGGCCGGCAGCCGCATCGCCACGCCGCTCGGTCTCGTCGTCGGCGGCGACATGACCGACGATGGCGGCGGCCAGATCACGGAGCCAAGCGAGGGCACGCAGCTTCTCCAGTTCAGCCAGCGCTATCAGCAAGGCGTCGGCCCCGATCGCGTGCACATGCCGGTCTATGTCGGGCTCGGCAACCATGATCTCGACCAGAACGGTCCGCCACCTCATGTCGACTGGTACCGGCGCGAATTACGCGACTATGTCGAGATCAACCACCGCCCGGGCGTGTTCTTCAAGCCGCCGGTGCCGGCGACCGACTACGATGTCGATACCGATTGCTATTCCTGGGACTGGGGTGGCCTGCATCTCATCCAGACTCACCGCTTCGCCGGTGACACCGGCCACGGCGCGGTCTCCAGCCTGCCATGGCTGAGGCAGGATCTGGCGACCTATGCCGGCGACGGCCGTCCGGTAATCCTGTTCCAGCACTATGGCTGGGACACGTTCTCCATCGAGCGGTGGGATCCGGCCAAAACGACCTTTGACGATGACGGCGCCGGCGCGCCGCACTGGTGGAGCGAGGCGGACCGGCAGGCGCTGCTGGCAACGCTGAAGGGCTACAATGTCATCGCCATCTTTCACGGCCACCAGCATGAGGTGCCGATGATCTACCGCAGCGACGGGGTCGATCTGTTCAAGCCGAAAGCCGCCTATATGGGCGGCTTCGCGCTGGCGAGGGTGACCAGCGACAGCATGGATGTGGTGCTGGGCGAGGCAACCGGAGACCACGGCGAAGTCGCTTTCACCGACGCTTTCTCCAAGGAGTTCTAGAAAAAAAAAAGGGCAGCCTCAGCCGCCTTCCTCGTCGCTATGGTAGCGCCATGCCCGATCAAAACGCCTTCTTCACCTTGTCCTTCACGTCGCCATACGTCTTTTGGACCTTGCCGGCGATCTTGTCGGCTGCGCCCTCGGCCTCGGTCTGCCGGTTACCGGTAACCTTGCCGGCGGCCTGCTTGACCGAGCCTTTGACCTGCTTGGCCACGCCCGCAACCTGATCCTTGTTCACCATTGTCCGCATCTCCTGGGATTGTTTCGTCCGCAGGAGACAGAACGGACCGGTCCGGCTTCGGTTCCAGCCTCGGAATCTGAATTCCGTTCCCTGTAATCTCTTGAGCGACTGGTTGCGCCGGGCGCGGCAATGCGGCTAGGTTCTGCCCGGCTTGCGTGTGAGGACAGGCCGGGGGAGTTCGATGCGTTTTCGCCTTGTCTGTGCCGTTGTGGCCTCCGTGCTTCTGGCCGGCTGCGTCGCCGACGATGTCGGGCCGATCAATGCCTTCACCCCCCAAGCCGGCCAGCCGTCGCCGACCTACATTCCCGATCCGGGAGACGACGGCTCGACCGTGGTCGGCCTCGCCTTCTCCGGCGGTGGTACAAGGGCCGCGGCTTTCTCCTACGGCGTGCTGCGGGCGCTGGACGACATCGTCATCGACGAGCGGCCGCGCAGGCGCACCCTGATCGATGATGTCAGGATGATCTCCGGTGCGTCCGGTGGCGCGGTGGCCGCTGCCTATTTCGGCTACAAGGGCAAGGACGGTTATCGCGACTTTCGCGAGCGGTTCCTGATCCAGAACGCGGAAGCCGACCTCAGGGAGGGGATTTCGCCGGTCAATCTCATGCGCGCCTATTATGGCGGCGTCAATGATCGCAGCGGCTTCGCCAAATGGCTGAACGACTATCTCTTCGATGGCGCGACATTCGACGCCTTCCGCAGGCCTGGCGGCCCCATCGTCTGGATCAATGCCTCCGACATCTACAACCGCACGCCGTTCCTGTTCACCTACGACACCTTCGCGGCTCTGTGCAGCGACCTCGACAAGGTGCGGCTTGCCGATGCGGTGGCGGCCTCGGCCGCCGTGCCGATCGTCTTCGCGCCGATCGTCGTTGCCGCGACCAGCCCGGATTGCGGTTATCAGCGGCCGCAATGGCTGAGCCGGGCGCTCGCCGACCACAACGCTCCGCTGAGGTTGAAGGCTTACGCCGCGGCGCTCGATGCCTACCAGAATGCCGGCCCGCGCGACTATGTGAAGCTGCTGGATGGTGGCCTGACCGACAATATCGGCGTCACCGGCTTCGCGCTCGAACGCGCCGCCGCCGGCACGCCGTACGGCCCGCTTTCGCCATCGGCCGCCGTTCGGCTGACGACGTTGATCTTCATCGTCGCCGATGCCGGCAGCGGCAGCGACCGGAGCTGGGCAAGGTCGCTGCACGGGCCAAAGGCCAGCGAACTGCTCGACGTCACGACCAGCACAACGCTCGCCGCCTCGGTGCGCGACGAATTCGACGCGCTGACGCTGGCTGTCTCGCAATGGCAGGGTGAACTCGTCCGCTATCGCTGCGGCCTGCCTGCCTCGACCGTGTCTGCCTATCGCGGTTCGGCTGCCGGCTGGAACTGCCGCGACGTCCGGCTCGTGGTCCAGCATCTGTCCTTCGCCGATATGGATCAGGCAATGCAGGTCAAGCTGAATGCCGTTCCAACCAGGCTGAGGCTGCCGGTCGAGCAGGTCGACCTCACCATTGAGGCTGGTCGCAAGGCGCTGCTCGTCAATGCGGATATCGCCAGGGCGATCGCCGCCATCCGCGCCCGCGCCGGTGTCGCACCGGGAGCGCAAATAGCTGCGGCACAGGAAAATTGAGCCCACCGCGCCCATCACGGAGAGACCATCTTGGCTGAATTCACGCTCTTTATCGGCAACAAATGCTTCTCGTCCTGGTCGCTCAGGCCATGGGTGGCAATGAAGCATCTGGAAATCCCGTTCGAGGAGGGGTTCGTGCGCCTGCGCACGCCAGAAACTGCCGCCAACCTGGCCAAAGTGTCGCCGACCGGGCTGGTGCCCGTCTTGAATCACAAGCAGTCGAATGGCGGCGGTAAGATCATTTGGGAGACCCTCGCCATCCTTGAATATCTTGCCGACCTTTATCCCGAGAAGAAGCTTTGGCCGACCGATATCGAGGCCCGCGCATTGGCGCGCTCGGCGGCGACCGAGATGCATTCCGGCTTTCGCGAGGTCCGCTATGGCTGGCCGATGAATCTGCGGCGGCCGAAGGCCCATAAGCCGCTCGACGCCGAAGGCGAGGCGCAGCGGGCGCGCATTGAAAACCTGTGGCGGCAATGCCGGGCGCAATACGGCAAGGGCGGGCCGTTCCTGTTCGGTCATTTCACCGCGGCCGATGCCATGTATGCACCTGTCGTCACCCGCTTCGAC
The DNA here is from genome assembly GCF_000350085.1 of Mesorhizobium metallidurans STM 2683. Taxonomy (GTDB): domain Bacteria; phylum Pseudomonadota; class Alphaproteobacteria; order Rhizobiales; family Rhizobiaceae; genus Mesorhizobium; species Mesorhizobium metallidurans. Next base: position 17,273 of record NZ_CAUM01000093.1, read on the forward strand.
ACCTATGGCGGCGAACTGGCGCCCGATACCAGGGCCTATGTCGACGCCGTGCTCTCAACGCCGGCGATGCGGCACTGGTATGCGGAGGCCGCCAAGGAGACCTGGCCGGAACCGGGGCCGCACGAACAGGACTGATGACGGGACTCCAAGAATACCGTGCGCGACCTATCTGATGGACCGGGCCGGGCACCTGGAGATTCCTTATGACATCTGTTTCTTCCCAACTTGCCGGCAAGGTTGCCCTCGTCACCGGCGCATCGTCGGGCATCGGCGAGGCGACAGCCTCGGCACTCGCCGCCGCCGGCGCAAAGGTGGCGGTTGCCGCCCGCCGCGCCGATCGCCTCGAAGCGCTGGCCGCACGCATCGACAAGGCCGGTGGCACCGCCCTTCGCATCGAGGCCGACGTCACCAGCGCCGGCGATGTCACCGCCATGGTCGACAAGGTCGTCTCCGATTGGGGCCGCCTCGACATCCTCGTCAACAATGCCGGTGTCATGCTCTTGTCGCCGGCGGCGGAAGCGGCCCTCGACGACTGGCGCCGCATGGTCGAGCTCAATCTGCTGGCGCTGATGGGCGTCACCAAGGCGGCACTGCCGCACCTCAAGGCCGCCAAGGGCCATATCGTCAATGTCTCGTCGGTCGCCGGCCGCGTCGCCAACCCCGGCGCAAGCGGCTATGCCGCGACCAAGTTCGGCGTCGTCGGCTTTTCCGAATCGCTGCGCCGCGAAGTCTATGCCGACAAGGTCCGCGTCACCGTCATCGAGCCCGGCCTGGTGCGCACCGAGCTTGGCGACCACATCACCAATGCGGCGTTCAAGGCCGATCTGGGCAAGCGGCTCGCCACCATGGAGGCTTTGACCGCCGAGGACATCGCGGCCGCCATCCTCTATGCGGTAAGCCAGCATCCGCGCGTCAACGTCAACGAGATCGTCATCAGGCCGACCGACCAGGAACGCTGAGGGAGGGGCCGGCTTGCGCTATAACGATTTGCCCGGCCCAAAAACAAGAACGCCCCTCGCGCGTTTTATTGCACGGGAGGCGTCCTTTTTGTCAGCCTTCCGAAATTGCTTTCTGGAGTGCTGACAATGCCAAAATGCACAGGAGCCAGAATGGTTCCCAGCATCGTGCATTTTTTTGTAAGCCGACGCTTTTTTCGTTCGATCCACACTCAGGCTCCCGCGGTAGGTTCCTACCGGGACAGTCATGAAAAAATTGACATCGCTTCAAAAGAAGTCTATGAAAGATTTGTCGATATTTGTTTGACCGACTTTTGTTATCCGCGCGTCAAGCGCGCCTTTGACGAACTTCTCCCATCAAAAATCGAGACAAACGCTGTTGTGCATTCGCGCGACGGCGAACGAATATTGCCAGGGAAAGGGTTCTTCATGTCCACCGGCACAGTAAAATGGTTCAACGCCACCAAAGGTTTTGGTTTTATTCAGCCTGACGATGGCTCGGCAGACGTTTTCGTCCACATCTCGGCCGTCGAGCGCGCCGGCATGCGCGACATCGTCGAAGGCCAGAAGCTCGGTTACGAGATGGTCCGCGACAACAAGTCGGGCAAGATGTCGGCCGACCAGCTGAAGGCGGCCTAAATGCATGTCGCGCAAAAGTGCGCTGCGGTTTTGCGATAACGACATGCATTAACAAGACGGAATTCAGCCTCGCCGGTGACCACGGATGTACTGGCACCGGTGATTGGCGGAGGAGGGGTCAGGCAACGCCTGGCCTTTTTCGTTTCAGACACAGATCGAAAAGAGCGCCGCCCGTCCGCCTGGATGTGCTAAGACGTTTCGGCAATTGAACCCGAAGCCGTATTGCTTTGTGCCTGGTCTTGGTCGAAAGACCGCTCTGGCATTCCTCGGCATCACGCTCCGGACAGGAGAAAGACTTTGACCGCCACCTCGAACAAATCCCGCGACCAGGCCGAATCCATTTTCAGCAGGACCCGCACCCAGTCCATGTCGCTCAACCGCATCATTTCCGAGCAGGATGCCGTCAGCCAGGCCCGCGAAGCCAAAACGGCCCGGCTGCGCGAACTGCGCCTGGAGAGGGAAGCCGAAGACATGGCTGCCGCCGCGGCCCTTGCCGGGGTGCCGAAAGGCGTTGGGCCGAAACGCGCGGGCAGACGTTGATGGCCACCAAGCGCGTGCCGCAAACGCCGATCGCCGCCGACGCGACCATCGCCGATATGGTCGAGGTCCTGGACAAGCCGGTCGAATATGTCCGGCGCGTGCTGGAAAAGCTCGAGCGCTGCAAGCGCGCCCACGGCGATGCCCAGGTGCGGGTCGGCGTGCGCGGTCGCGCCGAAGCCCCGAACTATCTGATCGAATATGCGCGGGAAAATGCCAAGACCCGTGAGCGTGAGACCTATCAGGATGCCGCCTATAGCGGCAGCACGCACCGCGAGCTGGCGCCGCATCATATCGCGGAGGCCAGGAACTGGTCGCCGGAGGAAATGAACATCACGGCGGTCTCGGCGCTGATCGGCCGCCTGCGCAACCCGCGCGCGCCGTCATCGCGTTTTTCCGACGAGGATTGATATGGCCATCAAGTTTTCCGCCAAGGACCAGACGGCAGCACCGGCTGCCACTGCAAAGCCGGCCAAGCCGGCCGCCGCGCCGAAAGCGGGCGAAGCCGAGGCTGCGACCGATCTGTTCGAGTCGCCGGCCGAAGTGCGGCCACGCAAGACCGGCAAGAAGAAATAGCGCTTTGCCGCGCCAGGCCGATCGCAATCCCGTTGCGCCCGGGCTGGTCGCTTTGGCGGCCGGGAACGTTTTGTCGCCGGAGGAGGGCGCTCAGCCGCCGCTCTTCGACTGCCAGAGCTGCGGCGCCTGCTGTTCCTATTCGGCCGACTGGCCGCGCTTCTCGACCGAGAATGACGAACAGCTCGATAGGATCCCTCCGGACCATGTCGCCGCCGATCAGTCCGGCATGCGCTGCGATGGTGTCCGCTGTTCCGCGCTTTCCGGCAAGGTCGGCAAGCACACGGCTTGCGGTATCTACGAATTGCGCCCCGACGTCTGCCGCGCCTGCATGCCCGCCGGCGACGACTGCCTGATGGCGCGCCGCGCCCATGGATTGCCGACATAGCGGTCGTTTCCTCTCCCCCGCTTTTGCGGGGGCGAGGAACTGCTAATCGCCGCTGCTTGTGCGACCGCCTCCGGCCCGATACCTTGCGTGCCAGGCAGGGCCGTGGAGAAGCATCCGTGAGCATCGAATTTCTGTTGACGTCGCTGATTGTCGTGGCTTCGCCCGGCACCGGCGTTCTCTACACGCTGAGCGCCGGTCTTTCGCGCGGTGCCCGGGCCAGCATCATCGCCGCCTTCGGCTGCACGCTGGGCATCATCCCGCATATGGCGGCGGCCATCACCGGACTGGCGGCGCTGCTGCACACCAGCGCGGTCGCCTTCGAGACGCTGAAATATCTGGGCGTCGCCTATCTGCTCTACATGGCGTGGAACACGCTGAAGGAGAAGGGCAGCTTGAGCGTCGAGCAGGATCTCGCGCCGCGCTCGGCCGGCAAGGTGATCACCTCCGGAATCCTGATCAACATCCTCAATCCGAAACTGTCGATCTTCTTCTTCGCCTTCCTGCCGCAATTCGTCAGCACCACTGAGCCAAATGCGCTGTCGAAGATGCTGGAACTCTCGAGCGTCTTCATGCTTTTGACTTTCGTCGTCTTTGTCGGCTACGGCATCTTCGCCGCCTCGATCCGCAGCCATGTCGTGTCGCGGCCGATGGTGATGACCTGGATGCGCCGCACCTTCGCCGGCGCCTTCGTCATGCTTGGCGCGAAGCTGGCGCTGACTGAGAGGTAGCGCCAGCCGGCGCCGCGCGGATCTGCCATCTGAAGGCAGCGGCGCTTCTGTTGTTGCGGCCTGTAGTTAATCGACGATTTCTCTGCGTGCCGCCGACGCAAGGAAAGCCGATCGGGTCTGCCCACGTTCGCGAGCTGCAGCATCGATAGCTTCGAGCAAACCTGGATCGAAAGACACGTTGATGCGTGTGGTCGAGCCGCGGTCTCGGACCAGTGGAACGACGGTTCTCATCGCGCCCTCGCGCAAATGTCTCACTTCTGGTTCAGAAGGCCCGCCTGCTTCAACAAGGCGCGGACGGTGCCTGTCGGTATGTTCTTGCGCGGATGCGGAATTGTAACTCTGCCCGATTATACGATCAAACTAAACATCGTGACAGAGAAAAGGGCGACCTCTCGGCCGCCCTTTCTATTCTGAAGGTTGGTAGGGGCTGGATTAGAAATCCATGCCGCCACTCAAGCCCGCTTGCGGGCTTGAGCAATGTTGGTTCATGGGCGTGCTTATGGATTCCTTAGAAATCCATGCCGCCCATGCCGCCCATGCCGCCGCCGCCCATGCCGCCAGGCATGCCGCCGCCAGCCGACTCCTTCTTCGGAGCCTCGGCGATCATGGCTTCGGTGGTGACCAGCAGGCCGGCGACCGAGGCCGCGTCCTGGAGGGCCGTACGCACGACCTTGACCGGGTCGACGATACCCATGGCGATCATGTCGCCATATTCGCCGGTCTGAGCATTGAAGCCGTAGGTCGCGCCTTTGTTCTCAAGGATCTTGCCGGCAACGATCGATGCTTCCGCACCGGCGTTGGCCGCGATCTGGCGGGCGGGAGCCTGCAGCGCGCGGCGCACGATGTTGATGCCGGCGGTCTGGTCGGAGTTGGCGCCGGTGGCCTTGATGTTCAGCGAAGCGCGCAGCAGGGCGACGCCGCCGCCGGGAACGATGCCTTCTTCGACGGCCGCGCGGGTCGCGTTGAGGGCGTCATCGACGCGGTCCTTCTTTTCCTTGACTTCGATCTCGGTCGCACCGCCGACGCGGATCACCGCAACGCCGCCCGCCAGCTTGGCGAGACGTTCCTGCAGCTTCTCCTTGTCGTAGTCCGAGGTGGTCTCCTCGATCTGCTGCTTGATCTGGGCGACGCGGCCCTGGATCTCGGCCTTCTTACCGGCGCCGTCGACGATGGTGGTGTTCTCCTTGGAGATCGACACCTTCTTGGCGCGGCCGAGCATGTTGAGGCCGACATTCTCGAGCTTGATGCCGAGGTCTTCCGAGATGACCTGGCCACCGGTGAGGATGGCGATGTCTTCCAGCATGGCCTTGCGGCGATCGCCGAAGCCCGGCGCCTTGACGGCGGCGATCTTCAGGCCGCCACGCAGCTTGTTGACGACCAGCGTGGCCAGAGCCTCGCCTTCGACGTCTTCCGAGATGATGACCAGCGGCTTCGAGGTCTGCACGACAGCCTCAAGGATCGGCAGCATGGCCTGCAGGTTGGAGAGCTTCTTCTCGTGGAGCAGGATGTAGGCGTCCTCAAGATCGGCAACCATCTTGTCGGCGTTGGTGACGAAGTAGGGCGAGAGATAGCCGCGGTCGAACTGCATGCCTTCGACGACTTCGAGTTCGGTCTCGGCGGTCTTGGCTTCCTCGACCGTGATGACGCCCTCATTGCCGACCTTCTGCATCGCTTCCGCGATCATCGAGCCGACCGAGGCATCGCCATTGCCGGCGATGGTGCCGACCTGGGCAACCTCTTCCGAGGTCTTGATCTTCTTGGCGTTCTTGATCAGCGTCGAGACGACGTCGCTGACGGCGAGGTCGATGCCGCGCTTCAGGTCCATCGGGTTCATGCCGGCGGCTACCGCCTTGTGACCTTCCTGGACGATCGACTGCGCCAGAACGGTCGCGGTCGTGGTGCCGTCGCCGGCGATGTCGTTGGTCTTCGAAGCGACTTCGCGGACCATCTGCGCGCCCATGTTCTCGAACTTGTCCTCAAGCTCGATTTCCTTGGCGACGGTGACGCCGTCCTTGGTGATGCGCGGAGCGCCGAACGACTTGTCGATGACGACATTGCGGCCCTTGGGGCCGAGCGTGACCTTCACCGCGTCGGCGAGGATGTTGACGCCGCGCAGCATGCGCTCGCGGGCGTCGCGGGAGAATTTTACGTCTTTGGCAGCCATGTTTAACTCCTGGCAGAGGCTCGGATCGAGCCCGAAGATTTAAATGAAGGTGAGGCCGATATTCAGCCGATGATGCCCATGATGTCGGATTCCTTCATGATCAGAAGGTCTTCGCCATTGAGCTTGACTTCGGTGCCCGACCACTTGCCGAACAGGATGCGGTCGCCGGCCTTGACGTCCAGGGGGACGAGCTTGCCGGCTTCGTCGCGGGCGCCGGAGCCGACAGCGATGATCTCGCCTTCCTGCGGCTTTTCCTTCGCCGTATCCGGGATGATGATCCCGCCGGCGGTCTTGGATTCGGATTCGACCCGGCGTACGACCACGCGGTCATGAAGCGGGCGGAACTTCGACTTTGCCATTTTTTCTTCCTCGAATGAGACTGGTGAGAACAGTTCCTCCATCCGGCGATGCCGGATATGAGTTAGCACTCACCAAAGGCGAGTGCTAACGTGGCGCTGAAATAGGCTGGCGGCATGCGAGAGTCAAGGCGCTCGTGAGCCGATCGGCACCGAAGATGATCCTATTTCCGCTTCGTCGATTGCCCTCGGCGATCCAAGCACCAGAAGCGGGCATCGTTCCGCCAGCGGATAAGAGCCACTCGGCACGACGCGCACCTCGTCGAACCAGTCGCCCGCCTCGTTGATCAGCATGGTCAGCGTCGCGAAGCAATAAGTCGTCTCGGAACCCGCATAGACATCGATCGTGCCGATGGCGGCCGTGCTCCAGCCCGTTCGTGCGGCAAGGGCTTCGCGGTCCGGGAAGGTCTTGCCAAAAGCGTCGCGGATCGCTTGCACTTTTACGGCGCGATTGGCATCGCTAGTCGCGCACGCCATGGCGATGCGCCATTTGAGCGCGTGGAAATTCTCGATCTCGCCGGCCAGGGCGGCGGCTTTGATATCGGCCAAATCCTCGAAAGTCTCAGGACCGGCGAAAACGCGGATCGCCGCCCGTCCTTCAGACTTCAGCACCCTGGCGACCTCGCCGAGGAGGGCATGGCGGGCCTGCGCGGAATCGACGACTGTCAGGCAACCGTCGCCGATCGCCGCGCCGACGCTGGCCCTGCTGAGCGGAAGGTCCAGCCAGTTCCCGGTGATCGCCTTGCGGCGGGCGTTGTCGCCCGGCCATACGCCGGAAACCATGGCGGCGGATCCGTCGATGGCCAGCGTCGTCTTGCCGAGACTGGCCAGTTCCGGCGTAACGCCCAGCAGGAGAACGTCTGCCTCGTCCAGATCAAGCTCGCGTTCGACAATGCCGACCGTCTCGGGGGTCGGCCGGAGTGGCGCGCCCAGAAGCGTCCAGTGACGGTGATAATTGTCCCAGTGATTTGCCATGCAAGCCCGTCGGACCAAAGAAGTCTGGCGTCCATTGCCCATAGTCGCTTAATGGAAGTCGATGGGGAAGCCAAGCGGAGATACTCCTGGCTCGTATCGTTGTCATAACGCACGAACACGATCAGTTCGTAGGCAAGCGCAATATGCTGTTGCGCAGGGACAGCCCCTATTTGCTTTTCGATGTTCTGGGGGCGCTGAAAAGACGCGGCCATTCGGTGCGGATCGAGCAAGGTCTATCGAAGGCATCGAGCGCCGACATCGCCGTTCTGCATGTCGATGCGACGACAACGCCCGCGGACTACCTCGACTATGCCCGGAGTTTTCCTTTCTGCCTCAATCTCGGGACGGCCGACATATCCAAGCGGCGGATCAGCGGAGCGCTGGTAAACCAGGGAGACGCTTGGCAAGGCCCGGTCATCGTCAAAAGCAATCTAAACTATCAGGGCATTCCGGAGAGGTTCCTCAACCGGCGAGCGCAGCGCGCAGGCAAACCACCGCCTTTTCCGGACGTGCCGACACTGCAGCCATATGAGGTCCACGATTCCCTCGGCGATGTTCCGGATGGCGTCTTCGAGCGCGACGATCTGGTCGTGGACAAGTTCATTCCGGAAAAGGAGCCCGATGGTTTTGCGGCGCGGTTCTGGGTGTTTTGCGGAGAGAGCGAACGATGCACCCGCTACGTCTCGCCGAACGCCCTGGTCAAGGCGTCCGAAACGATCCGCCGCGAGCCCGTGCCTGTTCCCCAGGAAATGCGTGAACTGCGGCGCGAACTTGGCTTCGACTACGGCAAGTTCGATTTCGTCATGCATGAGGGCAGGGCCGTGCTGCTGGATGCCAACAAGACCCCCGGCCGCCCCAAAAACCTCGTGAAGATGTTCGCGGCGGGCGCCGCTCATCTGGCCGATGGTTTCGAGGGGCTGATCCGGCGAGCCGGTGCCTGATCATCGTGTTCCGGCCTTGCCTTCGGATACTTGACTAAGTCAAGTAAATGATTGATCCTGCTCTGGTAGGAGAATCCCATGACGATTCATCATCACCCCGGCAAGGAACGGATCGACGCGGTGCGTGCCTTCAACCGCTTCTACACCCGCCAGATCGGGCTGCTCGACGAAGGGTTGCTGAAAAGCGCCTTCTCGCTGACCGAGGCGCGGGTGCTCTACGAACTGGCGCATCGCGATGGCCTGACCGCCACCGATCTTGCGCGCGATCTCGGTCTCGACCCCGGCTATCTCAGCCGGCTGCTGAAAAAGTTCGAGGAGCGCGGCCTGGTCGAGCGCGCCGCGATAGAAGCCGATGCGCGGCGCTCGTCGATCGCGCTGATGCCGGCCGGGCGGCAGGCCTTCGCGCCGCTGAACCGGGGTTCGCACGATCAGGTCGCGGCCTTGCTCGATCGGTTGGCGGCATCGGACCAGGACAGGCTGGTCAAGGCCATGCAGACGGTGCAGCGCCTGCTGGGCGGCGACGGTGCCGAGCCGAAGGTTCCCTATTTGCTGAGGCCCTTGCAGGTCGGCGACGTCGGCTGGATCGTGCGTCGCCAGGGCCTCATCTACGCGCAGGACTATGGCTGGGACGAAACCTATGAGGCGCTGGTCGCCGAGATCCTCGGCGCCTTCGTGAAATCCTTCGATCCGAAATGGGAGCGCAGCTGGATCGCCGAGCGGGAAGGCGAGGTCGTCGGCTCGGTCTTTCTCGTGCGCAAGTCGGATGAGGTGGCAAAACTGCGCCTGCTCTATGTCGAGCCTTCGGCGCGCGGCCTCGGCATCGGCAAGCGGCTGGTCGATGAATGCGTGAGTTTTGCCCGCGCCAGGGGCTACAGGACGCTGACGCTGTGGACCAACGACATTCTCGTCTCGGCGCGCCGCATCTATGAGGCGGCGGGCTTCAAGCTTGCCGAGGAGGAACGCCATCATTCCTTCGGCAAGGATCTGGTCGGCCAGAACTGGAACCTGGAACTCTAGCCCTTGACCGGTATCCAGATTTCCAGCCCGCCATTGCCGCTGCGCGGATCGAACTCGGGACCGTAACGTTCGAATTCGGGTGCGTCCGATATCTCGTGGCCCGAGGCCGGCAGCCATCTGTTCCAGATCGTGTTGACCGTGCGACGGATGGTCGAGATGTGCTCGCGATGGGCAAAGACGGCATATTTCTGTGCTGGTACGCGCACGCGGAAAAATTCCTTCGGCAGGTCGGAAAAATCCGAGACTTCCACCCCGGCGATGTAGTCGAAATTGCCGGCATCGTCGCCATTGACGCAGACGCCATAGGCGGCGTCGCCGATTTCGCTTGGAATGTTGCCGATATAGGGGCCGAAGCGCTGCCATTGCATCGGGATGCCGGCACTGGTTTCGCAACTGTAGCGTTCGCCCAGCCCTGCGATCAGGAAGGGATGGCTGGTCTCGAAGCGCGGCGGTTCGAGAGCGGCAAGCAGGGACTGATCCATCAGGATGGGCTCCACGAGATCAAGCGTCTTGGTCGATCCTTGCGCGCGCACCAGTTCCGGCGTGGTGCCGAACTGGTCGCGGAAGGCGCGGGTGAAGGCCTCATGCGAGTTGTAGCCGGCGTCGAGCGCGACCGAGAGGATGTCGGGGGCGCCACTAGCCAGATTTCGCGCCGCTTCGCTCAGCCGGCGCGAACGCATATAGCCCATCACCGAACGGCCGGTCGCCGCACCAAAGGCCCGCGTTACATGGAAGCGCGACACGCCGCTGCTTTGCGCGACATCGTCGAGCGAAACAGCTTCCGGCAGATGGCTCTCGACGAACCACAGCGCTTTCTCGGTCGGGTTCATCAATCTCCTCGCATTGGGCGGATTATGCTGCCGCGTCATGGCGAGGCCAGTTTGATCGAAATTGCGCATCGCGCAATTATGCTTCTCATGGTGTTGACAGAATACGGCGGTCAGTCAGCGACCGCCAATGCCTGTATGCGCAATCAAAAAACCGTTGCGGCGCGGTCGGGGGAAATCTAGGCTGAAAGGATGATGGTCCCCGAGTCGAAAGGCGAGGGGTGAAAAGGGAACACGGTGAGATCCGCTTTCGGGTCGAGGCCGTGGCTGCCCCCGCAACTGTAAGCGGCGAGCGACATCCGGAAATGCCACTGGCCGGCAAGGCTGGGAAGGCAGGATGAAGCCGAGACCCGCGAGCCAGGAGACCTGCCATCAGCTGAGTTGACCGGACGGGGTGTGCCGGGAGGAGACGTAGCCATCGGTCTGTCGTCCGATCGGCCCTGCTTCCTTCCGTCGCCAGTTTTGGAAAGTGACGGAAATTTGGGCGCCACAGACTTTACCCATCGCATCATCGTGTGCTCGCTGTGCCGCGATTCCGCAACCGGGCTCAGGTCCGGCGAGGATCTGTGCGCTGATCTGCGCTCCAGGCTGTCCGCTTACCAAAGTCAGGTGCTCGACTATGCAATCGAGACCGTCGACTGCATGGCCGGTTGCGCGCGCCCACTGACCGTCGCATTCCAGGCGAACGGCAAGGCCTCTTATCTCTTCGGCTCCATCGACAGGGGCACCGATGCCACGGCTCTCGTGGAGTTCGCCAGGTTCTATGCTTCGCTGGCCGATGGCTGGTGCAATTCCGGACAGCGCCCGGCGAGGCTCGCCGGCAAGACGCTGGCGCGCATCCCTGCCGCGGCCAACCCGCCGGGGCAGGGCCGATGACCGTGGCCCTGCTCGAAGCCCGCGACGTGGCCGCGATGGCAAACGGTCACCGCCTGGTACATGGGGTGAGCCTCTCGGTGTCGGCGGGCGAGCGTCTGGCCATCATCGGCCCCAACGGCGCCGGCAAGACCACGCTTTTGCGCATGCTGTGCGGCGCGCTGCCGCCTAGCGTCGGCGAGGTGCGTCTGTCGGGGCGCCGTCTCGACAGGATAACGCCGGCCGAACGGGCGCTTGGCATGGCGGTTGTCGGCCAGACCGACCAGCCCGATCCCAGGCTCGCCTTGATCGACTATGTCGAACTTGGCCGTGTCCCGCATGCCGGCCTCGGACGTCGGCACGAAGAGCGCGACATCGTCGTCGAGGCGCTGCGCAGGACGGGCCTGCTGCCTCTGCTTGGCCGCACTATCGGCTCGCTCTCCGGCGGCGAACGCCAGCGCGCCCAGCTGGCACGCGCCATCGCCCAGGAGCCAAAAATCCTGTTCCTCGACGAGCCGACCAACCACCTCGATCCACGCGCCCGTGGCGAGCTTCTCGAACTGGTCGCCGGTTTCGGCATGACCGTCGTGGCGGTGCTGCACGACCTGGCGCTGGTTGCGCCCTTCGCCACCAGGGTGGCGGTGATGAACAACGCCCGGCTGCATGCGCTGGCAGCACCGCACGACGCGCTGACCCAGCAGTTGATCCGCGAGGTGTTCGGCATCGATGTGTTCCGCCTGCGCCACCCGACCGAAGACCGCGAACTCACCGTCTTCGACGTTCCAAACCGTGCGTCCTCGCCATCCTGACAACCTTCCCCGAACCCAAGGAGCAACATCCGTGAAGCGCTTCGTCCTCTCTCTTGCCTTTTCGCTGCTGGCCTCGGCGGCCTTCGCCTTTCCGCTCACCGTCGACAGTTGCGGCAAGCCGCTGACCTTCGACTCGCCGCCCAGGCGCGCCGTCGTCCAGGATCTCAACATGGCCGAGATGGCTTTCGCGCTGAAGCTGCAGCCGTCGATCGTCGGCCTGACCGGCATCACCGGCTGGTACAAGGTCGGCCCTGAATTCAAGGCCGAGCAAGGCTCGATCCCGGAACTGGCGCCAAAATATCCGACGCTGGAAAACCTCGTCGCCGTCCAGCCCGATTTCTTCTTCGCCGGCTGGTATTACGGCATGAAGCCGGGCGGCGAGGTGACGCCCGACACGCTCGCCCCACATGGCATCAAGACGCTGGTGCTGACGGAAAGCTGTGTCCATCTCGACAAGAGCCGGCCCGCCGCCTCGATGGACCTGCTCTATGGCGACGTCGAAAAGCTGGGCAAGATCTTCGGCAAGGAGGCCGAGGCGGAAAAGCTTGTGTCGGCCTGGAAAGCGCAACTCGCGGACATCACCGCGAAGGTCGGCGACCGCAAGGGCACGCGCGTCTTCCTTTATGATTCCGGCGAGGACAAACCCTTCACCGCGGGCAAATTCGCGATCCCGAGCGCCATGATCGCGGCTGCCGGCGGCGGCAACATCATGGCCGACATGGAGACGAGCTGGGGCAATACGGATTGGGAAACGGTGGCGGCCCGCAACCCGCAATTCCTCATCCTGCTCGATTACCAGGACGGTGTCGGCTACAAAAAACTGCTCGATTTCCTCAAGGCGCATCCCGCGATGAAGGAGACCGACGCGGTCAAGAACGAGCGCTTCGTGGCGCTGCGCTATGCCGAACTGACGCCCGGACCCGCCAATATCGAGGCGATCGGCAAGATCGCCAGGGCGATGCATCCGGAAGCATTCTGAGCTTGCATCAGAAGTCATTCGTCCTGGCAATGATGGCAGGCGCGGCGCTGGTCGCCGCACTCGCTTTGTTGTCGATCGCCTATGGCTCGACGGTGATCCCGCTGGCGGACGTCGTTGGCGCGCTGGCGCATGCGGTCGGACTGGATGCGCATCCGGTGTCCGGACCGGTCGGCAAGATCGTCGTCGACCTCAGGCTGCCGCGCACGCTGCTGGCGATCGCCGTCGGCGCCGGCCTGGGCGTCGTCGGCGTGTTGCTGCAGACCGTGACGCGCAACGATCTCGCCGATCCGTTCCTGTTCGGCCTCTCCTCCGGTGCTGCCGCCGGCGCGGTTTCCGTCATCACCGTTTTCGGCGACGGTTTCGGCATCTGGACCTTGCCCATTGCCGCCTTCACCGGCGGCATGCTGGCCGCTGGCATCGTCCTTCTGCTGGTATCGCGGGTCAGGGGGCAAGGCCCGGAGCGATTGATCCTGGCCGGGCTTGCCGTCTCCTTCATCTTCACCGCGCTCACCAACTATCTCGTCTTCGCCGGTGACCAGCGCGCCGCCTATTCGGTGCTGTTCTGGACCATGGGCGGGCTCGGGCTGGCGCGCTGGGGCAATATCGGCCTGGCGGCGCTGGGCGCGGCCATCATCCTCGCCTATGGGTTGTGGAACAACCGCAAGTTCGACGCTTTCCTCGCCGGCGAAAACGCCGCCGAAAGCCTCGGTGTGCCGGTAGCGCGCATGCGCCGCACCACCTTTCTGGTCGCAGCACTTGCGACCGCGATCCTGGTCTCGGTCGCCGGCGTCATCGGCTTCGTCGGTCTGATGATCCCGCATCTGTGCCGGCCACTGGCAGGCCCGTTGCATCTGCGTCTGATCGCAAGCTCGGCGCTGTTCGGCGCGGTGCTGCTTTTGGCCAGCGACCTCCTCGCGCGCACGCTGCTGCCGCCGCAGGAGCTGCCGATCGGCATCATCACCAGTTCGCTCGGCGCCTTCTTCGTCGTCACTATGCTTTTTCGCAACCGCCTTTGAATTTGCAGGGAACCGGCCACAGGGATCTCACTCAGATCCAAGCGCTCTGCCGTTCACTATTGGCTAACCATGATTGCATCGCACGGCTGTCATGCAGATTTGCCGGCTTCTGGCACAATGCGGCGCCTTGAATGGTAAGCACGCTTATTATATATACCGCTCATGGTTTCCGACGGCATCGACAGATTGGGCTTTTTGATCCACGACGTGCAGCGCCTGATGCGCAAGCGCTTCGAGGCGCGCGCCAGCGGGCTTGGCCTTTCCTCGGCGCAGTGGCGGCTTATGGTCCGCGTTGCCAAGGAAGAAGGCATCACCCAGGCGCGGCTTGCCGAGCTTCTCGAAATCGAGCCGATCAGCGTGTCGCGCCTGGTCGACCGCATGGAAGAGGGCGGCTGGATCGAGCGCCGTTCCGACGCCGCCGACCGCCGCGTCCGCATGATCTTTCCGACCGCCAAGGCGAGCGAGGCTTATGCGGAGGTCAAGAGCCTCGCCGGCGAAGTCTATGAACTATCGCTGACCGGCGTGTCCCCGGAAGATCGCCGCGTCCTGATCAAGGCGCTGGAAGTGATGGTCGAGAACCTGACGGACGCCGAGGCGTCTTGCGTAAAAGTCAAGAGTGCGGAAGGCGCAGCAGCATGAACGCGGTAGCCAAGATAGACGAGAATGTGGCCGAACTGGAGATGGAAGCTCCCGCACAGCCGGTGGCAAACCCCGTGGCGGCCGCTCCGCCGGTAGCACCGGCGCCGGTGGCGCCCAGGAAGGAGCGCCGCCTTGGCCGTTTCCTGCTGATGGTCGCGCTGCCTGCAGCGCTTGTCATCGGTGGCGCTTACGTCTGGGTGACCGGCGGCCGCTACCAGGAGACCGAGAACGCCAATCTCCAGCAGGCCAAGGTGTCGATCGCCTGGATACGGCGGGCCGCATCGCTCAGGTCGATATCGCCGACAACCAGCTTGTCAAGCAGGGCGATGTGCTGTTCGCCATCGATCCCGAGCCCTACAGGATCGCTCTGGCCCAGGCCGATGCGGCGGTCGCCGGCGCGCGGCTCAATGTCGAGCAACTGCGCGCTGCCTACAGCCAGGCGGTGGCGCAGGAGAAATCCGACACCAGCGAAGTCGGCTATGCGCAGTCGCAATACGACCGCGCCGCCGATCTCGCCCGCAAGGGCATCAACGCCAAGTCCGCGCTGGATGAGGCCAGGAACGATCTCGACAAGGCCAAGCAGCAACTGGCTGTCGCCCAGCAGGGTATCGTCAGCGCCAGGGCAGCACTTGGCGGCAATCCCGATATCGAGACCGACAAGCATCCGACCGTGATGGCGGCACTCGCCGCGCGCGACAAGGCTGCCTACGATCTGGCGCAGACCACGATCAAGGCGCCTGCCGACGGCGTCATCAGCCAGGCCTCCTCGTTCAAGGTCGGCCAGTATGTCGGCTGGGGCACGCCGCTGTTTTCGCTGGTCGAAACCGATGACACCTGGATCGACGCCAATTTCAAGGAAACCCAGCTCACTCATATGAAGCCCGGCCAGAAGGCCGAGATCGTGGTCGACACCTATCCGGGCCGGACTTTCGAAGCCACCGTCAAGGCGATCGGCGCCGGCACGGGGGCGGAGTTCTCGCTGCTGCCCGCCCAGAACGCCACTGGCAACTGGGTCAAGGTCACCCAGCGCATTCCGGTGCGTCTGGAGCTGACGAATGCCGACGCCAAGATGGCGCTGCGCACCGGCATGAGCGCGACCGTAACCGTGGATACCGGCGTTGCGCGCGGCTTTCCGAACATCTTTGGCCACGCTACGGCGGGCGAGCACTGAACAGAATACTCGCCAGTCTGGCGAGGTGAATGACAGGATTGGTCCGATGGGAGGTTGGCGAAGGGTTGGGGTTTTGAACCGGGCCGCGCTGCGGCTTGGCCAAAACCCGGACAACCCGACGCGGGTCTTTTCGGTCCTCAGGTTTCCGGGCGGCGGGCATCCGCTCAATCGAGACGCTCAGTCGATGTAACCCCCACATCGATAAGTCGCGTCCCACCGCGATGAGGGTCTCTCCACACGGAGGCCGCGCCGCCCGGAAACCTAGCGCATCGGCCCGAAAATCGGAATCGATTTTCGGAAAGCACGATGCGCAGACTCAAAGTACTAGAGCGTACTTTGTGCGTCCAAATGCACGCACGTCGCTCTCGTGTACACGTTTTTGTTACCTGCCGGAAGTTCCACATCATGAGCACGCCAGAACCCTTTCGCGAAGTACCGCACCGCGGCCTGATCACCGTTGCGCTCATGCTGGCGACGATCATGCAGGCGCTCGACACCACGATCGCCAACGTCGCGCTGCCGACCATGACCGGCGATCTTGGCGCCTCTCCCGACAACATCAACTGGGTGCTGACCTCCTACATCGTTGCCGCCGCCATCATGACGCCGGTGACCGGCTGGCTGGCGGACCGCTTCGGCCGCAAGGAACTGTTCCTGACGTCGGTGGTCGGCTTCACCATCTTCTCGATGCTGTGCGGCATCGCCTGGAGCCTGGAGACCATGGTGTTCTTCCGGCTCATGCAAGGCGTGTTCGGCGCGGCCATCGTGCCGCTGTCGCAGACCTTCCTGCTCGACATCAACCCGAAGGAACGCCACGGCCAGGCCATGGCCATCTGGGGCGCCGGCATCATGCTGGGGCCGATCCTGGGCCCGACGCTCGGTGGCTGGCTGACCGAGAATTTCAACTGGCGCTGGGTGTTCTTCATCAACCTGCCGGTCGGCATCCTCGCCTTCCTCGGCATGGCCGCCTATTTGCCGGCCGTTGCAAGGCGGATACGCAGCTTCGATTTCTTCGGCTTCGCCATGATATCGCTCGGCGTCGGCGCGCTGCAGCTGATGCTGGATCGCGGCGGCGAGGTCGACTGGTTTTCCTCGGTCGAGATCTGGATCGAGCTCGGTCTTTCGCTGGCCGGCTTCTGGGTGTTCATCATTCACACGGTGACGGCGGAACATCCCTTCATCGATCCCAAGATCTTCCTCGACCGCAATTTCGTGACCGGGCTGGCGTTCATCTTCGTCATGGGCGTGCTCATCCTTGCGAGCATGTCGCTGCTGCCGCCAATGCTGGCGACCATCTTCGGCTATCCGACCATGACCATCGGTGTCGTCATCGGTCCCCGCGGTATCGGCACGATGGTTGCGATGCTCGTCGTCGGGCGGCTCATGAGCAAGGTCGACGCCAGGATCCTCGTCGTCATCGGCTTCCTGCTCACCGCGCAGTCGCTCTACACCATGGCCAGCTTCACGCCGCAGATGGACAACTGGCTGATCCTCTCCTCCGGCGTCATCCAGGGCCTGGGAATGGGCATGGTGTTCGTGCCGCTGTCGACCGTGGCTTTCGCCACGCTCGACGCGCGCTACCGCACCGATGCCACGGCGCTATTCAGCCTGGTGCGCAATCTTGGCTCCTCGATCGGCGTGTCGGTCGTGACGGTTCTCCTGGTGCGCAACACGCAGGTCAACCACAGCGAGCTCTCGGCCTTCATCAACCCGTTCAACCCGAACCTGTGGACGGTCTCGCCAGCGGCGGCTGGCGGCGATCCAACGGCGCTTTCCCAGATGGACAGAATGGTCAATATCCAGGCGATGATGATCTCTTACATCAACGACTTCAAGCTGCTGATGATGATGACACTGCTTGCCGTCCCGTTTGTCTTCCTGCTGCGCAAGCCAAAGGCTGGTCCGGCCGCCGGTGGCGCACCCGCCGCGCATATGGACTGACGAACAGGCTTACTTTCCCAGCACGAGGCACCAGTAGCGGATCGCGCTGTCGCGCCCGTCGCGCACATAGGCGAGGCCGAAGCGGGCGAAGCGAGGGTCGAGCATGTTGCGGCGGTGGCCTTCTGAATGCATCCAGATGTCGAACACTTTCTCCAGGTCGAAACGGCCCTCGGCGATGTTTTCGGCTGCCGCCCCGGTGATGCCGTTACCCTTGACGCGCGAGGCAAATCCCTTGCCCCAGCCGGTCGTGTGGGTCATGCGGCCGCGCCCGGCCATATAGCTTGCCTGCTGCAAGGCTGCCAGTTCGAGCTGAGGATCGACGACGAGCGGCGCGAGGCCGGCCGAGGCGCGGATGCCGGTCAGCGTGCCGACGGCTGAGGCAGAAACACCGGCGCGTTCTCCGGTGGGCAGCACGGTGCCGCAGGCAGCGAGCCCAGCCAGTGCGGCGAGGCCGACGCCCCTCAGCAGCGTGCGCCGGTTCAGTTTTGCTTGTTGATTCTCGTTTTTTGCAAGGGTCATGCCTGACTGACATAGTCGCGATGATGGCTTTTGCCGGGCAGGGGCAATGAAATCGCGCGATGACGGCCAGTATACCATCGACTTGACGACAACCACCCCTAAATCGACTATCATGGTGCTTGTATGAGAAGTGGCAGCTACGGGCGGCCATCCAGGCGGTGACCGCCCCGACACACGGGAGGAAGGTTATGGCCGGCTTTCATGTCATGGCGGACGCGCGTGGAATGCACGTGCAGCCCACGGTGCGCCGCATCACCAGCGCCGATCTCTTGGATGCGCTGCGGCTCGGCGCCGACGATTTCTGGGCCAAGCCCTCGCACTACGTGTTCCTGTGCCTGATCTATCCGATCGTCGGCCTGATCCTGACGCGGTGGACTTCCGGTTCCAACGCCATCCAGCTCATCTATCCCTTGATGTCGGGCTTTGCCCTGGTCGGTCCGTTTGCCGCCATCGGCCTCTACGAGATCAGCCGCCGGCGCGAGCTCGGCATGAACACCGACTGGCGGCATGCGCTGGATGTGCGCCGCTCGCCGGCGCTGCCAGCGATCGCGGCGATCGGCATCATGCTGCTCGCTTTGTTCCTGCTGTGGCTGTACACGGCCCAGGCGATCTATACCGGGCTGTTCGGCGACCAGCCGCCGGCCTCGATCGGCGCCTTCATCCGTGAGGTTCTGACGACCAGCAAGGGCTGGACGCTGATCCTGCTAGGCAATGCGGCCGGTTTCGTCTTTGCAGTGGTCGTGCTGGCAACGACTGTCATCGCGTTTCCGCTGTTGCTCGACCGCGATGTCGGCGCCGTCTCGGCCATCGAGACTTCGGCGCGCGCGGTGATGGCAAATCCGCTGCAGATGGCGCTGTGGGGCCTGATCGTCGCCGTGCTTCTGGTCATCGGCTCGATCCCGCTGTTTGCCGGGCTCGCCGTCGTCATGCCGATCCTCGGCCACGCGACCTGGCATCTCTACCGCAGGGTGGTCGAGCCGGAGCGGGCACAGCAAATAAGGCGGCCGATGTAGGCCGGCAGACCAGAGGGGAGGCGCTGTCCCGCCAGCCTGTCATCTCTGGGCGACGGCGAGCCGCTCAGCCGACGATGCGCAGATTGGACAATTCGTTGGCGATTTCCTTGAAATTGTCCGACAGGGTCGCCCCGGTCGCATTCCAGAACAGCTTGGCTGGTTTGGTCGGGTCGGTCGCATCCTTGCGGAAGCGCGAGTCCGAGGAACAAGCCTTCAGCGCGTCGAGCGCCTTCTTGTCGTCGGTGGCCGACAGGTCGAGCGCCACGGTCATGACGAGAATGTTCGAATTCTTCGCATTGGCGCAAAGGGTCTGCATCTGCTCGTCAAGCGCGGCGGTGTAGTTGCCGCTGGTATAGGTGGTCTTGCCGACATCGTCGCTTGTGTTCATGAACAGCCGCGTCACGCTTCCCGACGCGGGATATATCAGGCCGGTATAGCCGTAAGCGGCGTAAGTCGACCTGTTGTTGGCATAGTTGCTGTCGCTGACGGCGCTGTAGGTGTTGGCGCCGTCGGTCAGCACGATGACCACCTTGTCGTTGCCCCGTTCGCTGTTGGGCCGCCCTTCCGTGAACGGTTCGTTGCTCGACACCGTCCGCCAGCCCCAGGCCAGCCCCTCCGGCACGTTGGTATTGCCGTTCGGCGCCATGGCGTCGATGGCGTTCTCGATCTCCTGTTTCTCGCCAAGCTGGCTGACGTCCTTCAGCGGCGTGATCGGGTTGGTCGTGCAGGAAGAATTCGGGCCATCGCCCGCGGCTGCCGATTTCGAGCCGTAAGGCTTGACCAGGAAATACTTACGCATATCCGACTGCCGTTGCGCCGCGGTCGGATCGGCGACGTAGGGCCAGTCGGCCCACCAGTTGTTGCCGTAATTATAGGAAAGGGCGGTGACATCATCGACGCCATCACGGTTGAAATCGCGCCACAGCGTGCCCGCTTCGTCGGGCGCGAACATCGGCACGAACAGCGTGGCCGGACTGGCGGTATCCGGCGTCGTGTCGTCATTATTGTACGGATACGGTCTCGCCTCCACGCAACCCTGCCAGCTCGCATAGCGGCTGGTGGTGTAGATATATTCCGGGGTGGTCCAATGGCCGCTGCTGCAGTTGCCTTTTTTGTTATAGGTGTCGCAGATATACTGTTTCGTGTTCGGCACTTCTTCGCGGCCAGACTCGACCGTGATGTCGGCGTAAAGGCTGAAGCGGGTCAGTGGTTGATCCTGGGTGTCGCCCCAGCCGGTGCCGCGCTTGTACCAGACGCCGCTGAGCTTCTCCGCGTATTTGTCCGGATCATTGGCGGGGGTCATCGTCGTCCAGTCGAAATTCTCGTGCTGGATCGGGGAGATGCCGTCCTGATCCATCCATCTGTCTTCGTCATGGGTGGGGCCGACATTGACCGAGGCGGCGAACGGCACGAGAGAGAACTGCACCGGTTTGCTGATCTGCTTCATCTGCTGCGCCTGCAGCGCCAGCGTTCCGACAAGCTGCTTGGCGGCTGCCTTCAACAGGTCTATCCGCTTCTGGCCGGTGCCGGAGCCGAGGTAGTCCATCGAGCCGGAATTATCGAGCACGAGAGCAACTTCCAGCGTGTTCTTGAGGCGGATGTCCGAGCACGCCGTGTAGGTCGTATCCTTGGCGGTCCCGCCGATCAGCATTCCGGCGGCCGGCAGGAAATAGGGACGGTATGTCAGGGCGCTGCAGAGCTTCAGCGTGCCGCCACCGGCATTGTTGTTGGGCAGGGTGACGGTAAGCACCGTATCCGCCGGATCGACGTGAGCGAGATTGGCCTCGAAGAAACTCTTGGCATAGGCCTTGGCGTCGCTGTCGCTCGCGCCGGAGACGATCTGCTGAGCGGTGGCGATGCCGGCGGCATCCAGGGCGTTCAGCGCGTCCTGCTTCTGGCGAAGCAGTTGCGAGTAGTCGATGCTGAGTGCCAGCCCGCCCATCAGCGGCACTATGGTAATGACCGTCATCAGCGTGTAGTTGCCACGCCGATCCCGCCAGAATTTGCCCAACATGTCTTTGATTGCCCCCAGCAAGCCCCAGTTATCGCTGGACATTGTCATCAATCGCTAAATTTCAGATTGCTAAAATATGTTCAAGACGAACTCATCTTTTTAAAGCCGGTTAACTATCTTTCCGACCCGGTATTAGGCCGTTCCCAAGCCACCGCGGGCGAGATGATTGGCTTTGGACAGCAGGCTGCGTTCATGTCGATGCCATTGGCGAAAGCTGGTGACAGGGTTAAGAGCTTCAGCTAATCCAAACCCGGCTGCGGCGGACCGTCGGCTGCGGCTTCTGCAACATCATGACCCTGGGAAAATGGTATGGCGCATTCGCCCGACATCATCGGCTCGCTCGCGGATTTGTCGGGAGCCTACGCGGCCATCCTTTGCGATGTCTGGGGCGTGGTCCACAATGGTGAATGGCATTTTCCGGCCGCGGCCGAGGCGCTGGCCACCGCGCGCACGATGAAGATACCCGTGGTTCTCATCACCAACTCACCGCGCAGAAGCGCCGACGTGGTGGCGCAGATGAACGCGATCGGCGTTCCGGCCGCCGCCTATGACCGCGTCGTCACCTCCGGTGACGTCACCCGCGACCTGATTGCGGAGGGTCCGCGAAAGATCTTCCATATCGGCGCCGACCGCGATTTCACGCTCTATGACGGTCTCGACGTCGATCTGGTCGAGGAGTTCGAGGCCTCCGGCGTGGTCTGCACCGGCCTGTTCGACGACGAGGCGGAAAAGCCGGAAGACTATGCCGATCTCCTGCGGCGGCTGCGCGCCAGGAATCTGCCTTTCATCTGCGCCAATCCCGATATCATGGTCGAGCGCGGCCAGCGGATGATCGGGTGCGCGGGGGCACTCACCCGCGACTATGCCCAGCTTGGCGGACGCACGCTGATTGCCGGAAAGCCTTTTGCGCCGGTCTATGATGTCGCGCTGAGGGAGGTCGCCGAATTGCTCGGCCGCCCGGTAGAGCGCTCAGCTGTGCTGGCCATAGGCGATGGCATGATGACCGATATCAAGGGCGCTGCCGACAACGGCTTCGATGTGCTCTACGTATCGGGCGGCATCCACGCCCGCGACTATGGCGATCCGCTGCAACCGGATCCGGCCAGGCTCGCCGCCTTTCTTGAAAAGCATGGCTACCGGCCGGTCGCGGTCATTCCGAGACTGCGGTAGGGCCGAGACTACAGTAGGGTCGTTCCCATGGAAGCCTCGAAATGACCGAAGCCTTCGAACGCGTTTCCGCAACCTCGCCGCTGCCGCCCGATTTGCGCGGTGGCGTGGTGGCGATCGGCAATTTCGACGGCGTTCACCGCGGCCATCAGGCCGTGCTCGAGCGCGCGCTCACCGAAGCACGGCGGCGCGGCGTGCCTGCTCTTGTGCTGAGCTTCGAGCCGCATCCGCGAAAAGTGTTCCGGCCCGACATCCCGCTGTTCGTGTTGACGCCGCCGCCGATGAAGGCGCGGCTTTTGTCGCTCCTGGGCTTTGCCGCGCTTGTCGAACAGCCGTTCACGCGCGGCTTCGCTTCCTTGTCGGCGGAAGCCTTCGTGACCGACGTGCTGGACCGGAATCTCGGCATCAGTCATGCCGTGACCGGCTTCGACTTTCATTTCGGCAAGGACAGGCAAGGTGGCCCGGCCTATTTGATGGCGGCCGGCGAACGCCACGGCTTCGGCGTCACCCTGGTCGACGCGTTTCGCGACGAGGGCGCCGAGGTGGTGTCGTCGAGCCGCATCCGCACGCTGCTCTGCGAGGGCGAGGTGGCCGAGGCCGCCGGCCTGCTCGGCTACCGCTTCACGGTTGAAAGCGAAGTGATCGGCGGCCAGCAGCTTGGCCGCACGCTGGGCTTTCCGACCGCCAATATGAGGCTTTCGGCGGAAGCGACCCTGAAGGAAGGGATCTATGCCGTTCGCTTCCGCCGCGCCGACGGCACGCTCTATGACGGCGTCGCCAGTTTCGGCCGCCGTCCGACCGTTGACGACAATGGCGCACCGCTCCTGGAAACCTTCGTCTTCGACTTTTCCGGCGATCTCTACGGCGAGATCTGCGCGGTGTCCTTCTTCGGCTACCTGCGCAGCGAAGTGAAGTTCGACGGGCTCGACGCACTGGTCGCGCAGATGAAGCGCGACGAGGCCGAGGCGAGGGCGCTGCTTGCCGGCGTCAGCCCGCTGTCCGAGCTCGACGCGGCCGTTGCTTTTTGAACTATTCCTTCAGCGCAAGTCCGACCGCGATGAAGCTCCAGCCCTGGAAGATCAGGTCGATGGCCAGGAACAACCCCAGCACCCACAGGCTGTTGACCGGCCAGCCCATGGCGATGACCAGCCCCGCCAGCGCGCTGATGACGCCGGCCGCGACCAGCCAGCCCCAGCCTTTCTCCGGCTTGTGCTTGTAGCCGACCCAGGCCCTGAGCGCGCCTGAAACGAGAAGGGCGACCGCCAGTAGAAAAGTCAGAACTGCCGAGGCCAGCAGCGGATTATAGAAGGCGAAGAACCCGGCGACGGCGTAGAGCAGGCCGCTGAGCAACCAGTAGAAGAAGCGGCCCCATGTCTTGACCCCGAAAGCATGGATAATCTCGATGACGCCGGCCATCAGCATCAGCCAGCCGACGACATAGACTGAAGCTACAGTGGCGATGAACAGATTGCCGAAGGCGATACCGCCGAAGATCAAAAGCAGCACGCCGAGTGCGACGAACCATCCCCATTTCGCCTTCGTCTGGCTGATTGCGTCTTTCAAGGCATCGCCCTGCAGTGTCATCGCCCTTCTCCCTCAAAATTATTTGGCTTTTTGCCGGCTTGGAAGGTAACGCCGATAGGCTTGCCCGTAAAGCGAGCAGCTTGCGAGCACCACACCTGCTTCAGGTCGGCGCGTTCCTGAAAAGTGCTGAACAAACTGAAGTTCGCTTTCATCGCGGCTTCGGCTAAGCTCCTGTCCTCGGGCGGGAACCTGTCGAATGGACAACCACTTCGGACATTACCGGCTGAAACGCGCGGAACGGCAATTGCTCGGCCCGGACGGATCGGTGGAGCTTGCCGCGCGTTCCTTCGATATCCTGGTCACCTTGCTGGACAGGCCGGACGCGGTGGTCGGTAAGACCGAACTCTTGGACAGCGTCTGGCCCGATATGGTGGTAGGGGACAATACTCTGCAGGTGCACATTTCTGCGCTGCGGAAGGCGCTTGCCCCCGGCATGATAATGACCGTTCATCAACTGGTTCTACCACGTCAATATGTTTCGGCATCGAGAGGATTGGGAGCATATCGACGCAAGATTGCCGAAGGCTGATCTAATGGGAACCGCTGGTTCAAAATGAGCAATGTCGACGAACACCTCGATCTCAGCGAGATCAACACCGTCCGCCAATTGCTCACGTCAAAGCCACGGCCGGTGGGCTGGGACGAGCGCCGGGCGCGGCTCGATGAGGTCGGTTCGGTCTGGCCGGTCGCCGATGACATCCGATGCGAGGATGTGGTTTTCGACGGCCTCGCGGGAGAGTGGTCCCTGGCGCCCGGGTGCGACAGGGACAAGGTTCTGCTCTTTTTCCACGGAGGCGGCTATTGCTCGGGCTCGCTCAAAAGTCATCGTCGAATGGTGACCGAGGCAGGCCGGGCAATGGGGATGCGCACGCTTGCGATCGACTATCGACGCGCACCGGAACATGCCTTTCCTGCGCAGCATGAAGACGCGCTCACCGCATGGCGCTTTCTGACCCGGGAGGGAATCGCACCGGATCGCATTGTGGCTGGCGGAGACAGTGCGGGCGGCAACCTGACCCTGTGCCTGGCCGGCAGATTGCGCGCGGCAGGCGAGCGGTTGCCGCGCTGTCTTTGGCTGGTTTCGCCCTGGACGGACCTTTCGATGTCCGGCGCGACACTGTCGAGCAAGGACGCGATCGACCCCGTCATTCACCGGGCATATCTGGAGGAACTGGCGGCAGCCTATGTCCCGCATGGTGTTGGCCGGCGCGATCCCCTGATCTCGCCGCTGTTTGCCGATCTGAGTGGATTTCCCCCTGTGCTGATACAAGTCGGTTCCGCCGAGGCGCTGTTATCGGATGCGACGCGGCTCGCGGAAGCCGCCGGCGTGGCTGACGTCAAGGTGCGCCTCGAAATCTGGCCGCATATGATCCACGCCTGGCCGGTCTGGAATGCGGGTTTGAGCGCCGGCCGCCGCGCTCTCCACAGCGCCGGCACATTCGTCCGCGAATATTTGTAATCTCCCTGAAGCGGTTTCTGGCGCCTGAGGTTTCGGTCTGGCGCGCCATATGGTTGGCGACAATGTCGAAGAGTCTCGCCCCGATGTTACGGCTATTAAGTCAAATTTTACCGAACTGGCGCCATGGCTTGGGTGATGCCGGGTATTTTCCCCGGCGTGTTTCGCGTATGAGGCAACGATGCGTTCCGTTCGAGCGATCCCGGCGATTGTGGCCGCCTCTCTGTTAAGCGCGCCGGATATCGCCCAAGCCGGCGAGGGCGCTTTCGGCTGGCTCTCCGGCGACTGGTACCTGACGGTCGGCGCCACCGGCCTGGTCGCCCCGGACTTCGAAGGCGCCAAGAGCTATATGCTCGGCGCCCAGCCGATCATCTCGCTCGGCAAGGCTGGCCCCCAGGCCCGCTTCACCTCGCGCAACGACAACATCTCGCTGGCGCTGATCGATGAGGGTGGTGTCCGCGCAGGCTTGACCGGCAAGATCCTGTTTTCGCGCGACGGCGGCGACGCCGACGAACTGAAAGGCCTCGACCCGGTACGCTGGGGCGGCGAGGCCGGCGGCTTCTTCGAATTCTATCCGCTGGACTGGCTGCGCGCCCGCGCCGAGTTGCGACGCGGTATTCGCGCCCATAACGGCTTTGTCGCCGACATTGCCGCCGACGCCTTCTATGATGTGACGCCGGAGGTCAGGCTTTCGGGGGGGCCGCGTGTTTCGTTCGCCTCATCGGACTATTTCGACGCCTATTACGGGGTCAATGCCGAGGAGGCCGTGGCTTCAGGCCTCAGCGAGTACCATCCGGGCGGCGGCGTGAAATCGGCGGGTCTCGGCGGCGCGGTGACCTGGAAGGTGACCGAGCCGATGACGGCCAGCCTGTTCGGCGAGTATTCGCGCCTGATGGGTCCAGCGGCCGATTCCAGCCTGGTCAAGGAGCGCGGCGACCGCAACCAGTTCACCGTCGGCGTGTCGACCACTTACCGCTTCGACTTTTCGATGTAGGTTCTATCCCAGCAAGCGCGTATCGATCGGGTGCGTCGTGACGCCAACGATGTGGATGCCGTCGCGAGCCAGCAGATCCGGGTTGAGGAGATAGTTCCTTGTGAACGGGATAATTGCACAAGGGACTTCCATGACGGAATGGCTGGCGGCAGCAACAAACTCCGTCCCGAGCCGCTGCGTTGTGGCCAGATCGTCCTTCCAGTCATCGGGTAGTTCCGCAGATGTGACGGCAATGTCGTCCGGCACGCTGATCTCCAGCAGCTGATAGGTCTCGGGCATGTCTTCCGCGTCGACATGCACCAGGATTTCGAGCAGCGCGGTGGCCGGATGATCGGCGCAGTAGACTATAGGCACTCCCATGACGTTCCAGCGGCCGGCACTGACTAGGCCGCCAATGCCTGAAAGGTCGGCGTAACCGGAAATGCGCCAAAGCCGCATAAGTCAGGCAAAGATGCCATGGTCGATACGATGGAGTTCTTCCTCCACCAGGACTGCGCCCGTTTCGGACTGCATCAGGTTGATCGGTGTCTCGTTGAGCACCCTGCTGCGCTTGCGCAGCCAGCGCTGTGCCTTCTCGTGATTGCCGAAAACCCGATCCGCCATCGCCGAGATCCGTTCAAGCCGCACCACGCGGTCGGATTCGGCGATCGTCAGCGTTTCGTTTCGCTCCTTGCGCCGCGCCAGCGTGCGCCGCGGGCCAACGATTTGAAAGATTTCATCATTGCTGAAGCCGATCTGACGAAGCCCTTCGACCCTGGAGATGTGAACCAGAAACCGCTCTGTCGCTGCATCCGGGATAGCGGCATTCGCGCCGGAGCGTTCTGTTTTCGAGTTTGGCTGGACCTTGAGGCGCAAGCTGGACATCGGTTTGGCTCCGTTGCCATTTGCCCATATACATAGGCGCAATTGGCACGGACTGCAAGAATCCCCACAGGAAAGCCGGCGACAGGAAAGCGGGCACGAGTTCGGGCTTTCCAACGGGGCCGGCCTCGTCTAAAAGCCCGATTATGACGCAGTTTACCCACACCTTGGCGATTGCGATACGAATTACGAGCCCGGTGTTCCCTGCGGCCTGAGCGCCGCCGGAGCCGCCGGGTGTCTTGCGCGTGCCCTCTCGCGCTTTCTCCTGATCATCAACGCATATCGCCCAAAAGTGGGTCCGGTTTTGGGAAAACGATATGTGTCAAAGCGAAGATTTCAACGCCCGAGCTCCTTTGCCGCCGGGCAACGCACATGGCAGACCAATGACCGACACCGCAATGACCGATACTGTTGAAACGATCGACTATTCCAAGACGCTTTATCTGCCGCAGACGGATTTCCCGATGCGCGCCGGCTTGCCCGAGAAGGAACCGCTGCTGGTCAAGCGCTGGCAGGACATGGACCTCTATCGCAAGTTGCGCGAAAGTGCTGCCGGCCGCACCAAATACGTGCTGCATGACGGCCCGCCCTACGCCAACGGCAACATCCATATCGGCCATGCGCTGAACAAGATCCTCAAGGACGTCATCACCCGCTCGTTCCAGATGCGCGGCTACGATTCGAATTACGTGCCCGGCTGGGACTGCCATGGCCTGCCGATCGAATGGAAGATCGAGGAACAGTACCGCGCCAAGGGCAAGAACAAGGACGAGGTGCCGGTCAACGAATTCCGCAAGGAATGCCGGGAATTCGCCGCCCACTGGATCAAGGTCCAGGGCGGCGAATTCCAGCGGCTGGGCGTCGTCGGCGACTTCGACAATCCCTATACGACCATGGCCTTCCATGCCGAGGCGCGCATCGCCGGCGAGCTGTTGAAATTCGCTCTGTCGGGCCAACTCTATCGCGGCTCCAAGCCTGTGATGTGGAGCGTGGTCGAGCGCACCGCGCTGGCCGAGGCCGAAGTCGAGTACCAGGACTATGAGAGCGACACGATCTGGGCGAAGTTCCCCGTCGTCAGCCTCGCGCGGCCTGTCATCTCTGCCGAAGACGGGCAGCCGGCAACGCTGAGCGAGACCGCGCTCGACTTGCTCGAGGCCCATGTCGTCATCTGGACGACGACGCCATGGACCATCCCCGGCAACCGCGCCGTCAACTATTCGCCGCGCGTCGCCTATGGCCTTTACGAGGTGACGGCGGCTGAGAATGCGTTCGGCCCGCAGCCCGGAGAAAAGCTGATTTTCGCCGACGCGCTGGCCGAGGATGCCGCCGCCAAGGCAAAAGTCACCTTGAATCGTCTTCATAGCGTTTCGGCCGAACAGCTTGGAAGCCTTACGCTTTCGCATCCCTTCAAGGGGTTGAACGGTGGTTACGAATTCCCGGTGCCGATGCTTGCCGGCGACCATGTCACCGACGATGCCGGCACCGGCTTCGTCCACACCTCGCCAAGCCATGGCCGTGAGGATTTCGATGCCTGGACGGATGCCGTATCGGATCTGCAGGCGCGCGGCATCGACACGGCGATCCCGTTCCCCGTCGACGATGCCGGCTTCTTCACCAAGGACGCGCCGGGCTTTGGCCCGGATCGCGAGGGTGGGCCGGCGCGCGTCATCGACGACAACGGCAAGAAGGGCAATGCCAACCAGGCGGTCATCGACGAGCTGATCAAGCGCAACGCGCTGTTCGCGCGTGGCCGGCTGAAGCACAGCTACCCGCATTCCTGGCGCTCGAAGAAGCCGATCATCTTCCGCAACACGCCGCAATGGTTCGTCTACATGGACAAGGATCTCGGCGATGGCACGACGCTGCGCAGCCGCGCGCTGAAGGCCATCGACGACACCCGCTTCGTGCCGGGGGCGGGCCAGAACCGCATCCGCGCCATGATCGAGGAGCGCCCGGATTGGGTGCTGTCGCGCCAGCGCGCCTGGGGCGTGCCGATCGCCGTCTTCGCCGACGAGGACGGCAATGTGTTGAAGGACGAAGCGGTCAACCAGCGCATCATGGATGCCTTCGAGACCGAGGGCGCCGACGCCTGGTTCGCTGCCGGCGCCAAGGAGCGTTTCCTCGGCAACCACGATGGTTCGAAATGGCATCAGGTCATGGACATCCTCGACGTCTGGTTCGATTCCGGCTCGAGCCATGTCTTCACGCTTGAGGACCGTCCGGACCTGAAATGGCCGGCCGACCTCTACCTCGAAGGCTCCGATCAGCATCGCGGCTGGTTCCACTCCTCGCTGCTCGAAAGCTGCGGCACCAGGGGCAGGGCGCCTTATGACACCGTCGTCACCCATGGCTTCACCATGGACGAGGAAGGGCGCAAAATGTCGAAGTCGCTCGGCAACACCGTCGTGCCGCAGGACGTCATCAAGCAGTCGGGCGCCGACATCCTGCGCCTGTGGGTGGTGACGACCGATTACTGGGAAGACCAGCGGCTCGGCAAGAACGTGTTGCAGACCAACATCGACGCCTACCGCAAACTCAGGAACACCATCCGCTGGATGCTGGGTACGCTCGCCCATGACGATGGCGAGGAAGTGCCGCTGGACAAGATGCCGGAGCTGGAGCGGCTGATGCTGCACCGGCTTGCCGAGTTGGATGAAGTCGTGCGTCAGGGCTACGACGCCTTCGAGTTCAAGCGCATCACCCGCGCGCTGCTCGACTTCATGGTGGTCGAGCTGTCGGCCTTCTATTTCGACATCCGCAAGGACGCGCTTTATTGCGACGCGCCGTCCAGCGTGAAGCGCAAGGCTTCCGTGCAGGTGGTGCGCCATCTTTTCGATTGCCTGGTGAAATGGCTGGCGCCGATGCTGCCCTTTACCATGGAAGAAGCCTGGCTCGACCGTCATCCCGACGCTGTCTCGTTGCATCTCGACCAGTTTCCACAGATCCCGGCAGACTGGAAGAATGACGCGCTGGCGGAAAAATGGCGCAAGGTGCGGCAGGTTCGCCGTGTCGTGACCGGTGCACTCGAGATCGCGCGCGCCCGGAAGGTCATCGGTTCGTCGCTGGAGGCGGTGCCGGTCGTCACCCTCGACGATGCGGCGCTGGAAGCAGCGATTTCTGATGTCGACATGGCCGAGATGGCGATCACCAGCGACCTGGTCATTGTCCATGGCCAGGCGCCGGCAGAGGCCTTCACGCTGGACGACGTCAAGGGCGTCGCCGTGGTGGTGGAGAAGGCCGAGGATCGGGGCCTGGTCAAATGCGCGCGCTCCTGGCGCTATACCGCCGATGTCGGCAGCGACGCGGAATTCCCCGATGTTTCGGCACGGGACGCCGCTGTGCTGCACGAGTTGAAGGCTCTCGGTCGTATCTGATGCATGTCGCCCAAAAGTGCGTAGCGGTTTTGGGACAACGACATGCATCGAGCAAAGAGTCATGTCGCCCAAAAGTGCGAAGCGGTTTTGGGATAACGAAATGCATGGCCACCATATCGGTGCAAAAGTGCCACGGGGGGCGGCTGATCGGCCCCCGCGCGTTGCCCTTAACGGGTGGTTGAGGTAAACACGCGAAACTCCGGCCGACAAATTGTCGCCGGATTTCCGTCGCAAGTGCATGGATGATGGGGATCGGACCTTCGGCCGGTGGCGATCGAGAGGCAGTCTAGAGTGGGACTTTTTGGCATGACCGAAAGAACTTGCGCGCGCATTGCGCTGCTGGCGCCGCTTGTCGTATCGGGCTTCGCCCTCTCCGGCTGCATGGGCTCTCCGACCTACGGCACCGACAAGACCGCCGGCGAACAGCTTGCCGGCGATCTGACCAGCGCCTTTTCGATCTCGCCCCAGCGCAAGGAGCGGATCGACTACAAGCCGCGCCCCGAATTGGTGAAGCCGGGACCGGGGCAGAAGGAAAACCTGCCGCCGCCGCAGGAAAGCATCGAGACGGCGAGCGCCGACTGGCCCGAATCGCCCGAGCAGCGCCGCGCCCGCCTGCGCGCCGATGCCACCGCCAATCAGGACGATCCGTCCTACCAGGCGCAGATCGTCGATGATGTGCAGACCGATCCCGCCTCGGTGAAGAAGGCGATGGCGGACTCGGCCTCCAGCCACCCGCCGGCCTGGTCACCGTCGGATTCGGACAAGGGCCGCGCCGATGAGATCAAGCGCCGCCAGGCCGAAGCCAACCAGGGTGATCCGAACACCCGCAAATATCTCAGCGAACCGCCGTTGCAATACCGTGTTGCCTCTGACACCGCGCCGCAAAATGAGCTCGGCGAGGACGAGTACAAGAAGGAGCGTCGCCTCAAGAAGGAGGCGGCCGCCAAGAGCAAGGGCGGCAGCGGCTGGTTCGACTGGCTACCGACCTGGTAGGTACCGCCGATATTTCGTCGCTTTGACGACGCCGATCCGTTCAGGGTTCGCGCCGCTCCCGGAAGAAATCCTTCAGCAGCAAGGCTGCCTCGCTTTCCGCCAGGCCCGGATAGATGTCGGGCACATGATGGCAGGTGGGCGATGTAAAGAAGCGCACGCCATTGACCACCGCGCCGCCTTTTTCGTCGGCGGCGCCGAAATAGAGCCGGCGCAGCCTGGCGAAGGAAATGGCGCCGGCGCACATGGCGCAAGGCTCCAGCGTGACATAGAGATCATGGCCGGTGAGCCGCTCGCTGGAGAGCTTGCGGCAAGCTTCGCGGATCGCCAGTATTTCGGCGTGCGCGGTGGGGTCGGCAAGCTCGCGGGTGCGGTTGCCGGCTTTTGCCACGACCGTATCGCCGCTGGCGATGACGGCGCCGACCGGCACTTCGCCGCGTAAGGCGGCAGCCTCGGCCTCGCGCAGCGCCAGCGCCATGAAATCCGGCCGCTTCACGCGGTTTCCATTCCGATTATCCCCTCGCTACTCGACGGCGATCCTGTTATCTAGCGCATGATCCCTGAAAACCGGAATCGGTTTTCGCTGGGGATCGTGCGCAAAATCAAAGTACTGCAGCGTCATTTGCGCGTCCGTGAGGACCCACGGCGCTGTAGCGGCGCAAACGAGCAAAGGCCACATGGACGACAACGACAAGAAATTCCCGCGCCAAAAAGGTCCGGGCAAAAGCGGCCCGAGAGCGGCCGGGCCGCGCCGCGATGGCGCCGGCAAGGGTGGCGGCTTCGGCGCCAAGAAACCTTATGCACCGCGCGGCGCCCGGCCCATGGCGGCCGAAGGCGAGCGGCCGCAGCGCGATTTCAAAAGCGGTGACAAGCCGTTTCACAAAGGACCGCGTCCCGAAGGCAAGCCCTTCGAGAAGCGGGAAGGTCCGCGCAAGCCTTACGCGCCGCGCGGCGATCGTCCGATGGCAGCCGAAAGCGAGCGGCCGCAGCGCGATTTCAAGCGCGAGTACAAGCCGCGCGAGCCAGGCGAAGCGCGCGCCGAAAGACCGTTCCACAAAGGTCCGCGCCCGGAGCGCAAGCCCTATGAGAAGCGCGAGGGCGCGCGCAAACCTTACGCGCCACGCGGCGACCGGCCGGCTTCCGCAGCGGCCGGTGGCGAAAAGCGCTTCGAGCGTCCCAAGCGCGACTTCAGCGATCGCCCGAAGCGGGACTTCGGTGGAGATCGGCCGCCGACCTCAAAAGCCGGCTTCAAGCCGCGCCCGCGTCCCGCCGAGGCAACGGAAGAGGCCGGCGAGCGCATCGCCAAGCGGCTCGCCCGTGCCGGCCTCGCCTCGCGCCGCGATGCCGAGGAGCTGATCGCGGCCGGCCGCGTCAAGGTCAACGGCCGGGCTCTCACCTCGCCGGCCTTCAACGTCATGCCGGGCGACATCATCCATCTCGACGGCATGGAGATCCCGCCGATCGAGCGCACGCGGCTGTTCCTGTTCCACAAGCCGGCCGGCGTGGTGACCACCAATCGCGACCCCGAGGGGCGCAAAACCGTCTTCGACGTGCTGCCGGCCGATTTGCCGCGGCTGATGACCATTGGCCGGCTCGACATCAACACCGAAGGCCTGCTGCTGCTCACCAATGATGGCGGCCTGTCGCGCGTGCTCGAATTGCCGGCCACCGGCTGGCTCAGGCGCTACCGCGTGCGCGTCCACGGCAAGGTCGAGGAAAGCGCGCTCGCCGGTCTGCGTGAAGGCATCGCCGTCGATGGCGTCTTCTATGGCGCGATCGAGGCGAGCCTCGACCGCGAGCAGGGCTCCAACGCCTGGCTGACGATCGGCTTGCGCGAGGGCAAGAACCGGGAAGTAAAAAACATCCTCGGTTCCCTCGGCCTTGATGTCACACGGCTGATCCGCATTTCCTACGGGCCGTTCCAACTCGACGAATTGCCGGAGGGCCACGTGCTGGAGATCAAGGGCCGCGTGCTGCGCGACCAGCTCGGCGAGCGCCTGGTCGAGGAATCCGGCGCCAATTTCGACGCCGAGATCACCAAGCCGTTTTCCAACAAGCCGGTGCGGCGCACCGAGCCGCGCCACGAAGAGGTCGAGCGGCCGAAATTTGCGCGGGACGGGGTCGACCGCCGTCCGATCGGCGAGGGCGGGCTGATCAAGAACCGCAAGCGTCGCGAGGGCAGCCGCGACGAGGCGTTGGGCAAGCTTTCGACAAGTCCCGAAAGAAGCGCGCGGCCGGAAAAGAGTTTTGGCGAGCGCGGCCCGAGACCTGAGCGCAGCGACTTTGGCGATAAACCGCGCGGCGGCTTCGGCGACAAACCGCGTGGCGGCTTTGGCGACAAGCCCCGTTTCGGCGGCAAGAAATCCGAGCGCGAGCAGCGGCCGATCGAGCCGCCGGGCCAGCGCAAGGCCAATGTCTGGATGGCGCCCGGCTCGCGTCCCATCGGCAAGGGCAGGGCGGAAGCCGATGCCGCCAAGGCGGCCGAGGCCAAGGCGCGCAAGGCCTCGTTCAAGCCGGCCTATGGCAAGCCTGGTGGCGCCAAGCCATTCGGCAAGCCGCGTGGCGACAGGCCTGAAGGTGGCGGCAGGGACGGTGAGCGACGGGGCGGCGGCCCCAAGGGACCCAGGACGAGATGAGAATCGTCGGCGGCGAGTTTCGCGGGCGCCCGCTGGCGACGCCGCGCGATCATGCCATCCGCCCGACCACCGACCGCACCCGCGAGGCTCTCTTCAACGTGCTGGCGCATCGCTTTCCGCAGAGCCTTGAAGGCGCGCGCGTGCTCGACCTCTTCGCCGGCACCGGAGCGCTTGGCCTCGAAGCGCTGTCGCGGGGTGCTGGCTATGGCGTCTTCATCGAGGAATCGGCCGAAGGACGCGGCCTGATCCGCACCAATGTCGAGGCCTTTGGGCTCACCGGACGCACCAAGATTTTTCGACGCGACGCCACGGCACTGGGCGAGGCTGGCACGCTTTCGCCTTTTGGACTGGTCTTCGCCGATCCGCCCTATGGCAAAGGCCTCGGCGAGCGCGCCCTGCGCTCGGCCAGGGACGGCGGCTGGCTTTTGCCGCGCGCCCTCTGCGTGGTCGAGGAAGCCGCGGCGGCGCCGTTTGAGGTTGGGCCAGGCTTTGTGGTGGTCGACGAGCGCGGTTATGGCGAGACGGTGATCCGGTTTATCGAGGTTGGGTGAGGGGTGTTGTATTCCGCTAGGCCCGAGTTCCGCCAGCATTTGCCGGACGTGGCCATGGAGCGGGGCGAGGAAGCGCAGCGCCTTCAAAATGACGAACAATTCACTTTGCCTCGGCCAGCAACCCTGCCTATCGTCTCGCCACAACAACCGGAGCCATCGATGAAACCTTCTGAATGGCTGCGCGGAACGCTGCTGACGCTGGCCCTGGCGACGACGCCCGCACTCGCCGCCGGCGATGGCACGGTGACGAATTTCCTGCTCGACAACGGCATGGAGGTGGTGGTCATCCCCGATCACCGCGCGCCGATCGTCACCCATATGGTGTGGTACAAGATCGGCAGCGCCGACGAGCCGCCGGGCAAATCCGGCATCGCGCATTTCTTCGAGCACCTGATGTTCAAGGCGACGACCAACCATGCCGCCGGCGCGTTCGACCGCGCCGTCTCGGCCATCGGCGGCTCCAACAACGCCTTCACCTCCTATGACTACACCGCCTTCCACGAGACGGTGGCGCCGTCCGCGCTCGGTGAAATGATGAGCTTCGAGGCCGACCGCATGCGCAACCTCATCCTCACCGACGATGTCATCAAGACCGAGCGCGATGTCATCCTGGAGGAGCGCCGCTCGCGCATCGACAGCAATCCGCAAGCGGTGCTGGAGGAGGAGGTCGACGCCACGCTCTGGCAGAACCAGCCCTACCGCATTCCGGTGATCGGCTGGATGAAGGAGATGGAGCAGTTGAACCGCGCCGACGCCAAGGCCTTTTACGACAAATATTACACGCCCAACAACGCGGTGCTGATCGTTGCCGGCGACGTGACGCCGGAAACGGTCAAGGCGCTGGCCGAAAAAACCTATGGCAAGGTCGCGCGTGGGCCCGATCTGCCGCCGCGCATCCGTCCGGTCGAGCCCGAGCAGAACACCAGGCGCACGGTGACGCTGACCGACGCGCGCGTTTCCGTGCCGGCCTTTACCACGCAATGGGTGGTGCCGTCCTATCACACGGCAAAGCCCGGCGAGGCGGAAGCCCTCGATCTGCTGGCCGAGATCCTCGGCGGCGGCAATCGCAGCCGGCTCTACCAGCAGCTTGTCGTCAGCCAGGGCATCGCCGCCACTGCCGGCGCCTGGTTCCAGGGCAGCATGCTCGACGCCACCAATTTCACCGTCTACGGCGCGCCGCGCGGCGATGCCAGGCTGGCCGATGTCGAGGCCGCGGTCTATGCCGAGATCGCCCGCATCGCCAGCGGCGGCGTCACCGACAGCGAGCTGGAGAAGGCCAAGGACCGCTATATCAGGTCGATGATCTTCGCCCGCGACAAGCAGGACGACATGGCCAACATGTATGGCGCGACGCTGGCCACCGGCGGCAATGTCAGGGATGTCCAGGAATGGCCGGACCGGATCCGCAAGGTCACCGCCGACCAGGTCAAGGCGGTCGCCGCGAGGTATCTCAAGCTCGATCATTCGACGACGGGGTATCTGCTGCCGCAGACACAGGCGGGGAATTGATTTGATGATGAGCTTGAGCATCATGCCTGTTCGCGAGACCGCCCCCTCATCCGGCCGCTTGGCGGCCACCCTCTCCCCGTGGGGGAGAAGAGAGTTCCGCCGGCGCTGGCAAGCTCCTCTCCCCCACGGGGAGAGGTCAGCCGAGCGAAGCGGAGGCTGGGTGAGGGGGAGCGCCGACCTTGGCAAGTGGCGCGTCGCCCTCTCCACCCTCTTCCTCGCCATCCTCTTCCTCATCCTCCCCCCACTCACCGCCCGCGCGGCGATGAACATCCAGCAGGTGACTTCGCCCAAGGGCATCACCGCCTGGCTGGTGGAGGATTATTCCGTGCCCATCATCGCCATCCGCTTCGCTTTCGATGGCGGCTCCACGCAGGACCCCGCGGGCAAGGAGGGGCTGGCCAATCTGATGACCGGCCTGTTCGACGAGGGCGCCGGCGATCTCGACAGCGAGGCCTTCCAGGCAAAACTGGACGAGGTCGGCGCCGAGATGAGCTTCGATGCGCAGCGCGACGGCACCTATGGTTCGATGCGCATGCTGGCCGAGCAGCGCGACGGGGCATTCGACCTGCTCGGCATGGCGATCAACCATCCGCGCTTCGACCAGGCGCCGATCGACCGCATCCGCTCCCAAGTCCTGTCCGGCATCATCGCCAGTGAGCGCGACCCCAACACGATCGCCCAGACCAAATGGCTGCGCGCGATCTACGGCGCGCATCCCTATTCCAGGCCCGACCAGGGCACCAGGCAAAGCATCGCCACCATCACGCCGGCCGATCTCGCCGCCTTCCACAAGGCGAACTTCGCCCGTGGCGGCCTGCATGTGGCGGTGGTCGGCGCCATCGACGCCGAGACGCTGAAGAAGAAACTCGACGCCGTCTTCGGCGACCTGCCGGAAAAGCCGGCGCTCGCCCCCGTCGCCGATATCGCCCCCAAGCTCGGCGAGCAGGTCGCGGTCGATTACGATTTGCCGCAGACCTCGCTGCAGCTCGCTTATCCCGGCGTCAAGCGCCAGGCGCCGGATTTCTTCGCCGCCGCGCTGATGAACGAGATCCTCGGCGGCTCGGCCTTCACCTCGCGCCTTTACGACGAAGTGCGCGAAAAGCGCGGCCTGGCCTACAGCGTCAGCTCCGGCCTTGTCGACCACCGGCATGCCAATGCTTTGGTCATCTCCACCGCGACGCGTTCCGACCGCGCGGCCGAGACGCTGGCGCTGGTGCGCAAGGTGGTCAAGCAGATGGCCGATGAGGGCCCGACCGAGGCCGAACTCGAAGCGACCAAGAAATACATGGTCGGCGCCTATGCCATCAGCAATCTGGATTCTTCCAGCTCCATTGCCTCGACGCTGCTCGAACTGCAGCTCGACAAGCTCGGCATCGACTATATCCAGCGCCGCGCCGCGCTCATCAACGGGGTGACGCTGGATCAGGTCAAGGCGGTGGCGAAGAAGCTGCTTTCGCCAGAGCCGTCGATCATGGTGGTGGGGCCGAAGCTGGGGAGCAAGGGATGAGCCATCCTTTGTTGCGGCAGACCCCTAGCCCCTCCCCACAAGGTGCCCCCTCATCCGGCCGCTTCGCGGCCACCTTCTCCCCGTGGGGGAGAAGAGGCTGGCGCCGGCGCCGCGACTTCCTCTCCCCTCGGGGAGAGGTCGGATTGCCCGGAATTGCTCTTCGCAATTCGGTTGGCAATCCGGGTGAGGGGGCTTTTTCGTCAAGCTCTGCCGCACGGAGCCTCAAAAATGCCCGCTAGCCCCACCTTCGGCATCGCCTTTGGCGGCGGCGGGGCGCGCGGGCTGGCGCATATCCATGTCATCGAGGCGCTGGACGAGCTCGGCATCAGGCCGGTGGCGATATCGGGCTCCTCGATCGGCGCCATCATGGGCGCCGGCATGGCCTCCGGCATGACCGGCAAGGACATGCACGACTATACGCGCTCGGTCCTCTCGCGCCGGGTCGAGGTGGCCACCCGCATGTGGCGCGCCAGGCCCGGCACCTTCGCCGAGGCGCTGCAGGGCGGCCTGCGCGTCACCCAGTTCAATGTCGAGCGCATCTTGAAAGCCTTTTTGCCCGAAGCGATCCCCGAAAGCTTCGCCGAATTGAAGATCCCGCTGAAGGTGACGGCGACCGACTACTACGGCCACCGGTTGAAGGTGATCAGCGACGGCGAACTGCATTCGGCCCTTGCCGCCTCGGCCGCCATTCCCGCCGTGTTCCGCCCGGTGATGCGCGACGGCCGCCTGCTGATCGACGGCGGCATCTACAACCCCGTGCCGTTCGATCTCATCGAAAAGGACGCCGACATCATCATCGCCGTCGACGTCGTCGGCGCGCCGACCGAGGCCGAGCGCAAGCACCCGACCTCCGTCGACCTGATGTTCGGCGCCACGCAGCTGATGATGCAGTCGATAACAGCTCACAAGCTCAAACAGTGCCGCCCCGACATTCTGGTGCGCCCGGCGGTGTCGAAATACCGCGTGCTCGACTTCATGAAGATCGACGCCCTGATGAGCGAAACGGTAGCGATCAAGGACGAGCTGAAGCGGGAGATCGAGCTGGTGATGGAGGCGAGGGCAGGTGCGATGGTGAAGGGCAGGCGGGGGAAAGGGTAGGGTAGAGTCGGGAC
>NZ_CAUM01000092.1 GCF_000350085.1 Mesorhizobium metallidurans STM 2683
CTCGTCGGTCAGGTTGACCTGATCCTTGGGACCGGGCCCTGCCGTCGGCGGCTGCGGCGGCTGCGGCGGCCGCCCGCCCGGCTTGCGGCCCGTCTTCTTCGCGTTCTCCTCGCGTGCTGTCATCTTCGCTTCATGGTCGGCCTGCTCGCGCGCGAAGCGCTCCTTGGCCCGCGCCTCGATCTTCGCCTTGGCCGCGGCAATGCGGGCCAGGCGCTGCTCGCGCCGGGCCAACTCTTCCGGCACCGACATTCCATCCGGCACATCCGCGCAATCGGCGGCCTCCGCCAGCGCCATCAACTCCTTGACCTCGGCCTTCAGCTGCGCTTCGAGCTTGCTGGCATGCTCATAGGACAGCGCGCTGTGCCGGCTGGCGTTGGCGTGAACCTTGGTGCCGTCCAGCGCCACCGTGCCCAGCTTGAGCACCCCGGCCTCCCGGGCCAGCATCAGAACCTGGACGAACAGGCCTTCGATCTCCTTGAGAAACCGGCGTCGGAACGTGGCGATGGTGTCGTGGTCGGGATGATCGTTGGCAGCGATGAAGCGGAACGCCACCGAATCGTAAGTGGCGCGCTCGAGCTGGCGGCTCGAGAACACTCTCGTGGCGTAGCCGTAGACCAGCAGCCCCAACAGCACGCTCGGGTGATACGAGGCCGAGCCCGAGCCGCGATAGGCCTTGACCATCGCCGACAGGTCGAGCCGCTCGATCACCTCCACAACAAAGCGCGCCAGATGCCGCTCCGGCAGCCATTCGTCCACCGATGGCGGCAGCAAAAACCCGGTCTCCCGATCAACCTGGCGAAAGTTGCTCATCACCGCCCCAGTCAAAAATCGCAGAATCAATAATGCAACTGAATCTCATCCAAGCCCTCGGCTCAAGTCCGACAGGCTGCTAGCCGGTGTGCTTTGTGAAGTCGTGGCGGCGCGCGCGGACATGTGCGAGCAAATTCGCTTCGTTGACGACGCCATGCTGAAAGAGGCTCAGTATGGTCGAAGCTAAAACATGCTTGTCGATTGATGTGCTGTACCATTTTGCATCGGCGGTTACTTGATCGGCCACCCGTTGGCAGAGTGCCCTATCTTCGGCGTCAAGAAATTGACTTGGTGCTGGCATCACGACCGTTGGCAAGGGCGAGAGCAGCGGGCCGGTGCCCGCTCCGGTGCGGACAGATTTCGGCACCGGGCCTCGCCGGTTGGGGGTAGGGGGCTCCGGCTTCAGATACATGCACCGTCGCTAATATCGCCGAAGCATGCAAACGAAGGAAGACGCGCCCGCACTTCTATCCGCGGCTCGGCAATGGCTGATAATCCAGCGGTCGGCGCAGCGGTCCCGTAGCTCAGCTAGATAGAGCACCGGCTTCGAATCCCGTCGGGATCGCCAATTTCTTCGGGTCCGTTCTGGACACGTCTGTTCCAGTTTTCACCGGAAAGGCTGGCGAAGCCTGCCTTTTTTCGGATATCGCTAATCGTCCGGTCGGCGGACGGGATTCGCCGGCGTCGCGGACACCTCATGTGCTTGCGTTCATTCCATGTCCGCGGTCGAAGAGGGGTGGACTGTATTCGCCAATGGCGGGGCCGGGCCGATCTGAACGGGGCGATCTGCGAATGACACTGATGGGCGCGGCGGCGTTGCTGATCCTGATCCTGACCTATGCCGGCGTCGCTATCGGCAGGATCCCCGGGCTGCGCCTCGATCGGGCCGGCATCGCGCTGCTCGGCGGCGCGGCAATGATCGCCATCGGTGCGCTCAGCCTGGACGACGCCTACCGCGCCATCAATTTCGACACCATCACGCTGCTGCTCGGCATGATGATCGTCGTCGCGCATCTGAAGGTCTCCGGAGCCTTTCGCGCGCTCGGCGCCGTCGCCATCGAGCATGCG
The DNA here is from genome assembly GCF_000350085.1 of Mesorhizobium metallidurans STM 2683. Classification (GTDB taxonomy): domain Bacteria; phylum Pseudomonadota; class Alphaproteobacteria; order Rhizobiales; family Rhizobiaceae; genus Mesorhizobium; species Mesorhizobium metallidurans. Next base: position 1,879 of record NZ_CAUM01000092.1, read on the forward strand.
CATGCGCCCTTCATGCTGCTGGTCATGGTGACACTGCTGACCGGTGTCTTGTCGGCCTTCCTGGTCAACGACGCGATCTGCCTGGTCATGGCGCCGATCGTCGTCCACGTCACCCGCGTCATCAACCGCAATCCGGTTCCCTACCTGATCGCCACGGCCACCGCGTCGAATTGCGGCACCGTCGCCACCATTACCGGCAACCCGCAGAACATGGTCATCGGCGCGCTGTCGGGGATTTCCTATCCGGCCTTTTCGGCGGCACTTGCGCCGGTGGCGCTGTTCGGCCTCGTCGCCGTCATCGTCATCGTGCGCATCGTCTACCGCGCCGAATTCGCGCGCCAGACCGAGCTTCGCCCCGAAGTCTATCGCGGCCGCATGCTGCCGGGTCAGGTGCTGAAAGCGTCGGTCGTCTGCATCGGGCTGGCGATCGCCTTCTTTGCCGGGGTTCCAGTCGCCAAGGCAGCGCTGATCGGCGGCGCCATCCTTCTGGTCACCCGCGCCATCAAGCCGTCGCGCATCTACCGCGAGATCGACGGGCCGCTGCTGTTCATGTTCGCGGGCCTGTTCATCGTCGTCGCCGGCGCCGAAAAGACGCTGCTCACGCCCGATATCGTCGCCTCGGCCAAAGACCTCGGGCTGGGCGATGTCTGGCGGCTGTCCGGCTTCACCGCGGTGCTGTCCAACATCATGAGCAATGTGCCGGCGGTGCTGGCGCTGCGGCCGTTCATTCCCGGCCTGGAGAACCCCGAGCGCGCCTGGCTGGTGGTGGCCATGAGTTCGACCTTGGCCGGAAATTTCACGTTGCTCGGCTCAGTCGCCAATCTGATCGTCGCCGAGCAGGCGCGGGCGGTGGGCACGCAGCTCTCCTTCGGCGCCTTCTTCAAGGTCGGCCTGCCGCTGACGCTGGTGACGCTGCTGGCCGGGACGGCGTGGTTGGCGTTTGGATTCTGAACCGCCTTTTGGCGTCAATGGATTGGAGGGCTGCCGTCGGCGCCAGTCTTTTCAGTATGTTAGGTCGGTTTTCCGAGTCGGTTTGGCAAAGTCTTGCCATCCTCTAGTTCAAGCAGCGGCAGCCGCTGCCAGGCCGCGCGCCAGATCGGCCTTGAGGTCGCCGACATCCTCCAGCCCGATCTGCAGGCGGATCAGCGGTCCGTCATAGGGACCTTTGGCGACGGTGCGGTCGCCGAGGACGACCGGCACCGCAAGGCTCTCATAGCCGCCCCAGGAATAACCGAGGCCGAATATCGTCAGCGCATCGAGGAAGGCATGCTGCTGTTTCTGGCAGCCACCTGCCAGAACGATCGAAAAGATGCCGCTCGAGCCGCAGAAGTCTCGCTTCCACAGTCCGTGGTCGGGATGGCTGGGCAGCGCCGGATGCAGCACGCGCGCCACGCCCGGCTGGCCCTCCAGCCAGCCGGCAATGGCCAATGCGCTGCGCTGATGGTGGTCGAGGCGCACGCCCATCGTGCGCAGGCCGCGCAGTACCTGGTAGACGTCGTCAGGTCCGGCGCAGCACCCCATCGTGTTGAAGGTTTCCCAAAGCTGTTTCCAGCAGGCCTCGTTGGCCGAAACCGTGCCCAGCAGCACGTCGGAATGGCCGGCAGGGTACTTCGTCGCGGCGTGGATCGAGATGTCGACGCCGTGGTCGAGCGGGCGGAAGTAGAGCGGCGTCGCCCAGGTGTTGTCCATCATGACGATGACGCCCGCGGCATGTGCTGCCTTGGCGATGGCCGGTATGTCCTGGACCTCGAAAGTGTTGGACGCCGGCGATTCGGTAAACACCACCCTTGTGTTGGGCTTGATCAGGGACGCGATGCCGGCGCCTGCATGCGGATCGTAATATTCGACATCGACGCCCAGCCGTTTCAGCATCGTGTCGGCGAAATTGCGGGTCGGGTGATAGATGGAATCGACGATCAGGAGATGATCGCCGGACGACAGGAAGGCCAGCAACGGCACCGTCACCGCCGCCAGGCCCGAGGGCACCATGATCGTGCCGGCCGAACCCTCCAGCGCGTCGATCGCGGCGGCCAGCGCATCGGTGGTCGGCGTGCCGCGCGTGCCGTAGGTGTATTTCTGGCTGCGCGCCGCCATCGCCGCAGCATTGGGATAGAGCACGGTCGAGGCATGCACGACGGGCGGATTGACGAAGCCGAAATAGTCGTGCGGATTGTTGCCCGAGTGGGCAAGCCGCGTGTTGATGCCAATGTCGCCGCCGTCTTCTGCCATTCTTCTTCGCCTTGTGGTGAGACGCTAGCCATAGTGCGGCGGCACGGGCCGTGCAACCGCCCGGTATCGGCCAAGCAGCGGACTTCGAATACGCCAATTCTTCTTGGCGACGCAGCAGTAATGCCGAGTAGATCCGAAGGACGGATTCCCTTGGGGAAACCCGGATTGGCGCTGATCGGTGTCTGCCAATTCTGTTTGCGTGGCTTGCTATTTTCCCGATGCGTTTGTCTGCAATTCCGGCATTTCAGGCAATTGGTTTTCAAACTCTTTCGCTTTCGGTCATTTCCCTTGACCTCACAGGAATAATCGCCTTCGATGCAGTTCGTGAATGGGAGGCAGCGCGTCGCTTAACGATGCGGGGTTCCGGGAATGGGCCGGAACCGGAGCTGCGTTCACACGGGAAAAAAGATCAGGCTTTGCCTGACAACAGAAAAGGGTCTGTGGGTCATGAAACACATTGCAATCGGCATTCTCGGCGCCGCCACGCTTGGAGTGATGGCTTCGTCCGCATCGGCGAGCACGCTCGACGATGTCAAGGCCAAGGGCTTCATCCAATGCGGTGTCTCGACCGGTCTGGCCGGCTTCTCGGCGCCGGACGACAAGGGTGACTGGCAAGGCATCGATGCGGATTTCTGCCGCGCGGTCGCTGCCGCCGTCTTCGGCGACGCCTCCAAGGTCAAGTTCACGCCGCTCAGCGCCAAGGAGCGCTTCACCGCGCTGCAATCCGGCGAAATCGACATCCTGTCGCGCAACACCACCTGGACGATCAACCGCGACACGGCGCTCGGCCTGAACTTCATCGGCGTCACCTACTATGACGGCCAGGGCTTCATGATCAACGCCAAGAAACTGCCGGGCGTCAATTCCGCGCTGCAGCTTTCGGGCGCGGCCGTTTGCGTGCAGAGCGGCACCACGACCGAACTCAACCTTGCCGACTATTTCAAGTCGAACAAGATGGAGTACAACCCGGTCGTCTTCGAAAAGCTGGAAGAGGTCAACGCCGCCTATGACGCGGGCCGCTGCGACGTCTACACCACCGACCAGTCGGGCCTCTACGGCATCCGCCTGACGCTCGCCGCGCCGGCCGATCATGTCGTGCTGCCCGAAATCATCTCCAAGGAGCCGCTTGGACCGGCCGTGCGCCAGGGCGACGACCAGTGGTACCACATCGTCAAGTGGACCTATTTCGCGCTGTTGCAGGCCGAGGAACTCGGCATCACCAAGGCCAATGTCGAGGAGATGAAGGCCTCGGACAGTCCCGAGATCAAGCGCGTGCTCGGCCAGGAAGCAGATACCAAGATCGGCACCGATCTGGGCGTCTCCAACGATTGGGTCGTCAACATCGTCAAGGCCGTCGGCAATTACGGCGAACTGTTCGAACGCAATGTCGGTTCGGGCAGCCCGCTGAAGATCGCGCGCGGCATCAACGCGCTGTGGACCAAGGGCGGCCTGCAATACGCTCCGCCCATCCGCTGATCGAGATGTGATCCGGAAGGCGGCCAAGCTGCCTTCCGGTTTCTCTTTTCAGGGGATGGTCGCCAGAAGGGTGGTCGAATGGCATCGCAGGAAATTCTTCGCGAGGAGCCAAGCCGTGGTTCCTTCGTCAACGATCCGAAAGTACGCAGTCTCTTCTTCCAGGCGGTGGTCGTCGTCTTGCTGGTGGCGGGCGTCTGGTGGATTGCCCAAAACGTCATTGCCAACCTGACGCGCCTGCACATTGCTTCAGGCTTCGGCTTCCTCAAGGGCCGCGCGGGCTTCGACATCAGCGAGAGCGCTATCGCTTATTCATCGGATTCGACCTATGGCCGCGCCATTGTCGTCGGTCTCATCAACACCATCATCGTTGCGGTCGTCGGCATCATCACCGCGACCATCATCGGCTTCATCATCGGCATCGGCCGGCTCTCGCAGAACTGGCTGATCCGCAAGATCTGCACGGTCTATGTCGAGGTGTTCCGCAACATCCCGCCGCTGCTGGTCATCTTCTTCTGGTATTCCGGCGTGCTTGCGGTGCTGCCGCCGCCCCGCGACAGCATCAATCTGCCGTTCAGCTCTTTTCTCAACCAGCGCGGCTTCTATTTTCCGCGCGCCGTATGGGGCGACGGCTCCTGGCTGATCTTCGTTGCCTTGCTTGTCGGCATCGCCATGGCGTGGTTTGTCGCCCGCAAGGCGCATCAGCGGCAGATGGCGACCGGCCAGCAATTCCCGGTGTTCTGGACTTCCGCCGCGCTGATCGTCGGGCTGCCGCTGCTTGCCTATGCGCTGAGCGGCTTCCCCTTGAGCTTTGATTATCCAAAGCAATCGACCTTCAACCTGACCGGTGGCTTCCAGGTCAGCCCAGAGTTCCTGTCGCTTTACCTGGCGCTGTCCTGCTATACGGCGGCCTTCATCGCCGAGATCGTGCGCGCCGGCATCAGGGGCGTCAGCAAGGGGCAGACCGAGGCGGCCGCCGCACTTGGGCTGCGTTCGGGTTCGATCCTGCGGCTGGTCGTCGTTCCGCAGGCGATGCGCATCGTCATACCGCCGCTGACCAGCCAGTATCTCAACCTGACCAAGAATTCTTCCCTGGCGATCGCCATCGGCTACCCGGACCTGACCGCCACGGCGGGCACCGTGCTCAACCAGACCGGCCAGGCGGTCGAGGGCGTGCTGATCATGATGGCCGTCTATCTCATACTCAGCCTGGTGACCTCGGCGGTCATGAACGTGGTCAACGCCAGAATGGCGCTGGTGGAGAGGTAAGGCCATGCAGGAACACGACACGTCCTGGGTGCGCACCGAAATGGCGCTGGCACAGCCGGCGCCGGCTAGCGTGCGCGGTATGGGAGCCTGGGTGCGCACGAACCTGATCGGTTCGGTCGGCGACGCCATCCTGACCATCATCGGCATCGCACTGGTCGTCATGATCCTGCCGCAGGTCATCAACTGGGCCTTCATCAATGCCCAGTGGACGGGGCCTGACCGTTCCGTCTGCGCCACGGTGGCGCAGGGCGGCATCCAGGCGGATGGCTGGAGCGGCGCCTGCTGGGCCTTCGTCAACGCCAAGTTCGGCCAGTTCATGTTCGGCACCTATCCGATCGAGGAACGCTGGCGGCCGATCCTGGTCGCCGTCCTGTTCGTGGCGCTGCTGGTGCCGATGCTCATCCCGCGCGTGCCGCGCAAGGGGCTGAACGCCATCCTGCTGTTCCTGGTGCTGCCGATCGTGTCGTTCGTCCTGCTGGTCGGCGGCATGTTCGGCCTGCCGCATGTCGAGACCTCGCGGTGGGGCGGGCTGCTGGTGACGCTCAGCCTGTCTTTCGTCGGCATCGCGGTCTCGCTGCCTCTCGGCGTCGTGCTGGCGCTCGGCCGGCGCTCGAAGATGCCGATAGTCAAGATGCTGTGCATCATCTTCATCGAGACGGTGCGCGGCATCCCGCTGATCACCGTTCTGTTCTTCGTCAGCGTTATGCTGCCGCTGTTCCTGCCGGCCGGCGTCACCTTCGACAAGTATCTCAGGGCGCTGATCGGCGTGTCGCTGTTTGCCGCGGCCTATATGGCCGAAGTGATACGCGGCGGCTTGCAGGCAATCCCGAAGGGCCAGTATGAGGGAGCCGACTCGCTGGGCCTCGGCTACTGGCAGAAGATGGGTCTGATCGTGCTGCCGCAGGCGCTGAAGCTGGTCATTCCAGGCATCGTCAACACCTTCATCGGCATGTTCAAGGACACCAGCCTGGTCATCATCATCTCGATGTTCGACCTGCTCGGCATCGTCAAGCAGAACTTTTCCGACGCCAATTGGGCAACGCCGCAGACGGCCAGGTCCGGCCTGATATTCGCCGCCTTCGTCTTCTGGCTGTTCTGCTTCGGCATGTCGCGCTATTCAATGTACACGGAACGTCGGCTCGATACCGGCCACAAACGCTAAACAGAAGAACAAGGGGACCCTGTCATGGCCACAGAAAATGCCGTCAGCGCGGAAGAGATCAAGGTCAATGCCGCCAAGATGCAGATTTCCACCACCGATGTCGCCATCGACATCATCGCCATGCACAAATGGTACGGTGAATTCCATGTGCTGAAGGACATCAACCTGAAGGTCATGCGCGGCGAGCGCATCGTCATCTGCGGGCCTTCCGGCTCGGGCAAGTCCACAATGATCCGCTGCATCAACCGGCTGGAGGAGCACCAGAAGGGCAAGATCATCGTCGACGGCAAGGAACTGACCAACGACCTGAAGAAGATCGACGAGGTGCGCCGCGAGGTCGGCATGGTGTTCCAGCACTTCAACCTGTTCCCGCATCTGACCATTCTCGAAAACTGCACGCTGGCGCCGATCTGGGTGCGCAAGACGCCGAAGAAGCAGGCCGACGAGATCGCCATGCACTTCCTCAAGCGTGTCAAGATCCCGGAACAGGCCAACAAATATCCGGGACAGCTTTCCGGCGGGCAGCAGCAGCGCGTCGCCATCGCCCGCTCGCTGTGCATGAACCCGCGCATCATGCTGTTCGACGAGCCGACCTCGGCGCTCGATCCGGAAATGATCAAGGAAGTGCTGGAGACGATGGTCGGGCTCGCCGAAGAGGGCATGACCATGCTCTGCGTTACCCATGAGATGGGCTTTGCCCGCAAGGTCGCCAACCGGGTGATCTTCATGGATCAGGGCCAGATCGTCGAGCAGAACACGCCGGCCGAGTTCTTCGACCATCCGCGCCACGAGCGCACGAAACTGTTCCTGTCGCAGATCCTGCACTGATCGGTCTCATGCAGATCGAAAGAGCCCGGCCGCACCCCGGCAGGGCTCTTTTGCGTCCTGATCGCGTGCCGGCGATCGCGTCCCACTGCGTCGCGACCAGGTGGCAAGGCCGCGTCCGATGAAAAAACTCGGGCGGTTTCTCGGCATACTGGCGGTGGCAGTCGTGCTTGCGGTGACACTGGGCACGCTGGTGCCGCGGCCGCTATGGCAAGCGGCTGTCGCCAATCCTGCCACTACGCGGCACATCCTGGTGCTGAAGAACCCGATCCACACCGATATCGCCATTCCTGTCGACGAGGGCGTGCGTCAACGTTTCGGCTTCCTGGTCGATGCCGGCATTCCGGCTGATGCGGTGGAGGTCCGTTACATCGTCTTCGGCTGGGGCGGCCGCGCCTTCTATCTGGAGACACCAACCTGGTCGGAGCTGAAAGCGGTGCCGGTAATGAAGGCGCTGACATCAGACGCTTCGGTGATGCATGTCGATATCGCCGGCGACATTGCCGAGCCGCATCCTGATGTCGCCGGCTTCGATGTCGGCGAGGAGCGTTTTGCAGCACTGCTCGACTTCATCGCGGCGAGTTTCCAGCAGGGGCCGAATGGCCCGATCGTGGTCGAGAATGCCGCCTATTCCCGTTTCGACCGCTTCTACGAGGCGAACGGTCGTTTCAATGCACTGGTCGGCTGCAACACCTGGACGGCGGCGGCCTTGCGCACGGCCGGCCTGCGCACAGGCCGGTGGAACCCGCTGCCCGCCTCGCTTGGCCTGTCGATGCGGCTTTACAATTAACTATTTGGGCTCATCAATCGGTTTTGCGGTCCGGCCGATCCGCTTGAAATTTCGGACAGCTCTCTGCCAGAATTCTTCGGTCAATTCGGGGATGTCGTTCGTATCGACATCATCCTTCGAACGTGCTTTCAGCGCTGCGATTTCCGCTTTCTGGACATCTGTCAGCGGAGGCGGATTTGTCGGGTCGAAAGCGTATCGGATGACCTTGGCCATAGCTCATTCTTA
>NZ_CAUM01000091.1 GCF_000350085.1 Mesorhizobium metallidurans STM 2683
GCGAGGGGGGAGATCGGCAGCTTCTCCCTTGCGCCCATCCGCCATCTCCATCATGTATCAGCTAACAAAAAGCGACGGGACATCGCCTTGACCATCCCCAACATGATCACGATCATGCGTTTCGTGCTGGTGCCGGCCGTGGTGCTGGCGATGTTGAACATGCGCTGGGACTGGGCCTTTGCCGGCTTTCTCGTGGCCGGCATTTCCGATGGCGTCGACGGTTTCATCGCCCGCCATTTCAACCAGCATTCGCAGCTCGGCGCCTATCTCGACCCGATGGCCGACAAATTGCTTCTGGTCTCGGTGTTCGTCGTCATGGGCTTCATCGGCGAGCTGCCGCTGTGGCTGGTGGTGATGATGGTGTCGCGCGATGCGTTGATCGTTTTCGCCGTGCTGTTGTCCAGCGTCATGAGCCATCCGGTCGAGATGAAGCCGCTCTTCGTCTCGAAGGCCAACACCGCCATCCAGATCGCGCTGGCGGCCGTGGTGCTGGGCGAACTCGCCTTCGGCATCAACCTCGACCCGCTGAGGCCGGCGCTCATAATCCTGTCCGGGGTCTTGACCGTGACTTCGGCCGCGGCCTATCTCGTGGCTTGGCTGAGGCATATGAGCGGCTATGGCGAAGGCTCCACACCGGGCACCTGACGATGAAGCCGCCAAGGAGGCGGCAGCAGGCGTATTCCGACGGCAGATCTTCTTCTGGCTGGGCACGGCCGTCCTTTTGGCGCTGTTCCTCTATGTCTTCAGCAGCATCCTGTTGCCCTTCGTCGCCGGCATGGTGCTGGCCTATTTCCTGGATCCCGTCGCCGACCGGCTGCAGCGGCTCGGCCTGTCGCGCCTCATGGCGACCGTGGTCATCCTCATTGCCTTCATCGTCGTTCTGGTGCTGGCCTTCGTCATCCTGGTTCCGGTGCTGGCCTCGCAGATGGCCGATTTCGCCAGCAAATTGCCGGAATATCTGACCCGGCTGCAGGCGCTGATCACCAGCTTCGATCCGCAATGGCTGGAACAGAAATTCGGCGTCGACGCCAATGGCCTGCGCGACGGGCTGAACTCGTTGCTCACCTCCGGTTTCGGCCTCCTGACCACTGTGTTCACCTCGATCTGGAGCTCCGGCGTGGCGCTGGTGTCGGTGGTCAGCCTGTTCGTGGTCACGCCTGTCGTCGCCTTCTACATGCTGCTCGACTGGGACCGCATGGTAGCGATCGTCGACGGCTGGGTGCCGCGCGACTACGTTCGGACCGTGCGGGCGATCGCCAACGACATCAACACCGCTACCGCCGGTTTCGTGCGCGGCCAGGGCACGCTCTGCCTGGTGCTGGGCGTCATGTACGCCACCGGCCTGACGCTGACCGGACTGAATTTCGCCATCCTCATCGGCCTGTTCGCCGGACTGATCTCCTTCATCCCCTATGTCGGCTCGCTGACCGGGCTGGTGCTGGCCGTCGGCGTCGCCTTCGTTCAGTTCTGGCCCGACTGGACCATGGTGGCGGCGGTGGCCGGTGTGTTCTTCGTCGGCCAGTTCATCGAGGGCAACATCCTGCAGCCGCGGCTGGTCGGCAAAAGCGTCGGCCTGCATCCGGTGTGGCTGATGTTCGCGCTGTTTGCCTTTGGCGCGCTGTTCGGCTTCGTCGGCCTTTTGATCGCGGTGCCGGCTTCGGCGGCGGTCGCCGTTCTGGTGCGCTTTGCGATTGCTCGCTATCTCGAATCGCCGCTCTACAAAGGGCACAGCACCGAACCGGTTCCGCCGCTGCCGCCCAGCCGCCGCAGGGGGGCGCCGCGCGGCTGAGAGGGATGACCGACAACAAGATCGATCCGCCACGCCAGTTGCCGCTCGATCTCGGCCACGGCACCGGCTATTCGCGCGATGAACTCGTCGTCTCCGGCACCAACAGCCAGGCGGTGGCGCTGGTCGACCGCTGGCCGGACTGGCCCTCGCCGGTGGTGGTGCTGGCCGGCCCGGCCGGCTCCGGCAAGACGCATCTGGCCTCGATCTGGCAGGCCCGTGCCGGCGCGGTGGCGGTCGATGCCGGCCGCATCGGCGGTTGCATCGCCGAGCTCGGCGCCCGCCCGGCCTTGATCGACGATGTCGATGCCGGCCCGGTCGATGAGGAGGGGCTGTTCCACCTTATCAATGCGGTGCGCGGCGCCCATTCGACCCTGCTGTTGACCGCGCGGCGCTTCCCATCCGCCTGGGGTGTCCGGCTGCCCGATCTTGCCTCGCGGCTGAAAGCGGCGGCGACGGTCGAAATCCACGAACCCGACGATCTGCTTCTCGCCGGCGTCATCACCAAGCTGTTCGCCGACCGCCAGATCGAGGTCGAGCCGCATGTCGTGCAATATCTGGTGCGCCGCATCGAGCGCTCCCTGGCGACCGCCATGCGGGTGGTCGAGCGGCTCGACCGCACCGCACTCGAACGCAAGACGCCGATCACAAGAGCGCTTGCCGCCGAGACTGTCAGCGCCATGGACGAGGGGCAGGCAGAGTTCGACATCTGAAGCGCGTCGCGTTTGAACGGATCCATGGGACGCGCTCCGCTCTGCGTATCTCTCGATTGAAATGGACCATTGAATGGTCTATTTTAGATATCGACGACAACGGTGCCATGGGAGCCGAGCATGCAGATATCCGTGACGGACGCCAAGGGACAGCTGACCGAGTTGGTGCGCCGTGCCGAGGCGGGGGATGAAATCATCCTGACCCGCCATGGCCATGCCGCCGTGCGTTTGGTGCCCATCCGGTCCCGGCCGGACAGCAGGAGCCGCCGCGCCTTGCTGGAGGCCGTGCGTGCGTCGGGCGCCGCAAAGGCCGCCAGCGGTCCCTCCGCCGCGCGAAGTCAGGATTTTCTCTATGGCGATGACGGCTTGCCGGAATGATCGCGGTCGACACTTCGGCATTGATGGCGATCGTCTTGGACGAGCCTGAGGCCGGCGCATGCATCGAAGCGATCGAAGCCGCGGACGATCTTCTGATTTCCGCCGGCACCATGGCCGAGGCGTTGATCGTGGCGGCCCGGCGCGGCGTCGCCACGGAATTGTCGAGCCTGATCGACGGGCTCGGCTTCGAGGTGGTGACGGTGACGCCGGCTTCGGCGCGCCGAATTGCCGAGACCTACAACCAGTGGGGCAAGGGCGTCCACCCGGCGGCGCTCAATTTCGGCGACTGTTTCGCTTACGAGGTCACAAAGGAGCATGCCTGTCGCCTGCTCTATGTCGGCGACGACTTCGCCAAGACCGATATCGAAAGCGTACTCTGAGGCTGGTATTGCGTATTTGCGTCGCCGCATCATCGATCGACCACCGGGGTCGGTGTCCCATTTCGGGAAAAAATAACTGGCATCCGTCTTGCAACACCAGCTTGCCGGCTAATCCCGGTCCTGATGCGTATCAATCAGGTAGTAGGCTCGCCGGGAGTGGTAGGCGGTTGGGGTCCTCGCCCGGCGAGCTCGCTTACAGACGGTTTCGATTCCGGGGCATCGAGATTGATGGTCGGAGTGGAGAGATTCGAACTCCCGACCCTCTGGTCCCAAACCAGATGCGCTACCAGGCTGCGCTACACTCCGAACGGTCTGTTGCCTAGTGATTTCGGCCCGGCAACGCAAGTGCAAAAACCTTGCCG
>NZ_CAUM01000090.1 GCF_000350085.1 Mesorhizobium metallidurans STM 2683
ACGGACAGACACTGAAAATACTGGAGTACCAGAAATGACCAAGATCGCTCTTACCGCCGCCGCCATTCTCGTTGCCACCGGAAGCGCCTTCGCCGGCAGCGACCACTATGGTTCGGATAACGTCAACCAGCCGGCTGCCGCTGTCACCGCGCCTGCCAATGTCGACAACTCCTACACGGCTTCGATCCGCAAGCCGGTCGAGCACAATGGCGCCAAGGCAACGTCCGACGCCCAGCAGCCCGAATCCGGCCAGGGCATCTGGGGCCGCTAATCGCGGACCCGATCGCCAGCACGTCGAACCATCAATCACCAAAACCAGAAATAATTGAAATGACCGGGATCGCTCTCACCGCCGCCGCCATCCTCGTTGCCACGAGCAGCGCCATCGCCGGCAGCGACCACTATGGCTCGGCCAATGCCAATCAGCCGGCTGCCCCCGTTGCCGCTAACATCGACAACTCGTTCACCGCTTCGATCAAGAAGTCGGATGCGGCTGCGGAGAAGCCTGTGACCCAGGGCAGCGACCGGAACCTGTTCGGCAACCGTTGAACGGTCACCGGTTCTCAAGACCTCAAAGCGGCGGGCTTGTCCCGCCGCTCTGTTTTGATCCAGCCGATCGGGCAACTTCCCCCATCAGCGCAAGTCCTTAGGCCGGATGCAATGCGTCAGCCGGGCGTCGCCGAAGTCCAGATTTGCCCAGTCGCCGTTGATGGTGAAACGGGCAAGCGCCGCGGTCGGGAATTTCGCTTCGATCTCTTTGAACACACCCGCATCCGATCCAGTGCCTGCCAGCCGCAACGCGAAGTGCTGCAGGCCGGGGTTGTGGCCAACCACCAACAGGCTCGTGGCCTTGGCCTGTCTGACGCGCGCCAGGATGGTGGCCGCCGTCGCCTCGTAGAGCGTCTCGGCGAATTCCGCCGGCACATGCCTCGGTAGTTCCGCCGAAACCAGCCGCCAGGTGTCGCGGGTGCGCAGCGCCGGCGATACCAGTGCCAGGTCCGGCAGCCAGCCGCGCCGGGCCAGCTTACGCCCTATCAGCGGCGCCGTCTTCAGGCCGCGCGGGCCGAGCGGCCGGTCGAAATCGGCGAGCTTGGGGTCATCCCAGCTCGACTTGGCGTGACGCAGCAGAAGCAGTTGTCTCGTCGGCATTGTTCAGGACCAAGGAATCACGGCGTTGAAATCCTTACCATACCGGCCACCATACTTTGCCCCTGTCGTGACATCAAAGGCTGCCGACGGCATGCCGAAGATGAACAAACCTACACGCTGCTCGTCCTTGTCCCATCGTACGGCAAGATCGGCCTTGGTGATTGACCAGGCACCCGATTGAATGTGGATTGCTCCGATGATCGGCCCGACTGTTTCGCCCCGCACCTCGCACAGGTAGAAATAGGCTGTGGCGTTTTCTGGCCCATCGGCCTCTTCATACTCGAAGACGCCGGCGAGATCGCCTTCGGTGCGGACCGCGCCGTCGAAGATATCCATTGGCTCTCGAATCCTAGAACAGCGTTGAGACATCGCGAGCGCCATGCACAATGCGTACAATTTCGATCCGTCCTTCGGCGAGACGATAAAGGATGAGATAGTTACCAATGGTCAGTGCTCGCGTATCGACCCCGATATCTGGTCTTCGCGGCCCCGATTCGGGAAAGGCGGCAAGCTGAAGGATGCGCTCGGCGATGGCATTCAGAAAATGATCGGCGGCTCGCGGGCTGTCCTCGGCGATGGCAAGCCAGATATGGATAAGGTCATTTTCCGCCGCCGGGCTGCGGATGATCGGCATGCCTGCCATGGGCTATTTCTTGACAGCCTCGACGAGCCGGCTGCGGGCTTTCCGCTTGATGTCCTCGATGTTGAAAGGTGCGAACGGACCGCTTTCCAGTCCCTCGGTCCAAGCCTTGCGGAGCCGTTCTGCTTCGGCCTCGCGCAAGGGCTGGCGCAGCCGCCATTCGCGCAGCGCCTCGCGGATCACTTCGCTCGCCGACCCATATTGCCCGCTGGCCACGGCGCCCTTGACCATGTCCAGCAACTCGGGGGAAAGCGCGACGCTGACTTTCTCGACTGTCGCCATCAAAATGTCTCCTAAAGAGGAAGGTAGCAATATTTGCTACCAATTTCAACGATAACAGTCTTCGAGACGGGCGCTCAAGGCGTGATGCGCGCCAGATGTTCCAGATCGGTCTCCTCGCGCAACGGATCGGGTGCCATCACCACCGACGTGCCGTTGTCGGCATCGTCGGCGAAATGCGCAAGCACGGTGCGGCCGCCTTCCATGCGTGCCTTGCCCTCGGCGACCAGGCCTAGTGCCAGCGGATAGAGCCGGTGCTCGGCCTTGAGCACACGCGCGGCCAGCGTATCCTCATTGTCGCCGACCATCACCGGCACCGCCGCCTGGGCGATGATCGGACCGTCATCCATGTCCAGCGTCACGAAATGCACCGTGCAGCCATGGATGCGCATGCCGGCGCGTAACGCGCGCGCATGCGTATCCAGCCCCTTGAAGGCCGGCAACAGGGCAGGGTGGATATTGACCATCCGTCCCTGCCACTTCTCGACGAAGCGCGCGCCGAGGATGCGCATGTAGCCGGCCAGCGCGACGATCTCGGCGCCGAAGGCGGCCAGCGCGGCATCGATCGCGCCGTCATGTGCTTCCTTGCCGGCATAGTCGGACCGCGAAATCACCTTGGTGGGAATGCCGCGCGCCGCCGCGATGCCAAGTCCGGCGGCATTGGCCCGGTCGGAAATGACACCCACGATCTCGGCCGGATAGGCAGGATTGCTGGCGGCGGCGATCAGCGCGGTCATGTTGGAACCACGTCCGGATATCAGCACCACGGTGCGTTTGCGCGCGTTCATAGGTCGATCGAGCCTCGATAGATCACGCCTGCGTCGCGGCGCGGTACGATGCGGCCGATCGGTGTCACCGTCTCGCCGGCCTCCTGCAAGACGGCGGCGACCTGTGCCGCCTGGCCGGAGGCGACGACGAGGATCATGCCGACGCCGCAATTGAAGGTGCGCATCATCTCTTCGGGCGCCACGCCGCCGGTCTTCGCCAGCCACGAGAACACCGGCGGTACCTCGATGGCGTCAAGGTCGAGTTCGGCCGAAAAATCTTTTGGCAGGACGCGCGGGATATTCTCGGGAAAGCCACCGCCGGTGATGTGGGCCAGCGCCTTGATGCCATGCGTGTTGCGGATCGCCTTGAGGATCGACTTGACATAGATGCGGGTCGGCTCGAGCAGCGCCTCGGCCAATGTCGCCTCGTCATTGAAGGGCGCTGGATCGCTCCATGAAAGGCCGCTGCCGGCAACGATGCGGCGGACCAGCGAAAAGCCGTTCGAATGCAGGCCCGACGAGGCGAGGCCGAGCAGCACGTCGCCCTCGACGATGTCGTCCGTCGGCAGGAGCTGGCCGCGTTCGGCGGCGCCCACGGCAAAGCCTGCGAGGTCGTAGTCCTTGCCATGATACATGCCGGGCATCTCGGCCGTCTCGCCGCCGATCAGCGCGCAGCCGGCCTGCCGGCAGCCCTGGGCAATGCCGCCGACGATCGCGGCCCCCTGGTCTGGGTCGAGCTTGCCGGTGGCGAAATAGTCGAGGAAAAACAGCGGCTCGGCACCTTGCACGACGATGTCGTTGACGCACATGGCGACGAGGTCGATGCCGATCGTGTCGTGCTTGCCGGCATCGATTGCGATCTTCAGCTTGGTGCCGACGCCGTCATTGGCGGCGACCAGCACCGGATCGGTGAAGCCGGCGGCCTTGAGGTCGAACAGGCCGCCGAAACCGCCGATCTCGCCATCGGCGCCCGGCCGGCGCGTTGCCCTGACCAGCGGCTTGATCTTCTCGACCATCAGATTGCCGGCATCGATATCGACGCCCGCCTCGGCATAGGTGAGCCCGTTCTTGCGCTTGGCTTTCTCGCGCTTGCTCATCGGGTGCGCCTGTTCATCACGTTTCCTGCTCGTATGCGGGCTCTTCGCATGAACGGTTTCTGTCCGCAAGGATGACGCACGAATGCGGCAGTTTTGCCCCCGATAAAAGCGGGGAAGGCGGGCGAAGCAGCGATCTCCCCCC
>NZ_CAUM01000089.1 GCF_000350085.1 Mesorhizobium metallidurans STM 2683
GTTGCTCAGCGATCGATCCTTGCCGCCTGTTGCGGGGAATAGCGCTCTCCCTGCACGGCAATCGCCGAAACCGCGTTTTCGATGTTGCGAAGATCGTCTGCTGTCAGCGCGACAGCGGTCGATCCAATATTCTCCTCGAGGCGATGGAGCTTCGTGGTGCCGGGGATCGGAACGATCCAGGGCTTTTGCGCCAGCAACCAGGCGAGCGCGACCTGTGCTGATGTCGCCGTCTTCTCGGCCGCGATCGCGCCGATCTTATCGACCAGTGCCTGGTTCGCCTTCCGCGCCTCCTCCGCGAAGCGGGGGACGGTGTTGCGGAAGTCGCTGCTGTCGAACGTCGTGTCGGCATTGATGGCGCCGGTCAGGAAGCCCTTGCCCAGTGGGCTGAAGGGCACGAAGCCGATCCCCAGTTCTTCGAGAACCGGCAGGATCGCCTCCTCCGGTTCACGCCACCAGAGCGAGTATTCGCTTTGCAGCGCCGCGACCGGCTGCACCGCATGCGCGCGCCTTATATTGCGCACGCCCGCCTCGGAGAGGCCGAAATGCTTCACCTTGCCCTGCTGGATCAAGTCCTTCACCGTGCCCGCCACCTCCTCGATAGGCACGACCGGATCGACGCGATGCTGGTAGAGGAGGTCGATGTAGTCGGTCCTCAGCCGCTTGAGCGAGGCCTCGACGACATCGCGAATATGCGCCGGCCGACTGTCCATGCCGCTGTGTCCGGCTGTGCCGGTGATGTCGATGCCGAATTTGGTGGCGATCACCACCTGGTCGCGGATTGGCTGCAATGCCTCGCCGACGACCTCTTCGTTCTTGAACGGGCCATAGACCTCCGCAGTGTCGAAGAAGGTGATGCCCCGCTCGAACGCCGCCCGGATCAGACGGACCGCATCCGCCGTCTCCATGGGCTGCCCGTAGGAATGGCTCATCCCCATGCAGCCGAGGCCGATGGCCGAGACTTCCAGGCCGCTGTTTCCAAGTGTGCGCTTTTGCATTGTCTTGCTCCTTTCGATTCCTGTTGAAGGCCCGTGCCCGGCCTTCAGGCATTCATGCCGGTCGCGACCGCTTGCGCCACCTTGCGGGGCCGCACGACCAGGGCGCAGACCAGCAGCGGGCTCAAGAGGTTCCCACACGTTCGACCAGGCCAACAGCACCCAGGATAAAAGCGATCAAAGGAATGCGGCTCAAGATGGTCTTCATGAATAACCTGACGTGGGTCAGAGATTGGGCAGAAGCGGAACAGCGGCTCTTCGCGTGAGTTAGTCGAGGTACTGTTCGGCGGTTACCTGTTCCATCCAGTCCACAGCCTTGCCGTTTAGCGCTTCCGCGATCGCGACATGCGTCATGCCGGCGGTCGCGGCAGCACCATGCCAATGCTTGACGCCTGGTGGGATCCACACGACGTCGCCGGGTCTTATTTCCTGGACGGGGCCACCCCAATGCTGCACCTGGCCGACCCCGGCCGTGACGATCAGCGTCTGGCCGAGCGGATGCGTGTGCCAGGCCGTGCGCGCGCCCGGCTCGAAGCTTACCGTACCCCCACCGGCTCGCGCCGGCCCCTCGGCTTGAAACCGTGACTCGACCCGCACAGAGCCGGTGAAGTTTTCGGGCGATCCGATGGTCGCCGCCTTCGGGTCATATTTCCGCACGGAGACCGTGCCGGCTTGGGATTGCCCGGCCGCGGCGGCTTCGCGAGCCTCGAAGACCGCGCGCAGAACCGGCACTGCCGACATCGAATTCGGCCAGCCGGTATAGTAGGCCAAATGCGTCGCGACCTCGGCAAGCTCGGTTCGTGTCAGGCCATTGTCCATCCCGCGGCTTAGATGGAAAGGCAGTTGCTCGGCCTTGCCCGTCGCGATGAGCCCGGCGATGGTTACGAGGCTACGGTCGCGCGCGGAGAGTTGCGGACGCCGCCAGAGATCGCCGAAGAGCACCCGGTTGGTATACTCCGCCAGCGCCGGAACGACAGGGCCGGTCGACGCATCTACACTCGCCGCCCTTGCCGCCTCGGCTGCTGCATCGAGTTCCAGCGGCTGCCCCCCCTCGGCCGCAACCAGTTCGATGCCGCGTGCGTCGAAGGCCTCCTTTGTCGCATTGACAGCGGAAATGGCGTTGGGCCAACCGGAGTAGAACGCAAGATGGGTGATGATCTCGCCGATCTCGCTTGGGGTCACGCCGTTGTCGAGCGCCCGGCCGACGTGCCCGCCCACCTGCGCGATGCGCCCCGACGCAATCAGGGCCGAGACGGTGACGACGCTGCGATCACGAGGCTTGAGCTCGTCGCGCAGCCAGACGTCACCGAACAGCAGTTCGTCCGTATAGTCTCCGAGGCCCGGCGCCACGACATAGACTGCCGGCGGTGCGACCCGGCCTGCGGGGCGCTCCTGCGCCTCGCCGGTCGAAGCGGCGAGAGACGAGATCACCAGGGAGGCCGCCAGTTTCTTCATGGGGAGAGTCTCCATTCCAGATCCAGATTTGTGGGGATTGGCCAGCAAGCGAGGGATCGCGTCACGTCGCGGCTGCGAAACGACAGCGACGCTCATGCCTCGGGTAAACCGGCGAGGAGCTTGTCGAGCGTGACCGGATAGTCGCGCACGCGCACGCCCGTGGCGTTGTAGATGGCATTGGCGATCGCGGCGCCGACACCGCACAGGCCGAGCTCGCCGACGCCCTTGGCCTTCATCGGCGATGAGATCGGATCGGTCTCGTCGAGGAAGACCACCTCCTGGTGCGGGATGTCGGCATGGACCGGCACCTCATAGCCGGCGAGATCGTGATTGACGAAGAAGCCGGCGCGTTTGTCGACCGCGAGCTCCTCCATCAGGGCCGCGCCGACGCCCATGGTCATCGCGCCGATGACCTGGCTGCGCGCGGTCTTTGGATTCAGTATCCGTCCAGCGGCGCACACCGCGAGCATGCGCCGGATGCGGGTTTCGCCCGTCGCGACATCGACGCCGACTTCGACGAAATGCGCGGCGAAGGTCGATTGCTGGTAGCGCCTGGCGAGGTCGCCATATTCGATCGCATCCTCTGCGACGAGGCCGCTGGCGAGAGCGGCCTCGGCCAGCGGCACGCCGCGATTGCCCGAACTGACCAGGCTGTCAGCGAACACCGCGTCGGCGGAGTTGAAGCCAAGCTTCTGCACTACTGCCTCGCGCAATTTGACACACGCTGCATAGACGCCGGCAGTCGAGTTGTTGGCGCCCCACTGGCCTCCCGAACCCGCCGAGACCGGAAAGGCAGAGTCACCCAGGCGCACCGCCACCTTATCGAGCGGTACCCCCATCATTTCGGCGGCGGTTTGAGCGATGATCGTGTAGCTGCCGGTGCCGATGTCGGTCATGTCGGTCTCGACGGTCACGACGCCGCTGCTATCGAGGCGCACCCGTGCCCCGGACGCCGTCAAGAGATTGTTGCGGAAGCCCGCCGCTACACCCATTCCGACCAGCCAGCGCCCATCGCGAAGCCGACCGGGCTGCCCATTGCGCTTGTCCCAGCCGAAGCGATCGGCGCCGGTACGCAGGCACTCGACCAATTGGCGCTGCGAGAAGGGGCGGGCGGGATTCTCGGGATCGACCTGAGTGTCGTTGAGGACGCGGAATTCGATCGGATCGAGTCCGAGCTTTTCGGCCATCTCGTCCATGGCGATCTCCAGCGCCATCAGGCCCGGCGCCTCGCCTGGCGCACGCATGGCATTGCCTTCAGGCAGGTCGAGCACCGCCAGCCGCATGGCGGTCATGCGGTTGGCGCCGGCATAGAGCAAGCGGGTTTGCTGGACCGCATTCTCAGGTCCGCCGCCGGGCAGGTCGCCGGACCATGCTTCGTGACCGATCGCGGTGATCTTCCCGTCGCGCGCCGCACCGATGCGGATACGCTGGATCGTCGCCGGCCGGTGGGTCGTGTTGTTGAACATGAACGGCCGCGGCAAAGCCACCTTCACCGGCCGTCCGGCGGCACGGGCACCGAGTGCTGCGAGGACCGTGTCGCATCGCAAGAACAGCTTGCCGCCGAAGCCGCCGCCAATGAAAGGCGATATCAGGCGGATGTTCTCGCTGGCGACGCCGAGCGTTGTGGCGAGGTCGCCCTTGGTCCAGTTGATCATCTGGTTCGAGGTCCAGACGGTGAGCCTATCCCCGTCCCAGGCGGCAATCGAAGCGTGCGGCTCCATCATCGCATGCGAGTGATCAGGCGTGGAATAGGTGCCATCGATCTTGACCGGCGCAGCGACGAACGCGCCGGCGAAGTCGCCGACCGCGGAATTGTCATCGCCGCCGTGGGAGTCCTTGATGTCGGCAAGATCGAAGGCGCCTTCGGCTCGCACATAGTCGACACGGATCAGTTGCGCGGCGGCGCGCGCCTGCTCGAACGTCTCGGCGACCACGAGGGCGATCGCCTGGTCGTAATGTTCGATGTCGGGACCGCCAAGCAGCCTGGCCGTGTTGAACCTGCCCTTTTCGAGCCTGCCGGCGTTGTCGGCCGTGACGATGGCGAGAACGCCCGGAGCACGCCGGGCCGTAGAGAGATCGATCGAAGTGATCCGTCCCTTTGCGATAGCCGAGCCGACCACATAGCCGTAGGCCTGGTTCGCAACGACATCGTGCCGCTCATAGGCGTAGGGCGCGGTGCCCGTGGTCTTCAGCTGACCGTCGATGCGGTCAACAGGCTTGCCGACAACCCTAAGCTGATCGATCGGGTTGGTTGTGGCGGGGGTGTCGAATCTCATCGCTTCAGCCTTTCGCTTCAGCCAGAACCGCGCCGAGCGTGCGCTCGACCAGAGGCAGCTTGAATGCGTTCTCATCTGTTGGCTTGGCGCCGGCCAGCAGTCGCTCCGCAACCGCCTTGGCGCCGCGCGGCATCTCGGTCTCGGCTGCCTCGACGCGCCAGGGCCTGTGCGCCACGCCGCCGAGCGCCACGCGCCCGGTGCCATCGGGCTGCACGATCGCGGCGACCGACACCAATGCGAAGGCATAGGAGGCCCGGTCGCGGACCTTGCGATAGATGTGCTTACCGCCGACCGGCTTGGGCAGCGTGACCGCGGTGATGAGCTCGCCGGGTGCGAGCGTCGTCTCGATGTCTGGCGTGTCGCCGGGGAGGCGGTGGAACTCGGCAATCGGAATGCCGCGCGCCGTGCCGTCGGGCCGCACCGTTTCCACGGTCGCGTCGAGCGCCCGCATCGCCACCGCCATGTCGCTCGGGTGCGTTGCGATGCAGGCATCGCTCGTGCCGATCACCGCCAGCGGACGGGTGAAGCCACCGATCGCGGCACAGCCACTGCCGGGTTGGCGTTTGTTGCAAGGCTGGTTGGTATCGTAGAAATAGGGGCAGCGCGTGCGCTGCAAGAGGTTGCCCGCGGTGGTGGCCTTGTTGCGCAGTTGGCCCGAGGCACCGGCGAGCAGTGCGCGAGAGAGCAGGCCATAGTCGCGTCGCACGCGCTCGTCCGCGGCGAGATCGGTGTTACGCACCAGGGCGCCGATGCGCAGCCCGCCCTCGGTCGTCGTTTCGATCTTGTCGAGCGCGAGGCCGTTCACATCGATCAGATGCGTCGGCGTCTCGATCTCGAGCTTCATCAAGTCGAGCAGGTTGGTGCCGCCGGCGATGAACCTGGCGCCTTCGGTGCGCGCTGCTGCCGCGGCAGCCGCAGCCGGTGAACCGGCGCGTTCGTAGGTGAAAGACCTCATGCCTGCCCCCCAGCGACTTCGGTGATCGCATCGAGAATGTTGGAATAGGCGCCGCAACGGCAGATATTGCCGCTCATGCGCTCGCGCAGTTCGGCAGCGGTCGTCTGCTGCGGAATAGTCAAGTCAGCGCTCACATGGCTCGGTATGCCTGCCTTGATCTCGTTGAGCACGGCCACGGCCGAGCAGATTTGCCCGGGCGTGCAATAGCCGCATTGATAGCTGTCATGCTTCACGAAGGCGGCCTGCATCGGGTGCAGATTCCCGGGCGTGCCCAGCCCTTCGATGGAGGTGATGGTGTCGCCCTCATGCATCACCGCCAGCGTCAGGCACGAATTGATCCGCCGTCCGTCGACCATCACAGTGCACGCACCGCACTGGCCGTGATCGCAGCCCTTCTTGGTGCCTGTGAGATGCAGATGCTCGCGCAGCGCGTCGAGCAGCGTGGTCCGTGTGTCGAGCTCGAGATCTCGGTTGGCCCCGTTCACGGTCAAGGTCACCTTCGACATGGCGGGCGCTCCCGCAGTCGAAGGCAATTTGTCAGCGCCAGCCTGTGCGTTGGCCGCGGATGGCGCTGCCGTCATGGCCACCGATGCCGCTCCAACAATCAACAAATCGCGCCGGGTCATTTCGAGTTTGTCGGGACTTTGCATGTCGTGTTCCCTGCGTTTGGATATCGTCGAGCTGCTCGATATCGTCGTTGGGGCAGACCGTTACGGCAGGTCGGCTCTGATCCTGCCGGCCAGGCCGGTTTTCGCGCGCCGGTAGGTCATTGCACCGGACGTTCACTCACTTAGGTTCTCCTCCACTTTTGATTAGTGGTCGATCAGCGATAGGTCTTATGAATCTGGCTCATGAAAGGCTGGGCCGTATGCCCTTTGGATAATGGGGGCATACCTTCGTCCGGCTTGCGGCGACCTTGTCTCGGCCGGGATTCAACGGCTGCGGCAGGGAAGGATCAGATGGTATAATGCGCATGCACCCATGAGGATGAATCATATATGCCGCGCGGAAACGTCAACGACCTTCTTGCCTTCCTGGCTGTGGCACGGGAGCGGAGTTTCACCAGGGCGGCTGCGAAACTCGGCGTTTCGCAGTCCGCGCTCAGCCACACGGTTCGGGGGCTGGAAGAGCGGCTCGGGCTTCGGCTACTGACCCGCACCACGCGCAGCGTCTCGCCGACGGAGGCAGGCGAACGCCTACTTCAAACGGTTGGCCCACGGTTTGAAGAGATCGAGACGGAACTCGCTTCGCTGAGCGAGCTGCGCGACAAACCTGCCGGTACCATCCGCATAACGGCCGGCGAACATGCGGCCGACACAGTCCTCTGGCCCGCTCTGGCGAAGTTCTTGCCGGACTACCCCGACATCAAGGTCGAGATCATCGTCGACTACGGCCTCACCGATATCGTCGCGGAGCGCTATGACGCCGGCGTCCGTCTCGGCGAGCAGGTGGCAAAGGACATGATCGCTGTGCGCATCGGGCCTGATATGCGCATGGCGGTCGTCGGCGCGCCCGCCTATTTCGCCAGGCGCAAGCCACCAAAGACGCCGCAGGACCTGACGGTGCACGACTGCATCAATCTGCGGCTGCCGACCTATGGCGGGCTCTACGCCTGGGAGTTCGACAAGAACGGGCGCGAGATCAAGGTGCGGGTGGAGGGGCAGTTTGTCTTCAACACCTCCGCGCTCAGGCTGAGCGCAACATTGGCCGGGTTCGGTCTGGCCTACCTGCCCGAGGATCAGGTGCGCGCGCACATTGCGGAAGGGCGGCTTGTTCGTGTGCTCGCCGACTGGTGCCCGCCTTTCTCAGGCTGCCATCTCTATTACCCGAGCCGCCGGCAGCAGTCGCCTGCCTTCACCGTGCTGGTCGAGGCGCTGCGCTACCGAGGGTGAGAACTGCCTGCGGCTGGGCGTGAACGCCGCTACTTCCACATACCACGCATACGGGCGCCGAGATCGATGCGAACCTGTGGCTGGCGGCGCGGATCGTCCTTGGCCTGGACGCTTGCCCAGGCCGTTTGCTCGAAGGCGCCAAGGATCGAGGCCGGGATGAAGCGGCTGCGCGAGGCGTAGACGTGGCGGTCGCCGCGCGCCGCCTGACCATGGACGAAAAAACGCTGCGGCATGACCAAATGCAGGCTGTCCTTGGCCCGCGTCATCGCCACGTAGAGCAGCCGGCGCTCCTCGTCGATTTCTTCCTTGCTGCCAACGCCGAGGTCGATCGGGATGCAGCCGTCGACGGTGTTGAGCACGAAGACGTTCTTCCACTCCTGGCCCTTGGCCGAATGGATAGTCGACAGGATCAGATAATCCTCGTCACGATGCGGCGGCCCGGCCTCGTCGCTGGTCGCGTCCGGCGGATCGAGCGTCAGCTCGGTGAGGAACCGCTCGCGCGAGGCATAGCCCGCGGCGATCTGTTCGAGCTGCAAAAGGTCCGCCCGGCGCATCGTTGCATCCTCGTGGATACGTTCCAGGTGCGGCTCGTACCAGAGCCTGACCTGTTCGAGGTCGGCCGGCCATTTTTTGGACCCGGCCCGAAGTTGCGAGAACAGCGCGACGAAACCCGGCCAGTCCTCGGCCGCCCTTTGTGGTGGCCGATAGCGGGCAAGGCCCATCGCTTCGTCGAGCGACGTCGCCATCGTCTCGACGATTGCGTTGGCTGCCGAAGGGCCGATGCCGGGCAGGAGCTGCAGCACGCGAAACCCGGCGACGCGATCGCGCGGGTTTTCGGCGAAGCGCAATACGGCCAGCATATCCTTGACATGGGCGGCATCGAGGAATTTGAGGCCGCCGAACTTGACGAACGGGATGTTGCGGCGCGTCAGCTCGATCTCCAGCGGCCCGCTATGGTGCGAGGCGCGGAACAGCACGGCCTGCGCCTTCAGCGCCGTGCCCACCTCGCGCTCGGCCAGGATCGCCTGGCAGACGTAACTCGCCTGCTCGGTCTCGTCGCGGACATTGACCAGCTTCGGCTTTTCCGATGATTTGCGCTCGGACCACAGGTTTTTCGTAAAGCGCTCCGACGCCTCGCCGATGACCGCATTGGCGGCGGCCAATATCGTCTCGGTGGAGCGGTAGTTGCGCTCCAGCATGACGATCTCGGCCGGCTGCGCGAACTGCTTGGGGAAATCGAGGATGTTGCGCACTTCCGCCGCGCGAAACGAATAGATCGACTGCGCATCGTCGCCGACCACCGTCAGACCGGCGCCGTCGGGCTTCAGCGCCGTCAGGATCGAAGCCTGCAAGCGGTTGGTGTCCTGGTATTCGTCGACCAGAACATGATCGAAACGCCCGCCAAGATGCGCCGATATCTCCGGCTCGCTGGCCATCTGCGCCCAATAGAGCAGCAGGTCGTCGTAATCGAGCACGTTCTGCGCCTGCTTGGCCTCGACATATCGGGCGAACAGCGCCTTAAGCTGTTCTGCCCACCCCGCGCACCACGGAAATACCGACCCCAGAACCTCGCCAAGCGGCGCCTGTGCGTTGACGGCGCGCGAATAGATCGCCAGGCATGTGCCCTTGGTCGGGAAACGGGCTTCGGTTTTGGAAAAGCCGAGCTCGTGCCTGACAAGGTTCATCAGATCGGCGGAATCCTCGCGGTCATGGATGGTGAAGGTCGGGTCGAGCCCGATCTCCAAAGCATAGTCGCGCAGCAGCCTGGCGCCGATGCCGTGGAAGGTACCGGTCCAGGTGAGCGCGTCGGTGATGACTGAGGCATCGCGGCCCAGCACCTCGCCGGCGATGCGCTCGACGCGCTTGGCCATTTCCGCCGCGGCGCGGCGCGAAAACGTCATCAAAAGGATGCGGCGCGGGTCGGCACCCCTGACGATCAGATGCGCGACGCGATGCGCCAGCGTACTGGTCTTGCCGGAACCGGCGCCGGCAATCACCAGCAGCGGCCGGGAGACCATGCCGTCGCCATGTTCGACCGCCAACCGCTGCTCGGCGTTCAGCTTGGCGAGATAGGCAGGCATGAAGGTCGAATCACGGGCAGCGAGGTTCATTGCCCATCAAGCATCGTTTCTGCTTTGTTCGCAATCGTTTCGGCGCGGAACTTGCATTCACGGGAGGAGCCATCGGCGTAGCGGGAAAAGCTCTGGTTGCGCCGGCATGGCTCCTAGCGCTGGGGTTCTACCCCCATCGCTGCCGACTGACGCCCCAGAGCCTCGCGTTCATCCTGCGGCGGCGGCAGGAACGGGTCGAAATCGTCGGGCACATCATCAATCACTTTTTTGGTGATGCGGTAGGCGGCGTAAGCGATAGCTCCGGCTATGAGCAGGCGGATCATGATCGCAATCCTCCATTGGTGTGGACCAACTGGAGAGGCGGCGTTTTGTTCCCTGTGTCTCCAAACAAGGCCAGCCACGCAACTAAATCGGCACCCGTCTCGTTTGCCCCAGGGGAAGAGGTTGGGCGAGAGGAGGTTGCTATGATGAAGTTCTCAATCCCGCTGGCTTTGGCGGCTGTGCTGGCTGTCGCGGCTTGCGACAACAATATTCAACCGACCAAGGCTCCTGTCGATCAAAACCCGCAAATTGACCAGAATCCAGTGCCCAAATCGACGACCGGCAGTGATCAACCCGGCACGCCACCGGCACAGTGACTGGCTGCTGTGAAAACGGTGGCCGGCGCCGCTTGGGAGGGGAATGGATGGCGCCGGCCAGGCGGGTATTCAGATCCGCCGCACAGCTAGAGATAGCTGAGTCTTGCCCCTGCGTCATGGCGTGATCGCGGAAGACCAGCCGCCGTCCACCGGTAACAGGCTGATAGTTCAGAGGCGAGAAGCGATCGCATCGAACCATCCGCTGCGGTCGTTTCTCGCACTATGCGACCGAACCGGCGCTCAGGGCCTTGCGAAGCGCCGGCGTCCTGTGCAAAACGCGGCCATGCTGATCATCAACGACCTTTCGCTGCGCATGGCCGGACGCCTGCTCCTTGACCACGCCTCGCTGACCTTGCCGGCCGGCACCAAGGCCGGGCTTGTCGGCCGCAATGGCACCGGCAAGACGACGCTGTTCAAGGCGATCACCGGCGATTTCCCCTCCGAGACCGGCTCGATCAGCCTGCCGAAGAACACCCGCATCGGCCAGGTCGCGCAGGAAGCACCGGGCACCGAGGAGCCGCTGCTCGAGATCGTGCTCAAGGCCGACCTCGAACGCTCCGCACTTCTCGAAGAGGAAAAGACGGCGACCGACCCGCACCGCATCGCCGACATCCATATGCGGCTGGCCGATATCGACGCGCATTCCGCCGAATCCCGCGCCGCCACCATCCTTGCCGGCCTCGGCTTTGACGATGCCGCGCAGCGGCGCCCGGCCTCGTCATTTTCCGGCGGCTGGCGCATGCGCGTGGCGCTCGCCGCCGTGCTGTTTTCCGAGCCGGACCTGTTGCTGCTCGACGAGCCGACCAACTATCTCGATCTCGAAGGCACGCTGTGGCTGGAGAACTACGTCTCGAAATACCCGCACACCGTGCTGCTGATCTCGCACGACCGCGACCTGCTCAACCGCGCCGTCAACTCGATCGTCCATCTCGATCAGAAGAAGCTGACCTTCTGGCGCGGCGGCTACGACCAGTTCGAGCGCCAATGAGCAGCGTGAGTTGCAGGAGAAGGGCCGCGTCAAGCAGGAGGCCGCGCGCAAGCATATGGAATCCTTCGTCGAGCGCTTCCGCGCCAAGGCTTCGAAGGCAAGGCAGGCGCAGTCGCGCATCAAGGCGCTGGAGAAGATGAAGCCGATCGCCGCGATCGTGAACGACACGGTGCGGCCGTTCTCCTTTCCCGAACCGGTGAAGACGGTTGCGTCGCCAATCATCGCGCTGAACAACGTCAATGTCGGCTATACCGAGGGTCAGCCGATCCTGAAGAAGATGACGCTGCGCATCGATGCCGACGACCGGATCGCGCTGCTGGGCGCCAACGGCAACGGCAAGTCGACCTTCGCCAAGCTTTTGTCGGGCCGCCTGAAGCAGGAAACCGGCACCATGACGGTGGCGCCGGGCCTGAAGGTGGCGATCTTCGCCCAGCACCAACTCGACGATTTGCGGCCGGAGGAAAACGCCTATGAGCATGTCCGCCGGCTGATGCCGGAGGCGCCGGAAACGAAAGTGCGCGGCCGCGTCGCCCAGTTCGGTCTGACCACCGAAAAGATGAACACCGCCGCCAAGGATCTTTCCGGCGGCGAGAAGGCGCGACTTCTGATGGGCCTGTCGGCCTTCGAGGGGCCAAACCTGTTCATCCTCGACGAGCCGACCAACCATCTCGACATCGACAGCCGTGAATCGCTCATCCATGCGCTGAACGAGTTTCCCGGCGCGGTGATCCTGATCTCGCACGACCGCCATCTGCTCGAAGCGACGGCCGACCGGCTGTGGCTGGTCAAGGAGGGCGCGGTCAATCCCTATGACGGCGACCTCGAGGATTATAAGACGCTGGTGACAGGCGTGTCCGGCGATCGCCGTGAGCGGCGCGAGGCGGAAAAGGCGTCGAAGGCCGACCGCCGCCGCGAGGCGGCGGCGCGGCGCGCCGCCTTCGAGCCGCTGGCCAAGGAGATCCGCGCCACCGAAGCGCTGATGGACCGCATCCGCAAGCGCATCGACCTGATCGAGGACGAGCTCGCCAATCCGGCGGTCTACGAAAAGGATCCCTCGACCGCGACGCGGCTGGCCAAGGAGCGCTCGCAGCTCGCGCAACAGCTGGCCGGCCACGAGGAGAAATGGCTGACCATGTCGGCGGAGTACGAGGAAGGCACGGCGGAGTAGGGCGAGATTGGCTAATCATCTGGCTCTACACGCCACTTTCGAAAGCCGCTAGACAGGTGCCATGAATCAACACGCCAAGCTCAGGATCGGCCATTCGGCCTGTCCGCACGATTGCCCGTCGACCTGCGCGCTCGAGGTCGAATTGCTCGACGACAAGCGCATCGGCCGCGTCCATGGCGCCAAGGCCAACAGCTACACATCAGGCGTCATCTGCGCCAAGGTCGCCCGCTATGCCGACCGCATCCACCACCCCGACCGGCTGTTGAAGCCGCTGGTGCGGGCCGGCGCCAGGGGCGACGGCGCCTGGAAGGACGCGAGCTGGGAGGCGGCGCTCGACCTCGTCGCCGAGAAGTTCATTGCCGCCGAAGCGAGATACGGCTCTGAGACGGTCTGGCCGTACTACTATGCCGGCACGATGGGATTGGTGCAGCGCGACGGCATCGAACGGTTGCGCCATGCGAAAAGATATTCCGGCTTCTTCAGTTCGATCTGCACCAATCTGGCCTGGACCGGCTGGATGATGGGGGCAGGGGCGTTGCGTGGCCCCGACCCCCGCGAGATGGGCAAATCCGACTGCGTGGTGATCTGGGGCACGAACGCCGTGGTGACCCAGGTCAACGTCATGACCCATGCCATCAAGGCCCGCAAGGAACGCGGCGCCAAGATCGTCGTCATCGACGTTTACGAGAACGCGACGATGAAGCAGGCCGATCTCGGCCTGGTGCTGAAGCCTGGCACCGATGGTGCGCTGGCCTGCGCGGTAATGCATGTGCTGTTCCGCGAGGGTCTTGCCGACCGCGCCTATCTGGAAAGGTACACGGACGATCCTAAGGGGCTGGAAGCGCATCTGCGGACAAAAACGCCGGAATGGGCGACCGCGATCACCGGGCTTTCGGTCGCTGAGATCGAAGCCTTCGCCCGTCTCGTCGGCACGACGAAGAAAACCTATTTCCGCCTCGGCTACGGCTTCTCGCGCCAGCGCAACGGCCCGGTCAACATGCACGCCGCGGCCTCGATCGCCGCGGTCACCGGCTGCTGGCAATATGAGGGCGGCGGTGCCTTCCACTCCAATTCCGGTATCTTCAAGCTCAACCAGGAGCTGCTGGAAGGCACGAAGATGCGCGACTCGGCGATTCGCCATCTCGATCATTCGCGGATCGGCCCGGTGCTGACCGGCGCCAAGGATGCGCTCTATGGCGGCCCGCCGGTGACGGCGCTGCTGATCCAGAACACCAATCCGGCCAATGTCGCGCCCGAGCAGCGGCTGGTGAAGCAGGGCTTCCTGCGCGACGACCTTTTTACTTGTGTGCACGAGCAGTTCATGACCGATACGGCAAAGCTCGCCGATGTCGTGCTGCCGGCGACGATGTTCCTTGAGCATGACGACATCTACAAGGGCGGCGGCAACCAGCACATCACGCTGGGGCCGAAGCTGATCGACCCGCCGGAAGGACCGCGCACCAATCATTTTGTTATCGAGGAACTCGGCAAGCGGCTCGGCGTCGCCGACATGCCAGGCTTCGGTCTGACCGAAAAGCAGCACATCGACATCATCCTGGGCAAGCGCGAGCTGGGCAGTTTCGACGGTCTGAAGGAAGACAAATGGGTCGATCTGCAGCCCGATTTCGAGACCGCGCATTTCATCACTGGCTTCGGCCATGCCGACAGGAAGTTCCATTTCCGCGCCAACTGGACCGGACAGGCGGCGCCCAACCGGCCGCCGAAAAGCATGGGCCTGTTCGGGCCTGTGGAGCGGTTGCCGGAATTTCCCGATCACGTCGACCTGATCGAGGTCGCGGACGAGGCGCACCCGTTCCGGCTGGCGACCTCGCCGGCCCGCAATTTCCTCAACTCGACCTTTGCCGAGACGCCGGTATCCCAAGCCAAGGAAAGGCGGCCGGAACTCCTGCTACACCCGGAAGACGCGGCGGCACTCGGGCTTGCCGATGGCGGCCGTGTCGAGGTCGGCAATCAGCGCGGCGAAGTGGTGCTGCACGCAAAACTGTTCGACGGCATCAAGCGCGGCGTGGTGGTGGCCGAAGGCATCTGGCCGAACAGCGCCCATGAGCGCGGCGAGGGCATCAACGTGCTGACCGGCGCCGACGCGCCGGCGCCCTATGGTGGCGCCGCCGTGCACGACAACAAGGTCTGGCTGCGCAAACCGATTGACTAGCCGCTCCCATAATCGGCATCCGGCCCTGCCGCGTCCGGTCATAAGCAGATTGGGAGTCACCTATGGCTTAGCCTTTCGTCAATTAAAACGAACCGTTCGGTTCGATTTCTGTTGACGCATTGTACAGCAGAGTGTGAACAGAGGCTCGGCAATCTTGGCGCTCGCGCCGGGCGAATTCTCCCAACCCATTGATAATTTAGAAGAAGATTGTGGCGCAGGAAGTCTCTCGGCGGTTTTCAACCGCCGTATCGGAGGTTTTTCAGGCACAATTTTGTGACTGGAAACGACAGCACTGCCGACCCATCTCGGGGTGGTCCGAGCGACGCGAATTCCTCCCAAGGCACGCCACTAGTGG
>NZ_CAUM01000088.1 GCF_000350085.1 Mesorhizobium metallidurans STM 2683
GTAACGACATGCATAAGACTCACTTTAAGAGTCGATTTGGTCGTTATTTTCGGCTGGCCAATCGAATCTGGCCTGTTGACCCCCCACATTCGCTTCTGATTTGAGTACGCAGGCAGAAAGAGTCCCGAAAATATGGCCCAGCGCGCGTTCAACCTGCCCAATATGCTCACCTACGCCCGTATCATCGCGGTGCCGCTGGTCGTGCTGTGCTTCTTTATCGAGGGACAGCTGAAGTCGAGCGACTTCGCCCGTTGGTCCGCGCTGATCATTTTCCTGCTGGCGTCCATCACCGACTATTTCGACGGCTATCTGGCGCGCGCCTGGCAACAGACCTCCAACATCGGCAAGATGCTCGATCCGATCGCCGACAAACTGCTGGTCGCCACCAGCCTGCTGCTGCTTGCCGCCGACACCGATCGCCACGCCGGCATCGCCGGCTGGTCGCTGTGGGCGGCGATCATCATACTGTGCCGCGAGATCCTGGTCTCGGGCCTGCGCGAATATCTGGCGGCGCTGAAGGTTTCGGTGCCGGTGACGCAGCTGGCCAAATGGAAGACCACCATCCAGATGGTCGCCATCGCCTTCCTGCTCGCCGGGCCGGCCGGCGACAAGATCTTCCCGCTGACCACCCAGACCGGCCTGGTGTTGTTGTGGATCGCAGCACTTGTCACGCTCTACACCGGCTATGACTACTTCCGCGCCGGCCTCAAGCACATCATGGACGAGTGAGATGTCGACGCGGCTCATCTACTTTGCCTGGGTGCGCGAGCGGATCGGCAAGCCGCAGGAGGATGTCGAACTGCCTGGCGGCGTCGAAACGGTCGCCGACCTGTTGCGCTGGCTGAAATCGCGCGGCGAGGAATATGAGCATGCGCTGCAATATCCCGATGTGATCCGAGTCGCCATCAACCAGGAACATGTCGAGCATCGCGAGAAGATATCAGGCGCGCGCGAGATCGCGCTGTTCCCGCCGATGACTGGAGGCTGAAACAGATGTCGGCCGCGGTCGTGCCTGTCGTGCGCATCCAGGCCGGGGATTTCGACGTCGCCGCCGAGATCGCCAGCTTGACCCGGGGCCGCGCCGATATCGGCGCCGTGGTGACGTTCTCAGGCCTTTGCCGCGACGAGGCGGGCAGGCTTTCGGCACTCGAACTCGAACATTATCCCGGCATGGCCGAGGCCGAGATCGCCCGTATCGCGGGCGAAGCAGCCGAACGCTGGCCGCTGCAGGGTCTGACCGTCATCCACCGCCATGGCAAGGTCCGGCCTGGCGAGAACATCGTGCTGGTGGTGGCGGCTTCGGCGCACCGGCAGGCTGCGTTCGAGGCGGCGAACTTCCTGATGGATTATCTGAAATCGCGCGCGCCCTTCTGGAAGAAGGAACACCATGGCGACGGCTCGCAAGGCGGCTGGGTCGACGCCAAGGAGAGCGACGACAAGGCCGCCAGCCGCTGGAAGTAGGCTGTGCTGAAACGAAATTAACCCTCTTGAGGCAATGCGGCCGCGGAAAGAGCTGGACTGGCTAGCCTTTGTCGGCGCCAATCCAATGATCGAGCGCAATCCGGCCGGGTCCCCATGCCATGATGCCAAGCGCCATCGCCGCCCAGGTGATGTGCAGCGGCCAGCCGTCTGGCACGGTAAGCTGTATGACCAGCGTCATCACAAGCAGCCCGAATGCCGCCAGTCTTGTCGCCAGACCGAGAACAAGGAAAATTGGCAACAGGATTTCCGCTGACCCTGAGGCGAACGCCACGATCCCGGGTGCGGGAAAATCGTAAGGGCCACCCGGCAGATGCAGCTTGAACTCCGAACTGAAAAGCAGCACTGCGACATCGTTCAGCTGCAGAAAACCGTCCCATTTGTTGACGCCTGAACGCCAGAAGGGAACAGCAAGCCCGCAGCGCAAGGCAAGCTGAGTCAGCGCTGGCGTGGCAATCATGCGAAGTGTGGCGTTCGCTCTCTCGACGAGGGCAGCCACCCCTCGCAGTTCGGTGCTTGTGTTCAACCGATGGTCCGTCATGCTCACCCTCCCTGGTGTGCCGCCATGAAGGCGCCCGCTTGCAGCAGGCCGGCAATGTTGGCGGAAAGGTCGAATTCGGCAATCTCCGCGAATGCTGCCGCGGCCGCCGCGCCGAGCGGTTCGCCCGCCATGAGACGATCCAGAAAACACGCGCCGCCGGGTGGCAGATGGCGAACAAAGACTTCGAGGCCGGGCCGCGTGACCAGCGCATCTTCAGGCCCGTTCGCCTCGATCCGCCCAACGGGGCCGTCGCTCCGGTTTGCGGCAAAAATCGTTGCGACCGGATGGCGCGATCTTATGGCGCGCGTTGCCGGGTGCGGCTCAAACACGGTATCGGCCAGTCGCTCGGGCTGGATCGACGCCAGTGCTCCGGAAGCCAACGGCTCCGCGTCAGCGGCATGATAGGCGTCGAGCCAGGCCTTCTCCATGCGCGCCACGTCGGCCAGCCAGGGCATTGACTGCGCGTGTTCGTAGCGCTCGATGAAATCGGGAAAGTCGCGGCCGTATTCGAACAGAAGCGGCGAAGAGGGTGGTGTTTCGCGGATATGGAAGCGAGCCATGGCGCGAAAGAAGTCCGGGCCAGTGATGCGCAGCGTGGCCGGAAAGTTGGCGGCAAGCGCATCGATCAGGCTGACCGTGACGTTGTTGCGATAGACGGCATATCGCCTGACCGCAGCCTTCCCGCTCGGCCCCGAAACGGCGTCGGGCGGGGCACGGTCAGGATCGAGCAAACCGGCGGTGAATGCCGCGGCATAGTCAAACCTGCGGCCGAGACCGCCCGACTCGAGCTCATCCCGCGGCATGGGCTTTTTCGAGCATTTGGCTGGCATGACGGTCGAGGATCGCCTGGGCGGCGCCAGCCTCCGCCTTGAGTACCGGCCAGTCGGGAATGTTGCTATCCCATTCGATGAGCGTCGGGAGCGGCCCGCAGCGGCCGGTGACAATATCGAAGAGCTTCCAGACCGCGTCGGCGACCGGGCCGTCATGGCTGTCGATGAGCAGCAGATCGCCCTCGTCATCCTCCTGTTCGGCGTGGCCGGCCAGGTGGATTTCACCGACATGTTCGAGCGGGAAATCCGCGAGGTAGGAAAGAGCTGAATAGCCGTGATTGGTGGCCGAAACGAAAACGTTGTTGACGTCGAGCAGCAGGCCGCAACCGGTACGCCGCACCAGCGTGCGGATGAAATCCGTCTCGCTCATTGTCGATTCCGGGAAAAGGACGTAGGTCGAGGGATTCTCGAGCAGGATCGGGCGTCCGATTGCGCCTTGCACTTCTTCGATGTGATCCGCCACGCGTGAAGCCGTTGCCGGTGTGTAGGGTAGGGGAAGCAGGTCGTTGTAGTAGGTGCTGTCGTGGGTCGACCAGGCGAGATGCTCGGACACGAGCGCAGGCTCGTAGCGCTCGACGAGCGCCTTGAAACGACCGAGGTGCGCTTTGTCGAGCGGCCTCGGTCCGCCGATCGACATGCACACCCCATGCAGTGAAACAGGATAGTCGCGGCGGATCCTGGTCAGCGCGTCGTGCGGCGGACCGCCGGCGCCCATGTAGTTTTCGGCATGGACCTCGAAGAAACCGCCGTTTGGCTCGTCGGTGAGGATCGCGGATAGATGTTCATGTTTGAAGCTGGTGCCGGCAAGACCGAGGACCGGGAACGCCGGAAAGCGTGAGGTTTTCGACAGGCGGGATGCCAGGCGGGTGGCCAGTCCGTTCATCTTCCCCTCCGCTTTCCGGCAGATTGCATTGCTTACGACGGGATGTCGCGGGTCAGCTCCGCGGGCGAGCCCTTGCGGTCGCCGGGCAGTTCCATCGTGGTGCAGGTGCCGCCGTCGACAAACTTCCAGGCGTTGCCCTGGTAATCGACAGTCGAAGTACCCTGGCAGGTAGTTCCCGCACCTGCCTTGCAGTCGTTCTGTCCCTTCAGGGCGACGCCAAAGCACTTCTCCTTGCCGGCGTCCATCGCAGCCTTGACCTGTGCCTCGGTCAGCGGCGCGGCCGTCGCAAAAGAAGCAAGAGCCGTGGCAACGGCGCTGGCCAGTAAGGCCGCGCTCACGGTTGATCTCGTTGACATGATTTCACCTCCGATTGGGTTGTTAAGCACGCCGTTCCTCAAGCGCGCATTGGCCAGTTCGGCCCGGAGGCTCGCTGCGTTACCTCTGCTTGGGAACACGACTTCGTGATCGCCCTGAAGCTTGGCTTCGGCAAGACCTTGCCGCTCACACCAAGGAAACCGACGGCGAGGCTGCAAGCCGTTGGAAGTAGCCACCGACTGAACAATGCCGTGCCACGGAACCACCGCAATCCTGCGAGAGCTTCTGGCCGGTTAGGCATGCGGGGCATGATCCCGAAAAGTGGAATCCGGTTTTCGGAAAAGATCATGCTCAAACAAGAAAATAGAGCCGCATCCCGATCCATCGGGATGGAACAGGCTCTAGGGAGCAGGATCATGCTGGACAGGATCGCCGAATTTTTCATCTTCGGTTTCGTGCCGCTGGTCGTCGGCATGCTGGCCGTTCCGGAGCTGTCTGTGGCCGCCGAGAAAGTCTTGAAGGGCGAAGTGCTGTACCGCGAGCGCATCGCCTTGCCGCCCAACGCCGTGCTCTCGGTTCAGCTTGCCGATGTGTCGCTGGCCGATGCACCGGCCGCAATCCTCGGCGAACGCAAGGTGGCGCCGGCCGGCCAGGTGCCGATCAAGTTCGAGATCAGCTTCGATCCCCAGGTGATCCGGCCCAACATGACCTACGCGCTGCAGGCGCGCATCACTGTCGACGACCGGCTGATGTTCGTCACCGACACGCGTCATCAGGTCGATCCGCTCAGCGACGCGCCGCAGACCGTAATGCTGAAGATGGTGACGCCGAGCGACAAGCCTGCCGCGGTGTTCGGGCAGAGCTGGCTTGTCGAATATATCGACGGCATCGGCGTGATTTCAGAGCCGCAGGCGACGTTCAGGATCGGCGAGGACGGCAAGGCCGGCGGCAGCGGCCCCTGCAACGTCTACTTCGCCACCGCCAAGGTCGATGGTTCGGCGATCGCCATCAGCGGCATCGGCTCGACCTTCAAGGCCTGCGCGCCTGATGTCATGGCCGAAGAGAAAGCGCTGTTCGGGGCGCTGGCCAGGGCGGCGTCCTACCATGTCGATGCCGGCAAGCTCACCATCGTCGACAAGGACGGCCGCGATATTTTGCGATTCAACGCGGCCAGCTAATTTAGGCAGACACCCTCAGGCCGATTTTTGCTCGAACACCGCCCCATAGTGATAGGGTGGCACGTCGACCAGTTCGGCAAGTTTCAGGCCGCCCGCTTCGGCGTCCGCGATGGTCTGTTCCGGTGACAGCCTCAATTCGGTCCTCGGCCCGCGCGGCTCGTCCAGCACCGTGGTCGTCTCGCGCGGCTGCCGGTGCCAGTTGACGATGGCAAAGCGCCCGGCCGGGCCAAGCGTCGCGCCCACGGCGCGCGCCAGCCGCGGCCGGTCAGGCACTCCGTGGAAGGCATTGGCCATGAAGATGAAGTCGACCGGTCGAGATACCAGGCTGGCGAGTTCGTAGGCGTCGCCGGCGATGAATTCGCAATTGGTCGCGCCGGCGTCGATCAGCCGGCGCCGGGCGACCTCGATCAGATCCGTGTCGATATCGATGGCGATGACGCGGCGGGCTACCCTGGCGATCGGCAGGGTGAACCAGCCGTCGCCGCAGCAGAGGTCGACCACATCCATGCCCGGCTTCAGCCGGGTTGCAGAGAGTACGCCTGCGGGGTCCGGCCACAGCGCCTCCCACCAGCCGCTGTTTGGCATCTCCGTGCCTTGGAAGAAGCCGGGAATGGCGCTGGTCATGGTCAGGTCGGTTCCACTGTGCCCTGACCCCACCTTACCGCAGGTGAGCCGCGGCGGAAGTGCGGATGGTTAGGCACTCCAACAAAAAGGCCGGCGAGACGCCGGCCTTGCCTGAAAGCTGGTCTGCCGGTTCAGCCGACGATCTCGGTATCCGAGAACCAATATTTGATCTCCTGCGCGGCGGTTTCCGGCGCGTCGGAGCCGTGCACCGAATTCTCGCCGATCGACAGCGCATGCACCTTGCGGATGGTGCCTTCGGCGGCATTCGCCGGGTTGGTGGCGCCCATCACTTCGCGGTTCTTGGCGATGGCGTTCTCGCCTTCCAGCACCTGCACGATCGTTGGTGCGGAGGACATGAATTCCACCAGTTCGCCGAAGAACGGACGGTCCTTGTGGACGGCATAGAAGCCTTCCGCCTCGCGGCGGCTCATCCACACCCGGCGCGAGGCGATGACGCGCAGCCCGGCATCTTCCAGCATCTTGGTGATGGCGCCGGTAAGGTTGCGCCGCGTCGCGTCCGGCTTGATCATGGAAAAGGTGCGTTCGAGCGCCATGCGATGGTCCTTGTGATGAGAAATGGAACTTGAGGTGGCGGGCTCTATACAAGCCGCCCGGCCCATTGCCAAGGGGAGGGTGGCTCGCGGATCAGCGTACCATGATGGTGGGAGGTCGCCGGACCTCCCACCCCTCTCGTTCCAGTTCGGGCACGCTGTGCTCCTGTGAGGGGTAACCGACGCAGAAGTAGCCGATCAATGTCCATAGCGGAGGCGTGTCGAGGATCGTTGCCATCTCGGCCGGATCGAGGATCGAGACCCAGCCCATGCCTATGCCCTCGGCGCGCGCCGCCAGCCACAGCGTATGGACCGCCATCACGGCCGAGTATTCGATGGTGGCAGGCATCGTCATGCGGCCGAGCCCGTGCCCTTGTCCGGTTGCGTGATCGGCGAAAACCGCGAACTGACAAGGCGCCTCATTCAGGCCGGCGAGTTTCAGGCGGGCATAGAGCGCGGCGCGTTCGGCGCTAAACAATGTTAACGCCTCCGCATTGCAGCGCTCAAAGCAGGCTTTGACGGCCTCGCGGCGCTCCGGGCTCTCGACCACGACAAAGCGCCATGGCTGGCTCAGCCCGACAGAGGGCGCAATGCTGGCGAGGCCGAGCAGCCGCTCCAGCGCGCCTTCCGGAAGCGGCGTCGGTTCAAACCGCCTGACATCCCGGCGCCACAGGAAGAGATTGACGAGCGCGGCGCGAAAATCGTCGGGGAATTGCGGACCTGGCGTCATCGCGTCCTTTGCTAAGGGAGTAGGGGAGTAAGGCAATAGGGCAGTAGGGCAGTAGGGAAGGAGCACCTACTGCCTTACTGCCCTATTGCCTTACTGCACTATGCTGCCGCCGCCACCTTGCGGCCGAGGCCATCATGCAGGTCGAGGCAGCGCTCGAACCACCGCGCCACGACGTCGCTGTCGTCGAGCAGGCGGTAGGGCGAGGCGATACGCGCCCATTGCAGGGCGCCGAAGACGATATAGTCGGCGAACAGCGGCGATTGGCCGCCGATGAATGGCTGGTAGGCGAGCGTCGAGCGCAGCGGCTCCAGCGAGGCGCGGAAGGCGGCCAGCCCGGCGTCGCGCGCCGCCACGACCTCTTCCAGTTTCTTGCCGAAGCGTTGCTCGCGATTCCTTCGGAAATAGGCGGCGTTCGCCTCGTCCTGCATGGCGTGTAGATCCATGATCGCCGCTGACGTGACATAGGGATGGATGGTCAGTTGCGACCAGCGTTCGATGAAGCGCGCCATCGCCTTGCCGCCATCGCCGCCAAACAATGTCGGCCGCTCTGGATAGGCTTCGTCGAGATAGAGCGCGATGGCGAAGGAATCGGCGACCACCCTCTCGCCGTCGCGGATCACCGGAACGGTCTTCGAGATGCCGCCTTCGACGGTTGGCACTTCGAGAAAGCGGGTCGGCACGCTTGATATGTCGAGCCCCTTATGGGCAAGCGCCATCGCCGCCTTCCAGCAATGCGGGCTGAACGGACGCGCGGTATCGCGTCCGACGAGGTCATAGAGCAGAATGGTCATTGGCGGCGGCGTCCTCGCGGTCTAGTTAGGCGGCCTGCGCCGGAACGGAGTCTCGCAGGCGGGGAGAAAAAAATGAAGCAGCATTTCATGATGTTTGCGGCCTACAATCAATGGGCCAATGGCCGCATTTACGATGCCGCCGACGACCTGACCGACGAGGAGTTCAATCGCGATGTCGGCGCCTTCTTCGGATCGATGATGCGAACGCTCAACCATCTGCTCACCGCCGACCGCATCTGGATGAAGCGCTTCACCGGCGAGGGCGACGCGCCAACCAATCTTGACGCCATCCTGCACCGAGCCTTGCCCGTATTGCGCATGACGCGCGAGGCCGAAGACAAGAGGATCATCGACTGGGTCGGGGCCTTGAGCGAGAAGGCGCTGGCCGGCCGCTTCACGTATATGACCGTCTCAGACATGCGCACTGTTTCGCAGCGGCTGGCGCCGGCGCTGGCTCATGTCTTCAACCACCAGACCCATCACCGCGGCCAGGCGCATGCGATCCTGACCATTCTCGGCCGCCCAAGCCTGGGATTGGACTTGACGTTGTTCCAGCGCAGCGAGGAGGGCAGGGCCTTCGCCTAATTCTGCGCCGAACGCAGTGATCCGCCGAGATTGCAAAATACGTCAAAACACCTTATTCAGCGCGCGGCCTTGAGGGTGGCCGCTCAGCAGCAACAGCGAAAGTTGGCACGCATGACCAATGAACCCTTGCGCCTCGTGGCATTCCTTGCCGTGGTTTTGGCGCTTCTCAATTCCGGATACCACTTCCATCAGGGCGACGTCGTGGCGACCCTGTATTTCATGGTCGGCGCCATTCTCGTGACTGCGGTGACCCGGCTGAGCGTCAGCAAGCACCTGATCTAGCGCCTGGCTTGTGATCTGATCGGGCCGAAATCAGCCGAAGAAGAAATCGCGCTGTCAGGCGGCGTAGCCGCCAAAGCCGCGCGCGACCGGGTTCCATCTTGCGGGAAGGATTAGCATTTTCGTGCCACTGGGCAGTAGGGCAGTAGGGATAGTCATTCTTTGGCGGCTTCGGCAACGCTCACAAGCGCGTGTCCATCTACTCCCTATTCCCCTACTCCCTTACTCCCTTACTCCCCTAAGGCCTGTTTACAGTTATCGGATTGCGAGGAAAGCGGTGACGAGATTGAGGAGTCCGGCAAAGCAAGCATCGGTCTTTTCGTAACGGGTTGCGATGCGTCGGAATGCCTTGAGATGGCAGAAGAAGTTCTCGACGAGATGGCGCCATTTGTACATTTCGGTGTCGTGAGGGATGCGCCCGGCCCGGTCTGCTTTGGACGGGATGATC
>NZ_CAUM01000087.1 GCF_000350085.1 Mesorhizobium metallidurans STM 2683
AGGGCATCCAGGCTGGCGCGGACGGCGGCGTAGGTCGCCGGTAGCCGCGTCGCCAGATAGGCCTTCACCGCCATCTCCTCGGCCATGTGCAGGCGGCCGTCGCGCAGTTCGGCGCGGTAGCGGTCCGACAGCGTCCTTGCCGCCTGCTTGAGCACAGGCAGTGGCACCTTTTCGAGGAGGCGCTCGACGCCTTGCCGAAGTGGTCCAGGCAGCTCCATCACGCCCCCCGAGGCGCAAGCAGGATAACCGAGGCGCCGATGATACAGAGCGCCGCCCCGGCAAGGTCCCAGCGGTCGGGGCGCACGCCTTCCACCAGCCACAGCCAGCCCAGCGATGCTGTGATGTAGATGCCGCCAAAGGCGGCATAGGCGCGGCCGGCGGCCGACGTGTCGACCAGCGCCAAAAGGAAGCCGAACAAGGCGAGGCAGACGAGGCCCGGCGCCAGCCACAGCGGCGACTTTTCCAACCGCCACCACGCCCAGAACGAAAAGGAGCCGGCGATCTCGGCAAGCGCTGCGGCGACATAGAGGAGGTAGGTCATGAAAAAGGTCTCGCGGTGGCGAGACCTTTTTCAGCGTGCAGGCCTGCAATGGCAAGCGGCAATGGCGCAATCGCCGGGGTCTATTCCGGATCCGCAACCTTGCGGCGGCGGGCGGGCCTGGCGGCAGGGGCTTTTTGGCGATGCCCCATATCGTGCATCTCCAGCGCCTTCTCGCATTTGGCCATGTAGTCGCGCGTCATCGGCAGCGTGTCGTTCTTCTTGGCGATCTGGATCTGGAAGATCACCAGATCCTGCCAGCGGAAGGCGGCTTCGGAGGCTGCCAGGTAGAACTCCCACATGCGGCAGAAACGCTCGTCATAGATCGCCTTGGCCTTGTCGCGGTTGGCGGCGAAGCGCTGGCCCCAGTGCTTGAGCGTATCGGCATAGTGCAGCCGCAGCATCTCGATGTCGGTGACCACCAGCCCCGACTTCTCGATCGCCGGCATGACTTCGGACAGCGAGGGGATGTAGCCGCCCGGGAAGACGTATTTGCGGATGAAGGCGCTGGTTGCCCAGGGCACGCCGGAGCGGCCGATCGTGTGCAGCAGCATGACGCCATCAGGCTTCAAAAGCGTCGCGGATTTTTCGAAGAAGGTGCGGAAGTGGTTGACGCCGACATGCTCGAACATGCCGACCGAGACGATACGGTCGAAACGCTCGTTGAGCTCGCGATAGTCCTTCAGTTCGAAATGCACCCGGTTTTCCAGGCCTTGCGCATGGGCGCGATCGGTGGCGACGCCATGCTGCTCGCTCGACAGGGTGACGCCCTGCACATCGACATCGAAGGATTTCGCCAGATAGAGGCCGAGCCCGCCCCAGCCGGAGCCGATGTCGAGCACCGTCTGGCCGGCCTTCAGCCTGAGCTTGGCGGCGATGTGGCGCTTCTTGGCGGCCTGCGCCTCGTCGAGCGTCATGTCCGGTTGCTCGAAATAAGCGCAGGAATACTGCATGTCCTCGTCGAGGAAGAGCCGGTAGAGGTCGCCCGACAGATCGTAGTGGCGCTGCACGTTGCGGCGCGCGCGCGACGCCGTGTTGATCTGCTGCAGGCGGCGGAAGGCGTGGCGCAGGCCCTCGATCGCCTTCGACCAGGTGGCGTCGATGCCGCCGCTGCCCATGTTCTGAAAGGCGATGCGCATCAGCCCCAGAACGCCCCCTTCAAGGATGTCGAGTTCGCCGTCCATATAGGCTTCCGGCACTGCCAGCATCGGATCGAAGGTGATGGCACGCTCGGCGTGCCTGGTCTTGATGTGCATATGCACCGGGTCGCCGGTGCCATCGCCGAAAACGACAGTCGCGCCCTTCGGCCCGGTGACCTTGAGATTGCCGGTGCGCACCAGGCGGTCAAGTACGCGCTTCAACAGAATATTCATGACCAAACGTCCCCTCTCGGTCAGACAGGCTGTTCGCGCATGAAATCGCCACCGATTTCGGCAAGGAGCATGCGCCCTAGTCGACGTGCCACACATTCGTTGCGCTTCCAAAGGACGCGCAACGCTGTAGTCTGCAACAATATATATGGGTTCGAAAAGTTCCTTTTGGCACAAAAAAGCCCGGGCGAGAGGCCCGGGCATTGGTCCAGAAAGGGCTGGAAGCCGACGAAGTTGATTTAGGCGCCGCTCCGACGCTCATAATGCGCGATCAGGCGTTGTCTTCCTCGCCTTCGAACTCGACATTCGGGTCGAAGAAATTCTCCGGCCGCGCATTGTCGTTGATGTCTTCGCCATAGATGGCTTCGGCGGTGGTCAGCGTCTCGCCCTTGGCCTGGCGCTCGGCCTCGTCGGCCGTGCGGGCGATGTTGAGCGTGACGGTGACCTCGACTTCCGGATGCAGCGCGATCGCCACATTGGTGAGGCCGATGGTCTTGATCGGCTGGTTAAGCAGG
Source organism: Mesorhizobium metallidurans STM 2683 (assembly GCF_000350085.1). Classification (GTDB taxonomy): domain Bacteria; phylum Pseudomonadota; class Alphaproteobacteria; order Rhizobiales; family Rhizobiaceae; genus Mesorhizobium; species Mesorhizobium metallidurans. The sequence continues at coordinate 2,424 of NZ_CAUM01000087.1, forward strand.
ATCTGGTTGCGGTTGACCGAAAAGCCTTCCGCCGTCAACAGCTCGGCGATGTCACGGGTCGACACCGAGCCGTAGAGCTGGCCGGTCTCGCCGGCCGAACGCACGGCGATGAAGCTCTTGCCGTCGAGCTTTTCGGCAACCTGGGTGGCTTCCGACTTGCGCTCGAGGTTGCGGGCTTCAAGCTGGGCGCGCTGTCCCTCGAATTTCTTCTTGTTGGCTTCGTTGGCGCGCAGCGCCTTGCCCTGCGGCAACAGGAAATTGCGGGCAAACCCGTCCTTGACCTTGACGGTGTCGCCCATCTGGCCGAGGCGGGAAACGCGTTCGAGAAGAATGACTTCCATGGTTTTGTTCCTTTAAGGCTGGGCGCATGCGCCGAATTCTTTGGAACAGGTCAGGAAGCTTGAGCGCCTTGGCGCTGGTGTCGCTGTCCTGCCTGTCGGCAGTTAGGATTTCTTTCGAAATCCAACTCGGGATTTGATGTTCGGTCCGGCTGTGCCCGTCACGGCCGGGGGAAAAAAAGCGGGCGGCGAACCGCCCGCTGATTTTTAGCGAACCACGTAGGGCAGCAGGCCGAGGAAGCGGGCGCGCTTGATCGCCTTGGCGAGCTCGCGCTGCTTCTTCTGGCTGACGGCGGTGATGCGCGACGGCACGATCTTGCCGCGCTCGGAAATGTAGCGCTGCAGCAGACGCACGTCCTTGTAGTCGATCTTGGGCGCGTTGGCGCCCGAGAACGGGCAGGTCTTGCGGCGGCGGTGGAACGGACGCCGGGTCGGGATCTGATTGATGTCGACCATTATTCTGCACCCCCTTCAAAGCTGCGTGGCGGACGGTCACCGCGGTCGCGGTCGCCGAAGCTACGCGGCGGACGATCGCCACGGTCGCCGCGATCGCGGTCGCCGAACGAGCGCGGGCCACGGTCGCGGTCGCCGAAGCCGCCGCGCTCCGAGCGCTCTTCGCGCTTCTGCATCATCGCCGACGGGCCTTCCTCATGCGCATCGACCTTGATGGTGAGGAAACGCAACACGTCCTCGGAAAGGCCCATCTGGCGCTCCATCTCGTTGAGCGCGGCAGGCGGGCAAGTGATGTCCATCAGCGTGTAATAGGCCTTCCGGTTCTTGTTGACCCGGTAGGTGAGGGACTTCAGTCCCCAGTTCTCGACCCGGCCGACGGACCCGCCATTGGCGGAGATGACGCCCTTGTACTGTTCGACAAGCGCATCGACCTGCTGCTGCGAGAGGTCCTGCCGGGCAAGAAACACATGTTCGTAGAGAGCCATATAGTTCTTTGCCTTTCTTCGTTTCTCTTCCGGTTCCCGGCGGCAAAAGCCTCTGCAACTTCTCTGACCCGCCGATCCCTGGAGGGGGCGGGGAAGAAAGGAGCATCACGAGACGGTCGAGAGCGGAGACACGGGAGGCGGAAACGCTTCTGGCTTCACACGAAGATCTTCGAAAGAACCTCCGGCCCTCCGTTCAGCCCCCAGCAAGGACCGGCAGATTGCGGGCGTCTATACAGCAATCCGGCCGGAAGGCAAGGGTAAGCGGAAAATCTGTCGTAAGCAGATGAGTTGTCCGGATTAGGTAGCACGTGAGTTGTCCGGTTTTATTGCCAGCGAATGGAGGCTGGGGATGAGACGGACAACTTGATTAGCTTCCGACAGGGCAAGCGGAAAATCCGGCCGTTGCACGGACGATATGTCGCTCAGCTTGTGTGCGGGCCGAACTTGTCCACCGTTTCGGGGAAGAAGTCGGGCGCTGCGCGGCGTTTGCCGAACATCATGTCGTACTGCAGCAGGCGGAAATTGTTGATGGCCGGGTCGATGTTCTTCTGCCGTGCCCAGTCGGGGACGGCTTCGCCCGTCGGCGTCAGCAACAGATTGCGGTCGACGACGCGGTAGCGCTCTCGCATTTGGCCAAGGAAGCCGGTGTAGTAGGGATGGCTGATCCCGGCCGTGGTCAGGATATGGTAGGGCAGGAAGGCCGGGCTCACCGCGCCCATATCCTCGGCCGGACCGGTGCGGTTCGACCAGACGATCAGCGGCGTCTGGTGATCCCGCAGCATCTGGTCGGCCGGCGCCTTGCGCGGCGCGACATTGTCCTTGAGGAAGCCGGTTTCGACATAGACCGGGCCAAGCGGCGGCAGGTGGTCGCCGAAGAAGGCGATGACCGTCGGTCGGTCGCGTTTCTTGGCCCATTCGATGAGGCGTTCAAGGCCACGATCCGCATCCGAAGAGCCTTCTGTGTAGCTCAACAGCGATTCACGCGCCCACTGGCTGATCGGCGCCTGCACCTTGTGGGTTGGATTGTAGTAGCGATAGGGCTCGTAGGGCCCGTGGTTCTGCAGGCTGACGGCGAAGAAGAAGACAGGATCGGCGCTGGCGTCGGCCTCGCGGATGATCTCGTCGGTCATCGACGCGTCCGATGCCAGCGGCCCGCGCTTTTGCATCGGCGGCAGCGTCTCCTCGGACTTGAAGTCGTTGAAGCCGAAGTCGGCGTAGACCGCGCCGCGGTTCCAGAACCAGTTGGTGCCGGGATGGATGGCGCGTGCCCGGTAGCCTTCGCTTTTCAGGAAGGTCGCCAGCGAGGGCGTCGGTGCGCGCACATATTGCTGGTAGGGAATGCTGCCTGCCGGCAGGAAGGCATTCGAAAAGCCGGTCAGTGCCTCGAACTCGATATTGGCCGTCATGCCGCCGAATTCCGGCGAGAACATGTAGCCCGAGCGCAGCGCCCGCACATTGGGGATCGGGTCGGGCGTGATGGTGACGCCTGGCAGCTTGGTCGGATCCCAGAAGGATTCGCTCATGACGACGATGATATCGGGCTTCTCGGCCGGCATGGTGGCCGTCACATCGGGCCTGTCGATCGCCGCGATCGCCTTGTCGGAATAGCCTGCCGGCGCCGAGACCTGCGCCATCGGCACATTGAGCGCGAAGGCGAGCGCGAAGCCGTTGGAGGCGTAGTTTTCCTTCTGGTCCCACATGATCGGGATGATCTGCAGCCGGTCACGGGTCCACGAGAAGGTGGCGTAGTCCATGATCGAAACGAAGAAGGCGAGCAGCGGTACCGTCAGCGCCAGCCGGGCAAGGCGGCCCTTGCGGCTGAGCACCGGCACCCGCCGGCGCCATAGCCGCCAGCCATAGACAAGCAGCGACAGGGCGCCGATGATGCCGGCCGCCATGGCGATGGCGGTTCCCGGGCGGTCGCGCACCAGGAGCGGCATCAGCGCCACGATCTGGCGGGAATAGAGGAAATCAGCCGGATAGAGCGGGTCGCCGAGATAATGCGACTTCTGACGGCCGACAAAGGCCAGTGCCAGCGTCAATGGCGCGACGATCATCAGGCTCTGGTGGCTGCGGCCGAGCACGGCGTCGAGCCCGACCAGAGCCAGCGCGAAGATGATGATGGTGGTCCAGCCCGGCTTGAAGGGCTGCAGAAAGAAGGAGACGGTGCCGGCGAAATCGCCGCGCACGATCAATTCGATCGCAAACACCAGGATTGCGGCGGCGAGCAGGCTGGCGAGGCTATAGCGGATAACGGGCCCTTTCCGCCCCGGCAGATAGCCGGTGGACGGATCGCCTTCCAGAAACTGTGGCGCAGCCTTGCCTGCACCTTTCCTAATCCTTGCCACCTTGATCTTTCCCCGGCCCGTAACATTAGCTTCACTGAATTGTCATCGTATTGTCACGAAAAGCTAGCGCCTGTGGCGAAAATAAGAAGAGCCAGCAAACGAATCGTGAGCGATTTTCATCATGAGTGATCGCCAAAAAGCCTTTTGGAACAGGCGCTCGGCCGCCTCCGGCGTGCCGAAACCGGCGCGGACCGGCCCATCGTGGACTTGACTTGGCCGGCCGCCTTGGTCACAGGCAGGGAAAACCAGCCTCTGGGAGCCGCATATGGCCGTCGCATTCACCTTTCCGGGACAAGGCAGCCAGGCTGTCGGCATGGGCAAGGATCTCGCCGATACCTTTCCAGAAGCGCGGAAAGTCTTCGAAGAGGTCGACGCCGCGCTCGGTGAGAAGCTGTCGAAGCTGATCTGGGAGGGGCCGGAAGAGACGCTGACGCTGACCGCCAATGCTCAGCCGGCGCTGATGGCGGTTTCGCTTGCCGCGATCCGGGCGCTGGAATCGCGCGGCTTCTCGCTGAAGGACAAGGTCGCCTATGTCGCCGGCCACTCGCTTGGCGAATATTCGGCACTTGCCGCCGCCGGTTTCGTTTCGGTCGCCGATGCCGCCCGGCTGCTGCGCATCCGCGGCAACGCCATGCAGGCGGCGGTGCCGGCCGGCGAGGGCGCCATGGCGGCGATCATCGGGTTGGAACAGGCCGACGTCGAAGACGCCTGCGCGGAGGCATCCCAGGGTTCGACCTGCCAGATCGCCAACGACAATGGCGGCGGCCAGTTGGTGATTTCCGGCGCAAGGGCCGCAGTCGAGCTGGCAGCAAAACTGTGCACGGAAAAGGGCGCCAAGCGGGCATTGATGCTGCAGGTCTCGGCGCCTTTCCATTCGGCGCTGATGAAGCCGGCGGCCGAGATCATGCGCGAGGCGCTGGCCGGCGTCACCAAGCACGCGCCGGTCGTGCCCGTGGTCTCCAACGTTTCGGTCACCCCGACCAACGATCCGGACGAGATCGCGCGGCGCCTGGTCGAGCAGGTGACCGGACGCGTACGCTGGCGCGAAACAGTGGAATGGTTCGGTGCCAACGGCGTTACAACGCTCTATGAAATAGGCGCCGGCAAGGTGCTATCGGGACTGGCGCGGCGCATCAACCGCGACATCGCCACCGGCGCCATCGGCACGGCCGCCGATGTCGAGGTGGCATTGGCGGCACTGGCATAATCCACTGGCGATTTGAACGCACCCATGTGAAGGGTGTTCTCTGAGATCAGGAGACAAAAATGTTCGAACTGACTGGCCGCAAGGCGCTCGTCACCGGCGCATCTGGAGGCATCGGCGAGGCGATCGCAAGGGTGCTGCATGCGCAAGGCGCCATCGTCGGCCTGCATGGCACGCGTGTCGAGAAATTGGAGGCGCTGGCCGCCGAACTCGGCGACCGGGTCAAGCTGTTTCCGGCCAATCTTGCCAACCGCGACGAGGTCAAGGCGCTCGGCCAGAAGGCAGAGGCCGATCTCGAAGGCGTCGACATTCTCGTCAACAATGCCGGCATCACCAAGGACGGGCTGTTCGTGCGCATGGCGGACGCCGACTGGGACAGCGTGATCGAGGTCAACCTGACCTCCGTGTTCCGGCTGACCCGCGAGCTCACCCATCCGATGATGCGCCGCCGGCACGGCCGCATCATCAACATCACCTCGGTCGTCGGCGTCACCGGCAATCCCGGCCAGACCAATTACTGCGCCTCCAAGGCCGGCATGATCGGTTTTTCCAAGTCGCTGGCGCAGGAGATCGCCACCCGCAACATCACCGTCAATTGCGTCGCCCCGGGCTTCATCGAATCGGCGATGACCGACAAGCTCAACGACAAGCAGAAAGAGGCGATCATGGCGGCGATCCCGACAAGGCGCATGGGCACCACCACCGAAGTGGCTTCCGCCGTCGCCTACCTCGCTTCCAACGAGGCGGCCTACGTCACCGGCCAGACCATTCATGTTAACGGCGGCATGGCGATGATTTAACAGTTGCGGGAAAACCCCCCATTTCGGCTTGGAACCAGACCTATTTTCGTGTAATGCGGCCCGCAACCCGGCGGTTCGGGCAAAAACCGACCCGGTGGCGTTGCCGCCGGGACCATCTTTCAGCTTGATTAGCGGCATTCCGCCCGCTAACGAAGACAGACAAACAAAAGACGAGGATGCCCAAATGAGTGACACCGCAGAGCGCGTCAAGAAGATCGTCATCGAACACCTTGGCGTCGATGCTGACAAGGTGACGGAGCAGGCGAGCTTCATCGATGATCTGGGCGCGGACAGCCTCGACACGGTCGAACTCGTCATGGCGTTCGAAGAAGAGTTCGGCGTCGAGATTCCCGACGATGCGGCCGAGACCATCCTGACCGTCGGCGACGCCGTGAAATACATCGACAAGGCTTCGGCCTGAAGCTTTCCGCAGGCATCACCGGGGAGGACCTGCGATGAGGCGTGTCGTCGTCACGGGCCTTGGGCTGCTTTCGCCGTTCGGCATGGGCTTCGAGCATAGCTGGAAGGAACTCCTGACCGGCCGCAGCGCCGCCAAGCGCATCACCGAGTTCGAAGTGGAGGATCTTGCCTGCAAGATCGCCCACGTCATTCCGCGCGGCAACGGCGAGGCCGCCACCTTCAATCCCGAGGCCGTTCTCGAGCCGAAGGAACTGCGCAAGATCGGCGACTTCATCCTCTACGGGATCGCGGCCGCCGACGAAGCGCTGAAGGACTCTGGCTGGACACCGAAGACGCATGAGCAACAGTGCGCCACCGGCGTGCTGATCGGTTCCGGCATCGGCGGCATAGAAGGCATCGCCGAGAACGCGATGATCCTGAAGGAGCGTGGTCCGCGCCGCATCAGCCCTTTCTTCATCCCCGGCCAGATCATCAATCTCGTCTCTGGCCAGGTCTCGATCCGGCATGGTTTGAAAGGCCCCAACCATGCCGTCGTCACCGCTTGCTCCACCGGCGCCCACGCCATCGGCGATGCCGCCCGGCTGATCATGTGGGGCGACGCCGACGTCATGGTCGCGGGCGGCGCCGAAGCGCCGGTAACGCGACTGTCGATCGCCGGTTTCGCCGCTTGCCGGGCGCTGTCCACCGAGCGCAACGACGCCCCGCAAACGGCCTCGCGCCCTTATGATCGCGACCGTGACGGCTTCGTCATGGGCGAGGGCGCCGGTGTCGTCGTGCTGGAGGCCCTCGAACATGCCAAGGCGCGCGGCGCCAGGATCTATGCCGAGGTCACCGGTTACGGCCTGACCGGCGATGCCTATCACATCACAGCACCCGCCGAAGACGGCGACGGCGCCTTCCGCTGCATGACGGCGGCACTGAACCGGGCCAAGCTGACGCCCGCCGATGTCGACTACATCAACGCGCACGGCACTTCGACCATGGCCGATACGATCGAACTCGGCGCCGTCGAGCGGTTGGTCGGCAACGCCGCGTCGAAAATATCGATGTCGTCGACCAAGTCGTCGATCGGCCATCTTCTGGGAGCGGCGGGCGCCGCCGAGGCGATCTTTTCGATCCTCGCTATCCGCGACAACATCGCGCCGGCCACTATCAACCTCGACAATCCCGAGCGCGAAACGGCGATCGACCTGGTGCCGAACCAACCGCGTGCCCGCCAGATCGACGTGGCGCTGTCCAATTCCTTCGGCTTCGGCGGCACCAACGCCTCACTTGTCTTCCAGCGTTACAATGGCTGACCGGTTCCGCCGACCGGCACGGCCCATGCGTGTCGTCAATTTTGCCATATTCGCCCCTACTCTGCCGCAGGGGATTCGTTGCAAGATCAAACGGTAGGGCGCTATGAACACAAATCCGGCGGACAACGGAGAATTCGGGCAACGGCAGATGCCGCCCGGCCCGATCGTGCCGAAGACGGCCAGCGAGGCCTTGCGGCCTGAAGCCGGCACGCCGCCGCCAAAGCGCTCGCGCGCCTCGCGCAGCCAGTTCGTCGTATTCATGAACTTCGTCATCACCTCGATAATGCTGGTGGTTCTGGCAGCCGGTGTTGTCCTGTATTTCGGCAAGCAGGAATTCAATGAGCCCGGTCCGTCGGCCAATGGCGACACGTTCCCGGTCAAGCCGAATTCCGGCGTTCAGGATATCGCCGACCAGCTCGAGCGGCGCGGCTTGATCAGCGATGCCCGCATCTTCCGCCTTGGCGTGCGCGCCTACGGTAACGATTCGGCGCTCAAGGCCGGCGAATACGAGATCAAGCCGCGCGCTTCCATGCACGACATCATGGAGTTGCTGAAGAGCGGCAAGTCGGTGATGTATTCGCTGACCATCCCGGAGGGACTGACGGTCGAGCAGGCGCTGCAGCGCATAGCCGACCAGGGCGGGCTTGCCGGCGATATGCCGGCAACCATCCCGCTCGAGGGCAGCCTCGCCACGGACACGCTGCGCTTCACGCGCGGCGCGACACGCCAGCAGATGGTCGACAAATTGCTGGCTGACCAGAAGAAGCTGGTCGACGATGTCTGGCAGCGGCGTGCCCCCGACCTGCCTCTGGCCAATGTCGAAGACTTCGTCATCCTGGCCTCGATCGTCGAGAAGGAGACGGGCAAGGGCGATGAACGCTCGCGGGTCGCCGCCGTCTTCCTCAACCGGCTGGCCAAAGGCATGCGGCTGCAGTCGGACCCGACCATCATCTATGGTCTGTTTGGCGGCAAGGGCAAACCCGCCGATCGCCCGATCTACCAGTCGGACATCAAGAAGCCGACGCCCTACAACACCTATCTGATCAATGGCCTGCCGCCGACGCCGATCGCCAATCCCGGCCGCGCCTCGTTGGAGGCCGTGGCCAATCCGTCGAAAACCGCAGACCTTTACTTCGTCGCCGACGGCACCGGCGGCCACGTCTTTGCCGCGACGCTTGCCGAGCACAATGAAAACGTCGCTCGCTACCGGGCACTGCAGAAGAAGCAGGCCGAGGACGCCGCCAAGCCCGATGACGCCAAGGTGGACGGTCAAACCGATGCCCCGGTGGAAGGCGGCGACGCCGATGGCGATGCGGGCGCCGCCCAGTAGGATTGAAATCGTCCCTTGCGGATTCTGCAAGGGACGCGTCGATATGTTGATATTTTGACAAGAGCGTCCTCAGGTCCGATTCGACGTGCGGGGAACGCTCCGGCATTATAAAGCCGCGCACGGCCCGGTCCGAAGACCGCGTCCGGGGTCATGCGCCAGGGGGGACACGCGGCATGAATTTGCAAAGCATGACCGGTTTTGCGCGTGCCGTCGCCGAACACGACGGCACGTCGATCGCCTGGGAGGTCAAATCCGTCAACGGCAAGAGCGTCGAGGTCAGGCTGCGGCTGCCGCAGGGCTTCGAGCGGCTGGAGCCGGCCGTCAGGCAGACGGTACAGAAGCGCTTTGCGCGTGGTAACTTCCAGGCAACGCTGACCATTGGCCGCGCCGCCGGCCAGCAGGTGCAGCCGATTGTCAACGAAGCCTTCCTGAAAGACCTGGCGGGGCTGGCCAGACGGCTGCAGGAGCAGTTCGGCGTGGCGCCCGCGACAGCCGACGGGCTGCTTTCGCTGCGCGGCGTGCTCGACATCCCCGAAACCACCGAGAGCGAAGAGGCACGAGCCGCGCTCGACGCCGCAATAGTGTCGGCGCTGGAAATCGCGCTGAGCGGGCTGGAGCAGGCGCGCCAGGGCGAGGGCGCCGCACTCCGTTCGCTGCTGTCCGGCCATATCGACGCGATCGAGGCGCTGACGCTCAGAGCCGAGGCCGATCCTTCGCGCGAGCCGGCGGCAATCCGCGAAAGGATTGCCGAGCAGGTGCGATTGCTGCTGGACGCCTCCGCCAATCTCGACGCCAGCCGCTTGCACATGGAAGCGGCGTTCCTGGCCACCAAGGCCGACATCCGTGAGGAGATCGACCGGCTGAAGACGCATGTGGCATCGGGCCGGGTGCTTCTGGCCGGCGGCGGCGCCATCGGCCGCAAGCTCGATTTTCTGGCGCAGGAATTCAACCGCGAATCGAATACGCTGTGTTCGAAGTCGAATGCCGCCGCGGTGACCGCCATCGGGCTGGAACTGAAGGCGGTCGTCGACCAGTTTCGCGAACAGGTTCAGAATCTGGAGTGACCCATGGTTGCCAAGGAGCCCTTGATTGCCAAGGACCCCACGATTGCAAGGGATTTGGGTTCCCGCATCCGCCGCCGGGGGCTGATGCTGGTGCTGTCGTCGCCATCCGGCGCCGGCAAGTCGACGATCGCGCGGAATCTGCTGGAAAGCGACGGCAGCCTCGAACTGTCGGTCTCCGTCACCACGCGGCCGCGCCGCGGCAGCGAGATCGAGGGCGTCCACTATCATTTCCGCACCATGCGCGAATTCGAACGGCTGCGCGATTCCGACGCGCTGCTCGAATGGGCCGAAGTGCATGGCAATTGCTACGCGACACCGCGCGAGCCGGCGGAACTGGCGCTGGCGCAAGGGCGCGACATGCTGTTCGACATCGACTGGCAGGGTGCCCAGCAGCTCAAGGAGAAGATGCGCGCCGACATCGTCTCGATTTTCATCCTGCCCCCGTCGATGAAGGAATTGAAGGCGCGTCTGAAGCGCCGCGCCGAGGACCAGGAACAGGTGATCGAGACGCGGCTGAAGAACGCCCGCAACGAGATCGAACACTGGAAGGAATATGATTTCGTCATCGTCAACGACGATCTCGACCGCGCCTTCGCCGAGGTCCGCGGCATCGTCACCGCCGAGCGGCTGAGGCGCGATCGCCGGCCAGGCCTGTTCGATTTCGTCTCAGGGCTGTTGGACGAGAAGACAGATTAGTGCGGTGGAGCGCCAATCTCCCTACGAGGGGCTACGAGGGGGGAGATCGGCAGCTTCTCAAACCGCATTCGTCAACCGCACGAATTCTTCGACGCTCAAGGTTTCGGCCCGCCGTGTCGGATCGATGCCGGCGCGGGTGAGCAGGGCTTCGCCGCCGAGGCTTTTCACGCTCTGCCGCAGCATCTTTCTGCGCTGGCCGAACGCTGCTTCGGTGACGCGGCCGAGCTTTTTCACTTCAGCCGGAAGCGGGCTGGCGCGCGGCGCCAGATGCACCACCGAGGACGTCACCTTGGGCGGTGGCGTAAACGCCTGCGGCGGCACGTCGAAGGCGATTCTTGCGTCCGTCCGCCAGCCGGCCAGCACGCCGAGCCGGCCATAGGCATCGCTGCCGGGGCGGGCGACGATGCGCTCGGCCACCTCGCGCTGGAACATCAGTGTCATCGACGTATAGAAGGGCGGCCACTCGGTGACCGTCAGCCAGCGGATCAAGAGTTCGGTGCCGATATTGTAGGGCAGATTGGCGACGATCTTCACAGGACCGCCGCTCGCCGCGCCGGCAAGGGCGGCGAAATCCGTCTTCAGCGCATCGCCTGCAACGACCTCAAGCCGACCGGGATAATGGTTGGAGACTTCGGCCAGCGCTTCCAGGCAACGCTCGTCGCGCTCGATGGCGATCACCCGTCGCGCGCCGCTGAAGAGCAGCGCCCTGGTCAGCCCGCCGGGGCCGGGGCCGACCTCGATCACCGTTGCCTCGGTCAGGTCGCCGGCGGCGCGCGCGATCTTGCCGGTCAGGTTGAGGTCGAGCAGGAAATTCTGGCCGAGCGCCTTCTTCGCTTGTAGCCCATGGCTCTCGATCACCGCGCGCAGCGGCGGCAGCCCATCCATGCTCATGCGGCCACTCTCATGCTAACGCGCTCATGCGGCCGCGGCCTTCGTTCCGCTATCGGCCAGCCGGCGGGCGAGTCTCAGCGCTGCAATCAGGCTGTCGGCCCGGGCGATGCCCTTGCCGGCGATGTCGAAGGCGGTGCCGTGGTCTGGTGACGTGCGGATGAAGGGCAGGCCGAGCGTCACGTTGACCGCTTCGTCGAAAGCCAGCGCCTTGGCGGGGATCAGCGCCTGGTCGTGATACATGCAGATTGCCACGTCGTAGCCGGCCCGCGCACGCTCATGGAACATCGTATCGGCCGGCAGCGGCCCGAAAGCGTCGATGCCTTCCGCCCTCAGTCTGTCGATTGCCGGGCGGATGATATGCTCGTCCTCTGCGCCCATCGCGCCGCCTTCGCCGGCATGCGGATTGAGGCCGGCAATGGCAAGCCGCGGCCTGGCGATGCCGAAGCGATGTTCGAGATCGGTGGCGGTGATGCGGGCGGTCGCCACGATCAGGTCGCTCGTCAGCGCCTTCGGCACCTCGGATAGCGCGATGTGGATGGTGACCGGGACCGTGCGCAACTCTGGGCCGGCCAGCAGCATCACCGGCATCGCGTCCGCGCCGGTATGGAGCGATGCCAGATGCGCCAGATATTCGGTATGGCCGGGAAAACGGAAGCCGGCATCGTAGAGCGGCTTCTTGGCAATCGGGCACGTCACCACCGCGGCGGCGCGGCCGCCAAGGCAGTCGGCAACGGCGCGGTCGATGGCCTCGATGGTGCCGGCGGCGTTGGCTGGATCCGGCCGGCCGGGACTGTCGATCGAGCGGGCAGTAAGTGGCACGATCGGCAGGGCCTGCGAAAAGATCCGCTGCGCTTGCTCCGGCGTGGTTTCCGCAATCGCCACGCTGGCGCCGAGCCGGCGCCCCCGTGCTTCAATCAGTGCCGGATCGGCGAGGAGATAAAAGGGCGCCACGCCGGCGCTGTCACGCGCCTGCCAGGCGGCGATGGCGATCTCCGGCCCCACGCCGGACGGATCGCCGACGCTCAACGCCAGCGGAAGCTTTGCATCCGGCACGGCTATGCCGACTTCAGCGCTCGACGATGCGGGCTTTCTTCCGCAACTCCTCGACATACTTCTTGGAGAGTTCGTCGGCGTTCTTGTCGTTCGAGCCTTCGCTCTGGAACACCATCTGGGCGGCCTTGTCGTCCGACACTTCGCGCGACGAGCAGATGCCGATGAACTCGACGCCACGGTCCGTCTCGCGCGTTGCGGTGGCGCCGCCAACCTTGGTGGCCTTGATCTGCTCGGCCCAATCCGGCGGCAATTGCGGCGCCAGTATCCGGCCGAGATCGCGAACGGTGACGTCGATCAGGCCCTTGGCGAATTCGCGCGTGGTGTTGCAGCCATTGAAGCGGGCGCGCATGGCGTCGGCCTCGCGTTTGCGCTTGGCCAGCGTCGCGCTGCGCTCGGCCGCCGGCACGACGAAGATGACTTGCTGCAGCATGTATTCCATGGCGGTCGGCTTGGCGCCGCCTTTGTCGAGCATGCGCCTGACCGCGTCCTGCTCGCTCACGGAGCCGCCTTCGCCGGAGCGGTAGCGCGCGCTAAGCGCCTGGTTCCAGGCCATCTGGGCGCGGATGAATTCCTTGAAATGCTCCTTGCCGACGCCGGACTGCGCCATGACGCCATCGAGCTGCTTGAGCTGCATCTTGTTGGTCGTGGCAAAGCGCTGGTAGGCGGCTTCGACCTGGGCGTCGCTGATGCGGATGCCGAGACGCCTGGCTTCGGCGACGCGCAGCGTCTGGTCGATCATTTCGTCGGCGGCGCTGCCCTTTTTGCGCTGCAGTTTCAGGAACGCGGCCCGGTGCGCGATGTCGCCGGTGGTGATCGGTACGTTGTTGACGACATATTTGATCTCGCTGGCGAAAGCCGGCGACGCTGTTGCGGTGATCGAGACAGAGGCCGCCGCCACCAGCAGCGCCAACCCTGCCGAAAAGAGGTAATTCCTCATCGAAAGCATCCCAATTCTATCCCGGTTTGGCCCATTCTATTCTAATCAAGGGAGCCGAAACCCGTGCCTACCCTATGCGGCGAAACGATGTCGTCAGCGCATGACCCCGAAAATCGGAGTCGATTTCGGAAAGACCATGCGCCAAATCAAAATCCTACAGCGTCCCTTGCGCGCCCGAAACGACGCCCGGCCTCCGTGCCGCTCGTCCAGTCGCTTGCTACTGGATGGTGTCGATGGAGCTTTGCGACGAGCCGAAATCGCCGAGCGTGCGGAACGAAAGGTTGAAGCCGATGTTCTGCGACACCTCCTTGGTGTCCAGGTCCCGGGTCTCCGAAAACGTCATCAAATAGGTGAAGCACGAGTCATTGTAGGCAAAGCCGATTCCGTCCTTGACCAGGACACTTTGCTGCAGATCGTAGGTGCCGGTGCCGAAGACGCGCCAGTTCTCGGCAAGACGCGTCGACGCGCCGAGCGTGACTTCGTGGCGATCGGTGTCGAAGCCGTAGAGCGGCTGCGCCTGGATGAAGGCATATTTGGCGCTGAGCGACACCGGCAGGCCGCTATAGGCGGCCTTCACTTCGGCCCGGCGGATCTCGAAGGTCTGCTCGTCCAAACGGCCGCTGACCGAGCCGGAGAAGCCGCTGGGGCTGTTGAAGCCGACGAGGCCGACATAGTCGGAGGTCGAGGTCTCAAGGCCGGAATAGGCGCCGACATTGACCAGATCCGGCGCGGCGAAGGAGTTCTGGCCACCAAGCTGGTAGGACTGGCCGAACAGCGCGTTGGTGCTCCAGCCATTGTCGTAGGCGCCGGAATAGCGCAGTCCGACATTGGCGCGGCCACCACCTTCCATGCGGTCGTAACCGGAGAACTTGTCGCGCTCGAACAATGTCGTGGCGTCGAAGACGAAACTCTGGGCGTCTTCGTTGGGGACCGCGAGGCCGCCGACATATTGCTCGTTCGGACGCATAAAGAGTTGCGCCATCGGCTCGAAGACGTGGCTCGAACTGGGCATCGAGAACAGCACCGGCCAGCGCATTTCAAGTCCTGCGGTCGCCATATAGCGGGCGAGCGAGGAACCCAAATCGTCGCTGACGCCGAGATTCGTCGCCATCTGGTTGACCGCGGCGAGCGAGCTTGAGGAGGCATTGAGATAGCTGGCATCGCCGCGCAGCGCCACGAGCGGCGTCAAAAGCAGTCCGCCATCGGTGGTGAAGGTGCGCTTCCATTCGGCCTCGGCGGTGATGCGGCCGGATTGCCCCTCGATACCGCGGACGTTGTTGACTGAACTGGAGTCCGCCGAGTCGGCCAGAGCCGTATCCAGCCTGTCGCGGCTGATGGCCCGCGCATTGACATTGAACGACAACTGTCCGCCGGCCACGGCCATGTCGGGTATGTAGGCGTAGTCGAGCGAGGGCAGCACCCAGGGCTGCTTGGCGGCGCGTGCGGTCGGATCGCTGGCGAGTGTGTTTTCCTGGACCTCGAAGCGCATGGCGCGCACGTCGAAATAGTTGCGGCCATTGAGGCCGGTCAGGTAGATCGAGGACTGGTGGACGCTCTCGTTGAAGTCCTGGATGGCATAGGTGCGCGAGAAGTTCTTGTCGGTCTGCAACAACACGTCCCAGCCGAAGTCCCAGCGCGGATTGATGGCGAACTGACCCTTGGTGCCCATCATGCCGCGGAACTTGTTGGGATCGCCGGCAGCGCCCGAATCGACATTGTTCCCGTGGCTGTCGATGAATTCGTCGGGATCTTCCTGTCGGATACCGGCGATCTTCAGGCTGTACTGGCCGTTGTTGAAGCGCTGGCGCCACTCGGCCTCGCCGAGGAAGCCCTGCTTGGTATAGCCGCTGCCGGTGACGGTGAGGTCATAGGTCGGCGAGAGCGCGAAATAATAGGGGACCTTGATACCGATGCCGAGGTCGCTGCTGTAGGCAATGCCGGGGATCAGGAAGCCGCTCTTGCGCTTGACGGTCGGGTCGGCGATCTCGAAGGCCGGCAGATAGGCCAGCGGAAAGCCGAAGAATTCGAAATTCGAATTCTCGAAGCGAACCGTCTTCTTCTCGCCGTTCCAGATGATCTTCCTGGCCTTGATACGCCAGGTCGGCGCCTTGTCGGGCTTGTCCTCGCAAGGCTCGCAGGCCGTATAGACGCCATTGTGGAACGTCGTCAGCACCCCGCCCATGCGTTCGGCGCTTTCGGCGGCGAAATATGCCTTGTCGATGGTCTCGACACGCAGCGCATTGACGAAACCGTCCGCGAAATCGTCGGTGATGTCGACATGCTGCGAAAAAATCTTGGTGCCGTCGCTGTTGACGACCGCGACATTGCCGCTGGCGACCAGGCGCTTGGTGTTGCGGTTGTATTCGACCCGCTGGGCGACGAGGCGATTGCCGCCATAGTCGATCTGGACGCCGCCGACGGCCGTTACCGTGTTGTTGTCATTGTCATAGACCAGCGTATCGGCGGCCAGCAGCATTTGCGAGCCAGCGGGTACGCTCGCTGCCATGTCGCCGATTTCCTGGGCGGAAACCGGGACATTGAGGGGGACACAGGCGAACAGGCATGCCAAGGCGCTCGCCCCATAGAGGCGTGCCAGACGGGCCTGCCTATGGCTGCGCAAAACCGCCTCCCTCACTAGCCGTCTTCCTTGTACAGCAGGAACGTCACCCCGAAGAACATAGCCACGACAACCGGAACCCATGCAGCCACGGCTGTGGGTACGAATCCCGCTACGCCGAATGCCTTGACCAGCACCGATACGACATAAAGCAGAAACCCGGCCAAGACGCCACCCAGAATCATCGTCGCCGATTGTCCCATCCTCGCAAATCGCATTGAAACTGTTGCCGCAATCAGCGTCATGGCGACGAGCAGGAACGGCAGCGCTACCAGCGAATCGAACTGCATGGCAAAGGCATTTGCCTTGAGGCCGAAGGAGCGGGCAACTTCGATCTTGCCGGGCAGATCGTAGAAAGGGATGGTTTCTGGGCGCGCCAGCCGCTCTTGCACGAATTCGGGCTTGAGGTTGGTCGCGACCCGGTCGCTTTCCAGCGATTCGATATTGCCGTCGCGAAAGACCTTGACGTCCCGCAACTCCCAATAGCCATCCCGCAAAAAGGCGTGCGCGGCGTCCTTGCGTTCGATGATGTCGCCCTGCGGGCTGAGGACGAAGAAGACGGCGTCGGCCATCTCGAGGCCCTGGTTGAGGATCGAGCGCGCGCCGATGATTGTGTCGCCCGCGCTGGTTTTCTGCCGGATCCAGGGTGCGGCGTCGGCCGACACGGCGTTCGACTTGCCGGAACGGAGCTGGGTTTCGATCTGCTCGGACCAGGAAAAGGCATGCGCGGCGATCGGGTTGATAACGCCGACCGACAGCACGCCGAACAGCAGCGCCCCGATGCAGCACGGCAACAGGAACTGCCATGCCGAAACGCCGGCCGAACGCGCAATCACCAGCTCATATTTGCGATTGAGCGAGACCAGCGTCGCCATCGCCGAGAACAGGCCGACGAACGGCACCGTCTGCAGCATGATCATCGGCATTCTCAATCCCGAAATCGCAAGCGCCGTCCCGTAGGTGAAGCCCGGCAGGCCGGTCGTGCGGCCGGAAAGCTCGGTGAAATCGATCAGGAACACCAGCGCCAGCAGGCCGATGAAGAACCAGACGGTAATCGTCACGTAGCGGAAGAAGAAGTACCTGCCCAGTGTCCAGCCCATCAGCCAACCTCCTGGCCGGAAGTGCCGCGCCTGGCAAAGCGGAGCTTGACTGAGTTCCAGCCGTCAGTGAAGCGGCTGGCGAGATTCGTCATCCAGTCGGCCCAGGCGACCGGCAGTTCCATTGTCCGGTTGGAGACGATGAACCATATTGAGACCGCGGATGCGACGATCGGAACGCCGTAGACCATATAGGCGTATTGCGGAACCTTGTCGGCCTTCCCCGCGGCAAAGAAACCAAGCCAGCGTACGAAAAGCGCTATCGCGATGGCCGTGATCAGCGGATGGACGCGCGCCTCGCGATGCGAGCGAGCGTCTCCCGCGACGGCAAGTGCGATCAGCGCGAAAACGAGCGAATAAGACCATTCGGAAAAGCGCTGATTGAGCTCGGCCAGATATCTGTTCGGCCTTTGCTGGTACATCTTGTCGTTCGGACTGGGATTGAGCAGGTACTGGGTCGTCCGGTCCTTCGGGAGAAGCAATATGTCCGAGGAAGCCGACATGAAGGCGGACAGATCGAAGGCATAGGAGGTGAAGCGGATGACCGACAGGTCGCCGGTCAGCGTTTCGCGATGGATGACGCCGTCATTCATCATCAACACCTTCTCGTCGCCGCGTTCGACGATGCTGCCGGTCTTGGCGTAGTAGATGAGGTTGACGCCTTCCTCGCGTGAATCCGCCACGAAGATGCCGCCGAGGCGGTTGTCCGGAAGCCGTTCGCCAATCTGCAGGAACAGGCCATCGTCGATCTTGCGGAAGGTACCTTCCTGGATGATCAGCGACAACAGGTCGGCACGCGAGGACGCCACCAGCTCGCGGTTTTTCTGGCGGGCATAGGGGTCGACACCGTTGTCGACGGCGAATGAAAAGACGCTGGCTGCCAGCGCCAGAAGCATGATCGGCCTGACGATGGTCCAGCGCGAGGCGCCGGCGGCGTTGATCACCGCCAGTTCCGAATCGGTGTTCATGACGCTGAGCGTCTGGGCGACCGCCACCACCAGGGCGAACGGCACGACGATCGGAACGATCGATGGAATGATCAGCGCCGCGACTTCGAAGAAGGTCAACGCCGACTGGCCGCTGTCGGTAACGAGATCGATACGGGCGAGCACCTGCGTCGTCCACACGATCGCCAGCGTCCAGATGAGCGCTGCCAGGAAGACCGCCAACGCGCGACGCATGATGTAGCGTTCAACGACCTTCATGCAGGCTTTTCTCGATTTTGCCGAACGGCATCATGCCTCCGGACAAGGTAGTCATCCGGCGACGCCCGCACAACTGGCTCCATTGGACGGTTCCATCAAGCGGCTCGATCCGGCTCCCGTCCGGCGGGTCGGAGTGTCGGCGGCAAATGGATAAGAAAGGACCAACATCGATGGTTAACAAGAGGTTGCGGCAGGAGAGCGGGGCCGTGCCGCGGCGAATCGCCCATCGATTCCATGCGCCATATGGGGTGTGATTCCGGCAAAGTCTTGCCAAATGAGGGAAAACGACCAAATGTCGCGCCGGCTACGGTTGCGGCCGCCGCGACTGTGACAGGTGCAAGTATGGACGTTAGAGAATTGCGCGGTCAAACCGGACAGGTATCGGTCTCTCACGGAGCGATCGTGATCGGCGCCGGCGCTGCAGGGCTGGCCGCCGCCCATGCGCTGATCGAGGCCGGCGTGCCGACGGTTATCCTGGAAAAGGAAAGCCGGCTTGCCGAACCCTGGCATCGGCGGCACGAACGGCTGCACCTCAACACGCATCGCGACCTCTCGGTACTGCCTGGCGCCGGTTACCCCGCAGGCACCCCCGCTTTCCCCCACAGAACCGCCGTCATCCGCCATCTGAACGATTTCAGCCAGGCGCACAATCTGCCGGTGGAGTTCGGCGTGGCTGTCGAGGAGATCGCATTCAAAGGCGACCATTGGATTGTGCAGACCAATGCCAGGCCCCGGCTGGCGCGCCATGTCGTCGTCGCCACCGGGCGCGACCGGCAGCCTTTCATTCCCGATTGGAAGGGGGCAGGCGACTTTGCCGGCCGGATCGTCCATTCGGCGGATTTTGGCAAAGCCAAGCACTATGCCGGGAAGAAAGTGCTGGTCGTCGGCGCCGGCAATTCGGGCTTCGACGTACTCAATCATCTGGCGGGTATAGAGACCAGGAATATCTGGCTGTCGGCCCGCAATGGTCCCTCGATCCTGCCCAAGCGTATCGGCAAGATCGCCGTCCACAGGCTTTCGCCGTTCATGGCGCGTTTGCCGCTGCGGGTCGCCGATGTGGCGATGGCCGCAACGCAGCGTATCGTTTTCGGCGACCTGACGAAATTCGGCATGCCGAAAGCGCCCTTGGGAGGCGCGAGCCGCCTGACCTCGGACTACACGGCCATCGCCGCCGACGATGGTGCTGTCCGCGCCATCAAGGTCGGCAAGATCGTCGTCGTATCGGCAATACGGGAATTCACCCGTGACAGTGTGATCCTGGGTAATGGCAAGCTGATCGCCCCCGATATCGTCATCGCGGCGACCGGCTACCGCACCGGGCTCGAACGCATGGTCGGCAAGCTCGGTGTGCTGGACGGCAAGGGCGTGCCGCTTTTCAACGGCGGCGAGACCGACCCGAAACTGCCCGGCCTGTGGTTTACCGGCATGCGGCCAAGCATTCGCGGCTGTTTCGCCAATGCCGGCATTCAGGCCAAGGCGATCGCCCGGCAGATCGTCGGGCAGGGGCGATGATTTGCGACGCGCCGGGATCGCCGACGTGAGCGCCCGGAACTGTCATGAGGGATAGAGGGCAAAACCGGCAAAAAGGCGAACAAAATCAAGGTCTGAAAAAGAGGGTGGTTTTTTTGGTCGGAAAACGGGCAAATGTCGTGCATCTTCAAGGCGCTCCCCTGAAAACCCAACGCACTTCCCCGAAAGCAGGACATGATGACTTCGAGACCTTCGATCGCCTTCGCCAAATTCGCAGCACCCAAAAAGGGCAGCGTCTTCGTGCTGGTGGCCGACGATAGCAGCCTCGGCGAGGCGGCAAAGGCCTGCGATCCGGCAAAGACCTTGGCGCGGGCGTTTCCGGTGGCCGACTTTTCCGGCAAATTCGCCAGCCTGGTTGAAGTGCTGGCGCCGGAGGGGACGTCGCTCGACCGGCTGGTGGCGGTCGGCGCCGGCAAGGTCTCGGGGCTCGACGACCATGCCTGGCTGAAGCTTGGTGGCACCGTCGCCGCGTCCTTGCGCAAGGCGACCGAAGTGGCCGTCGTGCTCGATCTGCCGGGCGCGGTTGCCGGTGGCAGGCAAGCGGCGCAACTTGCCGCTGGTATCCTGCTGCGCAGCTATGCCTTCGATAAGTACAAGACGAAAAAGGACAATGGCGATGGCCAGCACGACGGCAAGAAGGCTGAACCCAAAAAGCCGGTCAAGGTGACCATCCACACCACCGATCCGGCGGCCGCGAAAAAGGCCTTTGCCGACGAGGTGGCGGTGATCGACGGCGTGCTCATGGCCCGCGATCTGGTCAACGAACCGGCCAACATGCTCGGCCCGGTGGAATTCGCCGCTCGCGTGAGCGAACTGGAAGCGCTCGGCATCAAGGTCGAGATCCTGGCCGAGAAGGAGATGAAGAAACTCGGCATGGGCTCGTTGCTCGGCGTCGCGCAAGGTTCGCCGCGCGGCGCCCGCATGGCCGTCATGCAGTGGAACGGCGGCAAGGCCAAGGACAGCCCGGTCGCTTTCATCGGCAAGGGCGTCACCTTCGACACCGGCGGCAATTCGATGAAGCCGGCCTCCGGTATGGAGGACATGAAGGGCGACATGGGTGGAGCGGCCGCCGTGACCGGGCTGATGCATGCGCTGGCTTCGCGCAAGGCCAAGGCCAATGTCGTCGGCGTCATCGGACTGGTGGAAAATGCCGTCGACGGCCATGCCCAGCGTCCCGGCGACATCGTCACCTCGATGTCCGGCCAGACCATCGAGGTGCTCAACACCGATGCCGAGGGCCGCCTCGTGCTGGCCGATGCGCTGTGGTACTGCAACGACCGTTTCCAGCCGAAATTCATGGTCAATCTGGCGACGCTGACCGGCGCCATCATGGTCGCGCTCGGCCAGCATTATGCCGGCCTGTTCTCCAACAATGACGAACTGGCGGACAGGCTGACCGGCGCCGGGCAGGCGACGCAGGAACGGCTGTGGCGCATGCCGCTCGGCACCGAATACGACAAGCTGATCGATTCCAAGAATGCCGACATGAAGAACATCGGCGGCCGCTATGGCGGCGCCATCATCGCGGCGCAGTTCCTGCAGCGCTTCGTCAAGGACACGCCCTGGGCGCATCTCGACATCGCCGGCACCGCAATGGGCGCGCCTTCCAGCGAGATCAACCAGTCATGGGGTTCCGGCTTCGGCGTCAGGCTGCTCGACCGGCTGGTGCGCGACAATTACGAGGGGTGAGGTCTCTGAAGGCGCAATCATGGCCGAAGTCCTGTTCTATCACCTGACCGAATCGACGCTGGAGGATGCGCTGCCCGGCCTGCTCGAGCGCAGCGTCGATCGCGGTTGGCGCGCGGTGGTGCAGACCGGCACCGAGGAGCGGCGCGATGCTCTGGACCAGCATCTGTGGACGTTCCGGGACGATTCGTTCCTGGCGCATGCGACGGATCGCGAAGCCTATCCCGCCGAGCAGCCGATCCTTCTGACCACGGGCCGGGAAAACCCGAACGAGGCTCAGATCCGCTTCCTCGTCGATGGCGCGCCGCCGCCCGAACTTGCCGGCTATGAACGCGCTGTGTTCCTGTTCGACGGCCACGACGCGGCCCAGGTCGAGGCTGCGCGCACGCACTGGAAGACGATGAAGGACGCCGGTCACACGGTGACCTACTGGCAGCAGACGCCGGACCGGCGTTGGGAACGCAAGGCATGACGTGCGCAGTCGCTCACGCCCATAGCTCATGGAATGAACAATGCGCTTTCTGTTGCTTCTGATCCTGCTCGCCGGCATTGGCATCGGCATCGCCTATCCCTGGGCGATGAGCAATTTCTCCGGCCGTGAGATCGGCGCCTGGCGGGTCTATGACCAGGGTCGGTTCAAGCCGGTGACGGTGCCGCTTGCCGAAAGCGACGCGCCGGTCAGGGTGCTGGTCGATCTCACCGCCAGGGCCGAGCGCATCGTCGCCTCACAACAGCGCACCGTGCTGACATTGACCGCCGCCACCGGCGGCCGGACCGTGCTTGCCTCGACGCTTGCGTTCAACCATTCCGAAAATCCGCGCCAGCCCAGCCCGCAATCGGCGGACAAGATCTTTCGCGACGAGGCTGGCGTGATCCAGACGGTCAGTCCCGGTCCTTACACTTTTACGGTCGGTCCCGGCGACGCCGAGGACATCCCCATGCGCGTCGTGGACCTCGTGCTGCGCGCCGGCGCCGGCGAGGTCGATCGACGGGCGCAGCCGGTCGGCTTCTCCTTGATGGCGGTCGGCCTGATCGGGCTGGTGCTGGCGTTTCGTTTTGGTGGCGGCGGCCGGCCGCAAAATCCGAACTCGCGGCCGCCACCGCCACGCTGGGGCCGCAACGGTTCGTCGAGCTAGAGCATGATCCCGAAAAGTGGAATCCGGTTTTCGGAAAAGATCATGCTCAAACAAAGAGATAGAGCCCCATCCCGATTCTATCGGGATGGAACAGGCTCTAGGTAGCGGCATGAATTACCGTCACGCCTATCATGCCGGAAACTTCGCCGATGTCGTCAAGCATGTCGTGCTGAGCCGGCTCGTCGAATATCTGAAGCAGAAGGACAAGGCGTTCCGCGTCATCGACACGCATGCCGGCATCGGCCGCTACGATTTGTCATCGACCGAAGCGCAGAAGACCGGCGAGTGGCAAGGGGGCATAGGCCGGCTGATCGATGCCCCGCTTGACGCCAAGGCGGCGGCGCTGCTGGCTCCTTATCTCGATGTGGTCCGCTCGCTCAATCCGGAGCGGGGGCCGGAGGGTGGGGTGAAAAAATATCCGGGCTCGCCGCTGATCGCCAGGCAGCTCATGCGCAAGCAGGACCGGCTGTCGGCGGTCGAACTGCACCAGGACGATGCGGCGAGGCTGAAAGCGCTGTTTGCCGGCGATTTCCAGACACGGGTGATCGAGCTCGACGGCTGGCTGGCGCTCGGCGCGCATCTGCCGCCCAAGGAAAAGCGCGGTCTCCTGCTCATCGATCCGCCCTTCGAGGAGCAGGGCGAGTTCGGCCGGCTCGTCGACGGGCTGCAAAAGGCGCACAAGCGCTGGCCTGGCGGCATCTATGCGCTGTGGTATCCGGTGAAGGACCGCAAGGCGGTGATCGCCTTCAGGAAGGCGCTCAAGCAATCGGGTATCCCGAGGCTGCTCGACATAGACTTCGAGATCAAACCCGCATCGGCCGAACCCAGCCTCGACGGCAGCGGCATGGTGGTGGTCAACCCGCCATTCACGCTGGAAGGCGAATTGCGCATTGTGCTGCCGGCGCTGCACCGGCTGCTGGTCGTCGAGAAGCCGGCGGACTGGAGGATGGAGTGGCTGGCAGGGGAGTAAAACGCTGGCAAGCGAAACCCTTTGTTCATCGACGCCATCGAGATGACGGCGCAACCGCTTGACCGCCGCCGAGCGAATCCGCACAGTGCACTGAGTCGACCATAAGAGGCTGCCATGACTCGCTTCGCCAGATCCGCCCTTGCCGCATTGATTGCTCTTTGCACACCGCTCGGCACGTCGCTTGGCGTCACACAGGCCGTGCACGCGGCCGACCTTGGCGTCTATTCCGGCGACGACGGCAGCGTCTGCGGCGAGGACTGGGTGCTGAAAAAGATCACCAACCGCTTTAGCTACCAGGTGCGTCACGTGCCGCAACTGCCCGATGTCGAAATCGTCGATTTCCAGCGCATCTATCAGCATCGCTATCTGCCGGCCGATGAAACCAGGCCGATCGGTCGTCGCTATTGCGGCGCCACCGTCAGCCTGTCAGATGGCCGCGACCGCACCATCTGGTATCTGATCGAGGAAGGGCAGGGCTTTGCCTCGATCGGCGACAATGTCGAATTCTGCGTCTCGGGCTTCGACCGCTGGATGGTCTACAACGGCCGCTGCCGCGTTCTGCGCTGAGCGCGGCGTTCCCTTTCTAATTTTTCTTCGCCTGCGGCGACATCGCTGCAGGTCGGCTACAGCGTCTTCCTGGTGGCCGCCTACCGCTATGGCGAACTGGGGCAGGTCTATCCGATCGTTCGCGGCAGCGTACCGCTGCTGGTCACCGCTCGGTGGCTATTTTCTGGCCGGCCAGCAACTCACCATGCCGGAGATCCTCGGCGTCGCGCTCGTTGCGGGCGGCATCATGGCGTCGACGACATCGATCCTCTACGCGCTGGCGACGGGTGCGATCATCGCCGCTTATGCGACGGTCGACGCCATCGGCGTTCGCGCGGCGCAAGACAGCGGCGCCTATACGGCCTGGGTGCTGGTGCTCTACGGCGCCTTGCTGCCGGCGACCTTCGTCGCCTTGCGCGGCAGGCTCGCCGTCGATTTCGGCGCGCCGGAAACCTGGAAGGCGCTGGGCGGCGGCCTGTTCGCACTGCTCGCCTATGGCGTCGTCGTCGCCGCCTTCGCGCTCGGACGGACGGCCCGATCACCGCGATCCGCGAAACCAGCGTCGTCTTCGCCGCGTTCATCGGAAGGCTGTTCCTTGGCGAGGCGCTGACGCCAAGGCGCGTCGGTGCCTGCGGTGTCGTCGCGCTTGGCGCCATCTGCCTCGGCTACCAGGCGTAAAGACCAGAGATGGATACTCCTTGAACTGTCGGGTTGAACTGTCGGGCCGCTGGTTGATCAAGCTCGTCAGCGATTTGCCCCGGACAGGTAAGCGCAGATCAGCTCGACGAGCTGCTTCTGCAGGTCGGCGGCATCCAGCATGCCCCGGCGCGCCGCATTGTGGATCACACCCTCGACCGCGGAGGAAAGCACGCGTGCGACCGTCTCGGTGTCTTTCCTGCGTCTGCGATACTGCGCCACGGCGGCGGCGTAGTGTTCGAGATAGCGGGATTGGAACGCGGCATGGGCGGCCCGCGAGCCGCGATCGCCCGGCGCCTCGTCGAGCAGCACCTGGTGCAGCGTCGGGTGGATGCTGTGCGCCGCGATCATGCCGCGCACCAGCTCGCGCGCGAATTGCCTGAGCGGCTTTTCGTCCGCGGCCGCTTCGCTGATGATCGACAGCACGTGATCGAAGTGGCGGCGCCGGATGGCCTCGACCAGGGCGAGCTTGTCGGGGAAATATTGATAGAGCGAGCCGATGCTGACGCCGGCCGCCTCGGCCACCTTGTTTGTGGTGAAGCCGACCCACCCAAGCTCGCTCAGAATATGAGCACCGGCTTCGATGATTGCCTCGACGGTCGCGATCGAGCGCGCCTGGCGCGGCTGCTTGCGCATGCGCTGACGCGATTTTGCAATGCGAGTAGACACGTTTGCTTGCCCCCATGAAAATACGAACATGAAAATATAAACAACATACTCACATTTTCCGGACCGGAAGGAAACCAATCATGAGCGCCTTGATCTTGCTTCGCAGCCTCTTTGCCTGTCAGGCCTGGGCCAACGACGAACAACTGGAGAAAATCGCGAGCCTGGATCGGCATGTGCACAATGAGGAACGGCACGCCGCGATGCGGCTGATCAGTCATTGCCACGTGGTGGCTGATCAGTCATTGCCACGTGGTGGCGTGAATATTTTCGGCGCATCTCCTCGGCGAGAGCCACGGCTAAGACGCTGCCAATACAGCGGACACACAACCACGCTATAACACTTTGAATCTGCTTCATGATTTCAGAATCTAAGATCAGCAAGCAAGAATAGATTCCGATTTTCCGGGCCGATGCGTTGGTGCTCGACTGACTGAGGGTTGCCAATTTTCGCAACCTCAACTTCTTTGTTGAAAGCAAAATCCCGATCTTGTTAAATGTGAGCTTGAGGCTCGCTTTCGTCCCGCAAGGTGATGCGGCGACACTCGTCCTGTTGCTTCTGTCTACGCCTTCAGTTCACCGCGTTTGACAAGACGAAGCGGGCGGTGCCGCAGCTCTTCGCGGTCGTCGCCACCAGCAGTCGATGTCTGCGGGTGGAGGCTGTTCGAAAAGTTCCTGCGCTTCTCGACAAGACCAACCAAGATAGAGCGCGCAGAATTTCCGTCGCAGAATTTCACCACACAGGTCGAAGATCCCAAGTGGATTTTGCGACAATCTGCATGGTCGTGCGGATGACGTAACCAAAATTTAAGCTGCGAAAATCATTGTAATGCTTCGCTGGCTAGACACAAGCGAGTCAGATATGCATGACAAGCCGGGTCACTAATGGCCATCGGCACAACGCAAGGGGCATCGCATGGCTAAGACGTCATCCAAAGCGCCGGCATCCAAGGCACCGGCAAAGAAAGCACCAGTAAAGGCAGCGGCGGCGAAAGCCGCGACTGCGGTTAAGAAAGCAGCACCTGCTGCCAAGCCTAAGGCAAAGGCTGCGCCGGCCAAGAAGCCGGCCGCAAAGGCCGCGGCTAAACCGGCAGTGAAGAAAGCGGCACCGGCCAAGGCCAAGGCTGCACCGGCAAAGAAGGCTGCACCGGCAAAGAAGGCGGCACCGGCCAAGAAGCCGGCTGCAAAGGCCGCGGCGAAACCCGCCGCGAAGAAGGCAGCGCCGGCAAAGGCCAAGGCTCCGCTGAAGGCAGCCGCGGCGAAGTCCTCAGCACCGGTGAAGAAAGCAGCACCTGCCAAGAAGGCAGCGCCTGCCAAGGCCAAGGCCGCGAAGAAGTAGTCGCGTTTCTTAGCGCGCCGGGGACAATGCCGGAACACATGAGGGCGGATGCCATCAAGGCGCCGCGCTATGCGCTTTGGTATTGAGGCGCTCGAAAAGAGGGGCGGAGGTATCTTTCGCAGCTCCCCGGACTTCGCCGTGCGGCGAAGTCCGGGGGCTTTTATTGCGTCTCAACGGCGGCTGGCGCTCACGATAGATGTCACCTCTGGCGGCTGGTTTTTCCGCTGCTGGCCGTTGCCTCATTAAAGGCGATCGGTAAAAACGCACTGTCCATAAACAGGAAACCGATCATGCCGAAGCTGCTCTATGCGTCCACTTCCCCCTATAGCTCCAAGGTGCGCATGGCGGCACTTTATGCCGGCATCGCCGTCGATCTCGTGCCTGTCAAGACCGAGGACAAGCCGGCCGAGTTGATCGGCGCCAATCCGCTTGGCAAGATTCCGGTGCTGGTGCTGGACGATGGCCGCTCGATCCACGACAGCCGCGCCATTACCCAGCATCTCAGCCGGGTGTCGAAGAATGCGCTGTTGCCGCGCAATCCCGACAAGCGCCTCGAGGCTGAGGTACTGGAGGCGCTGGCCGACGGCATCTGCGACTGCGCGCTGTCGATGGTCTATGAGCGGCGCACCCGCCCTGAGGACATGGTCTACCAGCCTTGGCTCGATCGCCAGTGGGCAAAGATCACCGCGGCACTCGATCTGCTCAACGCCAATCCGCCAAAGCTGCCGAAGAAGATCACCACCGGCCAGATCGCGCTGCGCGCCTGCCTCGGTTATCTTTCGCTGCGCTTTGCCGGAAAATGGGAGAAGGGCCGCAGCCGGCTGATCCGCTGGGCGGCACGTTTTGATGAGAAATTTCCCGAGCTGAAGCCGGCGGTTCCGGGCTGAAGGCAGGGGGATGTCTTCGGTATTTGAGATTGGCGAAAGCCGGGATGGCGCCCAATCTCCCCCTTGTGCGGGAGATGTCCGGAAGGACAGAGGGGCGCCGTAGAGCGCTCACTTCAATAGTATGGAGGATTTGACAATGCCTCACACGCCATTGCATCCGCGACACCGTGCAAACGCCAAATCGATGCGCAGGGTCATGACCGACGCCGAGCTGAAACTCTGGAACGAACTTCGTGCGCACCGACTGATGGGGCTTGGCTTCCGGCGTCAATTTCCGATCGCCAGTTACATTGTCGACTTTGCTTGTCCGGAGAAGAAACTCGTACCGTGGCGTATCTCGCCTATGCCCTGGCTCGTGGTGTCGCTGAAGGGAAATACGCTTACCCATTCATAGATGTGTCCGCGAATGGCTGGGTCGGGGTCATGTCGAACGCCGTCGTGATCGCTCTCGGTTTCGTCGCGGCAGCCGAAGTCCTGGTCTTGGTTGACCGAATGCTGGCTCCACGCTGACCTCGATATCGCGCGTGGCTGCGCCGACGGCCGAGACGCTTCAGCGCACGGCAGGCGCCGGGCACAAAAAAAGCCGGGCGCGAGGCCCGGCTTTTTCGTGTCGTGGCTTGAACGACTTAGAACTTCATACCGACGCCAAAGGTGACGCGGTTGTCGGTCGACTTGACTTCGCCGAGGCCGTCGAAGTCCTTCTTGCCGAAATCAGTGTAGCGATATTCGACACGGCCGAACACATTGTCGGTGATCTTGATGTCGGTACCGAGACCGGCCGTCCAGCCGAGCATGGTGTTGCTCTCGCTGAAGCCAGCGGCTTCCATCTTCTGGTTCCTGAGCGCACCACCTGCGGTGCCGTAGAGCAGGATCTCCGGGGTGACGGAGTAACCGAGGCGGGCGCGCAGCGAGCCTTCGAAGCCGCCCTTCGACTCGAGGCCGGCATTGTCGCCCTTGACATCGGTATAGCCAATATCGGCTTCAGCACCGTAGACGAAGTTCTCCTGCTGCCACTGATAGCCGCCGAAGACGCTGCCGACGAAGCCGTCGGTGTCGATGTCAACGCCCACATCCTCGGCATCGGCCTTGCCGCTGAAGCCGTAGCCGACGCTCAGACCGGCATAGGGACCGGCCCAGGAAGCGACAGGAAGTTCTGCGATCGGCGCGGGTGCCGGCGGCTCTTCCGAAACAACGTCCGCGGCGTAGGCGGTTCCACTGAGGGCGAAGAGCCCGAGCGCTACCGCCAGCGGTCGCGCAAATTTAAGATTGGCTTGCATTGTTCTTTACTCCTTAAGCCACAGGCACAGGCTTGTTTTTCGCGAATGCCCTCAACCCGTCCGGGGGGATAAACGGATCTGGCGCTCGCCGGTTCCAAATGTCGTGTCAAAATGCGGCTGAAGCGAACCTGAACTTGGGTCATTCCCTGGCACGAATGAGGCCAAACCTTGACGTTGCATCCGCGCAACAGATGGTGTCAGGAGGCTTTGCCATGCTGCGCTGCACACCGCTTGGAGCAAGGAGTCCAGGGCTCTATATTGCGGTCCGGCAGGCCGAGTCCCGGCCAGAGTCGAAAGGCCGTATGGCCGCTTTGCCACAATGCTGCCCAAGGTACGAACTGCATTTAACCCTTGGCCGGCCATATTTGCCGGCGGGCTGAAATTGGAGCCCCGATTAAGGATTGACAGGATGAGCAAAGCCGCTGGAACGGCGCTGGTAACGGGCGGAGGCAAGCGGATCGGCAAGGCGATTGTCGAGGATCTGGCCGCAAACGGTTTTGCCATGGCGATTCACTGCAACAGCTCACGGGCCGAGGCGGAGACGCTGGCGGAAAAGATCAAGGATGGTCAATTTGGCCGGAATGGCCGCGCCGCTGTGGTTGCCGCCGACCTGACCGATATGGAAGCGGTCGGCGATCTGATCGGCCGCGCCGAAGCGGCACTCGGGCCCGTCACGCTGCTGGTCAACAACGCCTCGCTGTTCGTGGACGATACGGTTCAGGATTTCGACTGGCTTGCCTGGGACCGGCACTTCGCCATCCATGTCAAGGCGCCGGCGCTGCTGGCGCAGAGCTTCGCCCGCGCCTTGCCGCAAGGGCAGGAGGGGCTGATCGTCAACATGATCGACCAGCGCGTCTGGCGGCCGACGCCGCGCTATTTCTCTTATGCGCTGTCGAAGTCGACGCTGTGGACGCAAACCCAGATGCTGGCCCAGGCGCTGGGACCCCGTATCCGCGTCAACGCCATCGGTCCTGGCCCGACGCTGAAGAACATGCGGCAGGACGATCATGATTTTGCCGCGCAGCTCGACGGCCTGATCCTGAAACGCGGCCCGGAATTGCCGGAATTCGGCGCCACCATCCGCTATCTCTGGGCGGCGCGCTCGGTCACCGGCCAGATGATCGCGCTCGATGGCGGCCAACATCTTGCATGGCAGACGCCCGATGTGACAGGCATGGTGGAATGAGTCCCGTAGACCAAAAGCATAGACCGCGCAGCGGAGCCGCCGACGACCTGCCCCCGGAAGTCGACCTTGAGGACGAGGCGGCGGAGGAGATCGTCGCCCCTTCTGGCCCGGATGTGGCCTTCACCGCCATCGACTGGGCGCCGCATGCCGGCGATGCCGACGGCATGGTCGGTGCCGAGGTTATCCAGACGCTGGTCAAGCGGCTGCCCAATGCGCCCGGCGTCTACCGCATGATGAATGCCGCCGGCGACGTGCTCTATGTCGGCAAGGCGCGCAGCCTGAAGAAGCGGGTGACCAACTACGCGCAAGGCCGTTTCCACACCAGCCGCATCGGCCGAATGGTGCGCGAGACCGCGACGATGGAATTCGTCGTCACCCGCACCGAGATCGAAGCGTTGCTGCTCGAAGCCAATCTTATCAAGCGCTTGCGGCCAAGATTCAATGTGCTGATGCGGGACGACAAGTCGTTCCCTTATATTCTGCTCACAGGCGACCATGTCTCGCCCGGCATCTACAAGCATCGTGGCGCGCGCTCGCGCAAGGGCGACTATTTCGGCCCCTTTGCTTCCGCCGGCGCTGTCGGCCGCACCATCAATTCGCTGCAGCGCGCCTTCCTGCTGAGAAGCTGCACCAACTCCTTCTACGAGAACCGCACCCGGCCCTGCCTGCTCTACCAGATCAAGCGCTGCGCCGGGCCATGCACCGGCGAGATCTCGCACACCGACTATGCCGTGCTGGTCGCGGAGGCCAAGGATTTCCTCTCCGGTCGCAGCCAGAAGGTGAAGACGGAAATCTCCGCCGCCATGCAGCAAGCCTCGGAAAATCTCGATTTCGAGCGCGCCGCGATCTATCGCGACCGGCTGGCGGCACTTTCACATGTGCAGAGCCACCAGGGCATCAACCCGCAAACGGTGGAAGAGGCCGACGTCTTCGCCATCCATCAGGAAGGCGGCCAGGTCTGCATCCAGGTGTTCTTCTTCCGCACCGGCCAGAACTGGGGCAACCGCGCCTATTTTCCCAAGGCCGATCCGGCGCTGGAGGCAGCCGAAGTGCTGGGCTCGTTCCTGGCGCAGTTCTATGACGACAAGCCGACGCCGCGCGCCATGCTGCTCTCGCACGCCGTCGAGGAGCAGGAACTGCTGGCCGAGGCGCTCTCCACCCGCGCCGGTCGCAAAGTGTCGATCTCGGTGCCGCAGCGCGGCGAGAAGAAGGACCTGACCGGCAATGCGTTGCAGAACGCCCGCGAGGCGCTCGGCCGCCGGCTGGCCGAGACCTCGACGCAGGCGCGGCTGCTCACCGGTTTTGC
The DNA here is from genome assembly GCF_000350085.1 of Mesorhizobium metallidurans STM 2683. Classification (GTDB taxonomy): domain Bacteria; phylum Pseudomonadota; class Alphaproteobacteria; order Rhizobiales; family Rhizobiaceae; genus Mesorhizobium; species Mesorhizobium metallidurans. Next base: position 33,885 of record NZ_CAUM01000087.1, read on the forward strand.
CGAGACCTTCGGCCTGGCAAAGCCGCCGGTGCGTATCGAGGTCTACGACAATTCGCACATCATGGGCACCAACGCCGTCGGCGCCATGGTCGTTGCCGGACCGGAAGGCTTCGTCAAGAACCAGTACCGGAAATTCAACATCCGCTCGACCGAGATCACGCCGGGCGACGATTTCGGCATGATGCGCGAGGTGATGGAGCGGCGTTTTTCGCGGCTGCTGAAGGAGCATGGCGATACTCCGCAAATCGCAGGGACAGAGGGCGAAGCGGAGGACGACATCGAGGGCGCCAGCGGTTTTCCGGCCTGGCCCGACGTGATCCTCATCGACGGCGGCCAGGGCCAGATGACGGCCGTGCGCAAGATCCTTGCCGATCTCGGTATCGAGGATCGCGTCGTGGCCATCGGCATCGCCAAGGGCCAGGACCGCGACGCCGGCCGCGAACGCTTCTTCGTCAGGGGCAGGGACTCGTTTTCGCTGCCGGTGCGCGATCCCGTCCTCTACTTCGTCCAGCGGCTGCGCGACGAGGTCCACCGCTTCGCCATCGGTTCGCACCGCGCGCGCCGCAAGAAGGAGATGGTCAAGAGCCCGCTCGACGAGATCAGCGGCATCGGTCCCGGCCGCAAGCGCGCGCTGCTCATGCATTTCGGCACTGCCAAGGCGGTCAGCCGGGCGGCTATGGAGGATCTGGTCAAGGTCGACGGCATTTCCGAACAGGTGGCGAAGCTGGTTTACAATCATTTTCATGAGAGCTGATGCATGTCGCCCAAAAGTGGG
>NZ_CAUM01000086.1 GCF_000350085.1 Mesorhizobium metallidurans STM 2683
AGCCTCTCCCATTGTTGCGTTGCGGGAAGGGGGGCTTTCGGCTATTGAGGCCGGACTTGAAACAAGGACCGCCCCCATCCAATGAGCCTCGTCGACACGGTCAAGAATGCGTTCGTTCCGATCCATCGTGAGGGCTATCCCTTCATTGCCGCCTTCGCTGCGGCGACGTTGGTGCTCGGCTATTTCTCCTCGATCCTGTTCTGGGTCGGCCTCATCCTGACGGCATGGTGCGCTTATTTCTTCCGTGATCCCGAACGCGTCACGCCCGTCGACGACCGACTGGTGGTCAGTCCCGCCGACGGCATCATCTCGGCGGTTGGCCCGGCCGTGCCGCCGCGCGAGCTTGGTCTCGGCAGCGGCGAGATGACCCGTATTTCCGTGTTCATGAACGTCTTTTCCTGCCATGTGAACCGCGCCCCGGTGCGTGGCCGCATCTCCAGGATCGAGCATCGGCCGGGCAAATTCCTCAACGCCGAACTGGACAAGGCAAGTTCGGAGAACGAGCGCAACGGGCTGGTCATCGACAGCCCGAACGGCACGGTGGCCGCGGTGCAGATCGCCGGCCTGGTGGCGCGGCGCATCGTCTGCTGGGCCGAGGCCGGCAATGCGCTCGCCATCGGCGAACGTTTCGGGCTGATCCGCTTCGGTTCGCGCGTCGACGTGTTCCTGCCGTCGACCGCGACGCCGCGTGTCGCCGTCGGTCAGACCGCGGTCGGCGGCGAAACTGTATTGGCCGAATTCGGCGGCGTTGCCGCGACGCCGCTCGTACGGATTTCCTGACCGGTGGGCGCGCCGTTCAAGAAATTCGAGGCGCATGCCAGCGGCGGCCCGCGCATCCGCGAAATCCCGATGCGCATGGTGCTGCCCAATCTCGTCACCGTGCTTGCCATCTGCGCCGGCCTGTCCGGCATCCGCTTCGGCTTCGAAGGCCGCTTCGAGCCGGCGGTGGTGATGGTGCTGCTTGCCGCCTTTCTCGACGGCATCGACGGCCGCCTGGCGCGGATGTTGAAGGCGACATCCAAATTTGGCGCGCAGATGGATTCGCTGGCCGACATCGTCAATTTCGGCGTCGCCCCCGCCCTGGTTCTCTATGCCTTTCTGCTCGACCGCGCCGGTTCGCCGGGCTGGATCGCGGCGCTGTTATTCACCATTGCCTGCGGGCTGAGGCTTGCCCGTTTCAACGTGCTTGACGAGGAGAAGGCCGAACGTCCGCTTTGGCAGACCGAATATTTCGTCGGCGTACCGGCGCCGGCCGGCGCCGTGCTGGTCATGCTGCCGCTCTATCTCCATTTCCTAAGGCTTGGTCTGGAGCCGAGCCGCCTGGCCGCCTTCATCGCCACCGGTTTCACCATCCTCGTCGCCTTCCTGCTGGTCAGCCGGCTGCCGGTCTATTCCGGCAAGAGCATACGGATACCGGGCGACAAGGTGCTGCCGGTCATCCTCGGCGTCGTCCTCTATGTGCTGTTGCTGATGACCTATCCCTGGTACACGCTGACCGCGTCGGTCGGAGGCTACCTGATCTTCCTGCCGCTCAGCGTGCGCGCCTATACCAGGCGCGCCATGCGCGAGGGCGAGAAGGTTCCGCCCTCGGATATTGGTTAGCAAACCTGTCGCCAATCCAATTCGCTCCGGGCTCAACAGCCTTGTCGGAACCTGTCGGGCACTTTGAGCGTTCTGCCCAGGCGGAGCGGACGCTGGCACGCTAAGTACGACCTCGCGAAACGTTCCGTCAACGCTCCCGCAAGCTTCTGAATCAGGCGTGACCTGAAAGAGCGAGGAGAAATGGCTGTCATCCTCATTGGTGCGTTGCTCACTGTCGCTGGCATTGTGTACATGGCGGGCGCGGTCCTCAGGCACGGGCGGCTCAGCGATCCGGCGCCCGTTCCAGCGGCGCCGGATCGCCCGACACCGAATCTCGCAACGCCAGGGCCGACACTTGAGCCGCGGCGGCGCGGGCTCGGTTTCCTTGGCCTGTCGCAGAACTGGCCGGGCCTGCTCATGATGGGGGTCGGCATTATTCTGCTATTGTCGGCGGTGATCCCTTAGACCTCGAAAACCACCCATCTGCATCGCCGGAACGAATTCTCGACGAGGTCCGAAGAACCCTCAAGCCGCGGCGCTGAGCCCCAGCCGGTCGATCGCCAGCTTGCGGGTCGAGATATAGTCGGTCTTGCCCGAACCCAGCACCGGGATCTCCTCGACCTTGACGATATCGTTGGGCACCATCAATTCGGCAGCACCTGCCTTCTTGCCGAACTTGCGCAGTTCTTCCGCGTCGGCGTCGTCGGCGGTGGTAACCAGCACGATGCGCTCGCCGCGCCTTTTGTCCGGCACCGAGACCGCGGCATGGCGTTCTTCGGGCCACAGCGACTGCACCAGCATCTCGACCGCGCCCAGCGATACCATCTCGCCGGCGATCTTGGCGAAACGCTTGGCGCGGCCGCGAATGGTGATGAAACCCTCGCGATCGACCGAAACGATGTCGCCGGTGTCGTGCCAGCCATCGAGCGGCTGCAATTCGCCGGGCCGGTCCGCGGTCATATAGCCCATCATCAAATTGGGTCCATTGAGCCACAACTGCCCGGCGTCGCTGATGCCCTCGACCGGTTGGAGTTTCATGCGTATCGCCGGCAGCAGGCGCCCGACAGTGCCATCGCGGCTATGGATGGCGGTGTTGACGGCGACGACGGGTGCGGCCTCGGTCAGCCCGAAGCCTTCGATGATCTCGGCCTGGAAGCGCTCGCGGTAGACGCGGCGCGTCTCCGGCTTCACCGCCTCGGCGCCGGCGACGACGAAGCGCAGGCTGGAGAAATCGCCGTCCTTGGCGGTGCGCGCATAATTGGCGAGGAACGTGTCGGTGCCGAACATCACGGTCGGCCGCACCTTGCGCGCGATCTCGGGGATGATCTTGTAGTGAAGCGGCGAGGGGTAGAGGAACAGCCTTACCCCGGTGACCAGCGGCAGGATGGTGCCGCCCGTCAGGCCGAAGGAGTGGAACACCGGCAGCACGTTGAGCAGGATATCGGCCGGCGAGATGGTGATGCGGGCCTCAGCCTGCATGGCGTTGGCGTAAAGGTTCCGGTGTGACAGCAGCACCGCCTTGGGTGTGCCTTCCGAGCCAGACGTGAACAGGATCACCGCCGGCTTGGCCGCATCCTGCCGCTGCAGCGGCCAACGCCACAGCAACGCGGCGGCGAGTTTGTCCAGCGCGGTCACGCTCTCGCGGATATCCTCCAGCCACAACAGCTTGGCGCCGCCCTTCTCGACCGCCGCGACGATGTCGGCAAGGTCGGCCTTCTCGACGAAGGCGCGGGACGAAACCACGGTGCGGATCACCGCCGTGCGCACCGCCGCGGTGACGCTGGCCGGCCCTGCGGTGTAATTGATCATCGCCGCCACCCGGCCGGCCGACAGCAGGCCGACGAAGGACAATACGACGCCATTGGCGTTGGGCAGAAGCAGTCCGACCGCTTCGCCCGGCGCGGTTACCGCCTCGAAGCGGTGGCCCAGCACCCGTGCGCCTATGAACAGTTTGCGATAGCTGAGCGCGCCCGAGATGACGTCCTCGACAATCGGGTGCGAGGCGCCGACGCGGTCGGCGGCATCGCGCATGGCCAGGAACAAGCCGCGATCGAGATCGCTGCCGAACAGCCGCGCCTCGGCAAAGCGGTCGAACAGCGCATTGGTATTCGAGGCCTGGTCGGGGTTTCGCGCCACGAACTCGGCGATGGTCAATGGCTCCAGCACGCTGAGCGACAGGCGTGGAAACCAGCGGCGCGGCGCCTTGTCCGCCGGCGTCAACGACGCCGGCAGGGCGCGCGCGCCGGCGACGAAAATCGGCACGATGCTGGCGTCGGCCTGCATGGCGATGCGGGTGACGGCGCGAAACAGGCGAAACGTCTTGACGTCGGGCTCGACCGCGTCGGGCAGGTAGACGGCGAGGCGGCCCTTGCCCTTCAGCACCCGCACCAGCCGGCGACTGACAAAGACATGCTCGGCGTTGAAAACTATGGTGCGACCAAGCTCACGCCACGGCTCCAGCCAGGGGGACCGCGCCGAGACATCGTCGAGGATGTGCAAAGTGTCATCAGGCAAGAGCGACAGCATCAGCGCCGGCTCGATGCGCGACTGGTGCGAGATGACATAGATGATCGGGGCTGCCGCGTTGCGCGCGATCCTGATGCGGTCGTCATCGATACGATAGGCAAGTTTGAACGGCACATAGAGCAGCGCCTGGGTAAAGCGCAGGCCAAGGCGGAACTTTTCCACCACGCCAATCAGCAGCCAGGTCGCAACGAGGCCCGCAAGCAACGCCAGTGTCAGGATCATTGCCGCATCTTTCCCAACAGATTTTCGCTCCGCGGCTCTTTGGCGGCCGCTTCGGGGAAGAACCTAGACGAAGTGGGGGAGACGTCAATGTGGATGCGTGAGCAACTGGCTTCTCCAGTTGTAAGACCCGAAGCGCTGGCTGGCGAGGCTCGTGACTTGCCTCGGCGATGACGCCCGAACTGGATCAGCGTGTCTTCAATGTCAGCCCTTAAGCGCCGCAAAGAAAAAGCCGACCTTACGATCGGCTGGAGGTTAGACGGGTCGAGGGGTTTGGGGGGACTTGGGGGTGACCCGTCACGCCCACAATGCCTGAACCCCGTGATGGTTCCATGACTTTGCAAATTTATTTTAGCACATGATCAAAGTGCCGCGCGCTGCCGCGCCACCAACCAATCACGTCCGGCATGGGCGAATACGGCGCAGAGCACGATGGCGCCGCCGATCATGCTGGCAGCCGGCGGAATCTCGGCCAGGAACAGGAAGGCGAACAGGATCGCAAACGGCACTTCGGCCGAACCGAGCAGGCCGGATTCCGCCGCTGGAATGAGGCGCGCGCCCTCCGTCCACAGGATCGAGGCAAGCGCGAAGGAGGCGCCGAAGGTGACCAGCAGCACGGCATCCCTCGACGACACCGCCAATAGATCGGTAACGAACCAGCCGAGCACGAACAGAAGGAACGCCGACACGGCACCAGCCCAGACCACCGGCGTGTCGCGGAAAGCGCGCACCATGATCATGTACAGCGCGCTGCCGATCGTCATCAGCAGCGCCAGCCCGTCGCCCAAGAGATGCCCGGCGCCGAAGCCGGACCAAACCATGATGCCCACGCCGCAGAGAGACACGGCGGCGGCCAACATCGTCTGTAGCCGGATTCTCTCGCGCACCAGAACCCAGGCCAGCAGCGCGGTGACGAAGGGCGCGGTGGCGTAGATGACGGCGACATTGGCGACGAAGGTGAATTTGAACGCCGAGATGAAGGCGATGCTGGCCAGCGCCCCTTCGACGGCCAGCAGCCAGCCGCGCCAGCCAAGCCGCAGGCTCTCGCGCCCGCCGGAGCGGCGGCGGCGCCACAGCACATAGAGCGTGATCAGGATCGAGCCGACAAAGCCGCGCCAGCAGGTGATGGTCAGTGGATCGGCTTGGATCGACTTGGTCAAGACACCGGTCAGGCCGAAGACAGCCGCCGACGCCGAAACCAGGATGATGCCAAGGGTTCGCTCGGTGGTGCCCGGCATGCTCAAAACCTCAGTCATTTCGCCAGACTACGCCGTGTCGTCCTGACACCATACTGTCAGCAGGATCGCCCGGTCCTACGGCCGCTTGCGGAAATGTTCGTTGCCGACGATCAGCAGGCCGGCCGCGAAGATCAGGGCAGACTTGGCCGCGGGACACACTTCGAACGTCGCTGTTGACTTGGCCCCTGGGTCAGCCCCGATAAGAAAGCGGTCAGCCAGCAACAAGGTGATTCCATGCGCTCCTCCGCCCAGTTCCTGAACGCTTCCGAAGCCGCCAACCGGCTCGGCGTCTCGGCCAAGGCCCTGCGGCTCTACGAGCAGCGTGGCCTGATCGCTCCGATCCGCACCGCGGCCGGATGGCGGGCCTACGGTCCTGTCGAGATGAGCCGCGCCGCCGAGATCGCGGCATTGCGCGGGCTTGGCTTCAGCCTGGCCCAGGTGGCGCGGGTGCTGGAGGGCGACGCCAGAGGCATGGAGCCAGCCTTGGCCGCGCACCAGGCGATCCTCGAGGGCCGGTTGCGCCAGCTTGTCGGCATTATCGAGAAGATCGGCAGCCTGCGGGACGGCCTCGCTCGAGGCGAAGCGCCAACTGTTGCGGAACTGGCGCGCCTGATGATGCCAGATACCGGACCCGGCGTCGCTTTCGACCTTCCCTGGCCCTGGGGCGGCGAGCGGTTCGAACTGGGACCGGTCCGGGCGCTGAACTATATCATCGGTCCGCTGGGCAGCGGCAAGACCCGGCTGGCGCGGCGCCTTGCCGAGAGCCTGCCCAACACCGCTTTCCTTGGCCTGGACCGTTTGGCGGACGGCGGCGCGCCAGTTCTGGCCCGCATGGACGCCGATCCGGCTCTGGGAGCGCGAGTCGACCGGACGATGGCCTGGCTGGTCGAGGATGGCGCCGCGGTGTCGGACGTACTGCTTGCCCTCCTTGCCGGATTGGAGGCCGAAGGTCCGGCTACCCTGGTCGTCGACATGATCGAGCACGGGCTGGACCAGGCTTCCCAGGAGGCGCTGATTGCCCATCTGCGCCACCGTGGCCGGCCGCTTTTCCTGCTCACACGCTCCCGCGCGATACTGGACCTGGCGACTGTCGGGACCGACGAAGCGATCATCCTCTGCCCCGCCAATCACAGCCCGCCAACCTATGTCGCCCCGTACCCCGGCACTCCCGGCTACGAGGCGGTCGCCACCTGCCTGGCCTCACCTGAGGTGCGGGCGCGGACGCAGGGCGTCATTGCGTGGCGGCCTGAGGTCGCCTGAAGCCCTTCAGGCGCGACGTGCTCACTGCGTCGCCTGGTAGAGTTCCGAAGCGGCCTCTTTCAGCGCGCGCCGGCCGTCCGGCCTGAAATACATCATGTGCCCGCCCTCCACGACATCGAGACGGATGGATTTTGCATCGGCGAGCGACGGAATCTGATTCACCAGATAACGCGAGGCCAGATAGGGTGTGACGAGGTCGGTGTAGCCGTTGACGATCACGACGCCGAGCGCAGGGTTCAAGGCGCGCGCCCGCTGCAGATCGTCCATCACCCCGGCATAGCCTTGCCGCGAGGTGCCATAGTCCCAATTGCGGCTGATCTCCCCGTTGAGCAACCGGTAGCTGACATCGGTGCGGTAGTTCAGTTCGTTCCTGATATAGCCGGTGAAGGCCGAGGTCAGTACCGGCACGCTGCGGTCGAGCACCGGATCCGGGCCGGCGATGCGGGCGCTCTCGGGCGCGATGTCTGCGGTGGCGATCGTGCCGTCATAGGGGCTGAGCACCTTGCCATTGGCGCGGGCAAACTCCCTGGCGAACAGGCCGGTCGGGATACGGGCGAAATTCCGCTGCACGAGTTCGAGCGGCAGGCCGGTGATGTCGGCCACGCGCTGGCTGGCCACCCGCCCGCCTCGCTCCAGACCGCTGGCCAGCGCCACCAGATAGTCGCCGAGCGCATAGCGTTCCACTTCCGCCAGCTTCTCCTGAAGCGCATTGCCGGTAATGCCCTCGCTGCGCAGGCGCACCGCCGCGAGCGACGGCAGTTCGAGCGCCCAGTGCAGCAGCTCGAACTCGTCGGGCTGTACCAGCATGAACTCCAGCGCCGGCGAGATCAGCACGATGCCGTTCGGGCTGATGCCGATATCTTCCTGCAGGGTTCTGGCGAGCAGCGCCGCCCGGAAGCCGCCATAGCTTTCGCCGGCGAGGAAGAGCGGCGATCCGGTGCGGCCGTTCTGCGCAAGATAAAGCCGGATGAAGGCGCCTATCGAATTGGCATCCTGGTTGATCCCCCAGAAGTCGCGTGTGTTCTGGCCCGGCGCCTCACGGCTGTAGCCGGTTCCGACGGGATCGACGAAGACGAGGTCGGTCATGTCGAGCCAGCTGTCCGGGTTGTCGATGAGTTTTTGCGGCGAGGGCAGGAATTGCCCATCGGCTCCGGTAGCGATTATGCGCGGGCCGAGCGCGCCGAGATGCAGATAGGCGGACGCCGCTCCGGGACCGCCGTTGAACACGAAGGTGATGGGACGCTGCGGCTCCTGCGCCGCGTCCGGCGACCGTCTAATATAGGCGACATAGAAGATCTCCGCCGTGACATCGCCCTTGCCGGAAAGCAGCGACAGCGTGCCGGCCTTTGCCTGATAGTCGAGCTTGCGCCCGGCAAGCGTGATCGAATGGTCTGTTGTCTGCGGTGGCGGCAACAGCGACAGCACGCCGCCTGTGGGCGCCGGCCGCTCCGTCGTTTCGGCCAGACCAGGCTGCGCGAGGGCGGCAAGCATCAGCAGGATGAGTGGGACCAGTTTCAGCTTGAACGGCATGACGCCTCCGCGAGAACAACTCCCGCATAGGTATGGGCGAGGCGATCGAAGTCAAAGGAAATGGCTTTGGATTGCTCATATGTCCCGGGCGACATGCTATCCAGGCGCCTAGGACTGTCGAAAAGGAATGGAAATGGACGTGACCGCACTCAAGGCCATGCAGGCGCCGCTGAAGGAGGCCTATCGGGACGATGCTTCGCGCGCACTGATCACGCTCAAGGCCAAGGGCTCGATCGACGATCAGTCGATCGCTTGCAAGGTCGAGACGGGCCGGGCGCTTGCCGTTGCCGGTCTGCATCCCGCGACCGGCGGTTCCGGGCTCGAACTCTGCTCGGGCGACATGCTGCTGGAGGCACTGGTCGCGTGCGCCGGCGTGACGTTGAAGGCAGTGGCGACGGCGCTGGAATTCAGGCTCGGCGCCGCCACGGTGGAAGCCGAAGGCGATCTCGATTTTCGCGGCACGCTTGGAGTCGCCAGGGATGCGCCGGTCGGCTTCCGCGCCATCCGGCTGAATTTCGGCCTTGACACCGACGAGCCGCAGGAGCGCGTCGATACGCTGCTGAAGCTGACCGAACGCTACTGCGTGGTGTTCCAGACCATCAACCAGAAGCCTGAATTGACGGTGAGCGCGCGACGTTGACGCTGCTAATGTTGCAGCGCCATGCCATCTACTGTGCCGATGGTTCCTCGGCGTCGCCTTCATCGGTGAAGGGCGAAGCGCTCGGCACGCACTGCACCGACCAGCCGGTCGGCGTCGGCTGCTTCTGGTATTCGGTGACGGCGTTGGTGCACTGTTCGCGGGTGTCGAAGGTGCTGGGCAGCACGACCATGCCGCCCTGCGGACCGGCGATCACCAGATACCAGACCAAAGCTACGCTCGAAGCCGCCATGGGAATTTCCTCGCTGTGATTGTTGTGGGAGTTGCGGTGATCCTATCAACTCCGCACGACAGACGAAAGCACGGCCGGGTCTCGGATGGTGCGCCACAGCATCACAGGCGCGTGATGTCAGCCGATCGCGGCTACCGCTCAGTTCGTTGCAAAGCAGTAGAACAGGCCGTCGCCGCCGGTGCCCTTCAGCGCATCCTGGCTGCAGCCGCCGCGCGAGGCGTGCGAGGAGTTCCACGATTTGGCGGCAGCCGAATCGTCGAGGCCCGTGCGGTCATGATGGCCCATCATCGCCGCGCCCTCGGCGTCGCTCATCGTCCAGTCGCCGCAGGTCTGGTCGGCGATCTTCGTGCCATCGGGCTTGGAGCCGGTCAGTATGTCGTGACGGTTCGGCTTGTCGCCGCGGCCGCTGACCACTTCGCCCTTTTCATCGAGCGCTGTCTGCTTGGTGATGCCATTGGCGTCGCTGTGCAGCGAAGCGATGTCGTCGGCGATCTTGACGCCCTTGGCGTCGAACCACGGCCCCTTGCCGATGCGGTCGCGTGCATCGGTATCGCCGGTCGAGAGATAGGCTGCCCAGGTCTTGCCGGTGACGCCGGCGGCTTCGGCCAGCGAGGCGCAATGCGCGTCCGCACCCTTCAGCCCGCCGAGATCGGCGCCCTTGCCGGATCCCACGCTGGTGACGAAGAAACTCATCGTCGCATCTTGTGACGAGGCAACGCCGGCGGCCGCAAGCAGGGTGGCGGCGGTAACGAGAAGCAGTCTGCGCATGATGGTCCTCCGTTTTTGCGAATCGTGGCATTCGAACAACGTTGGTCCCGGCGGGATTCTTCCAGCAAAACGCTGGATGCGGCTACTCCGGCTGCCGGTAGGCGACAAAGCGGTTGTGCTTGGCCTGGAAGATCAGCCCGGTTTCCTTCAGATCCGGGCTGGCCAGCGGCACGATGCGCTTGGCGATCTCTGAGGGGTGCGGCAGCGTCTCCGGATCCTCGCCGGGCACGGCCTGCGCGCGCATGGCGGTGCGTGTGGCGCCGGGGTCGGCGGCGTTGACGCGGAGCGGCAGGTTTTCCGCCTCATGCGCCCAGGAGCGCATCATCGTTTCGACCGCTGCCTTCGAGGCCGCGTAAGGCGCCCAGAAAGCGCGCGCCGAATGCGCGGCGTTGGACGACAGGATGATTGCGCGGCCGGCGTCGGAGGCCCTCAGCAGCGGGTCGACCGAGCGGATCAGCCGCCAGGTCGAAGTGACGTTGATGGTCATCACCTTCTCGAAGGTCTTGGCCTCGACATGGCCGATCGGCGAGATGACGCCGAGCACGGCGGCGTTGGCGACCAGGATGTCGAGCTTGCCCCAGCGCTCGTGGATGGCGCCGCCCAACCGGTCGATGCCTGCCATGTCGGCAAGATCGAGCGGCACAAGTGTGGCTTGTCCGCCAGCCGCCTTGATCTGGTCGTCGAGTTCCTCCAGCCCGCCGACGGTGCGCGCGACCGCAATCACATGCGCGCCGGCTGCCGCCAGTTCCTTGGCGATGAAATAACCGATGCCGCGCGAGGCGCCGGTGACGACCGCGATGCGGCCGGAGAGGTCGAGGGCGGGGGTCATGAATTATTCTTGGGTTGCTGGTCTAAGAACGACAGCTGAATAAAAGAAATCAACTGCTTGGCGGAATCCTCATGAAGAGGAATAAAAACCGTTGAATCGCCACCGATGGCCTTGATGACGACGTATCTGTTTTGCGTCTCCTTTGACTCTCTCACCTGGCAAAAGAAGAACCCGTTCCCGAGAGGCGTATCAATATCGACCTCGGCATCTATCTGATCTTTGAGCAGGGATTTCGCGAAAGAAAATGAATCACTGAGATTGTGCCACAAGCCCCTTAGCGTGCCCATGTCTCACCATTCCCCGGAGCTGAAATTCTAGGCCCCGCTCGCCGCCAGCAGCGACAGCGTGCGCACATTGTCGGAGCCTTCGAAGTCGGCAAGCCGCGTCGGGTATTGCCCTGTAAAACAGGCGTCGCAGAATTGCGGCTGCTCGTTGTTGCGGCCGGCTTCGCCGACGGCGCGGTAGAGCCCGTCGATACTGAGGAAGCCGAGCGAATCGACGCGGATGAAATCGGCCATCTCCTCCACCGACATGCGCGACGCGAGCAGCTTCGATTTCTCCGGCGTGTCGACGCCATAGAAGCACGAGGCGCGCGTCGGCGGCGAGGCGATGCGCATATGCACTTCCTTGGCGCCGGCATCGCGCACCATCTGCACGATCTTCTGGCTGGTGGTGCCCCGCACGATACTGTCGTCGACCAGCACTACGCGCTTGCCCTCGATCATGCGGCGGTTGGCGTTGTGCTTGAGCTTGACGCCCATGTGGCGGATCGAATCGCCGGGCTGGATGAAGGTGCGGCCGACATAGTGGTTGCGGATGATGCCGAGCTCGAACGGAATGCCTGCGGCCTGGGAAAAGCCGATCGCCGCCGGCGTGCCCGAATCCGGCACCGGCACGACAATGTCGGCCTCCACCGGGCTTTCGAGCGCCAGCTCGGCGCCGATGCGCTTACGCACCTCGTAGACGTTGCGGCCTTCGACCGAGGAATCCGGACGCGCGAAATAGACATATTCGAAGATGCAGAAGCGGGTCTTCTGCGGCTCGAAGGGGAACAGGCTCTCGATGCCCTTGGCGGTGACGACGACCATCTCGCCGGGCTTCAGGTCGCGCACGAAACGCGCGCCGATGATGTCGAGCGCGCAGGTTTCGGAAGCCAGGATCCAGGCGCCGTCGAGATCGCCCAGCACCAGCGGGCGGATGCCCAGCGGATCGCGGCAGCCGATCATCTTCTTGGCCGTCATCGCCACCAGCGAGAAGGCGCCTTCGACCTGGCGCACCGCATCGATGAAGCGCGAATTCAGGTCGCGCTCCTTGCTGGTGGCGACCAGATGCAGGATCGTCTCGGTGTCGGAGGTCGACGAAAAGATCGCGCCCTGTTTCTGCAGCGCGCGCTGCACGGTCATGGCGTTGGTGAGGTTGCCATTGTGGGCGACGGCGAAGCCGCCATCGGCGAGTTCGGCGAAAAATGGCTGGATGTTGCGCAGGCCGGCGCCACCGGTGGTGGCGTAGCGCGTATGGCCGATGGCGCGGTTGCCTTGCAGGCTGTCGATGACATGCTGCTTGGTGAAGGTGTCGCCGATCAGGCCGACATGGCGTTCGACATGGAACTGGGTGCCGTCATAGGAAACGATGCCGGCAGCTTCCTGGCCGCGATGCTGGAGCGCATGCAGGCCGAGTGTGACGATGGCTGCGGCGTCCTGCCGGCCGAAAATGCCGAACACACCGCATTCGTCATGGAAATGGTCGTCGGCTTCGGCGGAAAGCACGTCGTCTGCGTCTGCCTTCGAAACTGCCATCGGGCTCAAGCTCCGCTAAAATCGCCATATAAGGCGATCGCGCGTCGAAAGCAACGCACGCCGTGCGGCATTCACATCATCGTTTGTCCGTGGCGCCGCGGACTGGGCTGTCCGGCCCTAGTTTGCCGGAGCCGGAGTGGCTGGCGGGGTGGCTGGCGCGTTGTCGGCCGGTGGCGCGTCGGTTTCGCTGTCGTCGGGCGCCGGAGCTTCGTCGCCGGTTGCCGGGGCGTCAGCCGCGGGCGCATCGGGAGCCGCAGGCGTCTCGGCGCCGGCCTCGGGTGCGGCCGGCTGATTCGGATTGAGCTGCTTGAGGATGGTGTTTTCCGGATCCTCGGGCAGCATGCTTTCGAGCTTGGCACCGATCGATTCGAGCAGCGGCCGCGATTTGGCGTTGGCGACCCAGCCTGGAGCCTTGGCGCCGGCCAGCCAGTTGAAGAACAGCAAGGCCACCGCAACGACCAGGATGCCGCGCGCCGCGCCGTAGAGGAAGCCCAGCGTGCGGTCGAGCGCGCCGATCCTGGAATCGATGATCCAGTCCGCGAGCTTCATGGTGATGACGGAAACCACGATCAGCGCGACGACGAAGACGATGCCGGCGGACGCCGCCATGGCGATCTTCTCATTCTCGATATAGGGCTGAACGTAAGGCAGGACCGGCTTGTAGAGGAAGAACGCCGCGGCCGCCGCTGCTATCCAGGCGATGATGGACAGGACCTCGCGCGAAAAGCCGCGGACCATGGCGAGCATCGCCGAGACCAGGGTGAAGCCGACGAGAATTCCGTCAAGCAGCGTAATCGGCATGTCTTTTGCCCCACTCCGATCTCTTTTTCACGACTCGGGCGAGCCGCGTCACTCTTGCTCGTCGGCGCGGCTGCGCCGCGAGCCGGCTATGCGCGCCACGAGGTCGGCCAGCTCGGTGGGCTGGAAAGCGCCGGCCCCTATCCCCCCGGCTCCATTGCCACCAACAAGTTCCTCGCTGCCCAAAGGCAGAACCGCACTTCCAAAACCCAGCTTTTCGGCTTCCTTGAGGCGCTGTTGCGCATGCGCAACCGGCCTCACGGCGCCCGAAAGGCTGATTTCGCCGAAATAGACGCAATCTGCCGGAAGGGCAAGACCGGTGAGCGACGAAACCAGTGCGGCGGCGACCGCGAGATCGGCGGCCGGCTCCGTGATGCGGTAGCCGCCGGCGACGTTGAGATAGACGTCGTGCGTGCCGAAGCGGACCCCGCAATGGGCTTCGAGAACGGCGAGGATCATCGCCAGCCGGGCGCCGTCCCAGCCGACGACGGCGCGGCGCGGCGTGCCCAGCGACGACGGCGCCACCAGCGCCTGGATCTCGACCAGCACCGGACGCGTGCCTTCCATGCCGGCGAAAACCGCCGCTCCCGGCGATTTTGCATGGCGTTCGCCAAGAAACAGCTCGGACGGATTGGCGACCTCGCGCAGGCCCTTGTCCGACATTTCGAAGACGCCGATCTCGTCGGTCGGCCCGAACCGGTTCTTGACCGTGCGCAGGATGCGGTAGTGGTGGCCGCCTTCGCCCTCGAAATAGAGCACGGCGTCGACCATGTGCTCGACGACGCGCGGCCCGGCGATCTGGCCTTCCTTGGTGACGTGGCCGACGAGCACGATCGCGGCCCCTGTGGATTTCGCATAGCGGATCATCGCCTGGGCGGCGGCGCGCACCTGGGTGACGGTGCCGGGCGCCGAATCGGCCATGTCGGTCCACAAGGTCTGGATCGAATCGAGGATCACCAGATCCGGCCGCTTGCCGTCGGCGATTGTGGCCAGGATGTCCTCTACATTGGTCTCGGCGGCCAGCTCTACCGGCGTGTCGGCGACGCCGAGCCGTTGCGCCCGTAGCCTGATCTGCGCGACGGCCTCTTCGCCCGAGACATAGACGATGCGGTGGCCTTTTGCCGCCAGTGCCGCGGCCGCCTGGGTCAAAAGCGTCGACTTGCCGATACCCGGGTCACCGCCGACCAGCAGCGCCGAACCGCGCACGAAGCCACCACCGGTGGCACGGTCGAGCTCGCCGATGCCGGAGACGATGCGTGGCGCATCCTCGATGTCGCCTGACAGGCTGGTCAGCACCACGGCGCGGCCCTTGCGGGCGTTGCGGGTGTTGGCCGGGCCTGAACCGATGCCGCCAGCCGTGCCTTCCTCGACCAGCGTGTTCCACTCGCCGCAGGCATCGCATTTGCCGGCCCAGCGCTGATGCACCGAGCCGCAATTCTGGCAGATGAACTGGACGCGCGATTTGGCCATCAGGCGTGGCCCGGTTCGGGTGTGGCAGGTGCCAGCGAAGGATAGGCAGGCGGGACAGCGCCCCCCTCTGTTCTGCCGGACATCTCCCCCTCAAGGGGGGAGATCAAATGTCTCGGCGGATTTCGCCAATCATCAGCGTTGCAGGATGTGCGGCTGGATCGAAGCTGCCAATCTCCCCACTTGAGGGGGAGATGTCCGGCAGGACAGAGGGGGGCGCGAAGGAATGAGACCTCTCTCAAGATGTCACTCAAACCTCTCCGCAATATGATGCTCTTCCGCAAGGTCGGAGAAGCGGGTGAACTCGCCCTGGAAGGCGAGGCTGACCGAGCCGGTCGGCCCATGGCGCTGCTTGGCGACGATGACCTCGGCCTTGCCGCGCATTTCGTTCATCTCGTTTTCCCATTTCATGTATTCGTCGGTGCCGGGCTTCGGCTCGCGGTTCTTCAGATAATATTCCTCGCGATAGACGAACATCACCACGTCGGCGTCCTGCTCGATCGAGCCCGATTCGCGCAGATCCGAGAGCTGCGGGCGCTTGTCGTCGCGGCTTTCGACCTGACGCGACAGCTGCGACAGCGCGATGATCGGCACGCCGAGCTCCTTGGCCAGCGCCTTCAGGCCCGTGGTGATCTCTGTGATTTCCTGCACGCGGTTCTGCGAGGCTTTTGCGCTCGACCCTTGCATCAGCTGGATATAGTCGATGACGATGACGTCGAGGCCGCGCTGCCGCTTCAGCCGACGCGCGCGGGCCGACAATTGCGCGATGGAGATACCGCCGGTCTGGTCGATGAACAGCGGGATCTTCTGCATGGTCTGCGAGCAGGCGACCAGCTTCTCGAAATCCATCTCTGAAATCTCGCCGCGGCGTATCTTCGACGACGGGATTTCGGTCTGCTCGGAAATGATGCGGGTGGCGAGCTGTTCCGACGACATTTCGAGCGAGAAGAAGCCGACGACGCCGCCATTGGCCGCCTTGAACGAACCGTCGGCCTGCTGGGCCGGCACATAGGCCTCGGCGATGTTGAAGGCCATGTTGGTGGCAAGCGAGGTCTTGCCCATACCGGGGCGGCCGGCGATGATGATCAGGTCGGACGGCTGCAAGCCGCCCATGCGGCGGTCGAGGTCGCGCAGGCCCGTAGCGACGCCCGACAAATGCCCGTCGCGCATATAGGCGGCGTTGGCCATGTCGACGGCGGTCTTGACCGCGTCGGTGAAGCTCTCGAAGCCGCCATCGTAGCGGCCGGTCTCGGCCAGTTCGAACAGGCGCCGCTCGGCATCCTCGATCTGCTCGGACGGCGACATGTCGACCGGCGCGTCATAGGCGATGTTGACCATGTCCTCGCCGACGGTGATCAGCGCGCGCCGCGTGGCGAGATCGTAGATGGCGCGGCCGTAGTCGGCGGCGTTGACGACGGTGACCGCCTCGACGGCCAGCCGCACGACATATTGCGCCACCGTCATGTCGCCGACCTTCTCGTCGGCCGGCAGGAAGGTCTTCAGCGTGATCGGCGTCGCTATCTTGCCCATGCGGATGAGTTCGGCCGCGACCTCGAAGATCTTTCTATGCAGCGGCTCGTAGAAATGGCCTGACTTGAGGAAGTCCGAGACACGGTAGAAGGCATCGTTGTTGACGAGGATGGCGCCGAGCAGCGCCTGCTCGGCCTCGATGTTGTTCGGTGCCTCGCGATAGAGCGGTTGTTCCGCGACGCCAAATTTTCGCGCTGCCTCTGCCATGATGTCCCCGATTTTGATCCCGGCTTCTCGATATCAGAACGAGAAAAGGCTGGTGCTGACTTATATGCATCACTCGCGCCCAAACAGCGTTGATGCCCGCTGTTCACAGGAACGGCAAACCGTCCACAGGACAGAATTCCCGGGCTCTGATTCCATTTGACTCGGCAAGGCCGCGATTCTACGCGACGGTTTGAACAAAGCAAGAACAAAAAACAAAGAAAGGGAAGCTGCACCGGGAATCGACGCGAGATTAGATTGAGTCGCCCCAGTCGAGCCGTCGCGCCAGCTTGAGCATCTCGCCATCGCGCTTGGTGAACAGTTTTTCGCCGGCACTGCCGTCCTTTTGGCAAAGCTTGAGCAGAACCTTGCCTGAGCCGGATTTAGGCGGCGCGATCACCCGCGCGGCGCGTGACGAGGCAGGGTGCCGCGAGGCGGCGACATAGATGAATTTCTCGTCCTCCCACGGCACGTCGGCGTCCTTGGCCAGCCGGTGCAGGCGCGAGCGGGCGACGCGATGCGAAAAATGGCACCAGTCGGGTGCCGCGAGGGGGCAGGGCGCCTCATGCGGGCAAGGGGCAAGGATATGCGCGCCGGCCTCGATCAATTGCCGGCGAACGGCCAGGATTCGCCGCCATCCGGCCGGCGTGCCCGGCTCGACCACCAGAAGCGTGTCGGCGGTGAGCTGCCAGAGCCTGTCGACGAGCTTGGGTAGCGATGCCGGCGCAATCTCGTCCAGCACATAGGCGCAAGTGATCAGATCGGCCGGCTTGAGCTCGCCAAGGTCGATGGTGACATCGCCGGCCAGCCAGGCGATCCTGGCCGTGATCGCCTCAGTGGCAAGAGCCTCGCCGACCCGGCGCACCGCGGCGCTCGCCTCGATCAGCACCGCTTCTTCGAGATCTGGCCAGAGGTCGGCCGTGGCCCAAAGCACTGTGCCAGGACCGGCGCCGACATCGAGCAGGGTTTTCGGTGCGTAAGCGGGCCGGGCGTCGCTTAGGACAGTCGTCA
>NZ_CAUM01000085.1 GCF_000350085.1 Mesorhizobium metallidurans STM 2683
TCAAATGCCAATGTGGCGAACGGCGCCGGGACGGAAGACGCCCGAGAAATTGGCGTCAATTGCCGTAGCGCGAGGCGATGTCGCGCGACAGCGTTTCGCCTTCCTTCATATAACGGCTGATGGCTTCCGTCGCCGACGCCGTGCATTGCGTGTAGGTGCCGCCGAAGGAGCGATAGCCGCGGTTGAAACTGGCGATGAAGCGGGCGCGCCGCTCCGGGTCGGGATTTTCCGAAGCCATCAGCTTCTCCATCTCGACGCGCCACTGGTCGCCTTTCTCGCCGCACAGATTGCGCAGGAAATGCAGCGAGCCAAGCACCTCCGCCAGCCGCATCAGCCCGGGCTCGAAAGGGGCTTCGGCACTGAACGCCGTCCGCGCGCCGACAGCCATGCTGGCGGCGAGGCAAGCTGCAAGGAACACCGAGGCGCGGGTCATAAGTCTATGTGGCCAAACATTTTGTCGCCCGCAAGGCGATTTTCTCGGGGTTATTCACCTGCATTCCCGAGCAATTCGTTGGCGACCGCAAATACCGAACCAGCGAGCGGCAGCGTTCTCATTTCGCTGAGCGTATAGAAGGCCGCGGTCTCGGCATCGTCGCTGGCCATCGCCTCGCCATCGGCATAGGTCGCGCCGAACACCGTCAGCCGGTAATCGACCGGATGGTTCTCGTCGCTTCCGTCGATGTGAATTTCGCGCAGCGGCCGATAGCCGTCCGCGCGCAGGGCGGTTTCCTCCAGCAATTCGCGGGCCGCCGCTTCCTCCAGCGTCTCGCCGGCTTCGACCTTGCCACCCGGGAAGGCGTAGAGGCCTTGCGAGGGCGGCCTGGCCCGCTTGACCAGCAGCACCGTGTTGCCACGCACGACGGCGACCGAGACTGCCGGAATGGTCCTGCGTGTTTCCATGAGTTCCCGCCTGATAGACATAGCCCGTTGTGGACCGGCCGTCGGTGAACAGCTTTAGCGGTTGCGAAAGGCGGGTTCCATCGCCACTTTCGCATGTCACCAGTTCGAAAGTTGATTTCATGTGCGGACGTTTTGCCCTGACCGCCACACCGGACCAGACCGCTGCCTTCCTCGGGCTGGCGGAACTGGAGGACTTTCCGGCCCGCTACAACATCGCGCCGACGCAGCCGGTGCTGATGGCGCTCGCCGGTCCGCCGCTTGCGCCGGGCTCGAACCTGCCTGACCGGCAAGCGATGCTGGTGCGCTGGGGTCTGATCCCCACCTGGGTGAAAGATACCAGGGAGTTTCCGCTGCTGTTCAACGCGTGCTCGGAAGGGGCGGTGGAAAAGGCCTCGTTCCGCGCCGCCATGCGCCACCGCCGCGCTCTGGTGCCGGCCTCGGGGTTCTACGAATGGCAGCAAACCGGTGGCAAGAGGGGGCAGCCCTATTGGATCAGGCCCAGGAATGGCGGGCTGGTCGCTTTTGCCGGGTTGATCGAGACCTATGCCGAACCGGGCGGCTCGGAAATGGACACCGGCGCCATCCTGACCGTCAACGCCAATGCCGACATCGCCCACATCCATGACCGGATGCCGGTGGTGGTCCATCCGCGGGATTTCGCCCGCTGGCTGGACTGCCGCACGCTCGAGCCGCGCGACCTCGCCGATCTGTTGCGGCCGGCACAACTTGATTTCTTCGAGGCCATCCCGGTTTCCGACCTCGTCAACAAGGTCGCCAACACCGGACCGGAGATTCAGGTGAGGGGCGTCGTCGGGCCGGAGTCCGAGAAGGTCAGGCGCCAGAAGCCCGGCGCGGACGACAGCCAGATGACCTTGTTCTAGCTGCTACTTTTTCTGGCACCTCTTTGGCGCCCTCATTGCCGGCGCATGGCGTCGGCTGGACGTCGCATCAGGCAGCGCGCGGCGATGTGATCTTTTGCGCCGGCTTTTTCTTCTTCGCGGTGTGGAGAAGGGCGGCGACGATTGCGGCCGGGCCGATCGCCCGGTACTGGCTGGCCAGCGTCGGTTGCTTGGCGCGGTTGGTTTCTTGGCTGGTTCGAGGCATTGTCTTCTCTTCCCTGGTAACGTCTTCGTGTCTGCGTTTGCTGGTCGAATCCGACCAAATCGTGACGTTTGGTGATCTAGCCGGCGAATGTTTCATGACTGTGCCGACATGTTTAATAAAATGTTTCAGCGCGTCATTACCTGTGATCCAGCGGCGTTTTGCTTGCTGTTGCGACTTGACGGCAACACCGGGTGAGGCGATAAAGCCGCCCATGAAAACGTCTTTCGCCATTTGTGGCATTTGCATTATTGGCTAGCCTCGCGCTGGTCTGGACGTTTTCGCCTCATCTTTCCCTAGAGTGGACAAACGCCCCGGCCAGCAGGCTGGAATCTGACTGGCGTCTCGGCGACGATGACTCCCAGCCCAAACAAAAGTACCGGACCGGGAAGGCACGAATGTCTGACGCATCGAAGGGCCTGCGCCTCTACAATACGCTGACGCGGACGAAGGAGGATTTTGTTCCGATCGATCCGCGCAATGTGCGCATGTATGTCTGCGGCCCGACGGTCTACGACTTCGCCCATATCGGCAATGCGCGGCCGGTGATCGTCTTCGATGTGCTGTTCCGTCTGTTGCGCCAACTCTACGGCGAAAAGCACGTCACGTATGTGCGCAACATCACGGATGTCGACGATAAGATCAACGACCGCGCCCTGCGTGATTTCGGCGCCGAGATCGCCTCGGGCAAGCTGTCGCTGAACGAGGCGATCCGAAGGGTAACCGAAAAGACCGCCGATCAGTTCCACAAGGATGTGGCGATGTTCGGCTGCCTCGAGCCGACGGTCGAGCCTCGCGCCACCGAATTCGTCGAACCCAGGCCCGACGGCAAGGCCGATATGATCTCCTTGATTCAACGCTTGATCGAACGCGGCCATGCCTATGTTGCGGCAGGCGAAGTTCTGTTCGACACCGCCTCGATGCCGGATTACGGGCAATTGTCGAAGCGCAATCTCGACGAACAGAAGGCTGGCGCCCGCGTTGCCGTCGACGCCCACAAGAAGAGCCCGCAGGATTTCGTGCTGTGGAAACTGTCTTCGCCGGAGGAGCCGGGCTGGGACAGTCCGTGGGGCAGGGGCCGTCCGGGCTGGCACATCGAGTGCTCGGCGATGTCTGCCGCCTATCTCGGCGAGGTCTTCGACATCCATGGCGGCGGTCTCGATTTGATCTTCCCGCACCACGAGAACGAGATTGCCCAGTCGCGCTGCGCCCATGGCACCGAAATGATGGCCAAGGTGTGGATGCACAACGGCTTCCTGCAGGTCGAGGGACAGAAGATGTCCAAGAGCCTGGGCAATTTCTATTCGATCAACGAGCTCTTGGAGACCGAAACTTTCGGCGGTCGCAAATGGCCGGGCGAGGTGCTCAGGCTGGCGATGCTGATGACGCATTATCGCGAGCCGATCGACTTTTCCGTGCGCAAGCTGGAAGAAGCGGAAAACACCCTGCGCAAATGGAAACGCGCCGCGGATCTGGCGCCGGTGGCAGCACGGCAATTGCCCGTGGCAGTGCTGGACGCCCTGTCGGATGATCTTGCCACCTATGCCGCGTTCCAGGTGCTGACGCAGCTTGCGGCTGAGGCGGCAGAGGGCAACGATGCCGCCGCTTCGGTGAAGGCGTCGCTATCGTTCCTCGGCTTCGACGTCGGCGCGGCCAAGGTTGACGAAGGCGAGATCGCCAGAGCCATCGCCAAGCGCCTGGAACTGATCGCCTCCAGGAACTGGGCCGAGGCCGACCGCATCCGCGATGAGCTTTTGGCGCAGGGCGTGCAGTTGAAGGACGGCAAGGATCCGGTCACCGGCGGACGCGTGACGACCTGGGAGGTCAAGCGGTGAGGGTGGCGCGAGACAGGCGATTGGCGAAAGCGCCGATGACAGCCAATCTCCCCCGCAAGGGGGGAGATCGGCTGTCACCGCGGTTCCCGCCAATCTGCAACGCGGGAGCGTTTGATGGGTCACGATCTCGTTCCATCACGTCAGCGCAAGAACGCAAAATCCATGCGTCGCGTGATGACCGACGCGGAGCTGAAACTCTGGAATGAGCTTCGCGCGCACCGGCTGATGGGGCTGAGCTTTCGCCGTCAGATGCCGATTGGACCGTACATCGTTGATTTTGCCTGCTCGACGCGCAGCTTGATCGTCGAGGTTGACGGCAGCCAGCACGCGGATCCCGAAAATGTCGAGCGTGACGAGGTACGAAGCGCCTACTTGAGGGCCAGCGGCTGGACCATCCTGCGCTTCTGGAACGACGACGTCATCCGCGATATCGACATGTCTGCCAGCACATTGTGATTAAGGCCGGTCTGACCGGTGCCGAAACGCCGGTTGGCGAACCAGCAAGGGAGGCAGTTCCATGATCGACCATCTCGGCATCACCGTTTCCGATTTCGACGCATCGAAGACATTCTACGACAAGGCGATGGCGCCGCTCGGCGCGTCGCTGCTCTATATGGTGCCCACGGAATATACGGGCGGCGCCAAGGTCGGCGGCTATGGCCGCGACAGGCCGGTGTTCTGGCTGAGTGCCGGCAAGGACAGACCGAGGGACCACCAGCACGTCGCTTTCACCGCGCGCAGCCGCGCCGAAGTCGATGCCTTCCACGCCGCGGCAATCGCTGCCGGCGGCAGCGACAATGGCGGACCGGGGCTGCGCCCGCACTACCATCCGAACTATTACGGCGCCTTCGTCTTCGATCCCGACGGCAACAATGTCGAGGCGGTCTGCCATGCTCCGGAGTGACGTGCGATGAGCCTCGACAACCGGCCGGTCTATACGGGTGGCTGCCAGTGCGGCGCCGTGCGCTTCCGCGTCGAGGGCCCGCTGGCTGACGCCTCTGTCTGCCATTGCCGCATGTGCCAGAAGGCAAGCGGCAATTTCTACCTGCCGCTGGTGTCCGTGGGTGGCGCCAAGCTCGACTGGACGCGCGGCGAGCCGAAGCGGTTCCGCTCTTCCAGCGCCGCCTGGCGCGGTTTTTGCGCCGATTGCGGCACGCCGCTGACCTTCGAGGCGCCCGACGGCGTCGCGCTTGCCATCGCCGCCTTCGACGACCCGACCGGGGTCGTGCCGACCATCCAGTGGGGCACCGAAGCAAAACTCGCCTATGTCGACCGCATCCACGAATTGCCGGGCGAGGACACCATGGCCGACATCTCATCGGCCCCCTATCTCGCCGAACTCGTCTCCTACCAGCATCCCGACCACGACACCGAACAATGGCCGCCAAAGGAAAGATCATGACCGAGAAAGTTCGAACCGGCGGCTGCCAGTGCGGCGCCGTGCGTTTCCGCATCAAGGGCGCGCTCGGCCGCCCCTCCATCTGCCATTGCCGCATGTGCCAGAAACAGTTCGGCTCCTTCTTCGGCGCGCTGGTGACGGTGCCGAAGGATGGCGTCGAGTGGACCCATGAGGAGCCGAGCTATTTCCAGTCGTCGGTCAATATCGATCGCGGCTTCTGCGCCCGCTGCGGCACGCCGCTGACCTATCGCCAGCCCGGCGGGCTCGAAATCGCCATCGGCGCCTTCGACGACCGCTCCGACCTCGCACCGCGGATCCAGGTCAATTACGCCGCCAGGCTGCCCTGGGTGGAGACGATCTTCGACGCGCCGGTCCATGACGATCCGGATTACTATGCGAGGCAGGAGCAGATCATCTCCTTCCAGCATCCCGATCACGAGACGGCCAACTGGCCGCAGCAGGGCCTGAAACTATGAGCCCGGAAGCTATGAGGGCGGAAGCTGTGAGCTCAGAATCCATGAACAATGAATTGCGAAGCCTCTATCCCGAGATCGAGGCCTTCGAGTCCGGCATGCTCGATGTCGGCGACGGCCATCAGGTCTATTGGGAGCGCTGCGGCACCAAAGGCGCCAAGCCGGCGGTGTTCCTATATGGCGGTCCGGGCGGCACCACCTCGCCAAAGCACCGGCGGCTGTTCGATCCGAAACTCTACGACGTCATCCTGTTCGACCAGCGCGGCTGCGGCAAGTCGACGCCCAACGCCTCGCTCGAGGCCAACACCACCTGGCACCTGGTCGCCGACATCGAGCGGCTGCGTCAGATGTGCGGCTTCGACAAATGGCTGGTCTTCGGCGGCTCGTGGGGCTCGACGCTGGCGCTCGCCTATGCTCAGACGCACCCCGACCGCGTCAGCGAACTGGTCGTGCGCGGCATCTACACGCTGACGCGCGCCGAGCTCGAATGGTATTATCAGTTCGGCGTCTCCGAGATGTTTCCCGACAAATGGGAGCGCTTCCTGGCGCCGATCCCGGTAGCCGAGCGCGGCGACATGATGACCGCCTACCGCAAGCGGCTGGTCGGCAGCGACCGCAAGGCGCAGATCGAGGCTGCCCGCGCCTGGAGCCTGTGGGAGGGTGAGACCATCACGCTGCTGCCGGACCCCGAAACCAGCGGCCCGTTCGGCGAGGACGACTACGCCGTCGCCTTCGCCCGTATCGAGAACCATTATTTCGTCCACGCCGGCTGGCTGGAGGAAGGGCAATTGCTGCGCGATGCGTACAAGCTCAGGGATATCCCCGGCACCATCATCCACGGCCGCTACGACATGCCGTGCCCGGCGCGCTACGCCTGGGCGCTGCACAAGGCCTGGCCAAAGGCGGACTTCCATTTGATCGAGGGCGCCGGCCATGCCTATTCCGAGCCCGGGATTCTCGACCGGCTGATCCGGGCGACGGATAAGTTTGCGGGGAAGGTCTAACCGATGCCGGCGCTTACCCCCCTCTGGCCTGCCCTCTTTGCCACCACTTGGCATCTCCCCCTCAAGGAGGGAGATTGGCAGTCGCCCGGGGTTTCGCAAATTTTTGGCGTCGCAGGTGATGGCGGGACATTCGAACTGCCGATTTCCCCCCTTGAGGGGGAGATGTCCGGTAGGACAGAGGGGGGCGTTCAAGCGCCCACAGGACGATGAAAAAGCAACACCTCTATCTCTTCGACACCACCCTGCGCGATGGCCAGCAGACACCGGGCATCGACTTTTCGGTCGAGGACAAGATCGCCATCGCCAAATTGCTCGATGAGTTCGGCATCGACTATGTCGAGGGCGGCTATCCCGGCGCCAACCCGACCGATACCGCGTTCTTCCAGAAGAAGCGCACGGCCAGCGCCAAATTCGTCGCTTTCGGCATGACCAAGCGGGCAGGCGTGTCGGCTTCCAACGATCCGGGCCTTGCCGCACTCGTCCGGTCGCAGTCGGACGCCATCTGCTTCGTCGCCAAGAGCTGGGACTACCATGTCCGTGTCGCGCTCGGCTGCACCAACGAGGAAAACCTCGACTCCATCAAGGTCTCGGTTGAAGCGGCGGTTGACGCTGGCAAGGAAGCGATGGTCGACTGCGAGCATTTCTTCGACGGCTTCAAGGCCAATGCCTCCTATGCGCTGGCCTGCGCAAAGACCGCCTTCGAGGCCGGCGCGCGCTGGGTGGTGCTGTGCGACACCAACGGCGGCACGCAGCCCTCGGAAGTCCGCGCCATCGTCGAGAAGGTCATTGCTTCGGGCATTCCAGGCGACCATCTCGGCATCCATGCCCATGACGACACCGGCCAGGCGGTGGCGAATTCGCTGGCCGCCGTCGAAGTCGGCGTGCGCCAGATCCAGGGCACGCTGAACGGCATCGGCGAGCGCTGCGGCAACGCCAACCTGATCTCGATCGTGCCGACGCTGGCGTTGAAGCCGGCTTTCGCCGACCGCTTCGAAACGGGCATTTCGGCCGAGGCGCTGAGCGGCATATCGCGGCTGTCGCGCGCGTTCGACGAATTGCTGAACCGCGCCCCGGAAGCGCAGGCGCCCTATGTCGGCGCCTCCGCCTTCGCCACCAAGGCCGGCATCCATGCTTCGGCGCTGGCCAAGGAGCCGGCGACCTATGAGCATGTGCCCCCCGAAGCCGTCGGCAACCGCCGCCGCGTCATGGTCTCCGACCAGGGCGGGAAGGCCAATTTCCTCGCCGAATTGAAGCGGCGCGGCATCGACGTGCCGAAGGACGACCATCGGCTCGACGCGCTGATATCAGTGGTCAAGGAACGCGAGGCCGAGGGCTACGCCTATGAAGGCGCCGACGCGTCTTTCGAGCTTTTGGCGCGCAAGATGCTGCACGGCCTGCCGGAGTTCTTCGCCGTCACCTCGTTCCGCTGCATGGTCGAGCGCCGCTTCGACGCCAACGGCAACCTGAAGACGGTCTCCGAGGCGATCGTCAAGGTGCTGGTCGACGGCGAGGAGAAGATGTCGGTGGCCGAAGGGCACGGCCCGGTCAACGCGCTCGACATCGCGCTACGCAAGGATCTCGGCAAGTACCAGAACGAGATCGCCGACCTCGAACTCGCCGACTTCAAGGTGCGTATCCTCAATGGCGGCACCGAGGCGATCACCCGCGTGCTGGTCGAGTCGCATGATGCCACCGGCGCCCGCTGGTGGACGGTCGGCGTCTCCGAAAACATCATCGACGCTTCGTTCCAGGCGCTGATGGATTCGATCGTCTACAAGTTGATGAAGAACCGTGATATGGCCGGGCTGGTGGCAGCCGAGTAGTCTTGAACCATCAGCGAAAGTCCATTGATCCATCAGTAATTTGCGATGGTCTTGGCAGGACGGCTGGCGCATAGCGTTGGGCCATGGCTACCGAAGCACTCTCCCTGGACGACGACTCCAAGGCCCGTCGCGGCTTTCTCCTGGCGCTGGGCGCCTATCTCCTGTGGGGGCTGCTGCCTTTCTATATGAAGGCGGTCGCGCATCTGCCGCTGGCGGAAGTCATTGCGCATCGCATCGTGTGGTCGGTGCCGATCGCCGCCGCCGTCCTTGTCTGGGCCGGCCGTACCGCGGACTTCAAGGCCGCAATCCGCTCGCCGCGCACCATCTCGATGGCGGCGTTGACGGCGGCGCTGATCTCGGTCAATTGGGGCATCTATGTCTGGGCGATCGCGGTCGACCGCACCATCGAGACCGCGCTCGGCTACTACATCAACCCGCTGGTCAGCGTTGTCGTCGGCGCGCTGCTGCTTGGTGAGCGGCTGAACAGACTGCAGATAGCAGCAGTGGTGCTGGCGGCAGTCGCGGTAGCGGTGCTGACCGTTGAGGCCGGCAAGCTGCCCTGGGTGTCGCTGGCGCTGGCCTTTTCCTTCGCCGCCTATGGCTTTTTCCGCAAGACGCTGCCGATCGGCCCGAGCCAGGGCTTTCTGCTCGAAGTGCTTTTGCTGTCGGTGCCGGCGCTGGCCTACATCGTCTTCCTGATCGCCAGCGGGCGGGATCATTTTACAACAGGCAATGCCGTCGACACCGCGCTGCTCATCGGCTGCGGCCCCGTCACCGCCGTGCCGCTGCTGTTGTTCGCGTTTGGCGCGAGGCTGCTGCGCCTCTCCACCATCGGCATCATGCAGTATATTGCGCCGACCATTGTTTTCCTGATCGCGGTGCTGATTTTCGGCGAACCCTTCGGCGGCACCCAGGCCATCGCCTTCGGCCTCATCTGGACGGCGCTGGCGATCTACTCCTGGTCGATGTTCACCTCGGCGAGAAAGGCTTGAACGCGACGCTTTAGAGGTTGCGGCCCAGCCGCGTAACGACGAAGAAAACCATGGCCGCCACCGCGAAGGAAAACAGGGTGACGATCCAGAAGCCGGAAGGCGTAGGAACGGCAGACCGCCGACATTCATGCCGAACAGGCCCGAGATGACGGTCATCGGCAGCAGCACCGCCGTCATCACCGAGAGCACGTAAAGCAAGCGGTTCGACTCCGTCGTCAGCTTGGCCATCAATTCGTCCTGCAACAGCCGGGCGCGCGCCTGCAATTGTTCGCCGTCGTGATAGAGCGTGTGCGCCCGGTGCGACAGCCGCGCCGCCATGTCGTTGATTGTGTCGGGCAGGTCGTTGCGATGCGAATGGTCGAGATGGCGGAACAGATTGCTCAGCGTCGCCATCTGCCGGTGGATCACCACCAGACGCCGGCGCGCGTCGACAAGCGCCTGCCGCGCATTGTGCCACGCGTCGCAGACGATACGGTCCTCGATGCCATCGAGCGTGTCGCCGAGGCCAGTGAGTTCCGCCACCATGCCATCGAACGACTGGCCAACGACGGCCTCGATCAGTTCGGCCGGCGAGCGGAACTTGCGCGATCCGTTCTCGATCGCCTTGCGGATATTGTCGACCGACTCCAGCGGCTGCTTGCGGGCGCCGACCAGCGTCGTGTCGTTGAGGGCGAAGCGGAAATGGCCAAGTCCGCCCGCTTCCGCCGAATAGTCGTGGCGCAGATCCGGCAGGTCGCCATAGAGCCAATCATCCTCGAGGTCGATGTGGCAGCCATGGCTGGCGGACAGGAAGGCCTCTCGCACGGGCGACGGCAAGGCCAGATCGGCGGCGATCTCGTGGCGAGCACGCATGTCGGGGGGCAGTAGGGCAGTAGGGCAGTAGGGCAGTAGGGCAGTAGGGCAGTAGGGCAGTAGGGCAGTAGGGCAGTAGGGCAGTAGGGCAGTAGGGCAGAGGTTCGAGCGCCCTTTAAACATATCGCCCTACTGCCCTACTGCCTTATTCCCCTACATTTTGTCGATCACCGATTGCACGCCCTCGGTTGGCGCATCGACCGAGGATCCCGCCACCATGATCGCGGCGACGATGGCTTCCGGGTCGTCGACCACCAGCGGCTTGACACGCTGGGCGGTATGGATGAAGCCTTCGGCCGACATGTGGTCGAGCAGCGAAAGCATCGGATCCCAGAACCCCTTGATGTTGGCGAAGACGATCGGCTTGCGGTGGTGGCCGAGCTGGCCCCAGGTCATGATCTCGACGATCTCCTCGACCGTGCCGATGCCGCCCGGCAGCGCCACAAAGGCGTCGGATTTTTCGAACATCCTGTGCTTGCGCTCGTGCATGTTGTCGGTGATCACGAGTTCATCGAGCCGGTCAAGCGCGGTTTCGGTTGCTTCCCTGTTGATCAGGAAGCGCGGGATGATGCCGGTCACCTTGCCGCCAGCCCGCAAGGCGCCGTCGGCGACGGCTCCCATGATGCCTTTGGTGCCGCCGCCATAGATCAGACGCAGGCCGGATCTGGCAATCGAGCGGCCAAGCAGGTGCCCGGCCTTGGCGTAGGTTTCATCGCGGCCCGGAGACGAGCCGCAATAGACGCAGACGGATCGAATCGTGTTCATGCCGATGATTGGTGATAGGGACGACAGACATGGTCAAGTCCGAGGAGCGCTTTTTCTTGTCGGTCCCTTTTCGTGTCGGCCCCTTTTTCTTGTCGGTATGGGCAAAACAGGCTAGACCGGCGTTAGGTGGCTAAGGGGCAAGGAACTATGGCAATTAATCCATTGAAGGCGTTTTTGTTCGCGGCGGGTGGGACCGTTGCGGCCGCAGGAACTGCCTATGTATCGGGCGCGCTCGACCCATATCTCAATCGCACGCCGCCGGCGGAAGTGGCGGCGCTGACGCCCCCAGCAACCACCGACGCGAAGACACCGGCCGCACCCGCGCCCGGCACCAACACGATGACGCCGGCTGCACCGGATGCGGCCGCACCAGCTGCATCCGCCGAGACTGGTCCGATCGCGCCGACCTTCGACATCGTGCGGGTCGAAGGCAACGGCTCCATCGTCATTGCCGGCAACGCGGCGCCCGGTGCCAAGGTCGAGGTTCTCAATGGTTCGACGGTTCTTGGCTCGACGGTCGCCGGTCCGGACGGCGCCTTTGCCATCGTTCTCGACGATCCGCTGAAGCCTGGCGACTATACGATCATGCTGCGCTCGACCGGCACTGCGGTGATCAACTCGGCGCAGACCGCTGTCGTCTCCATTCCCCAGAATCCGGCGGGCCAGGTGCTGGCCATGGTCGAGGAACCGGGCAAGCCGTCTGAACTGCTGACGGTTCCGGCACCCGAGACAAAGCCCGAAACACCGCCTGCCGGCGAGCAGGCGGCTGCTCCGGCGACGGAAGCGCCCGCCACCGCAGCGCCTGCTGCCCCGGCTGTGGCGGAAGCCGCGCCTGCGCCGCCTCCGGCAACGCCTCCGGCACTTGCCGCGGCGGCGGCCGAACCCAAGATCGTCGTCGAGGCAGTCGAGATCGACGGCAACAAGATCTTCGTCGCCGGCATCGCCGATCCCGGCCACAAGGTTCGCGCCTATGCCAACGACATCCTGCTTGGCGGCGCAAAAACCTCGCCCGATGGCCGTTTTCTGGTCGAGGCGACGCGCGACATTCCTGTCGGCGCCTACACCATCCGTGTCGATGCGCTCGACGCCGACGGGGTCAAGGTGGTGGCCCGCGCCGCCGTGCCGTTCGAGCGCGAGCCGGGTGAGGCGGTCGCCGCCGTGGCCAAGCCAGCTAAGCCGAAGCCGGCCGAGCCGACGGTCGCTGCCGCCGAAGCGCCGGCAACCCAGCCTGCCACGCCGCCAGCTGAAGTTCCCGAGACGGTGGCGCCCAAGCTCGAGCAAGCCGACAGCGCCGTCATCATCCGCCGCCGCGACACGCTGTGGCGGATTTCGCGGCGGGTCTATGGCCAGGGCATGCGCTATTCGACCATTTATCTCGCCAACCAGGATCAGATCGCCGATCCCGACCGCATCTGGCCGGGGCAGGTGTTCAAGGTTCCGCAAAAGTCGAAGGAAGGCGAACCCGCCAACCTCAAGGCGATGGGCGACCAGATGAAGACGGCCCCCACTAAGACTGAGTAGAAATCTTTTTCTTCTTTCCTTGGTCTTGCAGAAAGTTCGTTCATCGTCTATCGTCGATAAACGATGAATCTCCCCCTGACCGAGGCGCGGAACACCTGCGGCTCCGCCGACAGCCAGGTCGTTGCCACGAAGCTCGCCGCGCTTTCGCATCCGGCGCGCATCGAAATCCTCAAACATTTGTCGGCCAGCCGCTCGTGCTGCTGCCGGGAGGTTGTTGATCATCTCGACCTGGCTCAGTCCACCGTTTCCCAGCACCTGAAGATATTGGTCGATGCCGGTCTGGTCCGCTACGAGCCCGACCGCCAGCGCTCGCGCTATCAGGTCGACCGTGAAGCGCTCGCCGGTCTTTCAGCGTCGCTGACCACGCTCGTCAATTCCTGCTGCTCCGGCTGCTGAGAATAGGACAAGAAAATGGCCGATAAAACCGTCTCCGCCGAGTCCGGCTCGACCTTCGATACACTGCGCAATCTGTGGCCGTATATGTATCCGGCCGATCGCCCGGACCTGCGCTGGCGCGTAACCTGGGCGACCTTGCTGCTTGTCGTCGCCAAACTCGTGCTGGTCGCCGGACCGTACTTTTTCAAATGGGCAACCAATGCACTGGCGGGGCAAGGCGCTGCTCTGCCGCCGCTGCCGGCTTTCCTTCTGGCGCCGGTCGCTCTCGTGATCGCCTACAATTTTCTGCGTCTCGTCCAACTCGGCTTCAACCAGTTGCGCGACGCGCTGTTTGCCCGCGTTGGGCAGTATGCGGTGCGCCAGCTCGCTTTCCGCACCTTCGTCCACATGCATGAATTGTCGCTGCGCTTTCATCTCGAGCGCCGCACCGGCGGCCTGTCGAGGATCATCGAGCGCGGCACCAAGGGCATCGAGACGATCGTTCGCTTCATCATGCTCAACACGGCGCCGACCATTCTCGAATTCGCGCTGACAGCCGGGATATTCGCCTTC
The DNA here is from genome assembly GCF_000350085.1 of Mesorhizobium metallidurans STM 2683. Taxonomy (GTDB): domain Bacteria; phylum Pseudomonadota; class Alphaproteobacteria; order Rhizobiales; family Rhizobiaceae; genus Mesorhizobium; species Mesorhizobium metallidurans. Next base: position 13,614 of record NZ_CAUM01000085.1, read on the forward strand.
ACCTATGGCTGGAAATACGTTGCCGTCGTTGCCGTGACCGTATGGGTCTATGTCTGGTTCACGGTGAAGGCGAGCGATTGGCGCATCACCATCCGCCGTGACATGAACGACAGCGACACCGACGCCAACACCAAGGCGATCGATTCGCTGCTGAATTTCGAAACCGTCAAATATTTCGGCAACGAGGCGATGGAGGCCGAGCGCTTCGACCGCTCGATGGCGCGCTACGAGATATCAGCGACCAGGATCTGGACCTCGCTTGGCTGGCTGAACTTCGGCCAGGGCATCATCTTCGGCCTCGGCACGGTCGTCGTCATGTGCATGTCGGCGCTGGAGGTGCAGGCCGGCACCCAGACGGTCGGCGACTTCGTCTTCATCAACGCCATGCTGATGCAGCTTTCGGTGCCGCTCAACTTCATCGGCTTCATCTATCGCGAAATCCGCCAAGGGTTGACCGACATCGAGCAGATGTTCGACCTGCTCGATGTCCGCCAGGAGATCGTCGACAAACCAGACGCCAAGCCGCTCGCCGTCTCGGCCGGCAAGATCGAATTCCGCGACGTGCATTTCTCCTACGATCCCAACCGCAAGATCCTGAAAGGCGTCAGCTTTGAAGTGCCGGCCGGCAAGACGGTCGCCATCGTCGGGCCATCGGGCGCCGGCAAGTCGACCATTTCGCGGCTGCTGTTCCGCTTCTACGACATTCAGGATGGCCAGGTGCTGATCGACGATCAGGATGTCAGGGACGTGACGCAGGAGAGCCTGCGCGCATCGATCGGCATGGTGCCGCAGGACACCGTGCTGTTCAACGACACCATCGCCTACAACATCCGCTACGGCCGCATCGACGCCAGCGAGGAAGACGTGCGCAAGGCGGCCGAGCTTGCCCAGATCGGGCCTTTCATTGAGCGGCTGCCCGACGGCTACCGTTCGATGGTCGGAGAGCGCGGACTGAAACTTTCCGGCGGCGAGAAGCAGCGTGTGGCGATCGCCCGCACCATCCTGAAGGCGCCGCCGATCCTGATCCTCGACGAGGCGACATCGGCGCTGGACAGCCACACCGAACAGGAAATCCAGGCCGCGCTCGATCTGGTCAGCCAGGGCCGCACCACCATCGTCATTGCCCATCGGCTGTCGACGGTGATCACGGCCGACGAGATCATCGTGCTCAAGGACGGCCAGATCGCCGAGCGCGGCACCCATGCCGATCTGCTGCGCAAGCACGGCCTCTACGCCTCGATGTGGGACCGCCAGCGCGAGGCGACCGAGGCCGAGGAGCGGCTGCGCATCGTCCGCGAGACCGACGAGCTGGGTGTGGTGGTGCGGCGGCGCACTACGGAGGTGAGTTGAGCCTCCCCTTCTCCCACAAGGAGGCCGAAATTCCCGCTTGACCTCAACTCAGGTTGAGATCGTACATCGCCGATCGAAGTGCGTGATGCGCCTATCGCTGACCATGATCGCGAACCGGTTCTAGAGATCATGGTCAATCAAGAGATCGGAGATAGTGGAAATGGATCAACTGAATCAAAAGCTTGGCAATGACAGCGTGTTCAGGGTCGACAAGTTCGTCGTCCCGGCCGAGGCACGCGAGGAGATACTGCGCAAGGTCAGGGCGACGCATGAATTGCTGCGCCTTCAGCAAGGCTTCGTGCAGGATTTCCTGCTCGAGCAATTCTCGGGGCCGGGCGAATTCAACCTCGTCACCATCGTCGAATGGGAGAACCAGGCAGCCATCGACAACGTCGTGCCGATCGTCAAGGCGGCGCATGAGCAGGCGGGCTTCAACCCGCAGGAGACGATCGCCCGGCTCGGTGTGCGGGCCGACATCGCCAACTATCAACGCTTGCCCGAGCTGTAGGAAGGTTAGCGCGCGCCTGGCGCCGGGTGGGCCAGCCTCTCCC
>NZ_CAUM01000084.1 GCF_000350085.1 Mesorhizobium metallidurans STM 2683
CCCGGCACACGCCATTGACCGCGCCATGGCGGGCCCCGGTGTCGTCGACGCTGACCCAACCGGCCGAAGCGAGCCCGGCCGTCAGAACCTGCTTCGCTTCGGCGACGAAGGCGTCGATCTTGCTGGTCAGGATCCGCACGACCTGACGCTTGGAGATCGACACGCCGAAGTCGCGCAGCAACGCGACGATCCGCTCCACGGTCGATTGACCCTGGTGATAAAGCGACAGCACCAGACGCCGAAGCTCCAAACCGAAGTGCCCGTCGACCCCGTCCGGCAGCGGAGCGACGACGATCCGGCCATCCGGCAAACGCCAGCGGTCCCGATGATAGCGGACCACCCGCACCCCGATCGTCAGATCCTGCACCACGAAGCTTGTCCGCCCCACAAACCGCGAGCCCGGTGGCGGCTCATAACAAAGACGGCGCTCTTCGGTGACGATCGCCCGGCTCGAGCCACGCCGCTTCGGACCCGTTGCCGCAGGTGAACTCCGCTTGGACGACTGCTCCATCCCGCTCGGCTTCAGCGTCGGGCGCGGCGGTAGACCTTTCAGACGCCGGATCTCATCCTTCAGAGCCGCATTCTCGGCGCGAAGCCCGGCGACCTCTGCCTGCAACCGCAGGATCATATCGAGCAGGTCCGTAGGGGTCGGCGTTCGAGAATCTGGTGGCTCCGCCATGGCCCGACAGAATCACGCCGCCCGCCAAACCGCCACCCAATCCAACCCGATACACCCGAGTCATAACGCCGCGGCCACCACCGCTTTTGCCCTGGTTACGATTGCAATTGGCGGTGCAGTACCAAATGCAGTGCCACGGGCCAAACTCATCCGGATCGTTTAGACCCTCGCACCCTTCAGGGGCCAGACGAGTACGACTACTATCGAACGCCGGCCCGCCATGCACATTCAACGGGTGCATCGACAGTCGCATCAACGCCATTGCCAGCTGTCTTCCGGGACCAAGAAAAACTATCGTTAGAATCAATCGAAGCTGGCGTTGTTTTTCGACTGGGCACATTCCTATTCTTGCTCGTCGGGTGGAGGTCGATCATGTCGAGCGGCCCGCCGGGAGATCGCGATGAGACATGATTTTGAGACACATCGCCGTCAGGCCGCGAACATTTTCCGCGCCTGGGGCATGCCCGCCGAGAAGGCCGAGAAGTCGGCAGGCGTGCTTGCATGGGCCGATCTCCATGGTCTCGAAAGCCACGGCATCGCCCTGTTGGTCGAATACAACGAACGACGCCTGACTCGGCCGATCAATTTCCAGTCGAAGCCCGCCATCGTCCAGGAAACGCCGGTTAGTGCCCTGATCGACGGCGATGGCGGCCTCGGCCATGAGCCCGCAATATCAGCTATGGAAACCGCGATCGCCAAGGCGACCCCAGCCGGCGTCGGCGTGGTGTCGGTCCGCAATTCCGGCCATTTCGGCGCGCTGGGTTACTTCACCACCATGGCTACCGATCATGAGTTGATTGGCATCGCCGCCACCAGCGTATTCGGCGTTCGGGTTCCGCCGACCGGCGGCGCGGCGGCGCGCTTCGGCACCGACCCGTGGTCCTTCGCAGCCCCCGCCGAGCCCGGCCGGCCCTTCGTGCTCGACATGGCCACGACGACGGTGGCGTCCGGCAAGGTCCGGAACAAGATCGTCGAAGGTCAACTCATGCCGCCGGGCTGGGGCATGGACGGGAAGGGCGTGCCGACGCTCGACCCGAAAGCGGTGATGGAGGGAGGCTTCCTGTCGCCGCTGGGCGGCGCGGCGGAGAGCGCCGGCTACAAGGGTTACGGGCTGGCTGCGATGGTCAATATCCTCGCCTCGTGCCTGTCCGGCTCCACACTGATCACCGATCCCAACCATTCGAAACAGCCATGGGGCCTCGATGTCGGTCACTTCTTCATGGCCATCAACCCCGCCTTGTTCCGTCCGATTGCAGACTTCCGCGCCGACGTTGCCCGCTTCTGCGACGATCTGCGCGCAACACCCCCCGTGGACCCGCTAGAACCTGTCCAGGTGGCGGGCGACCCTGAGCGCAGGGTCCGCGCCGAGCGCGAGAAGACCGGACTACCCATCGGGCCCGGCCTCCATCGACGCTTGTATCAAATTGCACAGGAATCCGGCGCGGACTGGGTGCTTTCTCCCCTCGATTTTACTGTCGACAGTTTTCAGTTTACTGACGGCAAGGAAACGAGGGGCAAGGCATGACTTTTGCAGCAAGGCCGATCGAGCGAACCGCAAGTCTTGCCGTTCGCGTCTACGCCGAAATCGAACGAATGATCCTCGCGGGGGACATGCAGCCCGGCAGCAGAATCAAGGAAGCGGTGCTTGCCGAGCAGATGGCGGTAAGCCGTGCGCCGGTGCGCGAGGCGACGCGTGCGCTGGTCGAGGCGGGGCTTCTTGTGTTCGTCCCGGCGCGCGGTGTTTTCGTACGTGAAATGTCCAACCGCGAGATCGCCGAAAACTACGATGTGCGCTCATTGCTCACCGGATTGATGTGCGCTCAGGCCGCGGAACGGCGCACCGCTGCCGACGTGGCAAAGCTCAAGCGCCTGATCGCCGACATGGACATAGCGATCGCCGCCGGCAGGATCGCGAACTACTACGAGATCAATCTCGAGCTTCATCAACTGATCGGCCGCATAGCCGACCACTCCTGCGCGCATCGCGTCTACAACGACCTGATCCGGGAGACCCATTCCTTGCGGCGCTCTCTGTCATCGCCCGGCCAGACAAATCTGGAGCATCGCTCGATCGTCGAAGCGATCGAATGCGGTGACGCCGAGCTCGCTCGGCGCCGCGGGAGCGAGCACGTCCTTAACGGCAAGGCGCGTTGGAAAGCGTCCATCGAAACAACGGCGCCCACCGCGGCTGCCATATAACCATTTGTCCCAAGGAGACCTCACTTGAAAATTGCAAACATCACAGCCAGCCTGCATCGCCATGAGATCGATTTGCCTGGCATTGGCGAATCCATCGAATCTCGCATGTTCGTCTTTGTCGAGGTCGAGACCGACACGGGCCTGAAGGGGCTCGGCTGCACCGGCCAGTTCCTGCCCTGGTCGACCATGCCCTGCATCGAGGATCATATCTTTCCGTTGATCAAGGGCATGGATGTCTTCCACACCGAGGCTATCCACTCCAAAGTATGGAAGCAGCTCAACAACCGCGCCTATACCGGTGTCATTTCCAACGCTCTCTCGGCGATCGACATCGCGCTGTGGGACCTCCAGGGCAAGATTGTCGGCAAGTCGGTCTCGGAGCTTCTGGGCGGCTATTCCCGCGAGGCCTACACCTATGCGACGTTTGGCTACCCGTTCTTCGACGAGCAGCAGATCGCCGACTACGCCAAGAAATTTCTGGCCGACGGGCACACCATGCTGAAGATGGTCGTCGGCGGCGAGCCGACGCGTACCTGGAAGGACGACGTGCGTCGCGTCTATGCCGCACGCGAGGCAATCGGCCCCGACGTCGACCTCATGATCGACGCCAACTGCTACTTCAACCCGCATGACGCCTTCATGCTGGCGAAGGCCGTGGAAGATGCGAACCTGAAATGGTTCGAGGAACCGATCCAGCAGAACGACGCGCGTGCGCTTGCCGACCTGCGCAGCCGCGTCAGGATTCCAATCGCCGCCGGCCAGATGGAAGGCAACCGCTGGCGCTTCCGCGAACTCGTCGTCCACCACGCGGTGGACGTGCTGCAGCCGAACGTCCTTTATAATGGCGGCTACACCGAGGCGCTCAAAGTGGCGCACCTCGCCCAGGCCTTCAATCTGCCGATGGCCAATGGCGGCGGCTGGCCGATCTTCAACATGCACATTCTGGCGGGCGTAATGAATGGCGGCCCGGTCGAATTCCACTACGGCATGTGGATGACCGGAAAACATTTCTTCAACGGCACGCCCGACCCCGTGAACGGCAAGATGACAATCCCGGACGCGCCGGGCCTTGGCTTCACGCCGAATTACGAAGCGCTGAAGGATGCGCGGGTCAAGGATCCCAAAGGCAGCCAGTTCACCGGTCGTGATGCACACGGCTACCTGCTGCGCGAAACCATCGAAAAGAAGAACGCCTGACAATCGCAGCCCCGGGACCGCCAAAAATGGTTCGATCGGTTCCGGTGCTGTTCCAAGTTCTAACTGGGAGGAAATGACTATGACCTACGGACTCTCGAACTTCGTCAAGCACGGCCGCGCCGTCGGCCTCGGTTTGCTCACAGCCGCGGCCATCGCGGTCAGCGCCGCGGCAGCGGAATATCCGGACAAGGACATCAAAATGATAATCCCGTTCGGCGCCGGCGGCGGCAGCGATACGCTCGCCCGCACCATCGCCGGCGTGATCGAGGAGATGAAGCTGATCCCTGTGAAGATCCTGCCAGAGAACCGTACAGGCGGCTCGGGCGCGGTCGGCTACAGTGCAGTCGCCAAGGAAAAGGGTGATCCCTATCATCTGGCGACCGTCAGCGTCAGCTTTTTCACAACGCCACTCCTGGGTGGCTCGCCGGTGAGCTACAAGGACTTCACTCCGCTCGCTGCGATCGCGCAGTCGCCGTACATCATGGTTGTCCCTACCTCTAGCGAATACCAGAAGCTTGACGACCTGAAGAAGACGCCGCGCTTCACCACCGGTACGACCGGCGTCGTCTCCGACGCGGCACTGCTGGCCAAGATGACGTCCAACGCGCTCGGCATCCAGATTGACTCCGTGCCGTTCGACGGTGAGGGCGAGGTGATGGGGGCGCTGCTTGGCGGACATGTAAACGTCGGCTTTCTCAACCCGTCCGAGGCGATGGCGCAGATGAAAGCCGGCAAGCTGCGGCCACTTGCGATCACGTCGGCCGAGCGCTCGCCGGCCTTCCCCGACATCCCGACCTTCAAGGAACTCGGCTATGGCGAGATTTTGCACACCCAGCTTCGCGGACTGGTCATGCCCGCGGACGTTCCACCGGAAGTCGTGACCTACTGGGAGGGCGTACTGCAAAAGGTTGCGACCAGCGAGCAGTGGAAGAAGCAGTATATCGACCGCTTCCACGACATCCCGGACTATGTCGACGCGAAAGGCTTCAAGGAAGTGCTCGAGCGCACCAACGCGCGCTACGAGACGATGATGAAGGAACTCGGCATCATCAAGTAGTGACGTTGCGCGGAGCCACCCGAAATGGTGGCTCCGATCCGTCGGGAGGAGGAAAATGATGAGCGTTCAACAGCTCGACCAGGCGGTCGCGGCACTGCTAATAATCTTCGGTCTCTGGCTGGTCTACACGGGTATGAATTATGGCGTGATGCAGGGCACCACGCCCGGGGCCGGTCTCTTCCCCATCATCATCGGTTCGTCGATCGTTCTTTTCAGCGCAATAAATCTCTATCGGGCGCTTGACGGGCTTGAGAAGCTTGGTTCGGGCATATCGGGCCGCGAGGCGGCAAAAGCCGGGGTCGTGATCGTGGCGCTGCTCATCGCCCTCTGGCTGATCCCGTATCTCGGCATGATGATCGCCACCATGCTGGCCATGGCAGCGATCGGCCTGGCTCTGCGGACCGAACCGGGACCAATTTTCTTTGTCAAGCTTGCGGCGGTGTCGGTGATCACGCCGATCATCCTTCTGCTGCTGTTCCAAAACCTCCTGGGCGTGCCGACCCCCAGGGGACCGTTCGGCTTCTGACCGGCACCCAAGGGAGTTAACGCGATGGAACCGCTTGCGCTGCTGTGGGACGGAATTCTGGCCGCCACCGATCCGGCAATCTTCGCCTGCACCATACTGGGCGCTGTGATCGGCTTGCTGATCGGTGCGCTCCCTGGCCTCGGACCGACCGCCGGTGTTGCGATCATGCTGCCGGTGGCGGCAGGCTTCGGCGGCGTCGCGGCAATTGCGTGCCTCGGTGGCGTCTACTATGGCTCGATGTTCGGTGGCGCCATCACGTCGATCCTGCTCGGCATTCCCGGCGACGCGCCCTCCGTGATGACGGTCATCGACGGCTATCCAATGGCCCAGAAAGGAGAGGCAGGACGCGCGCTGGGGACGAGCGTCTTCGCCTCCTTTGTCGGCGGTTTTCTCGGCATCGCCGGGCTGGTGGCTCTTTCGGTTCCGGTATCGCGCTATGCACTCGCCTTTGGTCCGACCGAGATGACAGCGATGATGTGCTTTGCGCTTTCGCTGCTCAGCGTGTTGGGCGGCCGCAACGCCTTCAAGGGTTTCACCGCTTTGGCGCTGGGCTTGTGGCTGGGCATGGTGGGACTCGATCCCATTTCGGGCTTGCCGCGCTATACTGGCGGGTCGATGAACCTGTTCGACGGGCTCGACTTCTCTATCATCGCTGTCGGCCTGTTCGGGCTCACCGCGATCTTCACCTCGCTGGAGGTGAATGTGGACAAGCCGGTGGCCAAATACACTTTCGCCTCGCTGCTGCCGCGAGTGAGCGACGCGGTTCAGACACGCTGGCAATTGCTGCAGGGATCGGTGGTCGGTTTCTTCGTGGGCGTCCTTCCCGGGGTCGGCGCCTCGGCGGCGACAATGATCTCCTACGCACTCGCCAAGCGCCTCTCGCCGACGCCCGAAAAGTATGGCACCGGCATCGTTGAGGGCGTGGCGGCGCCCGAGGCCGCCAACAATTCAGCGTCCTACGGCTCGATGATCCCGCTGTTCACGCTGGGCATCCCGGGCTCGGCGACCACGGCGGTCATGATGGGCGGATTGATCATGGTCGGCCTGCAGCCGGGCCCGCTGCTGTTCACCGAGAATCCGGAGTTTGTCTGGTCGGTTTTTGGCTCTTTCGCCATCGGCAACCTGGCACTTGTGTTCTTGACGCTGTTGCTCACTCCGCTGCTGGCGGCGGCACTTTTCGTTCCGACCGCCTATCTCTATCCCATCGTCATTGCGGTCATCGTCTACGGTGTCTTCGCCATCGACGCTTCGACGTTCAACGTCACGCTGACCATCCTCGCAGGCGGCGCCGGAATTATCCTCGCCAGGCTCGACTATCCAGCCGTGCCGCTGATCCTCGGACTGGTGCTCGGGCCGCTGCTGGAGCGAAACATCCGCCGCACGCTGATTCAATCGCAGGGCGATTTGCTCGTTTTCGTCGAGCGGCCTATTGCGCTTGGGCTATTCATCGCCACAGTTTTCGTGCTCTTGATCCCCCTCTTTCTCAAGCTGACCGGGCGCAAGAAGATCGCCGCGGACGAGGCTGAGGTCTGACAGGTGCCGTACATGTGGTTTCAGTATTGCGTCGTCGGTGGCGGCATCATCGGGCTTGCCACCGCCTCCGAACTTCTCGCTCGCGATGCCACCGCCCGCATCCTGGTCATCGAAAAGGAAGCCGGTTTCGGCGAGCACCAGACCGGCCACAACAGCGGTGTCATCCATGCCGGCATCTACTATGCCCCCGGCTCGCTGAAGGCGAAGCTCTGCCGCGAGGGGGCGAAGGAGACGAAAGCCTTTGCGCGAGACAACAACATTCCGTTCGAGGTGTGCGGGAAGCTGCTTGTCGGCACCAGCCCGGTCGAGATGGAGCGCATGGAAGCGCTGAAGCATCGCGCTTTGGAGAATGGCATTGGCTTCGAGGAGGTAAGCGCGGCGCGTCTGCATGAGATCGAGCCAAACATCGCTGGCCTGGGCGCGTTGCTCGTGCCGTCGACCGGCATTATCAACTATAAGCTGATTTGCGACGCTCTGGCCGAGGGTCTCAAGGCGAATGGTGCCAAGCTGATGACCGGCACCCGCGTCAAAGGCATCTCTGAAGACGACAACGGCGTGGTGGTAACCACCGATCGTGGCGAAACGATCCGCGCGGAGCAGCTTGTTGCCTGCGCCGGGCTGCAATCGGATCGCCTGGCGAGGCTTGCTGGGCTCAATCCCACCCACCAGATCGTGCCGTTCCGTGGCGAATATTACACATTGCCCGACGCGAAATCGACGATCGTCAAGCACTTGATCTACCCGATCCCTGATCCGGATCTGCCGTTTCTCGGCATCCACCTGACGCGCATGATCGACGGACCGGTGACAGTCGGGCCCAATGCCGTGCTGGGCTTCCATCGCGAAGGCTACAAAAAGGGCAGCATCGACCTGGCCGACGTCACCCAGATGCTCGCCTTCGGCGGTTTCTGGAAAATGGCCCGCAAGAATCTCACGTCAGGCATCGACGAGTTCCGCAACTCGATTTTCCGCCGCGGCTACCTCGATCAGTGCCGCAAATACTGCCCTTCGCTCGAACTCTCGGACCTCGGCCAACCAGGCGCCGGCATCCGTGCGCAGGCGGTTCTGGCCGATGGCACGCTGGTGCACGATTTCCTCTTCCTCGACAGCCCGCGCCAGCTGCATGTCTGCAACGCGCCGTCACCCGCGGCGACGTCCGCCATGCCGATCGCGAAGATGATCGTCGACCGGATCGAGGAGCGGTCGCAATGATCCGGGCCGATACCATCCATTGCCCCACGCGTATCCTGCGGCGGGGCGCTCGGTATGCATCGTCACAGCCTTGCTCGCGGGTCCTTTCGACCCAACCGCTCCAGTAGGTAGTCGACTTCGGATCGACCGGTCGGCGTCAGCGACGAGCGCGGGCTGCGCTGCACGTCCGAGGTTATGGCGCCGCGCCGCATCAGCACGTATTTGCGCACCGCGAGGCCAACCCCCTGTTGCTGCTCGAAACGGATCAACGGCAGGTGGGCATCGAAAAGATCGTGCGCCGCGTCGCGCTCGCCTTCGCGGTGCAGCCGATCGAGTTCGACCAGCATGTCTGGAAAGGCATAGCCCGTCATCGCGCCATCCGAACCGCGTTCCGGCTCAAAGTCGAGGAAAAGCCCACCATTGGCGGTCAGGATAGAGAATTTCCGCAGGTCGCCCGCGGCTTGGAGCTTGCGGATCGCCGAGATTTTCTCAAGTCCCGGCCAGTCCTCTGCCTTCAGCATGACGCAGGACGGATGTTCCTTCATAATGCGCGAGATTATCGGCACCGACAGGATCACCGACAGCGTTAGCGGAAAATCCTGCAAGGTCCAGGGCACGTCCGGACCGATTGCTTCCACGCAGTGATGGAAATAGGCGGCGATCTGCTCGTCGCTGCGCAGGTGCGAGGCTGGAGCCAGCATCACGCCGGCTGCCCCGGCATCCGTCACCTCGTGTGCCAGCCTGCGCATGGCGGCAAAGCTCGGATTGGATATTCCAACCACGACAGGCACACGCGAGCGCGTGATCACGCGTCTTGCGATAGTCAGCGACTCCTCTGGCTCCAGCTTCTGGGCTTCACCCAGAATGCCGAGGATCGTCATGCCGGTGGCGCCGGCATCCTGGTAGAATTCCGTCAGCCGGTCGACGGAGACGTAGTCGACCGACATGTCCGCATTGAACGGCGTCGCCGCGATAGGATAGATGCCCTTGGCATCGACGCCGAAGGTCACGTCTTCTTCGCGAAAGCGGCATAGCGCGCCTTCGTCTCTTCGTTCATCGGATAGAGACCAGGCAGCGGCACGCCGCGATCGACCTCGGTCATGATCCAGGCTTCCATCGCCTCCTGCTCCGGCGCTTCGGCCAGCACCTGGTCGAGAAATGCCGCCGGGATCAACACCGCGCCGTCATCGTCCACCACCACGATATCGTCAGGAAAGATCGCCACGCCGCCGCATGCGATCGGCTCCTGCCAGCCGACGAAGGTGAGACCGGCCACTGAAGGCGGCGCGGAAATGCCGTTGCACCATACGTTGAGGCCGGTACCGAGCACGCCCGCGGCGTCGCGCATCGCGCCGTCGGTGACCAATGCGGCGACATTGCGTTTGGCCATGCGCGCGCAGAGGATATCGCCGAAAATACCGGCGTCGAGCACGCCCATCGCGTCAGCCACCGCCACGCAACCTTCGGGCATCGCCTCGATCGCCGCACGGGTCGAAATAGGCGAGGCCCAGCTTGCCGGGGTGGCGAGGTCTTCACGCGCCGGTACGAAGCGCAAAGTGAACGCCGGCCCCACCACGCGCGGCTGGCCCGGACGGATAGGTTTGGTCCCACGCATCCAAACGTTGCGCAGGCCCTTCTTCAGGAGGACCGTGGTAAGGGTCGCGGTGGAGACGCCCTGCAGGGTCTCTACGACTTTCGGGTCGAGGGTCATCGGAGTCTCCTTAGATGCTGGGAATCAAGCCGCCGTCGATGCGAATGACGGAGCCGGTGATATAGGATGCGCGCGGGCTTGCCAGGAAGGTGACCGCGTCGCCATATTCCTGCGGCCGGCCATAGCGCCCGACTGGAATCGACGCCGTGCTTTGAGTGGCTACTTCCTCGACCGAGCGTCCCTCGCGCTTGGCTTTCTGTTCGTCGAGAAAGGTGATGCGTCCCGTGGCGATGCGCCCGGGCAGAACGATGTTGGCGGTGATGCCGTCGCGGCCGACTTCGGCCGCCAACGTCTTGGACCATCCGACCAATGCCATTCTGAGCGCGTTCGACATGCCGAGGTTTGGGATCGGCGTCACCACGCCCGACGAGGTCGAGGTGATGATGCGGCCCCATTTGCGCCGGCGCATGCCGGGCAGCACCGCATCGGTGACGGCGATCACCGAACGCACCATGCTGTCGAAGAACTTCGACCAGTCCTGCGAAGACTGACCGGCTGCCGGCGTTGGCGGCGGGCCGCCTGTATTGTTCACCAGAATGTCGACCGAGCCGAAAGCCGTCTCGATCGAGGCCAGGCGTCCCTCGATCGACGAAAGGTCGCCGATATCCCAGCCCATTGTCAGCGCCTCGTTGCCGGCGCCCTTGATGGCCGAGGTGGTGTTTTCCGCGGCCGCTTCGTCGATGTCGGCGACGACCACGCGCACGCCTTCGCCGGCCAGCGACCGCGCGATCGCCCCGCCCAACCCGCCGCCGGCTCCAAAGACGAGCGCGACCTTACCCTTCAGTTCGAGATCCACAGGTAACCCTCCAATTCAAGGCGGATTATCATCAACCTCGTACAGAAGAAAACATGGCTTGCCGTATAATTTGATGATAGTTTTTCTATCGATGGAATCGCGCTTTCTGGAAACCTTCCTGCTCGTGGCCGAACTCGGTTCGCTGGCCGAGGCGGCCCGCCGTCTGGCAATCACGCCGGCCGCCGTGGCCCAGCGCATGCAAGCGCTGGAGGAGGAATTCGGCAAGCGGCTGCTGGTACGCGCGGGCCGCGTGGTGCAGCCGACCGATGCCGGCCATGCAATTCTGGAACAAAGCCGCAGAATCCTCGGCGACATCCGCCAGCTGAAAACCCTTGCACAGACCGATTCGCCATCGGGCGAGATGAGACTCGGCGCCATATCGACCGCGCTGACCGGCATCCTTGCGCCGGCCCTGCGGCACCTTGTCGACACGGTTCCTTTGGTCGAGGTCTTCGTTCTTCCTGGCACTTCCACTGATCTCTACCAGGCGCTCGGCGACGGAAGCATCGACGCGGCCATATTGGTGCGGCCGCCCTTTCCGATCCCAAAATCGCTGCATTGGAGCGTGCTTCGGACCGAGCCATTGATCCTTCTTGCGCCGGGCGCCCTCGCCACGCGCGATCCGGAACAGTTGCTCGCAACGCTGCCTTTCATCCGGTATGACCGCAACAATTGGGGCGGCCGTCTGGCCGACGAGTGGCTGCGCCGCCAGAAGCTCAGACCCCGGGAGTGGCTGGAGTTGGATTCGTTGGAAGCCATAGCGGTGATGGTCAGCAACGGCCTCGGCGTTTCCGTCCTGCCCGACTGGGCGCCGCCATGGCCGGAGGGGCTGTCGGTCGCGCGCCTACCGCTGCCCGGCCCGCCGCTGGTGCGCGAGATCGGCATGTTGTGGCCGCGCAGCGCGCCTTCAGGACGGCTGGTGCGTGTCCTTCTAGACGCCTTCGAGGCAGTCTCGTCAGGCGGGAAGAGGGCCAGCGATGCTTGATCCGCCTGGCTGCAATCATGACTCGAGCAGCGCCGGCGTGGCCGAGGAGGATCTCGGGGTGCGACGCCGATGAGCGAACCGAAACCACCGCTGGACGCGAATGCGGCCGCTTTGGCGCGAGTCAATCTCAAGCTGTTGCAAACTTTTATGCTGGTCGCCGAAAACCGCAGCTTCAAGGAGGCCGCCGACCGGGCATGTCGTTCGCAGTCCGCCATCAGCATGCAGATAAAGCAACTCGAAGACCAACTCGGCGCCAGGCTGTTCAACCGCACCACGCGTGACGTCAAGCTCACGCCTGAAGGAAGCAAATTGTTCGCCAGCACGCAGCGCGGCCTGCAAGAGGTCGGCATCGGCTTGCGCAACGTCCAGGAGGCACTGGCCATCCGGCGCGGCCAAGTCGCGCTGGCCTGCGCGCCCACAATCGCCTCGACCCATCTACCGCACATACTCGCCGAGTTCGAACGCGACTATCCGGGAATCAAGATGCTTTTGTCGGAACTTAAGTCCGCCGACCTTTACCGGGTGATAGAGGCCGATGCCGTCGATTTCGGCATAGGCCCGATCTCCGGCGATCCGGACCTCGATTTCGAGCCGCTGCTCGACGATCCGCTGCACGCGCTGATCCCCATGCGGATGTGTCCGCACAATCGTCGCACCATCACGCTGGCGGAACTATCCAGCCTGCCCTTGCTCCACTACCACACCAGCACCCTGATGGGTGCGATGTTCGAGCGCGAGGCTGCCGCCCGCGGCATCGCGCTGAATGTGCGGTACCGCTGCATCCAGGCGGAGACACTCGTCGCGATGGCCGAGGCCGGCATCGGCGCGGCAATCCTCACCCAGTCGATCGTCCGTTTCGCGGACCCGAACCGGTCGCGCGTCTATAAGATCGTCGAGCCCGAACTCGTTCACCGCTACGGCATCGTTCGCAGGCGCGGCAAGGAACTGTCGCCGGCCGCCGAACGGCTGGCGCAATTGATCCGGGTGTCGCTGCGCCAGGCCTGAGGGCCGGCGTCATCAAAGGCGACTTCAGATTTTCAGAATAATCGATGGGATTTTTGAATTTTTTCTGAACCGAGGCTTCCGC
>NZ_CAUM01000083.1 GCF_000350085.1 Mesorhizobium metallidurans STM 2683
TTACGACATCGGCGTCGGCGACGTGGGTTCGTTCGACGGTGCGACGTCCGCCGATGTTGAGGACGGCGGCAGCAACGACACCTACTTCAAGCATGCCCGCCTCTCGCTGAAGACCTGGACCGGCCAGGAAACCGAACTCGGCACCTTGAAGACCTACACCGAGACCCGCTTCAACTTCCAGAACAACAACCGTGATGCGGGTTTTGACCCGGATGGACCCGGCCCCCTCATTGGTGACGTCAATCCTGCCGGCAACGGCGACACCGTTTCGCTGAACTTCGCCTGGATCCAGCTCGGTGGTCTCCGCGTCGGTAAGGACGAATCGGCCTTCGATACGTTCATCGGCTACGCCGGCAACGTCATCCAGGATACGCTGGTTCCCTATGGCGGCTTCGACACCAACGTCGTCCAGTACTACTTCGATGCCGGCAACGGTTTCTCCGCCGTTGTCTCTCTCGAAGAAGGCTCGGGCGGCGGCGTTGATGGTTCCTACGGCGTCGGCACGATCGACAGCTACGTTCCGCATGTCGTCGGCGGCGTGAAGTGGACGCAGGGTTGGGGCGCCATCACCGGTGTCATCGCCTATGACAGCAACTATGAAGAAGTGTCCGGCAAGGTTCGTTTGGACGTGACCGTCAACGATGCAATTTCGCTGTTCATCATGGGCGGCTACGGCACCGATGACAACCTGACGGACCCGACCTATGCCTTCGCAGCTGGCGGCCGCGGCTTCTACAAGCCGTGGGATGGCAACTGGGCGTTTTGGGGTGGTGGCACCTACAAGTTCAACGAGAAGACCTCGTTCAACACCCAGATCTCTTATGACGAAGGTGAAAACCTCGGCATCGCGGCGAACATCGCCTACGATGTTGTCCCCGGCCTCACGATCACGGCCGAAGTCGACTACGTCAATGCGGGCAGCATCGACAATGCCGATGGCCTGAACCACAACTGGACCGGTATTACTGATGGCGACGACGCCATCGGCGGCATGCTCCGCTTCCAGCGCTCGTTCTAAGGGCTGGACCTGATACAAGTGAAATTCCAGCCCGGGCGCACCAACGCCCGGGCTGTTTTGTTTCGTGACTGGACCAAGGCAAACAGAAGGAACAGGGGGTATCGGTAGCTGAATAGGGTCCGTGGGACGATTTCGTGGGATCCGTTGATGGCGGATGAAATCACAACCGCGTGATTCAAAACTCTTGAAAGGGCGCTTCCAAGCGGATAGGTCTGAATCTATCCACTCGGGGGTGTGGCGAATGATGACGAACGAAGCGATTCAAGAGGATGAGCCCTCTGATCATTTTTCGGTTTTTTCTTCTCAAATCTCCAAGATAAAATACAGTTACAACAAGATACGGGAAGTAAAGTCGTACAGGGTCGGAGAGCTGTTTTCAGCATACCGGGACATACTTTGGGATGATGGGCGGCATAAATACAATGTCAGTTCCTTCATCGGCGAAATCGATGAGATTCTCCTTGGGGAGCGTTTCAGCGCTTTTGACCAGGGCACCCTGGACAACCTTATCGGCACCTTGCGCCAGCGCGGCAACAGCAACGCAACCATCAACCGGAAGATGGCTGCCCTCAGCAAACTGCTGCGCAAGGCTCATAAGATGGGAGATATCCACAGCCTGCCCGAGTTCCGCCGCCAGAAGGAGCGGGCGGGACGGATTCGTTTCCTGGAAAGGGACGAGGAGGCAAGGCTGTTCGCTGCCATCAAGAACCGCAGCGAGGATGCCTACCGGCTCTCCGTTTTTCTGGTCGACACCGGATGCCGCCTCGGCGAGGCGCTCGGCCTGATCTGGAATGATATCCAGGAACATCGCGTCAGTTTCTGGATCACCAAATCCGGCCGCAGCCGCACCATTCCGATGACCGAACGGGTGAAGGAAGTGATCAAGCTGCCGGCCACCGAGGGCCGCCGGCCCAAGGGTCCGTTCACCAAGCTCAGCCAGGCGCAGTTTCGCGCCATCTGGAACGACGCGAAAGCCGAGGTCGGTCTTGCCGCGGACGATCAGGTCGTGCCGCACATCCTGCGCCACACCTGCGCTTCGCGGCTTGTCCAGGGCGGCATCGACATCAGGCGCGTGCAGATGTGGCTCGGCCACCAGACGCTTTCGATGACCATGCGCTACGCGCATCTCGCGACCAATGACCTCGACGGTTGTGTCACCGTGCTGGAAACGCCTCGCGGCGGGGCGGCTGGGAATGCCGAGGGCTCTGTGTTTTCGTCCCCATTGATGACGGCGCCTTCCGCATCGCCGAGCAAGCAGAAGGCGGAGCCGGCGGCTGTAAAGGCACCGCGGAAAAGCTCGAAAGCCAAGTAATCCCAAGCCATTTTCTATACTGCTGTTACAACCCCATGGCCGATCAGGTCTTGGGGTTTTACTTCAACTGAACTTGAGCTCCGCTCGATCGAGAAAAGTCGCGATGGCGCCGGGCAGGCCGCCGGTCTCGAGGAAAGGCGCGTGGCCCTGCCCCTCGACTGTGATCGTCTCGATATCGGGATGCCTTTTTCGCATCTGTTCGACCGTCTCGACCGAAAGCAGCTTTGAATTGGCGCCGCGTATGGCAAGCAGCGGGATCGCCGCCAGCGCCTCGAATTGCGGCCACAGGTCAGGCAGCGGCTGGGTGAGGTCGAGCCCCGCCAGCGTCTCGATCAGCCTCGGGTCGAAATCCGGCATCAGCCCGGCCTCCGTCTCGCGATAGAGCGCCGACACCATCCGCTCCCAATCCGCAGCACTCAGCGCAGGGAAATCGCTGCCATGCGCGCCGCGCTGGGCACCGATCGCCTCGGCACGGGTTTTCGGCTTCGGCGAGGGGTCGAGATAGGAGCGGATATGGGCGAGGCCGTCAGCCTCGACCACCGGGCCGATGTCGTTGAGGACAATGGCTTTCAGCACGGATGGCTTGATCGCGCCGAGCACATGGACGATCAGCCCACCGCGTGACGTGCCGATGAAGGCCGCTTCCTCGATCTCCAGCGCCGCCAGCCCGGCGAGGATGTCGCCGGCCTCGATGGCGACATTGTAGTGGCTGATATCGGGGTCGTAGGCGGACTGTCCGCGGCCGCGATAGTCGAAGGCGATGACCTTTCTCGCCGCCCGTCCCGACAGATGCAGCGCCAGCTCGTGGAAATCGCGGCAGTTGCGGGTCAGGCCCGGCAGGCAGACGGCCGGCCAGTGGCCGGAGTTTGTTTCGCCGTAGACGCGGGCGTGGAGTTTGAGCCCGTCGGGCGCGGTGTAGAAAAAGTCGGAAAAACCTTCGGTCATCTGAACTCGAATCCTTCCACCCGCCGGATTGTCTCCCGACTGCTACAGGCGAGGGCAGCTATGGTCAAATCAAGGAGTGGGGCGCATTCAGAAGATGAAGATATTGAGATGCTGGCGGGACAGCACCCCCCTCTGGCCTGCCGGCCATCTCCCCCGCAAAGGGGGAGATCGGATGTCCCGTCGGCCTACGCCAATCTCTAACGTTGCAGGAGAGCCGGAGCGCCGAAGCTGCCAATCTCCCCCCTTGCGGGGGAAATGGCCAGCAGGCCAGAGGGGGGTGTGACGGAACTCGATCGGACGAAATTGAACGATCTGCAAATGCCCTCACAAGAAGACGGGCACGCCTCTCAACCTTCACCCCCGCCCGTTCACCAGATCTCCGACAATGTCGTACTTGCCGGAGATACGCATCCTGTAGACTTCGTAGTTCTCCATCACGCGCTGGACGTAACTTCTTGTTTCCGCGTAGGGGATTCGCTCGATCCAGTCGACGACGGCGTCCACGTCCTTGCCGCGTGGGTCGCCATATCTGGCCACCCACTGGGCGGCGCGGTTGGGGCCGGCATTGTAGCCGGCGAAGGTCAGCACATAGGAGCCGTTGAAGCGGCCGAGCTGCTCGCCGAGGAAGGCGGCGCCCAGCGTCGCATTGTAGCCGGCATCGGTGGTCAGCCGCGCTTGCGAAAAAGTCATGCCGGCCTTCTTCGCCAATTGCTTGGCGGTCCCCGGCATCAGCTGCAAGAGACCGCGCGCTCCGGCGCTGGAGACGGCGCCAATGTTGAATTCGCTTTCCTGGCGGGCGATCGCATAGGCCAGCGCCTTGCCGGAGCCGGAAATGTTGGCGGTGTCGGGAATGACGCCGAGCGGATGCGACAGCGCGCCGACGTCGATGCCGCGCGCGCCGGCGATCTTGCCGACCTTCAGCGCCAGGAAATGGTTGCCCTGCTTTTCCGCCATCACGGCCAGCAGCGCCAGTTCTCCCGGACTGGTCAATTGCCCGGCAAGGTCGCGGTAAAGCGTATCGGCATAGCGTTCGTAGCCTGCCTCCTGCAGCCGCTTGATGGCGCTGACGGCCTCTCGGTCCGCGAAATTGCGGCGGTCGGTGGTATCAGGCGAGGGATAGGTGATGTTGAGGACCTGCCGGCCGATACGCTCGCCGGCGAGCTGGCCGTAGAAGGTGGTGCCGTATGCGGCGGCGCGGGCGAAATAGTCCTTCGCGCTGCCGGGGCCGCCGGCTTCGGCGGCGCGGCCAAGCCAGTAATAGGCGCGCGACAGCGACATCGGTCCCTGCGCGAGATCGGCGATGCGGGCAAAATGCTTGGCGGCGGTGTCGGGGTCGTTGAGGCCGCGCAGCGCGTACCAGCCGGCATGGAACTCCGCTTCAGCCGCGTTGGTGGCGCTCTCGGCGGCGTGTGCCGCGACGATTTTATAGGCGGTCTTCATGTCGCCCTGGTCGACCAGCTCGCGCGACAGCACGCGGCGCTCGACCCACCAGGCGTCCGGATCGACCAGCGCGTCACGGTCGGCCGGCGCCTGCATAACCACCGCTGCGGCGTCGGAAAACTTCTCCTGCTTGCGCAGATATTCGGCCTCGGCGAAGAGATAGCCGGCTGAACGCTGTGCCGTCGGCACCGCCTTCAGCAGCTTGGCCGCGTTCTTGTCGCCCCTGGATACCGCCGCCCAGGCGTCGGCCAGCGGCTCAGCGCCCGCGAGACCGGCGACGCGCAGCGCGGAATTGACCCGGTCGGCATAGAACATGCGCTCCATGCGGAAACGGTGGTCGGCGGCCGGGATGAGCTTGCCGAATTCCTGGATGATTGCCGCCTCGTCCCTGGCTTCGAGCTTTTCGGTGCGCCAGAATGGCGACAGCACCGAGCGCGCCGCCTTGGCGTTGCCCAGCGCCACGTAGGAGCGCGCCAGGATCACCACGCCCTCGAAAGTCCGCGGCTGGCTGCCGCCAAAGGCCTGGACCACGACTTGCGGGGCGGGGTTTTCGCGGTAAAGCGCGCGCTCGCTGTTCTCGCGCAGGGCCATCGTGCCCGGCCAGGCCGGCAGCATCTTGGCGGCATCGGCAATGTCGCCGCTCGGCACCTGGTCGCCGCCATAGAGCGCGATCGCCCAGGCAAGGATATGCCGGTCGAGCGAATTGGCCGGCAGGCTCTCGCGCACCTGGCGCGCATGGGCAATATCGCTGGCCGCCAGCGCATCGAGGCCGCTTTTCAACCTGGCGACGCTGGCGGATGGGGAGGAATCTGTCTTGTCTTGCAGGCTCGGCATCGGGATGGCCGACGTGACCTGCACATCGACATTGCTGCCGACCGCCACGCCCGGCACCAGCATGGCAGCGACGCCAAGCAGAGCGAAAAGGTGGGGCCGTCCGGTCGGCATGGTTTGCGTCATTCCTGTTTTCGCACGGACCAAAAGGCACAGATGTTCTGAAGCCTAGTCGGCCGCGGTGAAGAGCACGTAAACAAAAGCTTATCGAGGTCGTTCAAATTGCGCTTGCTGGCACTAAAGCACGTCGCGTCTGAACGATTCGTGCGACGCGCTTTCGTTCTTGTTTTATGCCTGCCGTCACCCCAAAACCGGTATCCACTTTTGGGCGACATGCATTGCTGCGATGCTTGCCGCGCAACAATGTCGAGACTATGGTGCGCCGCTTCGCTTTCGGCTAGAAGGCGCGCAACAATAAATACCAAAAGTCCCAAGGAGTTGGACGACATGCTGAGAGGCTCGCTCACCGCGCTCGTGACACCGTTCGAAAAGAGCGGCCGTTTCGACGAGAAAGCCTTTCGTGCGTTCATCGAATGGCAGCTCGGCGAGGGCACCACGGGCCTCGTCCCGGTCGGCACGACAGGCGAGTCGCCGACGCTGTCGCATGACGAGCACCGCCATGTCGTCAAGGTCTGCGTCGAGGTGGCCAAGGGCCGCGCTCCGGTCGTTGCAGGCGCCGGCTCCAACAACACCGAAGAGGCGGTCGGTCTGGTCCAGTATGCCGAAAAGGCCGGCGCCGACGCGGTACTCGTCGTCACGCCCTACTACAACAGGCCGACGCAGCGCGGCCTCTATGCGCATTTCGCCGCCGTCGCCAAGGCGACCAGCCTGCCGATCGTCATCTACAACATCCCGCCGCGCTCGGTGATCGACATGATGCCCGAGACGATGGGCCGGCTGGCGCACGACTTCAAGAACATCGTCGGCGTCAAGGACGCCACCGGCAAGGTCGAGCGGGTTTCCGAGCAGCGCGCGACCTGCGGCAAGGATTTCATCCAGCTTTCCGGCGAGGACGCCTCCGCGCTCGGCTTCAACGCGCATGGCGGCATCGGCTGCATCTCGGTGACGTCGAATGTCGCGCCCAGGCTCTGCGCCGAGTTCCAGGAGGCGACGCTTTCCGGCGACAGCGCCAAGGCGCTGGATTTGCAGGACCGCCTGCTGCCGCTGCACAAGGCGATCTTCCTGGAGCCCGGGGTCTCCGGCGCGAAATATGCGCTGTCGAAGCTTGGCAAGGTCGAGAATGTGCTGCGCTCGCCGCTGATGACGGTCGAAGCCTCGACCGCCGAGAAGATCGATGCGGCCATGAAGCACGCCGGCTTGATCAATTAGGGATGAGGCGCCACCTCTCCGCATCATGAACCAAGTCAGAAAAGCCGATCCCAACAACAAGACCGTTGCGGAAAACCGCAAGGCGCGGTTTTCCTATGAAGTGCTCGATACGATCGAGGCCGGCCTTGTGCTGACCGGCACCGAGGTCAAGTCGCTGCGCCAGGGTCAGGCCAACATCCAGGACAGCTACGCCTCGGTCGAAGGCGGCGAGATCTGGCTGATCAACTCCTATCTGCCGGAATATCTGCAGGCCAACCGCTTCAACCATGAGCCGCGCCGGCGCCGCAAGCTCCTGCTCAACAAGCGCGAGATGGCGAAACTGTCGCAGAGCGTCGACCGTGAAGGCATGACGCTGGTGCCGCTGAAGATCTATTTCAATGACCAGGGCCGCGCCAAGCTCTTGCTTGCTGTCGGCCGCGGCAAGAAGCTGCACGACAAGCGCGAGACCGAGAAACAGCGTGACTGGTCGCGTGAGAAGGGCCGGCTTCTAAAAGAGCGTGGCTAAGCTTGAAGAACCGGATCATCCTCTGGGGCGCGGCTGGCCTGGTTTTTGCCGGTCTCGTCGCGGCTGGCGGCCTTTTCTATTTCCATACGTTCTCGCCGGATCGTGACAGATTTCCGGTCAGGGGCATCGACGTTTCCCACCATCAGGGCAAGATCGACTGGCAGCGTGTTGCCGCCGACGATGTCGCCTTCGCCGTCATCAAGGCGACCGAAGGCGGCGACCATGTCGACGATGCCTTCGCCACCAATCTGAGCGAGGCCAGGGCCGCCGGTCTTGCCGTCGGTGCCTATCATTTCTTCACCTTCTGCCGGCCGGGTGCCGATCAGGCGAAGAATTTCATCTCCATTGTGCCGCGCGATCAGCCTCTGCTGCCGCCGGTGGTGGATGTCGAATTCGGCGGCAATTGTCCGCAGCGGCCGTCCCCCGAGCAGTTGCAGGCTGAGCTCTCGGCATTTCTCGGCCCGGTCGAGGCAGCATTCGGCAAGACGGCGATCGTCTATGTGACGGACGAGGCCGCCAGGATCTATGCCGAACAGATCGCCGGCCGACCGCACTGGCGTCGTTCGCTGGCGCTGCGGCCGAGCCATGACGACTGGATCTACTGGCAGTACCACGACAAAGGCCGCGTCGACGGCATCGTCGGCGATGTCGACCTGAATGTCCTCCAGGGAGGACAGGAGAAATTGGCAGAGCTGTTTGCGCCGCCCGAATCTATTGCTCCAGAAACGCCGCTATCTCCCTGAAAACATTGACGAACATCGCTTCCGTCAGCACGCCGGTATTGGTGTTGTAGCGCGAGCAGTGATAGCTGGAAAACAGCGTGATGCCGCCGGCCTGCTGCTGTCCGCCATGCCGGAAGGGATAGGCGGCAACACGCCCGCCCAGCGCCCGCACGGTCGATTGGTGCGCGATCGAGCCCAGCGCCAGCACGGCGCGCAGGTTTTTGAACCTTGCGATCGTCGGTACCAGGAACGTCCGGCAGGTGGCGATTTCGGCGCCGACCGGCTTGTTCTCCGGCGGCACGCAGCGCACCGCATTGGTGATCGCCGTTTGGACAAGCTCCAGCCCGTCGTCTGGCCGCGCCTTGAATTCGCCGCGCGCCAGGCCGTGCGCGATCAGCGTGCCGTAGAGCAGGTCGCCGGCGTAGTCGCCGGTGAAGGGACGCCCCGTTCGGTTGGCGCCGCGCAGGCCGGGCGCCAGGCCGACGATCAAAAGCCGCACCGTATCCTCGCCTCCGGGCGGCAGGAAGGTCGGCACCGGCGCATTGAACCAGGATGGTTCGCGGCGCCGCCATTCGGCGATGAAATCATGCAGCCGCGGGCAGAGCGGGCAATCGCGGTCGGGTTCTGGGCAGGTAATCAGGGGAGCGGTCAAGGCCGCCGCCGTCAAAAGTCGTCCTCGTCGACTTCGGCCGGCTCAGGCCGGCGCACCGGTCTCTCGGACGGATCGCGGCCCACATCGTTCTTCAGCGTCATCAGGTCTATGAAATGGTCGGCCTGCCGGCGCAGATCGTCGGAGATCATCGGCGGCTGCGAGGCCATGGTCGAGACGATCGACACCTTGCGCCCGCGCCGCTGCAGTGCCTCGACCAGCGTGCGGAAATCGCCGTCGCCGGAAAAGATGACATAATGGTCGACGACATCTGCGAGCTCCAGCGCATCGACGGTCAGCTCTATGTCCATATTACCCTTGATCTTGCGGCGGCCGGTCGAGTCGGTGAATTCCTTGGCTGGCTTGGTCACCACCTTGAAGCCGTTATAGTCGAGCCAGTCGATCAGCGGCCGGATCGAGGAATATTCCTGGTCCTCGACCAACGCCGTGTAATAGTAGGCGCGCAGCAGGTAGCCGCGTTTCTGGAAGCTCGACAACAGCTTGCGGTAGTCGATGTCGAAGCCAAGCGCGCGCGACGTGGCATAGAGATTGGCGCCGTCGATGAAAAGCGCGATTTTCTCCCGAGGATCGAACATGGAAATATCCTTTTTCGAAATAAACGGTCGTCTAAATGCGTGGTGACTATCGGTCGGCTCGTAATAAACCGGCTGACCTCTCATCATTCGAGATAACGCCAGTTTTGGGGCAATCCAAGGGTGCGGTGCTGTACTGCAAGCAATTGTGATCGGAAGCCGGATCGTCACCGGCGGTCGGCCCCCTGAATCCCGATGTCGAATCCCGGTATTGGCCCGGCCCGGCCCCATATTGCCATGAAGCTTGTATTTTGGCGGCGTTCGGGTTATGGACCGCGCCTGTTTTCCATCAAATCCAGGCATGAAAGGGGCAGTCCATGGCCCGCGTAACCGTTGAAGATTGCATCGACAAGGTCGACAACCGCTTCGAGCTGGTGCTGCTCGCCGGCCACCGCGCCCGTCAGATCAGCCAGGGCGCGCCGATCACCGTTCCTCGCGACAACGACAAGAACCCGGTCATCGCGCTGCGCGAGATCGCCGACGAGACGCTGTCGCCCGACGATCTCAAGGAAGACCTGATCCACTCGCTGCAGAAGCATGTCGAGGTCGATGAGCCGGAAGCCGACGGCGAGGTCATCGCCGACCAGACCGGTGCCGCCGTTGCCGCGACCGACGCCGACGCCGCCGAGGACAACATCGCCTTCGACCGCATGACCGAGGAAGACCTGCTGGCCGGCATCGAAGGTCTGGTGCCGCCGGAAAAAAGCGACGACTATTGATCCTTGGCATAGCTGCCGACACTTTCGTATCGGCAGTTTCGTGGCTATCTATGACATGCGCCGCATTCCAGTGCGGCGCATGCTTCATTTCAGCTCCGCGAGATCCCGCCCATGATGCGTCAGTATGAGCTTGTCGAGCGCGTCCAGCGCTACAAGCCTGACGTCAACGAGGCGTTGCTCAACAAGGCCTATGTCTATGCCATGCAGAAGCATGGCCACCAGAAGCGTGCCTCCGGCGATCCCTATTTCTCGCACCCGCTCGAAGTCGCCGCCATCCTCACCGAAATGCACATGGACGAGGCGACCATAGCGGTCGCCCTGCTGCACGATACGATCGAGGACACCACGGCGACGCGGGCCGAGATCGATGAGCTGTTCGGCCCGGAAATGGGCAAGCTGGTCGAGGGCCTGACCAAGCTGAAGAAGCTCGATCTGGTCTCCAAGAAGGCAGAGCAGGCGGAGAACCTGCGCAAGCTCCTGCTGGCGATCTCGGAAGATGTGCGCGTGCTTCTGGTCAAGCTTGCCGACCGCCTGCACAACATGCGCACCCTCGACCATGTGCCGGAGGCCAAGCGCCTGCGCATCGCCGAGGAGACAATGGATATCTATGCGCCGCTGGCCGGGCGCATGGGCATGCAAGGCATGCGCGAGGAGCTGGAGGAGATCGCCTTCCGCTTCATCAATCCGGAAGCCTATCGCGCCGTCACAGCGCGGCTCGCCGAAATCTTCGAGCGCAACAAGGACGTGCTGTCCGAGATCGAGAAGGCGCTGTCCGCCCTGTTCGACAAATATGCTATTAAGGCCGAGGTCAAGAGCCGCCAGAAGAAGCCGTGGTCGGTATTCCGCAAGATGGAAGCCAAGGCGCTGTCCTTCGAGCAACTCTCCGACATTTTCGGCTTCCGCGTCGTCGTCGAGACGGTCGAGGACTGCTATCGGGCGCTCGGCGCCATCCACACCACCTGGTCGATGGTGCCCGGCCGCTTCAAGGACTACATCTCGACGCCGAAGCAAAACGACTATCGTTCGATCCACACCACCATCGTCGGGCCGTCGCGCCAGCGCGTCGAACTGCAGATCCGCACCCACCAGATGAACAAGATCGCCGAATACGGCGTTGCCGCGCATTCGATCTACAAGGACACCGGCGGCAAGGTGAACGGCACCGTGCATGCGATCTCGAGGGAGACCAATGCCTATGCCTGGCTGCGGCGCACCATCGAGCAGCTGGCCGAAGGCGACAATCCCGAGGATTTCCTCGAAAACACCAAGCTGGAGCTGTTCCAGGACCAGGTGTTCTGCTTCACGCCCAAGGGCATGCTGATCGCGCTGCCGCGGGGCGCCACACCGATCGACTTCGCCTATGCCGTGCACACCGACGTCGGCGACACCTGCGTCGGCGCCAAGGTCAATGGCCGCATCATGCCGCTGATGACTGAGCTTAAGAACGGCGACGAGGTCGAGATCATCCGCTCCAAGGCGCAGGTTCCGCCGGCGGCCTGGGAATCGGTCGTCGTCACCGGCAAGGCGCGCTCGGCGATCCGCCGCGCCACCAAGAACGCCATCCGCAAGCAATATTCGGGCCTCGGTGTCCGCATCCTCGAGCGCGCCTTTGAACGGTCCGGCAAGACCTTCACCAAGGAAAGCCTGAAGTCGGTGCTGCACCGGCTGGCGCGCAAGGACATCGAGGATGTGCTGGCCTCGGTCGGCCGCGGCGAGCTTGCCTCCACCGACGTCATGAAGGCGGTATTCCCGGACTATAAGGACGAACGCGTGACGCTTGCCGCGCCCAAGCAGCGCGAGGAGGGCTGGTCGAAGATCCGCAACGCCGCCGGCATGCTGTTCCAGATTCCCGGCCGCGCCGCGCGCAAGGACAAGAACCAGCCGCGCGACGGCGCGGTTCCCATCCGCGGCGTGCGCGGCGACCTGCCTGTGCGCTTCGCGCCGGAGGGTGCCGTGCCCGGCGACCGCATCGTCGGCATCATCCAGCCGGGAACCGGCATCACCATTTATCCGATCCAGTCGCCGGCGCTGCAGGCCTTCGACGACCAGCCCGAGCGCTGGATCGATGTGCGCTGGGACATAGACGAGCGCACCAAGGAGCGGTTTCCCGCGCGCGTCTCGGTCACCGCCATCAACGCGCCGGGCTCGCTGGCCGACATTGCACAGGTCGTTGCCGCCAACGACGCCAACATCCACACCTTGTCGATGGTGCGCACCGCGCCCGATTTCACCGAAATGCTGATCGATCTCGAAGTCTGGGATTTGAAGCACCTGAACCGGCTGCTGTCGCAGCTCAAGGACAATTCGAGCGTCAGCGACGCGCGGCGCGTGAACGGCTAGACCATGATCCCGAACCGAAGGTCCGCGTAGCGAAAAGTGGGAACCGGTTTTCGGACAAAGATCATGGTCAAATAAAAACGAGGCGCAGATGAACACCGACGAAGTGCTGGGCATTTTCCGCGAGGCCGGCGCTGTCCTTGAAGGGCATTTCATTCTGACGTCGGGTTTGCGAAGCCCGGTCTTCCTGCAGAAGGCTCGCGTCTTCATGCATGCCGACAAGACCGAGCGCCTGTGCAGGGCGCTGGCCGAGAAGATCCGCGCCGCCGTGCCCGGCCGGATCGACTATGTCGTCGGTCCGGCGATCGGCGGGCTGATCCCGGCCTATGAGACCTCGCGCCATCTTGGCGCACCTGCGATCTGGGTCGAGCGGGAAGGGGGCGCGTTCAGGCTCCGCCGCTTCGAGATCGCCAGCGGGTCGCGCGTCGTCATTGTCGAGGACATCGTCACCACGGGCCTGTCGATCCGCGAGACCATCGACTGCCTGCGCGCGCTCGGAGCCGAGGTCGCCGCCGCGGCCTGCATCATCGACCGCTCGGCCGGCAAGACCGATGTCGGCGTGCCGCTGATCGCGCTCGCCGAATACGAGGTTCCGGCCTATCCGGCCGACAGGCTGCCGCCCGAACTCGCCGCCATACCGGCCATCAAGCCCGGCAGCCGCAACATCTGATGCCGTCATGCACGAAAACAAGCACTTGAGCGCGCCGCCTGAATCTCTTCGGGAGCGGTGCGCACTGACCGTGGCGCCGGCGTGATCGCCGGGATCGATCATTTCGTGCTGACGGTCCGCTCCATCGAGGCAACCTGCGCCTTCTATCAGCGCGTCCTTGGCCTGAGGCGGCACGACGAGTCGAACCGGCCGAAGTGAGGGCAAGACTGGGGCTCTGAAAGGGGCGCCGCCCACCTTTCGTAACGAAAGTTAGGCAGCCTCTTGCTGCATCACCTTCTCTGCCGCTTTGGCGAGAAAACCAGATCGCGTATAGCCGTGAGCTTCAGCAAACGCATCGATCCGCTGAAGAACATCGTCCGGTAGAGTGATGTTCACTCGCACTACCTTTTTTGCTTCGGTTTTCACTCCAACCAGAATGGCCACGCCGTCGCGATTGGTCGCTGACGCCATGACCTCAGCCAGAGACGAGGGCTCTGGAATAGCCTCTCCGTCCTCAACGAGCCCTTCGATATGAAAGGCAAGGGCTTCTTCGGCCATAACTCGGGCGTCGTCTAAATCCCCACCCGCCGTAACCACGCCGGGAAAATCAGGAAAAGACACGCCGAAGTCGCTTTCGGCATCCTTATGGATAAGTCCGATATACTGCTTCATGTCTCTCACCTCAGTTTCAGTCCTGATTGCTTCTCGATGCTACGCAGGGTGCCGATAGGTATGTCTCGTTTGGGGTGTGGTACGGTGACCCGTCCCGGTTTGTCGTTGTGCTTGAATTGAGCATGACTGCCTTTTCGAGCAACTTCGAACCATCCATCAGCGACCAACTTTACGATCACATCGGCGCTCTCCACGTGTGTATCAATACACACTGATGCGCACGATGTCAATGAAAATCGGTCTAGACCGGATTGGTTGCATATGACGTTGCGATGATCACCAGATGGTCGTCGTCGCAGCCACAGCTGCTGACAAAGGTAATGCAACCTTCGTCGTTGTTCAAATTCCGCATCCATCTGCCCTGCCATCGCGGCAGTTCGTCTCGTCTTTGAAAAGGCACATTCGCAATGAAGCTGATATGTTCTGGCGCCACGAAGCTAAGATGGCGATCCATTCCGATTACGACAAGCAGACCGTGCTCAGTTGTTCTTCTGCCAGTGCGTCGCTATATCGATGTTGCGATTGTCATAGAGGAATCGTCAAGCGCAAGATGGTGCTGTTACGCTCGGCTGAAGTTGCCGGCGCGGAGCTTGGAACGGGAACAGAGTGCTTTTTCGACGCCGCAAGCCTGATGGTGTTCTTGAACGCGTGCGTACCTATCTGTGGCCGCGCCGCTCGTTTTCGCGCTCGCTGCGGTATTTTTCCAAGCGCATCCTGCGGCTGAAGGCCACTCCGCATGCGGTGGCCGCCGGCGTCGCGGCGGGTGTCTTCGCCTCGTTCTTTCCGCTCGGCTTTCACTTCATCATCGCTTTTGCCGTTTCCTGGGTCATAGCAGGCAATCTGGTGGCGGCAGCACTCGGCACCGCGCTCGGCAATCCGCTGACTTTCCCGCTGTTGTGGGGCGCGTCCTGGGAGACCGGCAAGCTGATCCTGCACGAGCGCCTGCCGGCACATGGGCCGCCCGCGCATCTCGGCGACATGTTGCACAATCTTTCCTTTTCGCAATTGTGGGGACCGATACTGAAGCCGATGATGATCGGCGCGGTGCCGCTCGGCCTGATCTTCGGCCTTGTGTTCTACGGCATCACGCGCTGGGGAATGGCCACCTTTAGCGAGCAGCGGCGCAAGCGCCTGGCCGAAAGAGCCGGCAGGACCGGGCGGGAAGTCCCCGCGGAATGATCATCGGCATCGGCAGCGACCTGATCGACATCAGACGCATCGAAAAATCGCTGGAACGCCATGGCCAGCGCTTTATCCAGCGCATCTATACCGCGGTCGAGCAGGCCCGCTCCGAAAGCCGCGGCGCCCGCGTTGCCTCCTATGCCAAGCGCTTTGCCGCCAAGGAGGCTTGCGCCAAGGCGCTTGGCACCGGCCTGGCGCAAGGCGTGTTCTGGCGCGACATGGGCGTCGTCAACCTGGCCAGCGGCAAGCCGACCATGGCGCTGACCGGCGGCGCTGCCGAAAGGCTGGACAAAATCCTGCCTGCGGGGCACAGGGCGGCAATCCACCTCACCATCACCGACGAATTTCCGCTTGCTCAAGCCTTTGTGATCATCGAGGCGTTGCCGGTCGAATAAGCGCCACATTGATTGCATCTGACCACCGGCATGACGTTGCCCAGCGCGCGCCGAGACTCTATACCAACCAACGCATAATCGAGGACGACATGAGCGTGGCTGAAAAATCCCAGAAGAAATCCGGCGGGCTTGGCGAAACCGTCAGCGTCATCGTCCAGGCGCTTTTGCTCGCGCTTGTCATCCGCACGCTCCTGTTCCAGCCGTTCTCGATCCCCTCCGGGTCGATGCGGCCGACCTTGCTCGAGGGCGACTATCTCTTCGTCACCAAATGGTCTTACGGCTTCTCCCGTTATTCTCTCCCTTTCGGCCCCGATATTTTTTCAGGCCGCATCTGGGGCGCCGAGCCGAAGCGCGGCGACGTGGTGGTGTTCAAGTTCCCGCCGGACCCTTCCGTCGACTACATCAAGCGCGTCGTCGGCCTGCCCGGCGACAAGATCCAGGTCAAGGACGGCCAGCTCTTCATCAATGGCGTCGGCGTGCCGCGCCAGAAGGTTGGACAGATCGAAAATCGCGACGTCACCGAGGAAAACAGACCGGTCGACGTCTATCGCGAGACCCTGCCGAACGGCGTCAGCTATGACACGCTCGACCTGACGCCGAATTCTATCGGCGACAACACCAGGGAATTCGACGTGCCGCCTGGCCACTATTTCATGATGGGCGACAACCGCGACAATTCCGCGGACAGCCGCTTCACTGTCGGTTTCGTGCCGGACGAGAATTTGGTCGGCCGCGCCAACCTCGTCTTCTTCTCGATCGCCGGCGGTGCCAGCCCGCTCGAAATCTGGAAATGGCCGTCGCAGATGCGGGCGTCGCGCCTGTTCAACTTCGTCAACTGATGGCTTTGAAACGCCCGACTGGCGAAGCATTGGCCGGTGCGGTGGAGGCCAGGACAGGGCACGCTTTCAGGGATATGCGGCTGCTCGAGACCGCGCTGACTCATTCCAGTGCGGTCAAGGCGGTCAGGAACAACGAGCGTCTCGAATTTCTCGGCGACCGGGTGCTTGGCCTCATCGTCGCCGATATGCTTTTCCAGCAGTTTCCCGATGCTCCCGAAGGAGAAATCGCACCGCGCTTCAATGCATTGGTCGATTCGCGCACATGCTCCGAGGTCGGCGTTGAAATGGAGCTGGAAGATCTGGTTCGCGCCGACGCTGCCCTGAAGTCGCGGTCGCGGGGCTCGGGCGGCAATTACCTCGCCGATGCGGTCGAAGCTCTGATTGCGGCGATTTATGTCGATGGCGGCATCGATGCCGCCCGACGTTTCGTCATGCGTTACTGGGAGCCGCGCTCCAGCATGGTGGTCGTCAAGCCACCCAATCCCAAATCCGAATTGCAGGAATGGGTTGCCAAAACCAGCGATGCCCGTCCCGAATACGTGATCCAGAACCGCGAAGGGCCGGACCACCAGCCCGTTTTCACGGTTTCCCTGCGGGTTGACGGTTTTGCGCCGTCAAGTGGCACAGGAGGTTCGCGAAGAGCTGCCGAAGAAGCTGCGGCCTCGGCATTTCTGCTTCGCGAAGGCGTCTGGCCTAACCAAGGGGGTACGGCATGACCGCCACTGAAGACGCCGCCCCGCCTGCCGCTACCCGTTCGGGTTTCGTTGCGCTGATCGGCGCGCCCAATGCCGGAAAATCGACGCTGGTCAATCAACTGGTCGGCGCCAAGGTGTCGATCGTCACCCACAAGGTGCAGACCACGCGCGCGATCGTGCGCGGCATCGCAACGCATGAGAACGCGCAGATCGTCTTCGTCGACACGCCCGGCATTTTCAAGCCGAAGCGGCGGCTGGACACGGCAATGGTCACCACAGCCTGGGGCGGCGCCAAGGACGCCGATGTCGTGCTGCTCCTGATCGACGCCGAGCGCGGCATCAGGGGCGATGCCGAGGCCATCCTCGAACGGCTGAAGGATGTCCGCCAGCCGATGGTGCTGATCCTCAACAAGGTCGACCGGGTCAAACCCGAGGCGCTTCTCGCCCTGTCCGCGGCAGCGAATGACAAAGTACCCTTCAAGCGCACCTTCATGGTTTCGGCGCTGACCGGCTCCGGCTGCAGGGACCTGCTCGACTATCTCGCGCAAACCCTGCCGGCCGGCCCCTGGTACTATCCGGAGGACCAGATCTCCGACCTGCCGATGCGCCAGCTCGCAGCCGAGATCACCCGCGAGAAGCTGTATCTCAGGCTGCATCAGGAACTGCCCTATTCCTCGCATGTCGAAACCGAGAAATGGGAGGAGAAGAAGGATGGTTCGGTGCGCATCGAGCAGGTCATCTATGTCGAGCGCGACAGCCAGAAGAAGATCGTGCTCGGCCACAAGGGCGAGACGATCCGCGCCATAGGCCAGGCGGCGCGAATAGAGATAGCAAGCATCCTCGAACAGAAGGTGCACCTGTTCCTGTTCGTCAAGGTGCGCGAGAACTGGGGCGACGATCCCGAGCGCTATCGCGAGATGGGGCTGGAGTTTCCGCATTAGGGTTCCATGGACGGCAAGCTGAATATCGATACAGCTCTCGTCAGCCGACTGGTCGCCACGCAATTCCCCCGGTGGAAGGATCTTGCCGTCAGGCCGGTTGCATCGGGCGGCTGGGACAACAGGACCTTTCATCTCGGCGACGAGATGCTCGTGCGGCTGCCGAGTGCCGCCGCCTATTCGCTGCAAGTCGAGAAAGAGCATCGCTGGTTGCCGAGGCTGGCGCCGCTGCTGCCGCTGCCGATCCCCGTGCCCCTGGCGATGGGGGTTCCGGCCGAGAACTATCCCTGGCATTGGTCGATCTATCGCTGGATCGAAGGTGAGACGGCAAAGCGCGAACGCATCGCCAGCCTGTCGCAATTCGCGGCCAGCCTGGCCGAGTTCCTGGTCGCCTTGCAACGGATCGATCCCACCGGCGGGCCGCCACCCGGGAAGCACAACTTTTTTCGCGGCGGACCGCTCAGCGTCTACGATGACGAAACCAGAGAAGCCATTGCCGCCCTCGACGGCAGGATCGACACCGAGGCCGCGGGTGCGGTGTGGGAGGCAGCGCTTGCCGCGACATGGCATGGCGCCCCCGTCTGGTTCCATGGCGACGTCAGTTGGGGAAACCTGTTGGTCAGGCAAGGCCGGCTAAGCGCCGTGATCGATTTCGGCACGTCGGGCGTCGGCGATCCCTCATGCGATCTGGCGATTGCGTGGACGCTTTTCGACGGCAGGAGCCGGGACGCCTTCCGCGCCGGTCTTCCGGCCGACGAAGCAATGTGGGCACGCGGCCGTGGCTGGACGCTGTGGAAGGCACTCATCACGCTCGCCGGACACATAGACGTCAATCCGGTCGAAATTGAAAAGTCCCGGCATGTGATCGACGAAGTGCTCGCCGACCACGCGCGCGGAACGTCGCAAGATGGAGCCTAGGGCCGGCACGGCCGCGTTCGTCGTCTCTCCGTCATACACCCTGCCTATAGGCTGTACGAAAGACCCGCTTCCGGGCTGACACGGAACAAGCGGGCATGCAGCCAGATTAGGACATGACCAAGCCTTGGAATCGCACGGACCCGACTCATCAGACCGAACTTGCCTATCAGGCTGGGTTTGCCCATCAGACGGGGTTCGAACGCGCCGTCGCTGTTGAGGTCGAGCAGGCGCTGCTGCTGCGAGACGAGATCAAGAATGGTGATGCGGTCGTCGCCGGCAAGATCGCCGGCGCCGTCGCCGCTGCCACTATCCTGCTTGCGCCGGGGGAGTTGCAAGCTATCGACACCACGCTGGAAAGATTGCCCGGCATTGTACTGCAATTCGTCCGCGCGCTGGCAGCTGCGAGCCGCGAGCCGGTTGCCTTGGCGTCCGGCGGCGCGCAGGCCCGAACCCGGTTGGCCGGAAACGACGACATTGACCTGATGCGGGTCGAGGATTGGGCGGGGCGGGTCGCCGGACCGACTTTTCTGGAAGAAAATTTTGGCATATCGCGATCGACGCTGCACCGCTGGCAGCGCAGCGGCAAGGTGGTCGCCCTGCGCACCGGCGGCCGCAAACATGTGTTTCCCCTGGCCCAGTTCGTCGACGGCAGGCCGGCGCCCGGCATCGGCGAGGTGTTGTCCTTGATGCCGAATCCGCGGCGCGCCTGGTTCTGGCTGATCAGCCCTGTCGCCGGGCTCGACGGTCGCATTCCCATTGAAATGCTCAAACAGGATCTGGTTGCGGATGTCGTCTTCGCAGCGCAGAACGCATTGATCGCCAAGTTCGAATAATTTTGCGATAGAATTTTCTTCTAAAAAATCGCGTTCTGAAAAATTGTCATGTCAGTCTGATGTTTAGCCGTTTAATGTTTTGTATTTTATAGAAGATAGGTGACAATGTGCCGATTGTTTCATTTGTAGCATTAGATCATTTGTATAAGTGATATTTGTGCAACAGGAATTTAATATGCAATAATTCAATGGATTATTTCAAAAATCGTCATTGAACACGAGAGATCGATGAGTATGTTCGCCGCCGAAAAGGGAAAGCGGTGCGGGCCTTTTTCGACGTGGATGAGGTGGGTGATGTCACCGCTCCGCCACGCAATCCGAAGCCATTTTTAACTTTGACTGGAGAGGTCAGAAAATGAATATCAAGAGCCTTCTTCTCGGCTCAGCCGCGGCGTTGATCGCGGTCTCCGGCGCACGCGCCGCGGACGCTGTCGTCGTCGCCGAACCGGAACCGGCCGAATACGTCAAGATCTGCGACGTCTACGGCGCCGGCTACTTCTACATCCCCGGCACCGAGACCTGTCTGCGCATCGGCGGCTATCTACGCTATGACATCGGCGTCGGCGATTCCGGCACGCTGGATGGCGTCAATAACGTTGCCGATCGCATGGACGGTGATAGCAACGACACCTACTACAAGAACATGCGCTTCACGCTGAGGACTTATACCGGTCA
This sequence comes from Mesorhizobium metallidurans STM 2683, assembly GCF_000350085.1. Taxonomy (GTDB): domain Bacteria; phylum Pseudomonadota; class Alphaproteobacteria; order Rhizobiales; family Rhizobiaceae; genus Mesorhizobium; species Mesorhizobium metallidurans. The sequence continues at coordinate 20,197 of NZ_CAUM01000083.1, forward strand.
GGAAACCGAGCTCGGCACGTTGAAGACCTTTACCGAGACCCGCTTTCAATTCGGCAACAGCAGCGGGGACTATGATGGAAGCTCCTCCACTGGCTGGCAGGCCAGCAATAACAGGGCAGATGGAACCAGCAAGACTTCGCTGAATTTCGCCTGGATCCAACTCGGTGGCCTGCGCGTCGGTAAGGATGAAACGGTATACGACCAGTTCATCGGCTATGCCGGCAATGTCATCCAGGACACGCTCATCCCGTTTGGTGTCAAGGATACCAATCTCATCAGCTACTACTTCGACGCTGGCAGCGGCTTCACGGGCGTGGTCTCGCTCGAAGAAGGCACCGGCGCCAACACCATCGACAGCTATGTTCCGCATGTCGTCGGCGGTTTGAAGTACAAGAGCGACTGGGGTGCGATTACCGGCGTCGTGGCCTATGACAGCAACTACGAGGAAGTGGCCGGCAAGGTCCGTTTGGACGTCAACGTCGGCAAGGAACTGACGCTGTTCGTCATGGGCGGCTACGGCACCGACGACAACATCAACGACTTCGGCACAGGCCGTACCCAATACAAGCCGTGGGGCGGAAACTGGGCGATCTGGGGCGGCGGCACCTACAAGTTCAACGACAAGACCTCGTTCAACGCCCAGATCTCCTATGACGACTGGAAGAACCTCGGCGTTGCTGCCAACGTGGCCTACACCATTGTGCCCGGCTACACGATCACGGCTGAAGTCGATTACCTCAATGCTGGAAAGTTCGACGACGCCGACTTCAACAACTGGACCAAGGCCAACAAGAAGAGCAGCGTCGGCGGCATTCTCCGCTTCCAGCGCTCGTTCTAACGGACCGACTGACCTCACCAAGTCGCCCGCAGCGTATCGCTGCGGGCGGTTTGGTGTGCACCGTTCCGGTGCCGGTTTGTAAGGTGCCAAAACCCTTACCTTGATTTCGCCATCCAACCGGTGACAAGCTCCGTTGATGGAATGGCGCGATGAGGGAATCATTCTCGGCACCCGCAGGCATGGCGAAACCAGCGCCATCCTCGAGGTGATGACGCGTGCGCATGGCCGCCACCTCGGCCTCGTGCGCGGCGGCCGCTCGCGCAAGCAGCAGCCCGTTCTCCAGCCCGGCAACCGCGTCGACCTGTTGTGGCGGGCGCGGCTCGACGAGCATCTCGGCACCTTCCAGGCCGAGGCGATCGAGATGAACGCCGCCCGGCTGATGGACAGCGCCGTCGCCGTCTATGGGCTGCAGACCATGGCCGCGCATCTGCGCCTGCTGCCCGAGCGCGACGCCCATGGCGGCCTCTACGAGACACTGGCCGTGATGATCGTCCACCTCGACGATGCCGATGCCGCTGGCGAACTGGTGGCGCGCTTCGAGCTGCTCGTTCTCGACGAGCTCGGCTTCGGCCTCGATCTCAGCCAGTGCGCGGCGACCGGCGCCAGGCAGGACCTTGCCTATGTCTCGCCGAAATCCGGGCGCGCCGTGTCGCGCCAGGCCGGCGCGCCATGGCGCGACAAGATGCTGCCGCTGCCCGCCTTCCTGCAACGCGGCTCCGGCCTGCGCGCCGATCCGGCGGCGATCGAGGATGCTTTCCGGCTGACCGGCTTTTTCCTTTCCCGCCATGTCTACGAGCCGCGCGGCATCGAGCCGCCCGGCGCCCGCGCCGGCTTCCTCGCGGCGTTACGCAAGCACCACGCGCCTGGCAAGGCGATTGCTGGAGAGACCGCAGCATGAGCGAAGTCGAACTTTACCCCGGCGCCGCCGATCTCGTTCCAGCTCAATTCCGGCCTCGCCGAAGTCTCGGAGGGCCGCGCCGTGTTTCGCGGCATACCCAACGAGCGCCATCTCAACCCGCTCGGCAGCGTGCATGGCGGCTGGGCGGCGACGCTGCTCGATTCGGCGCTGACGCTGCTCGAACAAGTGGGGCGACGCTGCGCTCGGAAATCCGGCACCTCTCTAGGATTAGCCAGTTCTTCAACGCCGCTTCAGGTGATCGATATCTCGTTGTTTTCGTATGCTGCCAATGCGTTCATGCGAATCTGACCAGCGATGCCGCAAGGGGAACGATAGTAAACTGGCATAACAAGTGCAGTACCTGGCAACACATACGTCCTTGGCTCGCTTGAACGATAGTCGACCACGATGAACCAAATATGCGGCAGCGCATTCTTCTGCGTCAGATTTACGCCGTACTTTCTCGACGCTTTCACCTGTACTTCAATCGTCCGTCCGTCTTTATGGGCGATCAGGTCAATCACTGCGACGTTGTGCTTACGCCCGTTGACGTGGTCGACCGTCCAACCCTGTGCTTCAAGCATTGCCACGGCATGCGCTTCGCCAATAACGCCGAGAGCCATGCCGCGCTTTGCGCGTGCTGCGCGAGTCGGGTCGCCGACCAGAAGGCCAGTCCGCCTGAACTGGGCGTTGATTGTTGACTGGCCGTGTTTAGGAAACGCGACGGCAAGTTGCTCGATTGTCGCGCCCGGATGGGCCGCTGCCCATTCCGCGAAAGCCTTAATTGGTGTGATCGACATGCTCGTTGCTATCGTCCAGTTTCAAATCAGGTTCTATCGAGTTCGGGCATAGAACGAAATGGGATGCCAATATGAACGATTTGCGATATGAATGGACGGCCTTGAAGCGGATCCGCATGGCGATCATTGGAACAATCATACTGAAGCAGTTTCCTGTGAGCGGCCCAGGAACTTGAGCAGAGCACCGAATAGTGCTCTTGCTTTCGTTTTGTCAGAAACCTGTTGATCGGCATTGCATTCATGAGCCAGCTTCTGAGCGCGATCTTTAAGCCCGATAGTCGGGCGGAAGGTGAACGAGCGAAGTTTCTGTCGCGAATGTTCGGCATATTCTCCGAGAGGATTGTCTCGCTTTGGTGTGATGACGAACGATCGCCTTACCAAGACATCGGTCGCCCCACGGTAAAAACTAGCATGACAGATCGGGGCTACACGCTGGACTTCACCCTGCGAGACCGGAAGACCGGCGCGCTGTACGTTGCCGAGATGAAGTGCGAGATCGAATACCAAAGCTTCAGATACTTCATTCTGACGAATGCTGAACAGCTCAAGCATCACAAAAAGCCGGCTTTCGAAGTTTTCCTGCGATCAGCTCGGCCATCGGAAGACCTGCAGGTATGGGTTGGCAAACAGAAGACGCCGACCGCTGGCGCGATTCTCATCTGGGGCGCGGTGTCCCCTTCTGGCCGCATGAGCGCCATCGAGGAGTTTGGGCTGCGAGACGCTCTCTCGCTCGACGAGATGTGTCGCGATCTTGTCTCCTGGAAATGCCAGCGGTATGAGGCCCTGCTCAGTGAGCGCCGAGCTTGGAGCATTCAACTTTTCGATGGATTGCTGAGCTCTGACGTCAGCGAAGCACCAGCGGTGATCTATCCCCGACTTGATGCCGCAACTTCGCGACAAGCTCGATCCCGGTACCCTGGCGATGCGTGACGACCTGCTACCCAGGATGCAGTGCAGCAAGTGCCGATGCCGCAACGTCGATCTGATCTACACGCCCGAGCACTCCAGCCGATCGCAAGCTGCTGGCTTTCGGCACCGAAACATGCTCGATCTTTCCGGCCGCCAATCTGGCGGCGCGCTGACTCGGCTGGCCGTCTGGCCGCCTTATTTGTCAGTAACTACTGGCCTGGTTTGGGGGAACCGCCATGTTCGAAAGCCTGATCGGCCTAGTCGCGATCATCGCGCTGTTCGTCATTATCTGGCGCCAGCAGAGCCGCATCGGTCTGATCGAGCGCGAGCTTGGCGCGCTGCGCAGCCTCGTGCTTTCGGGCGCGCCTGTGGCTCCGCCGCAGCACAAGCCGGTGGAACCGGCCGCAAACGACAGCAAGCCGGCGGACGCAGCGGCAGCAGCGGTGGCCGATGTTGTTTCGTCACCGACGGACAAGGCGGCTGCGGCGAAAAAGCTGTCTGCCGAGGCTGAGGCCCGGGAAGTCAGATCCGGACCCTGGACCACGGGCAAAACGGCGCCGGCCGGGTCCGCGCCGGCAGAGCCGGCCGCCGCAACGGCGAAGGCGGCCCAAAAACCCGACATCGAAACGGCGCTCGGCACCCGCTGGGCGGTCTGGGTCGGCGGCATCGCGCTGGCGCTGGGCGGCCTGTTCCTGATCCGCTACACCATCGAGGCTGGCATCTTCGGCCCAGGTGTGCGGCTAAGCATGGCCGCATTGCTCGGGCTGGTGCTGGTCGGCGGCGGCGAATTCATCCGCCGCACCGGCTTCAGGCTGCCGGTGCAGGGCGCTGCAGGCGCCTATATTCCAGCGATCCTGACGGCGGCCGGCGCTTTCATCCTGTTCGGCACGGTCTATGCCGCGCATGGCGTCTACGGCTTCATCGGCCCGGCGCTGGCCTTCACGCTGCTCGGCGCCATCGGCGTGGCGACCATTGCCGCGGCTCTCGTCCACGGCCAGGCGCTGGCCGGCATAGGCCTGCTCGGCGCGATGGTGACGCCGATGCTAGTCGCCTCCGAGGCGCCCTATCCCTGGGCGCTGTTCGGCTATCTCGCAATCGTGCTTGCCGCCACCGGTGTCATCGCCCGCATGCGTGACTGGAAGGCGTTGATGGCGGCCGCCTTCGTCGGCGCCGGTCTCTGGACCATCCTCTTCATGACCGACGCGCCGGGAGCCAACCTGCCCGTCATCCTGTTCATCGACGCCGTCACACTGGCCGTGCTTGCCTTCGTCTGGCTCGGCCGCCGCGGTGGCGAAACGGAACCTGACAGGGGCTTCGACCGGCCCTCGATCGCCCCTGGTTTCTTCGTCGGTCTCTCGACCATGGCGTTGTTCGTCGACCCGGTCTACGCTGCCGCCAGCGGTGCCCTGCCGGGAGCAGCGCTGATCGCGGCCCTGGTGGCGGTGGCGCTCTACCGGCCGCGGGCTTTGGCACTCCTGCACGCCGCCGGGCTGGTGACGGTTCTGGTCTATCTCGGCATCATTCCGCCGACCTCCGTCGCTACCGATTTTTCAGGCGGGGCTCTCGGCGTCGACGGCCAGCCGGCGCTCATATCCGACCCGCTGTTGCTCAGGATCGGCATCGGTCTCGGGCTTATCTTCATTGGCGCCGGCTTCTGGGCCGCGCGCAGGTTCGCGGCGACTGCCTGGGTGCGATCCGCTTCATGGGCGGCATGGGGTGTCGTTGCACCGCTGATCATTCTCCTGGCTCTCTGGTTCACCTTCGGTAATCTCGACCGCGATCTTGCCTATGCGGCGGCTGCGGCCCTTCTGGTCGCGGTTTTCGCCGCCGGCGGCGAGTGGATCGCGCGAGGCGAGGAACCGCCGCTGGAGGGTGGCGCGGCTGTGTCCTTTGCGCTCGGCGGTGCGGCGGTCGCCGGCCTGCTGATGCTGCATATGGCTTTCGGATCGGGGTGGACCACCATTCTTCTGGGCGCCGCTGCCGTCGTGCCGGCGCTGGCCACGCGCTGGCGCGCCTATCCGGTGCTCGGCTGGATTTCGGTCGGAGCGGTCATCGCCGTGCTCGGCCGTGTCGTCTTCGATCCGACAATCGTCGGCGCCCAATTCCTGTCGACGACACCGGTGTTCAACTGGCTGCTGCCGGGATATGGCGTGCCGGCGCTCGCCTTCGGTTTCGCCGCCTGGCAGTTCGCCCGCACCACAAACGGCCGGCCGCGCCTCGCCATGGAGGCGGCGGCGGCGCTGTTTGCGCTGTTGACCATCGCCATGCTGGTGCGCCACGCCATGCATGGCGGCGTCATCGACACCGGTGTGGTCACGCTCGCCGAGCAGGCGATCTACACGCTGATCGCCATCGGCGCCGGCGCCATCCTGGTCGCCATCGACATGCGCTCGCCAAGCTCGGTGCTGCGCTACGGCTCGATTGCCGCGGGCGTGGTCTCGGCCGCCTTAGTCGTCATCCAGCATTTTCTCGCGCTGAACCCACTGTTCACTGACGAATCGACCGGTCGGATCCCGGTATTCAACCTCCTGTTCCTGGCCTATCTCCTGCCGGCGGTCGCTGCCGGGGGGCTCGCGCTCTACATCAGGGACAAGCGGCCGAAATGGTATGCCGCGATGCTGGCGGTGGTGGCGGCCGTGCTCGCCTTCGCCTATGCGACGCTGTCGGTGCGGCGGCTGTTCAAGGGTGAGTTCATCGGTCTGTGGAGCGGCCTCGGCCAACTCGAAACCTACACCTATTCGGCGCTGTGGCTGGTCATCGGCGTGGCGCTGCTCACCGCCGGCGTCCGGCTGAGATCGCAGGTGCTGCGCATCGCGTCCGCCGCGCTGATCTCGATTGCCGTGCTGAAAGTCTTCGTCTTCGACATGTCGGAACTGGAGGGCGTGCTCAGGGCGCTGTCCTTCATCGGCCTCGGCGCCGTGCTGATCGGCATCGGCCTGTTCTATCAGCGGCTGCTGACAAGGGCGGCCAAGGCGGGTGAAGCTTGAAATGATATGCAAGGTGGAATATCTGGATATCCAGAAGGAGATATTCCGATGCCGCTCTACATCCGCGACGACGAAGTGGATGCGCTGGCCACCAAATTGCAGCGCGAGACGAACGCTCCAAGTAAAACCGAGGCGGTGCGGACCGCACTTGTGAACGAACTCGAACGCAACCGTACCAAGGTGCCGCTTCGTGAACGGATCGCCAAGCTGCAAGCCGAGGCGGCAAAGATTGGCCTGCCCAATCCCGACTTCGATATGAAGAAATTCACCGACGAGATGTGGGAAGACTGATGTTTGTCGACGCGTCGGTGATCGTCGCCATTCTCAACCAGGAACCGGGCTGGGAGGAATTGATGAAGCGGCTTTCCAGTTTTTCCAGCCTGCTCTACGTTTCTCCGCTGGTGCGTTTCGAGGCGACACAGGCAGTGGCACGCGCAGCCGCGGGCGCCCGCAAACCTACTGCTGAAGCCCTGCTCAGGGCTCACGACCTGGTCGATCAGTTCATTGTGGAAATTGGCGGGGAAAATGTGATGATCAGTGAGGAAATCGGTGCCCGAGCCATCGACGCTAGCGCGCGTTATGGCAAGGCCGTTGGGCATCAGGCTGGCCTCAACTTCGGCGATTGTTTCACCTACGCTTGTGCGAAAATCCTCGATGTTCCGCTGCTCTATAAGGGCAACGACTTTCTCCAGACAGATCTGGGTTAGGATTTTCGCCAAGCGCTTTTTTCAACTTTCGGATGCAAGCCGGGAATAAATCGCCCACTAGCCAGCGTTATCACATTGCTTGGGTGACCGGGGCGGCGGACCGCTTCGCGCTGGCCGCTTGCGCTGCATCGCGAAGGCGCATTCAATCGGGATGACAGAGCGACCTCAGAATCAGCGGTCATGGACGAAAAGAAGGCAGCGATCCTTGGCGAAATACCGCGGCTGCGCCGCTACGCGCGCTCGCTGCTGCGCGACCGCGATTCCGCCGACGATCTCGTTCAGGACTGCCTGGAACGGGCGCTTGTGCGGCTCGACAACTGGCAGACTGGAGAAAGCCCCAGAAGGTGGCTGTTTACGATCATGCATCATTTGTTCATCGACCAGATGCGCAAGGTCAGCCGGCGCGGCGAAGCCGCGATGCTGCCGCTGGAGGCGAGCGAAGCGCAGGCGGCACCCGCCGAGCAGGTGGCGGGCATCGCCTCGCGCGAGATCATCGACGCGCTGCAGGCGATCAGCCCCGACCGGCGCGCGGCGCTTGTCATAGTCGCCATCGAAGGCTTTTCCTACGCCGAGGCCGCCAACATCCTCGGCGTCCCCGCCGGCACATTGATGTCGCGCATCGCGCGCGGACGTGAGGAATTGCGCGGATTGCTGGAGGACACCGCGCGCCGCCGCTCGATAAGGATCGTCGAGAAATGACTGGGCACGATTTCTCCGAGCGCGACATCCACATGGCCCTCGACGGCGAGTTGCCGGGCGATGAGCGTGCGGCCTATGATGCCTGGCTCGACGCCAATCCCGAAATGAAGGCGAGGAGCACCCGCTATGTCGCCGACCGTGCCGCGCTGCATGCCGCCTTCGCCGGCGTGCTCGATGAGCCGGTGCCGGCGCGGCTGCAGAAGATCGTCTTCGGCGAGACGCCGGCGAGGACGGCGAGAGGGCGCTCGCGCTGGTGGCTTGCGGCCGCCGCGGCGGCAGTTCTGGCCATTGGCGGTGTCGGTGGTTATGTCGCCGGCATCGACCATCTCGGCCTGGAGGACCCCGCCAACGACGAGTTCGCCGAGCAGGCGATCGCGGCCCATGTCATCTATGCCGCCGAAAAAAGGTACGCGGTGGAAGTGCCGGCCAGCGACAAGGATCACTTGCAGACCTGGCTGTCCAACCGGGTCGGCTTGAAACTGGTCGCACCGGATCTGGCGGCGGAAGGGTTCCAGCTCGTCGGCGGCCGGCTGCTGCCCGCCGGCCATGGCAAGGCGGCGATGCTGCTCTACGAGGACGACAAGGGCGAGCGCATTTCCCTCTTCATCACCGCCGAATCGGCGGGGAAAGCCAAGGGCACCTATGGATCGGAAGAAAATGGCCCCGAGGCTATCTACTGGCTGGACAAGGGTTATGCCTGCGCCGTCGTTGGCTCGCTGCCGCGCGCGCAACTGACCTCGGTGGCCAAGAGCGCTTACAGCCAGCTTCTGGCCGGCCTGGCCGGCTGACGGCGCCATCTTTTCAAAGCCGGTGCGGTCGCTGGAATTGTCACAATTCGGCCCAAATCGAGGTGCGATAGCGCTTAGCGAATACTGGTGTTTCCGCCGGTGTGACCGATGTTTCGACCAGGGCCGTTTTCCACATCCCAATCGAGGTTTTCTCAAACCGCATGCCTGCCGAGATTCGCAAGGCCCGCGCGTCTGACGTCGATGACCTCGCCGCCATCGAGAAGGCTGTTTTCTCGAGCGACCGTATTTCCCGCCGCTCCTTTCGCCAGTTGATCGAACGCGAGACCGCCAGCATGCTGGTCGCCGAAAGCGATGGCCGCATTGCCGGCTATGCGGTGGTGCTGTTTCGCAAGGGCAGCGGCGTCGCGCGGCTTTATTCCATTGCCGTCGGGCCATTCTTCGGCGGGCTCGGCATTGGCCGCATGCTGCTGGAGCGGGCCGAGGAGGCCGCGTTCGAGCATGACCGCATGATGCTGCGCCTCGAGGTGCGCGAGGACAACAGCCAGGCCATTCGCATCTACGAACAGAGCGGCTACCGCAAGATCGGCCGTGAACCCGGCTATTACGAGGACGGCGCTACGGCGCTGCGCTATGAGAAGACCTTGCGCGGCGACATTCCCGTCGCCACCAGGGTGCCGTTTTACCAGCAGACCTGCGAGTTCACCTGCGGCCCGTGCTGCCTGATGATGGCGATGGCCAATTTCGATCCCGGCTTCGTGCCGGATCCGGTCATGGAAATCCGCCTGTGGCGCGAAGCGACCACCGTTTTCATGATGTCCGGGCCGGGTGGCTGCGAACCGTTCGGCCTCGCCGTCGCCGGCTATGAAAGCGGGCTGTCGGCGGAGATCCACGTGTCCTTCTACGGCGCGCTGTTCCTGCAGTCGGTGCGCAGCCAGGACAAGCGCCGGGTCATGGAACTGGCGCAGGTCGACTTTCGCCGGCGCGCGGAACTTTACGGCATCCCGGTGAATTACCGTCCATTCGCCATCGAAGATATCCGCGCCGCCATCGCCGGAGGGAAACTGGTGCTGGTCCTGATCAGCGGCTTCCTGATGTTCGGCAAGAAGGTGCCGCATTGGGTGCTGGCCATCGGCGACGACGGCGATCATATCCTGATCCACGATCCCTGGGTCGAGGATGAGAGACAGGAGACCATCCTTGATGCCGCCAACATTCCCGTGCCTTACGGCATCTTCATGAACATGGCGCAGTTTGGCCGCGACGGACTGCGTGCCGCCATCACGCTAGGGAAGCGCGACAGACAATGACCTGGGTCATCCTCACCGGCCGGCAGAACGATCTCGATCAGGTGGCGACGCCGCACAAGATCATCACCAACCGCGACTATCTTGCGCATCCGGCGCTGTTTCGCGGCCAGCGACCGAAGGTCATCAACCTGTCGAACAATTACGGCTATCAGAGCCGCGGCTACTACGCCTCGCTGCTCGCCGGCTCGCGCGGCCACAAGGTGATACCGACGGTCGAGACGATGATCGACCTGTCGGAGCGCAAGCTCTACGAGCACGCGCTGCCCGAGCTCGAACTCGCGCTTAACAAATGCCGCAAGGATCTCGGCGGCGCCTTTCCGCAGAAGGTCTGCATCTTCTTCGGCATCGGCCCGTCGAAAATATGGGACCGCTTCGCCAAGCTTTTGTTCGATTGGTTCCGGGCGCCGGCGCTGGAGGTCCACATCAGGGACAGCGCCGAATGGGCGGCGATCCGCAAGATCGGCTTCCATCCGCTGATCCGGATGACCGACGAGGAAAAAAACCGCTTCCTGCAGTGCCTTGAGACCTACACCAACCGCGAATGGCGCGACACCAAGGGCCGCACGCCGGCGCGCTACACCTTCGCCACGCTGGTCGACCCGCATGAGGAGTTGCCGCCGTCGGAGATTTCGTCGCTGCGCTACTGGGCCAAGATCGCCGAGAAGATGGGTGTCGAAATCGAACCGATCACCAAGAAGGATCTGGCCAAGCTCGCCAACTACGATGCGCTGTTCATCCGCGAGACCACCTCGATCTCCAACCACACCTACCGCTTCGCCCGCCGCGCCCAGCAGGAAGGCATGCCGGTCATCGACGACCCGCTGTCGATGATCCGCTGCACCAACAAGGTCTATCTCAACGAGCTGATGACCTACAACAAGGTGCCGGTGCCGCCGACAGTGATGATCGCCGGCATCTCGGACCTCGAATTGGCGGCGCAGACGCTGGGTTTTCCGCTGGTGCTGAAGATCCCGGACTCGTCATTTTCGCGTGGTGTGAAGAAATGCGAGACCTTCGAGGAACTGAAGACGCTGGCCACCGAATGGCTGGAGGATTCCGACCTTTTGATCGCGCAAAAATTCATTCCGACCGAGTATGACTGGCGCGTCGGCGTGCTTGGCGGCCAGCCCTTGTTTGCCGTGCATTATCTGATGGCCAAGAAGCACTGGCAGATCGTCAACCACAAGGCCAACGGCAAGCCCGACCAGGGCGGCATCAAGACCTTCACGCTGAAGGAGGCGCCGGCCCATGTCGTCGAGACGGCCGTGCGGGCGGCGCGTTGCATTGGTGATGGCCTCTACGGCGTCGACCTCAAGGAGACCAGGGACGGCGTCTTCGTCATCGAGGTCAACGACAATCCCAACCTCGACCATGGCTGGGAGGATTCCGGCGAAAAGGATGAGGTTTGGGTGCGGCTGACGCAGTGGTTCCTGGAGCGGCTCGACCGGCCGGGGCGATAATCATCCGAATAGGGGGTAGTGATGCTGTTTTTTGTGACCGAGGATTTTCGCGGCTGCGACCGCAAGGAGATCTACCGTCGCTTCCGCGACCAGGGTCGCCTGAAACCTGATGCGCTCGTCGTGCATCACAGCTGGATCGCGGCTGATATGAGCCGCTGCTTCCTGCTGGTGGAGGCCGACGACGTCACGCTATTGCAGCGGTGGGTCGTCGAATGGGCGGATCTGGTCGAATTCGAGATCGTTCCCGTGGCGACGAACATGGACATGGTGGAAGCATTGAGCGGACACCTCTGACCGGACCACTGCCGTCACCGGCCCTGAGACGCCCGAGTGATCAGCGCCGGCGAACCCACCGAGCGCAGGCATTCCTCGATCAGCCATGCCCTGAACGCCGCCACCACGTCGCGCCTCATGCTTCGTTGCGGGATCGTCAGGCAATAGGGCTGGCGCAGCTCCAGCGCCTGTGCGACGGGCCTGACCAGCCTGCCGTCTTCCACCGCCTCGGCGCAGAAGACGCCCTGCGCCAGCGCGACGCCGAGGCCTGAGATGGCCAGGTCGAGTGCCGCCCGCGACGAATTCGCCGACAAACCGCGCTGGCTGGCACGGCCAGGCTCGCTGCCGGCTGTCTCGAACCAGCCGCGCCAGGACGGAAAGGACGCGCCTGTCGGCCCCCAATCCGTATGGATCAACGGCAAGCGGGCGAGGACGGCGGCACCTTCAAGATCGCCGATCTCTCTTGCCATCACAGGCGCGCAAACGGGATAGACGGCGTCCCTCACGATGTCTTCCGTCGCCTGGTCGCGATAGTGGGCGCGCCCGTAGGAAAGGCGTATGTCGATCAGATCGCGGTCGAACGACACCGGATCGTCTTCGCCTCTCAGCGATATGTCGACCGCGCCATGGCTGGCGACAAAGCTCGTCAGCCGCGTCGAGAGCCAGCCCATCGCCATGGACGGCGGCACCGAGACGACAAGCCGCGATCGAAACTCCGCGCCGCTGAGCTCGCGCGACACGCTACCGATCTCCTCGAATGCCGTTGTCAGCCGTGGCAGCATTTCCAGGCCGGCATCGGTCAGCACGGCACGGCGGTTGACCCGGTGAAACAACTTGCGGCCCATCTGGTCCTCGACGGTCCGGATCAGCTGGCTGACCGCCGCCGCGGAAATCGAAAGTTCTTGCGCCGCGGCGGCAAAGCTGCCGCAGCGCGCCGCAGCCTCGAAAGCCTGGAGTCCCCGCAAGGATGGAAGTGCAACCATGGCAACCAATAGATAAGTTGAGCTTATCTAAATCGCATAAATCATGGTTTTGCGAAAGCTGTTTTGGCGATTAGGCTCATATAATAGACAGTGCGGGATCAAACCAATGGACCATCGTGACGTGATCGCATCGCTGACGCAGCAACAGCGCGATCAACTGACTGCCAAGTCGGATCGCCTCGGGCTGCTGCAGCTTGCCGTTCATTGGGGCGCGATCATCGTCATCGGCGCACTGATCGCCGCCAAGGTGCGCTACTGGCCGCTGCTAATGCTGCCGCAAGGCATCCTGATCGTTTTTCTGTTCACGCTTCTTCACGAGACGGTTCATCGCACGGCTTTCGAAACACAGCGGCTGAACGATTTCGTGGCGCGTGTCTGCAGCCTGGCGATCGCGCTGCCGGCCGACTGGTTCCGCTATTTCCATTTCGCCCATCACCGCTTCACCCAGGATCCGGAGAACGACCCGGAACTCGCCTTCCCGAAGCCCGAAACCTGGCGGCAGTATATCGTCCACGTTTCCGGCATTCCGGTGTGGTGGGGCCACTTCAAGACGCTCTGCGCCAATGCCACCGGCCGATGCCGGAACAGCTACGTGCCGCCAAAGGGTCGGCCCAAGGTGCGCGCCGAGGCCCGCGCCATGATTGCCTTCTATGCCGTCGTGCTGGTGCTGGCCGTCTGGTTCCGGGCAACCACGCTGCTCTATGTCTGGATCGTGCCGGCGCTGCTCGGACAGCCGTTCCTGCGCCTCTATCTCCTGGCCGAACACGGCCGTTGTCCGTTGGTGGCCAACATGCTGGAAAACACCCGGACCACGCTGACCAACTGGTTTGTCCGCAAGCTCGCCTGGAACATGCCCTTTCACGCCGAGCATCATGCCTATCCGGGTGTGCCGTTCCATCAACTGCCGGCGTTTCACGCCCTGATCGAGCGCCATCTCAAGGAGATCGAAGCCGGTTACGTGCGCTTCCACGAAAAATATATCGAAACATTGCGCTGACTGGCTCAGCCCTGTCGCGCTCAGCCTGATTGCCTGATTGCCGCGCTCGTCTCCAGCAGGCGAGCGATATCCGTTGCCTTCGACGGCACGCCGATCAGATAGCCTTGGGCCTCGACACAGCCCTCCTTGCGCAGGAACTCCAGCTGAGCTTCGGTTTCGACACCTTCGGCGGTGACGGTGATGCCAAGCTGCGCGCCGAGCCCGATGACCGTGCACACGATCGCGGCGGTGTCGCGGTTGTCGATATCACGGATGAAAGAGCGGTCGATCTTGATCTTGTCGACCGGGAAGCGGCGGAGATAGCCGAGCGACGAATAGCCAATGCCGAAATCGTCCAGCGCGATGCGGGTATCTGTGGCGGTCGGGATACGGCACGAACGCCTATCGGGGCGGGGCTTTGGTCCGCTTCTTCGACGCCAAGGTGGCGCGTCTGATCGGCTATGACGAAGCGCGGCCCCGGCGCCGCCGAGGCCGATCAGGATCCCGATTATCGCAAGGCCATCGAGATCCTTTCCGAACGGCTTGGCCGCCAGGATCTGCAAACGCTTTATAGACAGGCGCTCGCAACGCCGACGCCCGCGGACGAGCAGATTGTCCAGAAATTGCTTGAGAGCGGGCAGAAGATCGCCCGCGCCGAGGCCGAGATTCAAAACATCCGCCAGACCGCTGTCGATCTCGCCAGAAAGCGCGCGGAACTGGAGCAATCGCTGGGCCAGTTTCACCAACGCGGCTATGGCGACCCTATGGGCGGGTTCACCAATGGCGACGTCATCGGAGGCGTTATAGGCGGCATTCTTTCCGGTGCGCTCAGATCCCGCAATCTCGACGATGCGCTGAATGGCGGCTTCCGCCAGCGCCCGCCGCGCTTACCGGGAGGGTTCGGCGGCGGCTTGCGTCTGCCGAGAGGCGGTGGAGGCGGACTTGGCCGCCCGCCCGCAGGCGGTGGCGGATTCCGAACCGGAGGCCGTTTCTAGTTTCCGTATTCAGGGTGCTTCTGGCGTCTCGATTTCTCGATGGCCGCGTACCGCTTGAGGAACGCTTTTTGCGCCCAGGTCACCGAGCGCGGCGTTAAATCGAAACGCTCGGCGTTGAAGCCGCGCGGCCGGCCGAAGAACTCGGTCGCCTCGGCTGTGGAGAAGCCGGCCAGCAGCGTCGCCTCGAAATAGGCCGCGATCTGGTCGGCGCGCTTGATCTCCTTGCGCAGGGCAGCACCGAGCTCGACGGGCAGCGAAAAGCGCAGGTGGATGGCGTGCTGAAGTCGAAGCTCGCAATCCTTGTAGCTGCCGCCCATCACCGATTTGAACGGGGAGATCATGTCGCCGATGACATATTCCGGCGCGTCGTGCAGCAAGGCGGCCAGCCGCGCGTCGGCCGGGGCGTCCGGCACCAATTCGGAAAACAGCGCCTCGGCCAGCAGCGAATGCTGGGCGACCGAAAAGGCATGGTCGCCACTGGTCTGGCCGTTCCAGCGGGCGACTCGGGCAAGCCCGTGCGCGATGTCGGAAATCTCGATGTCGAGCGGCGAGGGGTCGAGCAGGTCGAGCCGCCGGCCGGACAACATGCGCTGCCAGGCGCGCGGCGGCGCCCCGGCGCGATCGGCCGCCATCAGGCTTCCTCCGCGCCGACGGCTTCCTGCGGAAAAGTGAATTTCGCCCATGCCGGAATGGTGAGCGCGACGGTGACATCACCCGCCATGACAGGCTGGCCGGCGTCGAGCGCCGCCTTGACCCGGTCGATGCGGGCAATGGCAAGACCTGCCGTCCCGGTCGTAGAGCCGAGCGTGCCGACCGGCCGCCCGTCGACCGTCAGCTCCGTGCCTGGCACGGGCAGCGGCCGCTCTGCCGTGGCGATCAGCACCCGTCGCCTGGCGGTGCCGCGATGCTGCATGCGCGAGACCACTTCCTGGCCGACATAGCAGCCCTTCCTGAAGCCGACGCCGCCGGTCTCGTCGAGCAGCACGTCATGCGGGAAGGCATCGCCAGGCTGGTAGTCGCTGCCGCTTTCGGCAATACCATGAGCGATGCGCAAGGCCTGCCATGTGGCGAGGTCACCACCTTCGGCCATGCCTCCATATCGGCGCTCGACCTCCACATCGCGAAAGCGCGTATCGGCGACCCTGGTTGAATCAGATTGTGAGGCGGTTGAATCATTGCCCCACGCAACAACGACAAGCCGTTGGTCGGCTTTGGCAATCTCGACCTTGGCGCGCAATTTGTAGAGCATCAGCCGGCGCATGAAATCGTCGGCGAGATCGGCGCGGCATTCGAGGTGGAAGGCATTGTCGCCGGCGCGCAAGATCAGGAAATCGAACAGGATCTTGCCTTGCGGCGCCAACAGCGCGCCTGGTTTTGCCTGGCCGGGAGCAAGCGTATCGAGGTCGGTGGTCAGGATATTCTGCAAAAAATGCTCGGCATCCGGGCCTGACACCGAAATGAGCGCACGGTCTGTAAGCAGGGCAAAGGGCATGGGCTGGGCAAAAACCTGATCTTGCAAAACAGTCGGCCTTTACGTAAGCCGCTGACACTCCCCCCGCAAGAGACCGGAGCAGCATGGCCACGACCTACGACCTCATCCTGACAGGCGGCACGTTGGTCAATCATGACGGCGAGGGTTTTCGCGATGTCGGCGTCAAGGATGGGCGCATTGCGGCAATAGGCGATCTTGGCCAGGCCTCGGCCGGCGAGACTATCGACTGCCGCGGCCTGCACATCCTGCCGGGCGTCGTCGACAGCCAGGTGCATTTCCGCGAGCCGGGGCTGGAGCACAAGGAGGACCTGGAGACCGGTTCGCGCGCGGCGGTGCTCGGCGGCGTCACCGCCGTGTTCGAAATGCCCAACACCAATCCGCTGACCACCAGCGAGGCCGCCCTTGCCGACAAGGTGAGGCGCGCCAGCGGGCGCATGCATTGCGATTTTGCCTTCTGGGTCGGCGGCACCCGCGACAATGCCGGCGACGCCGGCGATCTTGAGCGGCTGCCCGGTGCTGCCGGCATAAAAGTATTCATGGGCTCGTCCACCGGCGACCTGCTGGTCGAGGACGACGAGGGTGTCGCCGCGATACTCAGGAATACGCGCCGCCGTGCCGCCTTCCACTCCGAGGACGAGTTCCGGCTGCGCGAGCGGCTTGGCGAGCGCATCGAGGGCGATCCGTCCTCGCATCCGGTCTGGCGCGACGAGGTCGCCGCCTTGCGCTGCACCGAGCGCCTTGTGCGCATTGCCCGCAAAGAGCGCGCCCGCATCCACGTGCTGCACATCTCGACCGCCGAGGAGATCGCCTTCCTCGAACGGCACAAGGATGTCGCGACCTGCGAGGCGACGCCACACCATCTGACGCTGAGCGCCGACGACTATGCGCGTCTCGGCACGCTGATCCAGATGAACCCGCCGGTGCGCGCCGCGCGTCATCGCGACGGCGTCTGGCACGGCATTGGGCAAGGCATCGTCGACGTGCTTGGTTCCGACCATGCGCCGCACACGCTGGCAGAGAAGGCGAAGCCGTATCCGGCCTCGCCGTCGGGGATGACCGGCGTGCAGACGCTGGTGCCGATCATGCTCGATCACGTCAATGCCGGCCGGCTGACCTTGCAGCGCTTTGTCGACCTCTCCAGCCATGGTCCGCAGCGCATCTTCGGCATGGCGAGGAAAGGCCGCATCGCCGCCGGCTACGATGCCGATTTCACCATTGTCGATCTGAAGCGCCGTGAGACCATCACCAATGCGCAGGCTGGTTCGAGGGCCGGCTGGACGCCCTATGACGGCAGGCAAGTCACCGGCTGGCCGGTCGGCACAATCGTGCGCGGCAGCCGCGTGATGTGGGAGGGCGAGATCGTCACGCCCGGACAGGGCAGGGCGGTGGAGTTTTCCGAAGCGCTGGCGGTGTAGCCGTTTCCACGGCGTTGGATTTTTTAAGCACCGTGCATTATGTTGCTTGGGTTATGAACGCAGATATCGCGCCCATGATTGTCCCCGCCGAGTTCCCGGAACTCCAGGCTCTTGCCTGGAATCGTGACGTAGCGCGTCCGATTCCCGCCGAAGAAGCATTTGCGCTCTATGAGCGCAATTGGCGTTTTATCGATCAAAAGCGTCTTACGGCGCGTGAGAAGCTGCTCATACAGAATCTAGCCAAAGAATTCGGTCATGGCGTCCTGTTGATCACCCGGTAAAGTTCTTCTGCTCTCTCGATCTTCTCCTCGCTTCTACAACCATCAACAGGACACACGGCGAGCGGAAGTCATGAAGGAGTTCAAAAAGCCAGAACACCGGATAATTGCCGAAGCCCTCGGACTAATGGATCGCGAGTTCCTGGCCGAAAACCAATGTTGGTTCGGCGGCGGGACGGCGATTGTCATGAAACTCGGCGAATATCGACGGTCACTGGATGTCGATTTCCTATGTGCCGACGCCGATGGCTACCGCGAACTCCGAACCCGTGCGGCCGAACGGGGCGTCAGGGCGTTCTTCCCCGAACCCGTCGAGGCCGTTCGGGATTTCCAGATCGATCAGTATGGTTTGAGAGCGGTTGTGCAGCTTAAGGGGCAATTGATCAAATTCGAAATCATCCGCGAAGGCCGTATCCCACTGCAAGGTCATTTCGACGACGATTTGAATGTACCTGCCCTGATTGCCGCGGATATGTTTGCCGAGAAGCTGTTGGCGAATGCCGATCGATGTCAGGACCGTGCCACCGCATATCGCGATGCTATCGATCTCGGAATGCTGATCAGGGCCTATCAGGAAATCCCGATCGATGCTCTTGGCAAGGCAGAAACCGCCTATGGGTCGGATATCCAGCACAAAATCGTATGGGTGGTGAACAAGCTTCAGCATAGGGGCGAACTGCGCAACGCAGCCGAATCCTTGCAAATGGACACCAAGGCGGCCGAAGCTGCTATTTCGGCTCTTCGAAATGAAGGCATTCGCCTCTGGCCAAGTGCGGGCTTCGGTCCGTGCCAATAAATAGCAGGGTCGAGACAGGACGTTGGAGTTCCCACAACGGCAGCTCAATCCCCGGCGACGAAGAACGTCCACTGCCCCGCGGGCGTGATGCCGACGCGGTAGAAGATGTAGGCGCCGAACTGCTTCATGTCGTTGTAGTCGCCGGCGGTGACGATCTTGAACAGCTCGACCCGCTGCCTGGCGTCGAGCTTGTCCAGCGGCAGCGCGAAGAAATACGGCCAGACATAAAGTTCCTGCGGCGTGCCGGCATCGACACGGACATAGCCGGCATTGAGCACCTCTTCCAGTATGGCGAGGATTTCCTGGCCTTCCGTGTCGCCCGAAAGGCCCTTTAGGAAGGCGATCGGATCGCCGTCGATTTCGCTCAGCGACAATTGGGTCATCGCATCGCCCGTGCCGATCAGCGGCCGGAGTTTTTCGATGTCGCCGCTCTTGCAGGCCTCGACAATCAGATCGTGCATGCGCCTGACCGGCTCCGGCAGCTTGCCAAGGTCGTAGACGACCTCCGGCAAGGGAGCGTCGGGATCGGCATTCGGGTTGGCCTTGCCGCCATCGTTCGCCGGCCCCTCCGGCTCTGTCTTTTCCGGCTCGTCGGACGGTGCCGGCTGGCTGGCCGCGGGCGGCGGCGTGCCGGGCGCGTTGGGCATCGGCACCGCGCTTCCAGGCGGCGACATGTCGTCATTGGCGGGTGGCGTGACCGGCGAGGGAAGATCCTCGCGCTTGATTTCACTCAGCGCATGGGCGGGGCTGACCATCAGGCACAGGGTAAGCGGAAGCGCAGCGCAGCCTGCGGTGAGCCAGATGCTAAGGACCAAGCCACCCGGCTTGCCTGACATCGAAAAAATCACTGCCTGCTTCTCCCTGATTCCCAATGCATGTCGCGCAAATCCGTTCAAACGCGACGCGCTTTAGGCCCGCCCAGGATGCCGGTTCAGTGCCTCAGCCTCTCCGGTTCGAAAGCCCCGGCTATCACTTTTTCACGCATGCGGTCGAGCAGGGCAAGGGCGGAAGTCTCGCCATTGGCGCGCAGCATCTCGCCAAACGCGGTTTCCAGCGCCGCCTCGGCGATGATTTCCGGCTCGATTCCGGCCGAAAGCCCTTCCGCCCAGGCCTCGCTGTGGCTTTCCACGGCGGTCAGGCGCTTTTCTTCCCTGACCAGCGCGTCTATGTCGTTGACGCCATGTTCCATTGCGATGTCCACCCTTTTCAAGCGGCGATCCGGCGATGCGGATCAGGCTTGGGCTGTCCCTTTTGTACGCAGATCTGATAAGCCATTGTAAATACGACATTTCTTGGGTCGTCTTCGACAAGGCCCGTCGCGTTTGCAAACCTGCGTTCGATCCGATTCAAAACTTAGCCGATTAGACCGGCGAGCGGGATGAAAACCTTCAGTTTGAGTTAATTCCACATCTACGCCGTAACGTTTCGTTAATGCTGTTGCAGAAGTGCAACATCAGGATTGCACCAAGACGCTCCCGGAAACAAGGAGGGGAGGGTCAAATG
>NZ_CAUM01000082.1 GCF_000350085.1 Mesorhizobium metallidurans STM 2683
TGCCGGCCAGAACGCGGCCAAAGCGTGGTTTTTTCTTTCGAATGGTTTCGACGACAATGGGCTATTCTAACCGCGCCGCAGGCTGACCAGCAGAACAAAGCCGACGCCGTTCTTCTTCATTGCCGGCGCTTCGATCGTCGAGCCGGCGTCGGCGCGCATCGTCGGCACCGCCAGAACCGGCGCTGAAAGCACCGTCAGGATAAGCGCCGCCCGCGGCAGGAGCCGAAGGGTTTTCAGGGCGTTGGCGACGATGCGGTTCATGGCTTTTGCTTTTCTCTCTCGAAGTCTTTGTCGGTTCAGGGGCGGAAATGGTTCACGCAACCGAACCGGCAGGAATTGGCCTGGTCCCAGGAGCGGGCCGGGCGGCCTGCCTCGGCGACGAGGATGGCGAACAATATGCCGAACAGGCTCAGCAGCAGGCAGACGATGGTGAAGCGGCGAGCGAGCATTTGCGTGGTGTCTCCTTCAACACGCATGAAAATGCCCTGATGCAACTGAACCGGCTCTGATGCCGGCGTTCATCTTCGGTTCAAACTGATTGATGAGATGTTAGGACGCGCATCGGTTCGAATTCCGACGCGGCAGGCAATGCAAGCGCGATCGCCGGATGAAACGAAAACGGGGCCTGCAGGCCCCGTCGTTATGTCCTTCGAATGCGAACGGTCAGAGCTTGCGCCAGGTCTGGCTCTTGCAGATCAGCCCGCCGAGCACGCAGCCGCTCATCTTCAGCGAGGCTCCGGAAAGCGAGGCCTTGCCGGCATAGGTCTTGTCGGTTTCCGGGTCGGTTATGCTGCCCGCATATTTGTTGGCGCCGGACGCCCTCAGCGAACCGATGTTCTTGCCGGCAAATTTGCCCGACTTCAGCGTGATGGAGAATGCCCCACCACCGCCGGAGATGGCTGCGGTCGCGCCGGACTGCGTTTTCCAGTTGCCTTCGATCGGATCGGCCCACGCCGCGCCAGCCATGATCAATGTGGCCGCGAGGGCCAAGCTTGCTTTCCGAAACATATTTGTCCTCCCTTTGCGTATCCGGCTGAGTGTTCCGCCCGCCAGTCTGCCTCTTACGCAAACGTAAGCTAATCCACCTCCCGGCAAAACAAAAGCGGTGCCGCAGCGGAAGACTTCAGGATTTTCCTTCCGCCCCGAAGCGGCTCCGCAGCAAAGAAATGAAACGATCGGCCTGTCGGCTTTGTCCCCCGTGGTTAGCGGAGTGTTGATCCGCACCTTGCGAATTTTCGTCAAATTTCACTGGAATCCGCGCGATTGCTGGCTTTGTATCCTTAACGAATTTCGGCGTTTACCTCTTGTTTTAGCTTTGTTTTCCTCAAATTAAGCACGCCATTTAACGACGGATTCAAGGCTGCGCGTCATTCTCGAAAGCATCGAAAGAGCAGCCACTCCCAAGGGTAACGAGGGATGAAAGGAGGCAGCTCTCGGGAGCCTGACAGGGGCCAGAACAGGGGATTGAAATGGCACGTTTTGAAATGCTTGAAGCCGGCTTCGGCGCCATGGGGGCAACTGCCCAGGCCGATATTCTTTTCGAACTGGGCATGATGTATGCGACCGGCCGTGATTGCGAGACCGACGTCGTCGCCGCCCACAAATGGTTCAACATCGCCGCCATCAAGGGCTCGCTCCGCGCCGCGGAACTGCGTTCGGAATTGTCGGCGGCGATGTCGAAGGTCGAGATCGCCAGGGCGCTGCGCGAAGCCCGCGAATGGATGACGATGCACTGAATTTTCAGGAGCACTGAGCCTATCAGGCACCGAGAACACCGACGGGGACGCTCCGGGTCAAGGCCGCGCAAGACGGCCGGACCGGCAAGAACAAGGCCGCGCAAGACTGCCGAACAAGGCAAAACAAGAACGCGGGTCAAACTGCGCTACGGACAGGGAAGGCGAGCGGGTTTTGGGCGCGACAGCGTTCGGGATAGCTCGATCGACAAAAGCCGCGACCGGCCGGAACAAGGCCAGCGCGGCTTTTTTCGTTCAGGCCGCCACTTGCAGGCCCAATCGAGTGCGGCCGATGCGCCTAGACAGGCTCAATGAACGATGAAATTCTCCCGCCACTCAGGAAGAGGCGCGGCCGGGATGGCCGCGCGAGAGTGGAGGAGTTGTTTCACCATGAAAAAATTGAGTATTTTGAGCGCGACTATAGTCGGCCTGATGATGAGCGCGCCGATCGCCTTCGCCGACGACATCACCTTTTCGGTGGTTGGACCGATGACCGGTCAGCTTGCCACGATCGGTGACCAGTTCAAGCAGGGCGCCCAAGCCGCCGCCGACGCGATCAACGCTGCCGGCGGCATCGACGGCCGCCAGATCAAGCTCGACATCGAGGACGACCAGTGCGATCCGAAACAGGCGGTTTCGGTCGCCAACCGCATCGTCGCCGACGGCGTCAAGTTCATCGATGGCCACGCCTGCTCCGGTTCGAGCATCCCGGCCTCCGCGGTCTATGCCGAGGCCGGTGCGCTGATGATGAGCCCGGCTTCGTCCAACCCGGTGCTGACCGACGCGGCCGCGACAGCCGGCTGGCCGACGATCATGCGCCTCTATACGCGCGATGATGCCCAGGGCGCTTTCATCGGCCCGTGGATCGCCAAGAAATATGCCGGCAAGAACGTCGTCATCCTGCATGACAAGAGCGCCTACGGGCAGGGCGTGGCCGACGCCGTCAAGGCAACGATGAACGCCGGCGGCCTCAAGGAAATCATGTATGAAGGCATCAACGCCGGCGAGAAGGACTATGCCGCCCTTGTCACCAAGCTGAAGGATCTGAAGGCGGATGTGGTCTATTTCGGCGGCTATCACCCCGAGGCCGGCCTCATCCTGCGCCAGTCGGCGGAACAGAACCTCAAGTTCCAGCTCATCATGCCGGACTCGATCGCTTCGCCGGAATTCTGGCAGGTTGCCGGTCCGGCCGGCGAAGGCACCATGTTCGTCTTCCCGTCGGATCCGCAGGCCAAGCCGGAAGCCAAGGAGGCCATCGAAAAGATCAAGGCCGGCGGCTTCGTGCCGGAGGGCTTCACCCTGTTCTCCTACGCCGTGATCCAGGCCTTTGCCGAAGGCATCAAGCGCGCCGGCAGCGATGATCCCGCCAAGGTCGCCGAAGCGCTGAAGAACGGTCAGCCGATCAGCACCGTGGTCGGTTCGGTCACCTTCGACGAGAAGGGCGACTTGAAGAACGCCAGCTACGACATCAACCAGTGGCACGACGGCAAATACGCACCGATCCAGCCGTAAAAGGCTGCCACCTAACGGCATCTTGGAATGGCCGGGCTTGCCCCGGCCATTTTCATTTTGGCGCCTGCGCCTCGGCTGGAAGATCGCGGCGTGTCGTTCAGCCGTCGACCTGCTCGGCAAAGCGCACCAGCACGGTTCCGTCGGTGACCTGCGCGCCCTCTGCGGCGATCTCGGCGATCACGCCGTCATGAGGCGCCGAAATCATGTGCTCCATCTTCATCGCTTCCAGGATCAGCAGCGGCTGGCCCTTGATGACGGCATCGCCCTTTGCCGCGCGCACCAGCTTGACCAGGCCCGGCATCGGTGCGCGCAGGCTGCCGGAAGCGGCGGCGGTCTCGTCGGCTCGTGCCAGCGGATCCGGCACGGCGAAGCTGTAGCCTATGGCGCCTTCGAACACGGTGACGTGGCCAGGCCAGCGGGCGAGGCGAGGGCGCTGTCGTGAAGCTCCTCCCTTCTCCCCGTCACTATACGGGGAGAAGGTGCCGGCAGGCGGATGAGGGGCAGTGCTGCCCGTTGAAAATTGGTCCAGAACAACCTCGAACCGCCCGTCCGGCCGCACCAAAACGCGCGCAAAAATATCATCCTCGCCGTAACGCAACCGCGTACGCCGTGCGATCGCGTGGAAATGCGCATAGCCGGCAAGCGCCGACCAGGGGTCGTTAGACAGCACTGGAATCCCTGCGCCGGACGCCGCAAGGGCCGCCGAGGCAATGATCTCGCCGCTCGGCGGCGGGACCGAGGTCAGTGTTTCCTGGTGTCGACCGATCAGGCCGGTATCGACATCGCCGGCGGCAAAATCCGCATCGGTCGCAAGGGCCGCCAGAAAGGCGGTGTTGACGGTCGAGCCGGCGATCTCGGTTTGTGAAAGCGCTGCGCCAAGCGCGTCGAGCGCCGTCTGTCGGTCCTTGCCGTGGACGACCAGCTTGGCGATCATCGGATCGTAGAAGGGCGAGATGGCATCGCCAGCCCGCACGCAGGTCTCGATGCGCATGCTGGCGCCTTCTGGGGCTGCATCGGGAAATTTCAAATGATGCAAGGTGCCGGTTGCCGGCAAGAAACCCTTTGCCGCATCCTCGGCATAAAGGCGCGCCTCGAAGGCGTGGCCGGAGAGCTGGATCTCGCTTTGCGTCTTCGGCAGCTTTTCGCCGGCCGCAACCTTGAGCTGCCACTCGACCAGGTCGATGCCGGTGACCATTTCGGTGACCGGGTGCTCGACCTGCAAGCGGGTGTTCATTTCCATGAACCAGAAGCAGTCTGCCTTCAGCCCTTGCGAGGCATCGACGATGAACTCGATGGTGCCGGCGCCGCAATAGTGGATCGCCTTGGCGGCCTTGACCGCCGCCTCGGTCATCGCCTTGCGCAGCGCCGGCGTCATGCCGGGTGCAGGCGCTTCCTCGATCACCTTCTGGTGGCGGCGCTGCGCCGAACAGTCGCGCTCGTAGAGATGCACTGCGTTGCCAAAGATATCGCCGAAGACCTGCACCTCGATGTGGCGCGGCTTGTCGACATATTTTTCCACCAGGACGCGGTCGTCGCCGAAAGCGGCTTTTGCCTCGCGCCGCGCGCCCGACAGGGCCTCCGAGAAATCGTCGGGATGTTCGACCCGCCGCATTCCCTTGCCGCCGCCGCCGGCGCGCGCCTTGATCAGGACGGGATAGCCGATCTCGCGCGCCTTTGAGGCGAGCAGCACGATCTCCTGCGCTTCGCCATGGTAGCCCGGCACGACCGGCACGCCCGCCTTCTCCATCAGCCGTTTAGCGGCGTCCTTAAGTCCCATGGCGCGGATCGAGGCGGCCGACGGCCCGATAAAGACGAGGCCTGCCGCCGCCACCTGGTCGACGAAGTCAGGGTTTTCCGACAGAAAACCGTAGCCGGGGTGGATGGCTTCGGCGCCCGTCGCTTTCGCTGCCGCGATGATCTTGTCGCCGCGCAGATAGCTTTCGCCGACAGGCGAGGCGCCGATATGCACCGCCTCGTCGGCCATCTCGACATGCAGCGATTTCGCGTCGGCGTCTGAATAGACTGCGACCGTGCGCACACCCAGCTTGCGCGCGGTACGGATGACGCGGCAAGCGATCTCGCCGCGATTGGCGATCAGTATCTTGGCGAACATGCAGCCTCCCGGATTTGCCGCGGGCGGCGCCAGTCAGCCAGGCGGCTACCTATTTGGAAAGCGCGATTGCGCAGCCGCCGCTCGCGGTCTTGACCTTCCACTTTTTCAACCCAGCCCGGCAGTTCCGCAGCGCCAGATCTTCCGCCGCCTTTTGCGACGGTGCGTTCATCCGCGCGCCGCAAATGATGTAGAGGTCGACAACGCGCGAGTAGAAGGTCGTTGCATAGGCCGAATGGCCGCTGGCCGCCACATAGGCGTTGTACGCCTTGGTACACGGATCCTTCGGGCTTCCCGGCAAAGTCGGATAGAAACGGATGTCGCCTTTGTTCCCGGCGAGAGATTCCGCCGCGCTGACGCCAGGTGCAGCTAATATAAGTAATCCTGCAAGTATCGACACAGTTGTTTTCTGGAAAAGCCGCAGTCTCATCTTTGCCCAATCCCCATTGGTATTTGCAAAGAGCAATAGCCGCAATTCCTGCGTGTGGCCAGTTCGATGATCGAAAATGGCTTTGGATGGGATTTCTCATCGCTGCAGATCACGCTCCGCCAGGACAGCAATGGCCTGCCGGTACAGTTCCGCCGTCTGTCGGTCGAAGCAGCAGAAGGTGACAGTTTCCGGGAGCGCGTTCTGTCCGATGAAGGCACTTGCGGCATCAACGGCGATCTGCGTCGCCAGGTCCTTTGGATAGCGATAGACACCGGTGGAGATCGCCGGAAATGCCACCGTCCGGCAATTCTTGGCGGTGGCGACTTCGAGCGAACGGCGATAGCAGGACGCGAGCAACTCGGCTTCGCCTTTGCTGCCGCCTTGCCAGACCGGCCCAACCGTGTGGATGACATAGCGCGCCGGTAGCCTGTACCCCTTGGTCATCTTGGCATCGCCGGTTTCGCAACCATTCAGCATACGGCATTCGGCGAGAAGCTCAGGCCCGGCGGCACGGTGGATGGCGCCGTCGACACCGCCGCCGCCGAGCAGCGACGAGTTGGCGGCGTTGACGATGGCATCGACGTCGAGCCTGGTGATATCGCCGGTGTGAATGCGGATCCTCTGGCCGGTCTCACTCATCTCACATCCTGAACACGCCGAACTTTGTCTCCTCGATCTCGGCGTTGAGCGCGGCGGACAGGCTGAGCGCCAGCACCTCGCGCGTCCTGGCCGGATCGATAATGCCGTCATCCCAGAGGCGGGCGGAGGAATAGAGCGGGTGGCCCTCATGCTCGTATTTCATCAGGATCGGCTTCTTGAATTTCGCCTCTTCCTCCGCGCTCCATTCGCCGCCCTTGCGCTCGATCCCCTCGCGTTTGACGACGGCCAGCACGGTGGCCGCCTGCTCGCCGCCCATCACCGAGATGCGGGCATTCGGCCACATCCACAGGAAGCGCGGCGAATAGGCGCGTCCGCACATGCCGTAATTGCCGGCGCCGAACGAGCCGCCGATGATCATGGTCACCTTCGGCACACTGGCGGTCGCGACCGCCATCACCAGCTTGGCGCCGTCCTTGGCGATGCCTCCTGCTTCGTATTTGCGCCCGACCATGAAACCGGTGATGTTCTGCAGGAAAATCAGCGGGATCCTGCGCTGGCAACACAATTCGATGAAGTGCGCGCCCTTCAGCGCGCTTTCCGAAAACAGCACGCCATTGTTGGCGATGATGCCGACCGGCATGCCGTGCAGATGGGCAAAGCCGGTGACCAGCGTGGTGCCGTAATTCTGCTTGAACTCGTCGAACTCGGACCCGTCGGCGACGCGTGCGATTACCTCGCGCACATCATAGGGCTGACGCAGATCCGTCGGCACGATGCCGTAGAGTTCGTGCGGATCATGAAGCGGCGGAATCGATTTCTGCAGCTTCAGGCTTACCTTCTTGTTTCGATTGAGGTTCCTGATGATGCGCCGGCAAATGGCCAGCGCATGCTCGTCGTCCAGCGCGTAGTGGTCGGCAACACCGGAAAGCCTTGTGTGCACGTCGGCGCCGCCAAGTTCCTCGGCGCTGACATCCTCGCCGGTGGCCGCCTTCACCAGCGGCGGGCCGCCGAGGAAGATGGTCGCCTGGTTGCGCACCATGATCGTCTCATCGGACATTGCCGGCACATAGGCGCCGCCCGCCGTGCACGAACCCATGACGCAGGCGATCTGCGGAATGCCCGAAGCCGACATGTTGGCCTGGTTGTAGAAGATACGGCCGAAATGCTCGCGATCGGGAAACACCTCGTCCTGGTTGGGCAGATTGGCGCCGCCGCTGTCGACCAGATAGACGCAAGGCAGATTGTTCTGCAGCGCGATCTCCTGCGCCCGCAGATGCTTCTTCACGGTCAGCGGGTAATAGGTCCCGCCCTTCACCGTGGCGTCGTTGACGACAACCATCACCTCTGTGCCTTCGACACGGCCGATGCCGGCGATGAGACCGGCGGAGGAAATCTCCTCGCCATACATCGACCATGCCGCGAACTGGCCGATCTCGAGGAAGGGCGAGCCGCTGTCGAGCAATTGCGCCAGGCGTTCGCGCGGCAGAAGCTTGCCACGCGAAACATGCCGCTCACGCGCTTCTTCCGATCCGCCGCGCTCGACGGTGGCAGCCTTGTCCGCAATGTCGGCGACCAGCGCCCGCATGCGCTCGGCATTGGCGCGGAAAGTTTCGGAGGCGGGGGAGATCTGCGAGGCGAGGATTGGCATGGTGTTACCGGATCAGTTCGATCTTGCAGCCGACATCCAGGTCGCCCCAATCGCGATCGGCGGTGACGGCAATGGCATTTTCGCGAATTGCCAGCGCCAGGCAGGCCCGGTCGCCCAGCGACAGGCCGCGATGCAGCGTCAGTTCGCGAAGCTGCCCGGCGGCGATGCCCATCGCTTCGTCGAAAACGGTGACCGGCATGCCGAGGCTCGCGAGGTCGTCGGCCGCCTCCTCCATGCTGCGTCCCCTGTCGATCAGCTTGGCGATGATTTCGGCCGCGTTTACCGAACTGCATTGCGCATCCGGCGCGAATCCCAAGGCGACATCGGTGCCTCTCTCATTAAGCAGGATCGCAAGCGCCGCCGAACTGTCCATGACGTAGGGTTTCATTTCGCCCGCTTTCTCGTCGTCCCTTCGGCGTGAAGTCGATCCAAACGCTTATCGCTTCGAAGCTGTTCCTCCCGCCGCTCCTTGAGAAATTCGTCGACGACGCTTTCGCCTGGCTTTTTCAGCGCCGACAATTCCACCTGGACGCGCTTCAGATTCTGAAGCCACGACCTGACCCGCAACTCGCCGTTCTCGACATGAAGGATCAAATCTTCGCCAGGCTTCACGCCCATCTCCTCGCGCATCGCAGCGGGAACAACGAAGCGTCCGCCTTCGCCAAGTTTGACGCGCTCGCGTTTTGCCGGAACCCGAAGCGGTGTCTTCCGAGCGCCGGCATCGAACCGAGCCTGCGGATCTTCGTCAAACCCGGCCTTTCCCGTTCTGTTCGCCATGATCTGCCTTTCGCCAGAAGTATGTCATATCTCTAAAATATGGCACATTTTGATTTTTATGGCAAATATCCGGAAGAATGGCACTAGACGCCCTCCGCCATGATTTCCCGCCCGATCAGCCAGCGGCGGATTTCGCTGGTGCCGGCGCCGATTTCATAGAGCTTGGCGTCGCGCAGCAGCCGACCGGTCGGATAGTCGTTGATATAGCCATTGCCGCCAAGCAGCTGGATGGCGTCGAGCGCCATCTGCGTTGCCTTCTCGGCCGCAAACAGCACGCAACCGGCGGCGTCCTTGCGCGTTGTCTGGCCGCGGTCGCAAGCTGCCGCGACGGCATAGACATAGGCGCGCGCCGCGTTCATTACCGTATACATATCCGCCAGCTTGCCTTGCACCAGCTGGAATTCGCCGATCGGCTGGCCGAACTGCTTGCGCTCGTGCACGTAAGGGATCGCCACATCGAGGCAGGCCGCCATCAGCCCGATCGGCCCGCCGGCGAGCACCGTGCGCTCATAGTCGAGGCCCGACATCAGCACTTCGACGCCGAGCCCTTCCTCATGCAGCACATTGTCGAACGGCACTTCGACATTCTCGAACACCAGCTCGCCGGTGTTGGAGCCGCGCATGCCGAGCTTGTCGAGCTTCTGCGCCACCGAAAAGCCGGCAAAAGCCTTCTCGACGATGAAGGCGGTGATGCCGCGCGAATGCCGCTCCGGATCGGTCTTGGCATAGACCACCAGCGTCTCGGCGTCCGGCCCGTTGGTGATCCACATCTTGGTGCCGTTCAGCACATAGCGGTCGTTGCGCTTTTCGGCGCGCAACCGGAGCGACACGACATCCGAGCCTGCACCGGATTCCGACATGGCGAGCGCGCCGACCTTTTCGCCCGAGCACAGAGCAGGCAGGTATTTCTCCTTCTGCGCCGGCTTCGCCCAGCGGTTGATCTGGTTGACGCAAAGGTTGGAATGGGCGCCGTAGGAGAGGCCGACCGAAGCCGAGGCGCGGGAGATCTCCTCCACCGCCACGACATGGGCGAGATAGCCCATGCCGCTGCCGCCGAATTCCGGATCGGCGGTGATGCCGAGCAGGCCGAGCGCCCCCATCTCGGCCCACAGATGCGCCGGGAATTCATTCGAGCGGTCGATCTCGGCGGCGACCGGCGCGATCCTGTCCTGTGCGAACCGCCGCACCAGGTCGCGCAGCGCCTCGATGTCTTCGTCAAGCCCGAAGTTGAGCGTGTTCGTGTACATGGCCTTCCTCCCCACGCGTGATCCCGATTTCGGGAGGGTCACGCGCAAAATCAAACGCCTGCAGCCGAGCGTCCAAAGGGGCGCGCGGCGCTGTAGGCGGCAGCCGCACCTTCGATCTTCGCGCCAACCAGGCGCATTGTCATTGAAAGATATGTCGTCGTGACTTCAGCGACCGACAGCCGCTCGCCCGGCCGGAACCAGACGATGACGCCGGTCATCATCTGGATCAGCGCCATGGCGGTCAGCCCGGTGTCTTCGATGCTGAAGACGCCTGCCTCTGTGCCGTCTCGCAGGATGGCGCGCAATTCTTTCTCATAGGCCGTGCGCATGCGCAGAATCCGCGTCAGCCGGTCATGCGAGAGACTACGCAATTCCATGTTCGAGACATGGGTGGAGTGGCGGCGCTCGATATGGAAGGCAATGTGGTTTCGGACATAGGCGGCGAGCCGCGCCTCCGGGTCGGCGGTAGTGGGGCGTGCCATCTCCCACGCTGCGGTCAACCCCTCCATGTGCTCGCGCATCAGCGTGAACAGCAGGTCTTCCTTGGTCGGAAAATAGCGGTAGAGCGCCGCTGCCTGGACGCCGACCTCGGCTGCGAGCTGGCGCATCGACATCGCCTCATAGCCGTAGCGCGCGATCAGGCCGGCTGCCGCCTCGCGGACGGCGGCTTCGGTCTTCTCTCCATCGGAACCGGTCGTGCGTGCCATGGTCTCCTCGCCGACAGAGGTAATAATAAAACAAACGTTCAATTAATTCAAGGGCGGTGCGCCCCGTAATATCAGTGACCTGGTCTTATAAATAATTGACTCGGTCAACTAAAATGGCGATGGTGATCAAGCGGCGCAAAAATTTCCTGCGAGAGGAAGCCAGCATGCCGAACGAACGGAATGCCATGATCGCTGATATCCGCCGCTTCAACAGGTTTTACACCAGCTGGACCGGACTGCTCGACGAAACCTTGACGCAGAGCGCCTATACGCTGACCGAAGCGCGGGTGCTGTTCGAACTTGGCAATCGACCCGGTACCATCACCGCCCATCCCCGGTGGTGAAGCCGGCTTCCTTGCGCGGGCATTCCATCTCGATATCGGGCCGGCGGCGTCCGGGATCGCGGCAGAACTTCGGCTCGATCCCGCTTATGTCACGCGGATCCTCAGAAAATTCGCCGCTGCCGGGCTAATCGAAATGCGCGTCGACCCGAACGACCGGCGCCGACGCGTCCTCGCCCTGAGCACCCGGGGAAACGCTGCGCTGGCCGGACTTCAGGCGGCGGCCGATCGTGATCTCGGCCGCTTGACCGCCGGCCTCGCCGGCGACGAAGCCGCCGAACTTTCGGAGGCGTTGAGAAAGGTCATGCGCCTGCTCGGCGGGGAGTCCCTTCCTTCGTCATCCTAGGGCGGAGCGAACGCGAAGCGGAGCGCAGACCCTAGGATCCATGCCGTTACATAGCGGCAGTGCTCCGGCTGACCAGAATCAAGTTCCTCTTCGCAGCGGATGAAAGCCATTCTGAGGCGCTGCATTCTTCGGCTGAAGTCACGGCATGGATCCTGGGGTCTGCGCCGCGTCGCTTCGCTCCTTGCTCCGCCCCAGGATGACGAAGGCGCGCTAATTTCCCCGCGCCGCCGCCAGTGCGCCGGGCAACTCTTCGGCGAAAATGTCGAGCTCATGGTCGAGGCCGACGCTGACCCGGATGCAGCGGTCGAGCCGTGGCGCCATCGGCTTGCGGATGAAGACGTCGCGCGACAACAGCGCCTGCAGCACTTTCAGCGCGAAGGCGCCGTCGCTGCGGCAGTCGATGGTGACGAAATTGGTTGCCGAGGGCAGCGGCTTCAGCCCGTTCGCCTCGGCTATCCCGGCGATGCGCCGGCGCCCCGAAGCCACCCGCGCCACCACGCTCTCAAGATAGGCTTGATCGGCCAGCGCTTCGACCCCGGCGATCTGCGCCATGCGGCTGACGCCGTAATGATTGCGGATCTTCTCGAAATCGCGGATCACCTGGGCCTCGGCCACCGCATAGCCGCAGCGTATGCCGGCCAGCCCGTAAGCCTTGGAGAAGGTGCGCATGCGGATGACGTTCGGCCTCGAAATATCGATCGGCGGCAGCGCCGAGGCCGGCCCCAACTCGCCATAGGCCTCGTCGAGCACCAGCATGGTGGTGGCAGGCAGCGCTTCGATGAAGCGGATGAGCTCGTCTGCCTCCCACCAGCTTCCCATCGGATTGTCGGGGTTGGATAGGTAGACCAGCGGCGCCTTGTCCTTGGCTACCGCCGCCAGCAGCCCGTCCAGGTTTTCCCGGTCGTTCTCGTAGGGAACCGCGACCAGCCGTCCGCCGACCCCGGCAATATGGAAGTTGAAGGTCGGGTAGGCGCCGAGCGAGGTCACCACCGCGTCGCCTGGCGCCACATACATGCGCGCCACTAGGCTGAGCAGCCCGTCTATGCCTTCGCCGATGACGACATTGTCGACCGGCGGGCCAAGATGGGCGGCGACAGCCACCTTCAGATCGAAATTGTCGGGGTCGCAATACATCCACATGTCGCGGGCGACCGCCTCCATGCGGGCGATGACGCGCGGCGAAGGGCCAAAGCTGCTCTCATTGGCGCCGATGCGGGCGCGAAACGGCCGGCCGCGGTCGCGCTCCTGCGCCTCCGGACCGACAAACGGCACCGTCGAGGGAAGCGCGCCAATGAGCGGCGTGAGGGGAGGGCGCTGGCGCATGGCAATGCTCGTTCGAAAAGGGGCTCGTTCGAAAAGGGCCTTCTTGCTAGCGCGGCACCGTTGGCCGCGCAAGCTCCGCCTCGGCTGCAACCGGCATGCTGGATTCCTCCGGCTCTTTTTGCTAGCGAGATAGCATGAACAATCGCCTCCCGCCTGCTTGGTCAAAGCACATCAAGTCCGGACCCGCTCCGAAAGCGAAGGGGCCGATACTGAAGCCGATAGTGACTCAAGGCAACGCTCAAACGCGGGCGCAGGCCGACGACGCGCTGCTGAAACAGGCATATGCCCATCAGCAGGCCAAGCGGCTTGACGAGGCTCAGGACCTGTGCCTTCGGGTTCTGGCGCGCACGCCGAACCATCCGCTCGCTCTGTACATCCTAGGGACCTTGTACCTGCGTTACGATGATGAGATGGCCCTGCGATATCTCGCAAGGGCGGTCGGCGAAGAACCCAAAAACCCCTACTACCACCTCAGCCTGGGCGAGGCCTATGTGAAGGTCAGCGAATATTCGCCGGCAATCAAGCATATGCAGTATGCCTTGGAGCTGCAGCCCGGCCTTGTCGAAGCACTCTGTGCATTGGGGCGCGCATACACCCAGTTTGACAAACCCGACCTGGCTTTGCCGCTTTTCGAAAAGGCGCTGAAGATCAACCGCGATCATCCCAAGGTGCGGGGCGGGCTGGCCAGCGCGCTCGCCGGCCTGGGGCGTATGGATGAAGCCGCCGTCTATCTGAAAGAAGCTATCGACCGTCGCATCGGAGTGCCTGCCGCTTACAACGACCTTGTCCAGATGCGAAAGTTCACCGGAGAGCCCGAGGAACTCCAATCCATTCTTCGTGAGCTCGGCAATCCCAAGCTTGACTCGGAAGGCTCGCAGCTACTCCATCTCGCCGCTGGCAAGGTGCTGAACGACCTCAAGCGCTATGGTGAGGCATTCGACCATTTCAACAAGGCGAAACAAGTCTCCGGCCACCAGTTCGATATCGATCTGTATCGTCGCTGGATCGACTCGCTGATTGAAACCTTCACGCCGGACTTTCTGGCCGCTAGGGCCGGCTATGGAAATCCTTCCGAGGTGCCTGTATTCGTGGTTGGCATGCCTCGCTCGGGAACGACGCTTACCGAACAGATCTGCGCCAGCCATCCCGATGTTCATGGAGCGGGGGAGCTTAGCAAATTAAGGCGGGTCGCGAATGCGATCGGCCTCAAAACCTCGTCGGCTGGATATTTGAAACAGCCGGTCATGTCGATCACGAAAGACCTGTCCAGAACGCTCTCCGAAGAGCATCTGTCCTATCTGAGCGAGCGGGCGCCTGCTGCGCTTCGCGTGGTGGACAAGATGCCGCACAATTTTGAAATGATCGGCCTTATCGGCCTTCTCTTTCCCAACGCGCGCATCATTCATTGCCGCCGTGACGCCATCGACAATTGCGTCTCTTGCTTTGTCCAGAACTTCAGCGAGGGGCACAGCTACAATACGGACCTGAAAACACTAGGTCTGTACTATCGCGAATATGACCGCCTGATGCGGCATTGGAACGAGGTCTTTCCTGGCCTTATCTTCGAGAATCGCTACGAAACACTGGTTGATGACCAGGAAGCGCAGTCACGCCGCCTCATAGATTATCTTGGGCTGCCTTGGGACGACGCCTGCCTGCGCTTTTTCGACAGGGACGGTTCGGTCAACACGCCCAGCCGCTGGCAGGTTCGTCAACCGATTT
Organism: Mesorhizobium metallidurans STM 2683; assembly: GCF_000350085.1. GTDB lineage: Bacteria > Pseudomonadota > Alphaproteobacteria > Rhizobiales > Rhizobiaceae > Mesorhizobium > Mesorhizobium metallidurans. The sequence goes on from NZ_CAUM01000082.1 coordinate 14,497, forward strand.
ACAAATCGTCCGTCAAGCGCTGGAAGAATTATGAAAACGAAATTCAGCCGCTGATACGGTCGCTGGGCGATCTTGCCGAGATTTGACTCGGCAGTTCCGCATAGCGTGGACTGCGGGGATCTGAATCGCCTTCGTCATTCCAGGGCGGAGCAAGGAGCGAAGCGATACGGCGCAGACCCTGGGATCCATGCCGTGCCCTCAGCCGAAGAATGCGGCGGCCCAGAATGGCGCTTGTACGCACAGCCGCAACAGCTACCCTTCAACCATGACCGGCTATGCCTATATGACCGCGAGCCAGAAACGCGGCACCATCTACATCGGCGTCACCAATGATCTCGGTCGTCGCATGCCGGAGCACAAATCCGGCCATGGCTCGCGCTTCACCAACCGCTACGGCGCGCAGTGTCTGGTCTGGTATGAGGAACATTTCGACATCCGCGACGCCATCCAGCGCGAGAAGTCGCTGAAGCGCTGGCCGCGCCAGTGGAAGATCGAGCTGATCGAGAGGACCAATCCGGAATGGTTCAATCTTTTTCGCGGAACGGGGTGGTAGCGTTCGGTTCTGATACGCCGGAGCACTGCCGCCAGGTAGCGGCATGGATCCCAGGGCTGCGCCGCGTCGCTTCGCTCCTTGCTCCGCTCTGGGATGACGAAGGCGTGGTGATCGGCGGCCAATCGCAGACGTCGGCGATTGGCCGCTGCTGGGCCGATCTAGCTGAGAATGGCCGTGGCCGGGACCGGCGGCGCCAAGCATTATGCAACTCGATGGTCACGCCGCCATGGGGCAAAAAACCCGGCGGTTGCCCGCCGGGTTTCGATTTCAATCAGGCCAAGTCTGTTAGAACGAGCGCTGGAAGCGGAGCATGCCGCCAACGCTGCTCTTCTTGTCGGCATTGGTCCAGTTGGAGAAGTCGGCGTCGTCGAACTTGCCTGCGTTGAGGTAGTCGACTTCGGCCGTGACCGTGAAGCCGGGGACCACATCGTAGGCGACGTTCGCGGCGATACCGAGGTTCTTCCAATCGTCGTACGAAACCTGGGCGTTGAACGAGGTCTTCTCGTTGAACTTGTAGGTGCCGCCGCCCCAGACTGCCCAGTTGCCGCCCCACAGCTTGTACATGCCGCGGCCGTCAGCGGGGATAGCGTAGCTTGTGTCCGTGTAGTTGTCGTCGGTTCCGTAGCCGCCCATGATGAACAGCGACAGTGCGTCGTTGACGTTGACGTCCAGGCGGACCTTGCCAGCCACTTCTTCATAAGCACTGTCGTAGGCGATGACGCCGGTGATCGCGCCCCAGCCCTGCGTCCACTTCAAGCCGCCGACGACATGCGGTACGTAGCTGTCGATCGAGAAGGGGCCATAGCCTTCTTCCAGAGAGACCACGGCCGAGAAGCCGTTGCCAGCATCGAAGTAGTACTGAACGACGTTGGTGTCGAAACCGCCATAGGGAACCAGCGTATCCTGGATGACGTTGCCGGCGTAGCCGATGAACGTATCGAAGGCCGATTCGTCCTTACCGACGCGGAGACCACCGAGCTGGATCCAGGCGAAGTTCAGCGAAATGCCGCTGTTGCCTGCCCCGTTGCCGACGAGGCTGTCGTCGGCGGGATCAAGCGGAGTATCATTGTCGTCGACGGTGCCGTAATTGTTGCGGTTGCCGAAGTTGAAGCGGGTCTCGGTGTAGGTCTTCAAGGTGCCGAGCTCGGTTTCCTGGCCGGTCCAGGTCTTCAGCGTGAAGCGTGTATGCTTGTAGTAGGTGTCCTGCTCGTCGCCGTCCTTGACATCGAAGGTTCTCGCGCCATCGAACGAGCCGACGTCGCCGACGCCGATGTCGTAG
>NZ_CAUM01000081.1 GCF_000350085.1 Mesorhizobium metallidurans STM 2683
CGGGAGCGACTCCCGAAATCGTTCGATAGGCTGTCCGACTATCGGGAAGTCCGCCACGGCACCGGCGTGTTTGCGTCCGCGGCGCGAGACAATGCTGGGTTCCATCACTGTGGTGCCGTCAATCACGATGGTTCTGCAGAGAAATGTCTCGCCAGGTGGTTCACGGGAACTAGAACGCGATCGTCCATCAGGTGCGCTGACACAGCGAATGTCGTCAACCCAACGGTGCAGCGCGTCCGCACGGCGAGCGGATGACACCACGGACACGTTTTACGCCGCAACCTCCTTATTGCCGCACAAGCAATTGAGCGCCCTTCGCGCATCGCTCTGAATCGCTACAGTCGCCGGCATTCCCGCCTGGAGAAGATACAGTGACACTAGACGTGCCCAGGCCGCGCATCCACGAGAGACATTGAGGGGTGAGATCCAATGATTATAGCGCATCTGCTCGACATGGACGGAGTCCTGGTCCGCGGCGGCCAACCGATTGCTGGCTCGGTCGACTATGTCGCCGGGCTAGTCGCCAAGGGTGAGCCGTTTCAGATCTTCACCAATAACTCGCGCTTCACGCCCGATGATCATGCCGAGCGTCTAAGAGCGGTTGGCTTCGCCGTGCAGCCAGAGCACATCTACACATCGGCGCTCGCCACCGCGCGGTTCGTGGAACTACAAAAGCACGGATCATCTGCTTATGTCATCGGCGACCACGGTCTGGTCGAGGCCCTGCGGCAGGCAGGCTGCCGGATAACGGAGTTTGCCCCCGAGTTCGTGGTCCTCGGAGACACCACTTCGTACCACTATGAGCAGATCGCAACTGGCGCCGAGCTTGTGGCGAAGGGCGCGCGCTTTCTCGCCACCAATCCGGATGCGACTGGCCCGACCGAGCGGGGCTCCCATCCGGCATGCGGTGCAGTCGCAGCACTAATCGAGAAGGCCACCGGCCGTCAGCCCTATTTCGTCGGGAAGCCGAACCCCTTCATGATGCGCAACGCGCTCGACCGGCTCGGAGTGCGAGCTGTCGATACCATCATGGTCGGTGACCGCATGGACACCGACGTGCTCGCCGGGCTGGAATCGGGCCTGAAGACAGCCCTTGTGCTTACTGGGGTGACCAAACTGGCTGACATAGAGCGGTTTCCATTCAGACCGGACCACGTGGTCGAGTGCCTTGCCGATCTGGGCCAGATCATCGTGAACCAATAAGCCGAGCCCACCCTTACACGAAGACCGAACGCTCCCTCTACGTTCCGCATGGCGGCCGCCAACCTGGGCAATTGTCGGGAGGAACAGCTGGCCGCATCCAGAAAAGAAGTGATAAGCGTGACAACTTAGTCGAAGTACACCCATGTAGCCCAATGCAGGCCGGTCTTGACCTCCAAGAAGCAAGAGTCTTCGACCGAAGAGTCTCGCGCGCCGAAGGAGCCTACGTCCAGCGAGTGGGTCAGGTTGGATCGAGCCAGAAGCGTTCGCTGCGACACTCACGCCCGACACTGCCTTCGTTTCTGTCATGGCTGCGAACAACAAGACGGGTGTCGCTCAACCCATTGGAGTTTTGACGGATATCGTCGCCGCCTCGCTCCGGAGGCAATCCTACACATGGACGCCACGCAGGTTGTTGGTCGTATACCCATCGATCTGACAGACGAGTTCGTCGAAGTCGACCTGCTCTCCCTATCGGCGCATAAATCCACGGCACGAAAGGCGTGGGCGCGTTGTACAGTAGGGAGGGGTTGCGCCTCCAACCGCTTATTTATGGTGAACAGGAGGACGGTGCGACGGCGCGGGACGCTGAACAGCTAAGCAGCCGCCTGACTGGCCGTTGCCGCGGAACAGGCGGCTCAGCGGCTGAGTGTAGCGAGTGGCATCGAAGCGCTTCGAAACAACTTTGAACGGGAGCCGGCAATCCGCCTGCCGCAAGTACGTTTTATTGGGATTCGAGCACCACGCCTTCCAAATACGTGCTCTTTGACCATCCCGTGGTGTGACGCCGATGCGATTGTCGAGCGCTTGGCGATGTGCGGAATCTGTCTCTCACAGGTTCCGCCTGCCGCGCCGCTCCGTCGCATGTGCTGACGACGATGGGGATCAGCTATGAAGATGCTAAGCCTACGCTGCGAGTGAGCCTTTCCACATTTATTCCAAAGGCGGATCTCGAGTTGGCAATGGCTGAAATAGTCGCTGCCGTGAATACGGAGCCACAACGACCGCGCTCGAAGTCTGACAATTCTTCTAGGCCTTGCGCTTCGTTCACGTAATCATGGCAGACGCAGCGGCAAGTTTCGCCTCCTCGACTGCCTTTCGGCACCAGTCCGCATAGTCGGACGCGAAACATTGCGCCTCTAATTTGAAGTTCTGAACGCGAGTACGTCTGAACACGGATGCCCGGCAGGAGACTGAGCTCGCTGCCGGGCCGGGTACGCCTTGGGAGGTGGCGTAAGTCAGCGCCTCTTGTGGTGCTGGGAACCACTCAGTCCGCGCGTTTTGCTCACTAGCTTGCATGTACTGTGCCAAGGCAAAAAGCGTGTAAAACACCCGAGAGTCGGCTTCCTCTACGTTGCGTACTCGACATTGTCGGCTATCGGACAATGCCGAACGTGCCGCGGTATCGACCGACGCCTGAACCAGGCCGCACCCCCGCAAGACCGTTGGTTGCAGTGTCGACCGGGCGAACTGGAGGTGACCGGGTTCTAGCTCCGAAATGTTCGACGGCTGACGCACAGGGCGGACTGTTACTTTTCAAAGAAGGAAGTCTCTGTACCCTCCATTCATGAGGGCGCGGCCACGCGAGACGGCGCGGCGAATGCGGTCGCGCAGATGATCGCGAGGATCCCTCCAGTCGGCATGGACGCGCCGTTGACCAACCAGCGCTTCGGCGAGCTCGCGATGTGACGCTCCAGCAAGCGAACCGTCGAGCGCACGAAGAACGAAGGTCAAACGCGGACCGCGTCTTTCCGGCGGAAACAAGCGGGCGGGCAGGTGTTGCCCCAGACTTAGAGCATTGAGGCACTCGAGCGCCCTCAGACGGGGCTTCGAAAGCATCGCTGGCCAGATCGCCTCGGTGCGGAGGCAAACAGGGCGCAAGATATCCGCGCCAGAGACGGCGAGCTGGAGCGTATGTTCCGCATTGCGAAGAAGAACATGCTGGCCCTTGTCGGGCGCCAGCAGGACCGTCGCACGACATGGCAATGCCGAGAGCTCGAACGGCAATGTCGCCGAGGATGCGGACAGCTGTTCTGCAATGACCGGCAGCACATGGACGCACCAGAGCGGAGACCAGAATACGAGCGAATTTCGCCCATAAGACTCGGCGAAACAGGACACCCCAGCGCGACAGGTCGCCGGCCGCCGCGACCACGTCGAGAAAGGGTCGGTAGGACAAAATATTAGCCTGCTGGCTTGCAGCGGTCACGTCACGCTGGAATGCTGGACTGCGGCGTAAGAACTCCCAGGCCCACTCGCGCGGCGTCAGACCTGAGGTGTAGTCGTATGATCTTTCATCGCGCCAATCAGCCTCATCCGCGCCAGTCACGAGAACTGTAGGCACGACTGTGCTCCCCTGCCCGCCCCCAAGGGTCGAAACATGATGCCACTTGGCAAAGCGCCGGCGCTGAAGGCACCAGAGGTCGATGGCGTCGTTTCGTCGAAGCGGGTGCCATTGGCACTGTCGAGGGCAGAAGACGTGCGCAGATGGCGACCAGACCGTCGAACCCGCGCAGCGACAGCCAGCGCGGCCTGAGTACGCCAGGGGAATCGGTGTAATAGCGGTGATCGGCTCCTGCGTCCCCTTCAAAACGTTCCTTGAAGACTTAGAGGCGTGGCGGTGGATTGGACGCTGGTTGTGGGCAGGTTGTCTTAGCGCGGGCGCAATTAGCTCAGTCATCGGAGGTCTCCTGGGGGAAATTTCCGCCATTGGAGGCCAAGTTTCACGCGATAGCAGCCTGTATAGTTGTACAGGTAAGCCGACTGTTCAGTGGAACCGCAAAAACGAACCGGCGAGGCACGCAATCGCTTCTTTGGGTGGTGCTCACGCCGGTTTTTTCCTTGCGGGCGGCTTTGAGATGGAGCGCGGCCGGGCTCGGCTGCCCCTTCTGCAGCCGATTTCCCAGGCAGACTTGCCGCCGCGCACTGCCCTTGTTGCGGCTATACCAATGCGGTCGCGTCAGCGAGACATCGTCTGTCATTGGCTGCCTCGCCGAGAGCACGCCGAGCCGGAGCTTCCCTGTCTCCTGACCCTCGTCAGCATGCATATTGAACGATGGGTCAACAGCAGCCGAAGTTGGCCTAGCGACCACTCCAATGTGTCCGTTGGAACGCAGCTTGCTGGCGCGATCGGCGGACTTCAAGAATGCAATCAAGGGGACGGTGCAGGCCAATGCTTACAGGGGCCTGGACAACTATCAGGTCGGCCAAGCGGCGCCCATCCCATTCCCGGATGTCCGATTTTACCGCTGGCGGTGTCCAGACTCACAGGCGCAGCCGGCTCGGTCACTCACGGCGTCCATCACCTCATTTGTATCTGCCCATTGAATCCAGCAGCGTGAAGCGTTCCAGAGCGAAGATGTTGGGGTCAAGTCGTTGTGAGCTTCACTGCTTGAGTTCTGCACGGTGTCCGCGCCGGAGGTTGATCCGGTGATTACGCTGCGCGCTCGTTGTCGGATTCTCGACGATGTCGGACATGTGACACAACGCTACTAGAGCGAGCGCATTGATCGGAAACGATTTTCCCAGTTGGCACGACAGATGCAGTCCTATGCGCAAAAGCACTGCGACGCCGCACCGACTGAGAAGAAGCCAGCTGATGATCACGCTTTTCGAACATGCAGGCGCCGCCGCCAGCACTGAGCGTTCTCGAGCAGACGGAAGCCATCGCGCTTTCATTCCTCTGGTTGTCCGGACATGACCGAATTCGATTTCCGGCCAACTGCGAATGCACCCGACGATGACCCCCACCTTTGGCTTGAAGATGTAGGAGGCGAACGGGCACTTGCGTGGACGGCAGGCCAGTCGGCAAACACCCTGAAGCACTTCGGTGGGACTCAGTTCGAGCGCGACCGGGCGGCGCTGACAGCGATTTTCGACCGACCCGACAGGGTTCCCCAGGTCACGCGCCGCGGTCAGTACCTCTACAATTTCTGGCAAGATGCCATAAATCCGCGCGGACTGTGGCGCCGGACCACGCTTGCCGTCTACATGAACGCGGATCCCCGGTGGGAGCTACTGATCGATCTGGACGCCCTCGCGGCTGGCGACGGAGAGGACTGGATCTGGGGCGGCGCGTCGATCGAGCCCGAGAGACGGGAAAGAGCCGTTCTGCGCCTCTCGCGCGGCGGCAGCGACGCGGTCGTGCATCGCGAATTCGACTTCAGCTCTCTGAGCTTTGTCGCCGACGGTTTCAATCTCCCCGAGGCCAAGGGCGACATTGATTGGCTCGACCCCAACACTCTTCTGCTATCCAGTGCGCTTGGTGATGGTATGGCCACGCGCTGCGGCTACGCACGCACCGTGCGACTGTGGAAGCGTGGCGCAGATCCCCTCACCGCGCCGGTAATCTTCGAGACCGGTTCCGAAACCTTGGGTGTATCTGGCCATCTGGACCGTACCGCCGAGAGCGAGCGCCTGTGGTTCGTCGAGCAGCCGGCCTGGCTCAGGAAGATAGTCCGCATTGGTGATAGAAGCGGGCCGAAGATTGAGATCGACCTTCCTCAGGACGCCAGGTGGGATAACTTCGGCGATTGGCTGGCGATAAAGCCGCGCAAAGCATGGACGGTTGCCGGGACGACCTATAACGCCGACGCGCTGATCGGCATCTCGCTTTCCGCTTTTTTGGCCGGCGAGCGTCGTTTTAGTACCCTGTTTGAACCAGCCGAGAGGCGCTGTCTGCAGTCATTCTTCTGGAATGACGGGAAGCTCATTATCGAGTACCTGGCGAACCTCGCGCCAAGATTCGAGGTGTTCACTCCGGGCCCGCAGGAATGGACGCGCCGAGCCCTGGACACCGTGCCCGCGCAAGGGGCTGTTCACCTCTGGTCCCTCGATGCGGAAGATCACGAGACCAATGGAGAGGTCCTGGTTTGCGCTCAGGATCCGATCACGCCGCCGCGGCTTTTCCTATTCGATCTCAATTCCGCGCCGCCTCTCAGCGCTTCAGTAATCCTGAAGCGCAGCTCGGAGACTTTCGACGCATCCGGACTGGTGGTCACGCGCCACGAGGCAGTCTCGATCGATGGTGAGATGATCCCCTATACGCAGGTTGGTCCGGCGAAGGGGAACGGAGATGCCCCGGTTCACCTTTCCGCCTATGGCGGGTTCGGCATATCGCTCCTGCCCTACTACTACTCCTCGCTCGGCAAGCTGTGGCTCGAGCGCGGCGGCACGTGTGTGGTGGCGAACATCCGCGGGGGCGGCGAGTTCGGCACCCGCTGGCACGATGCCGGGCGGAGGGAGGGCAAGCGTCTCGCCCATGACGATTTCGCCGCCGTTGCCGCCGACCTCGTGCGAAGGGGCATTACGCTGCCGAGGCGGATTGCCGCCGAGGGGGGCTCAAATGGCGGTCTACTGATCGCCAACATGCTTACCCGCTATCCTGAGCATTTCGGCGCGCTGTTCTGCACGGTTCCGCTTGTCGACATGCGCCGCTACACCAAGCTACTGGCGGGCGCGAGTTGGATCGACGAATATGGCGATCCCGACAAGGCTGACGATTGGGCTTTCCTGAGGGAAATCTCCGCCTACCACGCCGCGTCGCCGGGACAGCCCTACCCGCCTATCCTGCTCGCCACCATGAGACGCGACGACCGCGTCCACCCGGGCCATGCGCGTAAGATGGCCGCAAAACTGCAAGCTCTTGGCTATCCCGCTTACTTCTACGAGCCCAGCGCCGGCGGGCACAGCTACGCCAAGGACAATCGCGAGCAAGCCGCATTCATCAGTCTTGGCACCAATTTTCTTCGCAGCGCGATCGGCTGGCACGCCTGTTCATAAAACTGGGAGCCCGAAAGAGCAAACTTCGAATAAGTGAGTACAGGTCGATGACTGCGAGAACGGTGCAATAATCCGTGAACGGTTCACAAAAATGCGCGCCAGAGCTCTGTCGATCTCAGTCAATACTGCAGGATTATTTACAGTGAAGCCTATCATTTCTGAAGAGCAAGGAGAAATATCATGGCAACAAAGCGAGTGAACTGGGCGCGGGGAGTAACAGCGGCCGTCGTCCTGATGCTGGTAGGGCAGCAGGCGGCCGCGGCAGACCTTGCAGAACCGTGCGACCCGGATCAGGGTGTCTTGTTCACGGAATGGCCAAGCCCCTGGCAGATCCGCCTGCGCGCGTTGGGGGTCATTACTGAGGATTCGGGCTACGTTAACGCGGTGCCCGGCTCCAGTCTTTCGTATTCCAACAGCGTGACGCCGGAACTCGATATTTCGTATTTCTTCACGGACAATGTCGCAGCCGAGCTTATCCTCGGCACCACCTATGCCAACATCACAGGCCAAGGCTCGATCGGCGCGCTGGGGAACATCGGCAAGGTTTGGCTGCTGCCGCCCACGCTGACATTGCAGTACCACTTTACCGATTTCGGCGCCTTCAAGCCCTATGTCGGCGCCGGCGTGAACTATACGATCTTCTATCATCAGGAAGCCGGCAGCGCCGATGATCTCAAGGTCAAGAACACGTTCGGCACCGCGCTGCAGGTGGGGTTCGACTACATGGTCGACCAGCACTGGGGCGTCAACTTCGACGTGAAGAAGCTTTTCCTGAAGCCGGACTTCGACGTCACGGTGGCCGGCGCGAAGCAGACGGGAAAGGCGGAGCTCGATCCCTGGCTGATAGGCGCAGGCGTCACGTACCATTTCTGACAACGGAAGGCGAAGGCGGCTTACGCGCAGCCGAGTCAATGAAGGGCGCCTCGTGCGCCCTTTTGCCGTCGGCCCGACGGTCCACTCTTGTCAACCCGACATACACCCAAGGTCAATGTGACTTGGGGTTGTCCGAGCTGTCGGATATGCGACGTTAATGTCGGTCATCCGACACAGCCGGTCCGATCGATCGCCTTGATCTAAAGGGATTTTCCTTTGGCGCGCATATTGCATCGTTCATCCGGACACGGATCAACGGACTGACGACAGCCATGCAGAGAATGTCGATAGCCAACGCTTTGTGCCCGGCCCAATTCCGGCCATTCCAGGTGCAGAAAAAGGAAGGGAGTGTGATTGCAAGCGTCATGGGGCTTTGAACCTTCCATCATTGTGGACATGGAAAATACCGTGCTGGCCCGGATGCCAACTCTTCAGTCTGGTTCACCCGGGTCAGTTCCTGGATACCCGGTTAGAGCGCACCGGTCATGGTGACTGCCGTCTCGGCTACACCCGCGTGCTGACCCCTTCGAGCAACGCTCAGCGCTGCTGCACACCGCCGATGAAAAGCCAGATCCAACAATGCGTCTTCCGAAAACCGAAAGAGGTGAACAGATATGTTCAAGATCGGCGCTTTGGCGCTCGCGGTATTTATTCAAGGGGCATCGGGATCGGCAACCGCTCGAGCGCTGGCCGACGGTTCGAACGGTGCACATCCACCGCTAGCGCTGAGCGATTTGGAGCGGGCACTGACGATCAACGATCGCTATCGCGGGCTCACCGTCAATGTCCCCGAGGGGCCGTTCTGGCTGAATGGAGCCAACGCGTTCGTATACCGCCGGACTACCCATGGCGAGCAGCAGTTCATGCGGGTCGATGCTGCCACGGGTTTGAAACGGGCGGCCTTCGATCAGGCCCGTCTGGCGGCGGCGCTAAATGAAGCGAGCCATAAGAGCTATCAGGCCGGCGATCTTCCCTTCGAGCGTTTCGAATTGACCGAGGATGGTCGCAGGCTCGACTTCCTGATTGAGCAGGTCCGGTGGAGCTGCGACGTTGCAAGCTATGCCTGCACCAGCGCAAAATTGACCGCCCCGGACTTTCAGCTCAGCCACCACTACACGCCACCGGCTGAGAATAACCCCGACCAGAGGAGCGTCTCGCCCGACGGCAAATGGATCGTCTATATAAAGAACTACAATGTTTTCCTGCGCAGCAAGGACGGATTGCAGGATGTTGCGCTGAGCCGGGATGGATCCGAGGGCAATTACTACGTCTTTTCGACGCTGAGCTGGTCGCTGGACTCGCGCCACCTTGCGGCTTATCGTGTTCGCCCCGGCTTCAAGCGGGAGCTCCACTACCTCGATTCGTCGACGGACCAGTTGCAGCGCGAACATTCAACACTGGTCTATCCCAAGCCGGGTGATGTCCTTCCGCTACCCCAGCCGGTCCTGTTCGAGATTGCCAGCCAGCGCCAAGTCGCGATTGACGACGCCCTGTTCTCGAACCCCTTCGAACTTTCCCCTCTCCGGTGGTGGGCGGACGGTCGCGGCTTTACTTTCGAATATAACCAGCGCGGGCATCAGCTCTATCGGCTGGTCGAGGTAGACGCCGCCACGGCCCGTGCGCGCTCGATCATCGACGAGACCAGCAAGACATTTGTTGATTACCAGCCTCTGGTGATGGATCAGGAGAGTACCGGGAAAATCTTTCGTTACGATGTCGACGACGGGAAGGAGATCATCTGGGCGTCCGAGCGCGATGGGCATGAGCACCTGTATCTGTTCGACGGCCAGACGGGCGCCCTCAAGAACCAGATCACCTTCGGTGAGTGGGTGGTCCGGGCGGTCAACCATGTCGATCCGGTCAAGCGCCAGATCTGGTTCGAGGCGAGCGGGAGGAACCCGGGGGAGGACCCTTATTTCGTGCATGCGTACCGCATCGGCTTCGACGGTGAGGGGCTGACTGAGCTCACGCCCCAGCCGGCCAACCATCATGTCGAGTTCTCTCCCGACGGCCGCTATTATGTCGATCTCTGGTCACTCATCGATCTGCCGCCCCGCATGACGCTCTACCGCGCCATCGATAATGCCAAGCTCATGCAGGTGGAGACCGCCGACATGTCCGAGCTCATCCGCGCCGGCTGGCAGCCTCCACTCAGTTTCCACGCCAAGGGGCGCGACGGCAAGACTGATATCTGGGGCGTGATTCACCTGCCCGCCAATTTCGATCCGAAGAAGAGGTACCCGGTCGTGGAGAATATCTACGCCGGGCCGCAGGGCTCTTTTGCCCCAAAATCCTTCTCAAGGCGGACGGAGCCGCTCACGCAACTGGGCTTCGTCGTTGTGCAGATCGATGGCATGGGTACCAACAACCGCTCGCGCGCCTTTCATGACGTTGCGTGGAAAAATCTGAAGGACGCAGGCTTTCCAGATCGCATTCTATGGCACAAGGCGGCCGCCGCAAGGTATCCGTGGTACGATATCTCCAATGTCGGGATTTTCGGCTGGTCCGCAGGCGGCCAGAGCGCGGTGGGCGCGCTGCTCTTCCATCCCGAATTCTATAAGGTCGCGGTCGCCAACAGCGGCTCCTACGACAACCGGATAGACAAGATCTGGTGGAACGAACAGTGGATGGGGTGGCCAGTCGGCATTGAATATTCCCGATCCTCCGCCATCGACAATGCTTACAGGCTGCGGGGCAAGCTGATGATCGTCGTCGGCGAAATGGACCACAATGTCGACCCGTCCTCCTCGCTCCAGCTTGCCGACCGACTCATCAAGGCGGGAAAAGATTTCGACATGGTCTATGTGCCTGGTGCCGATCACGGCGCGCCAGGGATCTATGCTGAGCGCAAACTCCTGGACTTCTTCGTTCGCAACATTCTCGGTCAGACCCCACCCGACTGAGACGCTAAACGAACCGAGTTGCAAAGAGCAAATCGTCACGATGATGGCTTCGGCAGCTTCTGCCTATAGCAATCCTCGCGCCCGTTTTGTTGGCTATGATCGAGGCGGCAAGCGAGCGGAGAACCGCTCGGACGCGGGCCTGCGCCGATTCCTGCGCAATGGTGCCTTAGCAAGACGGAAACGGGAACGATTCAAACGCTCGACGGCCACAAAGCGGGAATTGAGGACATGGGCGCCCCCGCCTCTGCCTGCCTCTTCGATGACGGCACGCTTCTATCTTGCATGCTTCGTTTTGCCTCCGCTCGCCAATCGCGGCGTTCCCCGGAAGCGGGACGGAAGCGGGGCGGGCGGCGAGTTGCGACCGGAAGGGCCGCCGTCCAGGCGGACCGCATCCGAAGGACCGGAACGAAGAGAAGGACCCGAAGCGAGAGCGACGGGTTGCGGTTCGACTCCAGAGCCTCGTGGGTGGCGATGATATCTTTCACGCTTGGGCCGAGCGGGACGCTCCGACCGACCTTGGGGACGGCTCGTATCTCTTGAATCATCTTTTCAGCGAAGTCAGAATGTGGATGCGTCTTCGGTCAGTCCGCTGGCCGGCGGTCAGCGCATCATTTCGTGACTAACCTCGACGAGGCGACGAGGCGGGCCGCCGGACGCACATCACCTCAAGTCAGCGACCCACACGCGACGCATGGCCAAAACCCAACCTCGCCCTGATCCGGAATGCTTGCCGCCAGGGAATTTCATCCAGCGCGGCAGCCATGCGTCGACTTTCTCCCTGCTGTTCTCGCCGAACAGGAAGTCGCGGATGGTTGTCTTTTGCGTCTTCACCTTCTCGAAACATTGCCGTGGGCGACACGCTTGCCGCCGATATCGGCGAGTATCAGATTGGCAATTTCCTTGTCGCGCAACAGGTCGAAGAGGGCGTTGTCGGCTTGCCAGCAAGCGGCCATATCGACATTCAGGTGATTGCCAAGCGCCTCGATGACGGCGCTGCCGGCTTCGACCGTCTCGGCCATGACGATGGCGAGAACGCGCAGGACATCGTCGTCGGACAGCGTCAACAGCCGGGCGAAGACGCGCGGTGTGGCAAAGGCATCGCCGTTGCCGCCGGCGACCGCGCCATCCTCCTCCGGTTGCCCCAGCAGGAGGCTTGCCGCCACCGCTTCATTGCCGGTGCGCTGCGGCTCGCGGCGAACCTGCCACAGGCCCGAACCTGTGATGGGATGCGCCACCATCAGGCGCAGCGCGACACCCGGACGGTCGAGCATGGCCGCGCGCACCGCGCATGGCAATGCAGATCGACATAGTTCTGCATCGGCCCGGTGAGTTCCGGTCACGACGGCTTTGCGGGGGTTTCTTCGTGCTCGCCGCCCTCGCTTGCGCGCGGGCGCGGCGGGCATCCTTGCGCGACAGCCAGCCCTCGTGGCACTCGACCGCGCCGCAATGCGAGACTGATATGAAGACCTTGCCGCCCTTTTTCTTCGGCGTCTTTTCGTGGTCCCAAGACTGGAAAAACTGCCCCGGTTCCAGCACGGCCACGTCGGCCAGCCGGCTTCCAGATAGGCGTCGCGCTTGGCAACGATCGCCTCGTTCTGCTTTTGCCAGAACAGGTCGGCGTCGGCGAATAGCTGTCCTCGCCGAACAGGTCGCAGACGATCAGGCCCGGATAATCCTCGACGGCAAACAGCGCCACCTCTGAGAAATCGACTGGCCGCCGAACAGCCATTGTTTCAACTGGTCGCCGCGCGGCGCGTATTGCTCTTAAAGCGCCAGCCAATCCTTCTGCTGCGCCTTGGAGGCCATGGTCAGATTGCGCGCCGTCTCGGCGTCGATTTCCTCGCGGCCGATAGGCCTCGCGGATTTTCGGCAAGAGGTCGCCCAGCGCCAGAATGCGTTTGACCAGAAGCTCGGTGATGCCGAAAGTGGCGGCGATGTCGGCAACGCTGCAGCCCTCCTTGATCAGCCGCGAAAACGTCTCCCGCTGCGACACCTCGTCGGGATCGAGCCGGGCGAAGTTTTCGATCACCAGGCCTCGAGCGCATCGGCGTCGTCGCCATCTTCCATGACGGCGCAGGGCAAGGCATCGCCCTCGCCGCGCTCGTCGGCGAGCGACTTCGCGGCGAGATAGCGGCGCCGGCCGGCGACGATCTCGAAGCTATCCGGCTCGATGTTGGGCCGCACCAGAAGCGGCACAAGGACGCCGCGCGCGCGAACGGACGGCAGGATGTCCAACACGTCGGGCGCGCTGGAATGGCCCCATGTTGAGCGTGGAAATGCTGAGCCGGTCGAAAGGAATGTGGGCAAGCTGCATGGTTCGTCTCCTTCGTTGGGGGTGGAATTGTCCCCGCCGCAAGGGCCGAAGGCCGGCGCGGCGGGGGCGGTTTTGCGCCTTATCGGCGCTCTTGCTCCGCCGTGTCGGGCGGAAGCCTGGAATGGGAGTTGCCAAGGGCTTCTGCCGCCTGACGCAGCAGCCGCTCGGCTTCGGTGATGTGGCCGGCGCTGCACGCCGCTTGGGCGTAAACGGAGAGCGGAAAGCGCGCCTTGAACCAGAGGTCGCGCTCGATGCCGAGGCCAAGCCGGGCCTTGGCGCTTGCAAGCTCGGCAAGGCTGACGCTGCCGAGTTCCGGGAAGCCGAAGCGAGGTCGCAAAGGCCGAACATTGTGTCGCCGTCGGCGTCGAGTTCGGTGAGAAGCCAGGTTGCTGGCCCGGTCGGATCGAACAGTTTTACCACCGGGACATGGTCAGTCTCGATGTCAGTTGCGCCATTGGCGAGCAGCTGGGCGCGTAGTTCGTCGGTGATCAAGATCATGGGAAAACTCCTCTCAAATCAGATCGAGTTGATTTCTGTCGGCTTCATTGAGCAGCCCGGTATCGAGCGGCTTCTGCGCCGCGCGCGGGCGCGTCGGCCAAGAGGGCAAGGCGGTCGCGCGTGGTGACCGGCCGGACACCGGGAATGAGCGTCTGCTTGCCTTGCGGCGTCGGTTCGGTCTGCAGGGTGTCGGGATCGCGCGCGCTCATGCCGCGATCTCGCCTTGTTGCGCGCCTTCGGCCTCGGCGTTAAAGCCAAGAAGAAAATCGGCGGCTTTGGAGGCATGGCTGGCGG
>NZ_CAUM01000080.1 GCF_000350085.1 Mesorhizobium metallidurans STM 2683
CGCGATCTTGCCGACCCGCGCATAGGATTGGCGCAGGGCAATGCCATGCCTCTTGGCCAGCTTCACCAGCCGCTCACGGGCGCGATGCATCAGCTTGGCGTCGGTCGGGAAGGTGATGGCCTTTTCCTGCACGGTGGTATCGACGATTACCGCGCGGAAGTCCGACGGCTTGGCCGCCCCCAGCCTGGCCGCCGCGGCAAGACTTTCCTTGAGCAGCGCCATCAGCCGCTCTTCCCCCATACGCAGCCGCCAGCGCGTCAGTGAAGTGCGGTCGAAGGGCAAACGGTGCTGGAAGAACTCCTCGCCGCAGAACAGCTGGTAGTAGGGATTCTCCAGCCAGCGTTCGCACAGGCTTTCGTCGGACAGGTTGTGCATCGACTTGAGAATGGCCAGTCCCGCCATTAGCCGTGTCGGCAAAGGCGGCCGGCCGGGATCGTCGTCATAGACCTCGCCGAGCCGCTCTTCCAGGAAGCGCCAGTCGATCGTCTTGGCCAGCTTCACCAGCGCATGATCCATATTGAGGATGTGGTCGAGCCGGGATCGCAACAGGTCCGTCTGGCCGCTCTCGCGCCGTTCCTTCGGTCGCATCGCTCGCTTCCCTCGCTGCTTCGTCATCGCCTCGAATCACGCAGAACAAGCGCATCCAATTTGCCGGAAATCGCAGCCTCTAGCCACGAAATTCGGCAATCTGAAACCCGAAATCAGGGGAAATTGTTAAACGGAATCAAAGTATTCCGAGTTCTTCACGGGCGACTGAATACTACCGTTTCGCAGGCAAGCAACTGGCGGGAACGACAAGATCGTCGGCGCGATAATCTCGTCCATGGCTCGCGGCATTACGTGTACATCGCATCAAGTTCGATGCGGCAGCCCCTTGTTCGTCAGTGATGAAGATAAACAATTTTGGGGTTATCGACGGAAGCTAGCCTAGCCTAGCCATAGCTAATAGCGACGTGGGTACGATCCGAGAATTCTCAGGCCATCAATCTCCGCCAACGCGGCCAGCGCCGGGTGCGTCAAAACGTGTTCAGCGACATCGATGACATACTGATGGGTGTCCAGCCGCTCGCATGTCGGACGCTGATAGAGATTGAGAACGGTTAAATCGTCCTTCGAGAACCTGTTCAGGACACAACTGAGATTTTGCTCTGAAACGCGGAGGTGAAGTGTCGTCCGATCAAATCCTGTCGGCGCAGGGGTCCTGTGCCCGAGCACCCACCACCGCGTAACATTATGCAGCCCTTCTTCAATTCCTGTTCGCAATATCTGCAGATTGTACAGCTTGGCACCAAGCACAGGACCAAATGCCGCTATCGAGGGAGATTTTTGCTTAGCGACGAAAGATGTCGCTCCCGTACAGCTCTCTCGCTCGACATTGGGCATGTTCTCGTCGAGCCACCCGGCCACCTCCTGCAAGGCCACGGGGTGGCCCACCACCTTAGCGATCATCGAGAAACTCGCATCCTTGCTGGCCATAAGGCTGTAGCTCAGGACCTTCGGGTACTCGGCGATAATCGTGGGAGACCTCAAGCTCAAGACTTGGTCGAGGTAGGGAGTGGCTCCGACCAGAGAGGTCGTAGCTGGGACGCATGCAACGTCGACGCAGCCATTCTCATATGCTTCGAACAATCCGTCGCTGAACGGAACGAGTTCAACTTGGTCACCAAAGAGGTCCAGCGAGGATTGATGGGTCCAGGTCCCCTCAGGGCCAATGTACCCTGCCCTCTTGATCCAGGAGGTGTCGATCGCTGGAGGCTGGCTGAATTGCTCGTTCATTCCCCGGCACGCTCGATCGAGAATGCGATAAGCATCTGCTGCAGAAAGTAAGAGGGCTGGGACCCGCCCCTCTTCGCTTGCAACATCGTGTGGCAGTAGAACTTAGCAGCTTGCTACAATCCGCTGCCCCAGTCGGCGGGGATCCGTGTTCTTGCCCGCTCCTATGGCGCGGTCAGTGGCACTTCTGCCCGGCTCTTGCCGGGCAGAAGCAGAAAAAGGTCAGCCAGCTTTGCTGAGACTGCCAGCGGATGATTTGCCAGTACGGCGGTCCTGTTCGACCTCGTAGTTGATCTTCTGGCCCTCATTAAGGGTCGAAAGGCCCGCTCGTTCGACAGCGGAAATGTGGACGAAAACGTCCTGACCTCCGTTGTCAGGCTGGATAAAACCGAATCCCTTGGTGCTGTTGAACCACTTCACCGTTCCAGTCGCCATAGCGTATTCCTTTGTAACCATTCAATGTAGGCAGGCCATAAGCCAGGTCCGCTTCATATCCGAGACTTTAGGGCAGCAAAAGCTAAAATAGCAAAAGCCCTGGTCAAATCGCTAAAGCGGCTCGCAAGCTCCATCATGACCGCCTGTCGCGGAAGCGTCTCCCGCGCTGGCGCTCCGAATGGCACCAGTTCTGCAACGCTCCGGAAAAATTGAAGGACCGCGTCTATCGCTGGTTTGGAGTCTCTTCTGGGCACCATTTTTTCCCGACTACCAACCGGAACAGTCAGATGAGACCTTTCAACAAGATGCGATCTTCTTTATGTGCTACAAGGGTGCGCAACTATGGCTTTGAGGCTTGTCTCCCCGATTAAACGCAAGGGGTCTCAGAACATCCAATTCGTTCAGCGCATCCCCGCTGATCTCAAAGGACGCGCGGGGGGCCTAAAGCTTGCCATCCCAGTGGGAGCGGAAACGATCTCATTCGCAATTTCCGAGAAAGCGGATGCGCTGCGAGTTTCTTACGCCTCAGATGCGAGCGTCGTAAAGGTGAGGCAGGGGCAAGTTGCCGCTTATGTTGAAACTGTTTGGCGGAGTCTGCGAGGCACCGCTCCCATTGCGCTGACTCACCGGCCACGACAAAACACTCTATTGCGAGCGGCACAGGGTCGAGAACCTCTTCGCCAAGCTTAAGGACTGGCGCCGCATCGCAACGCGCTACGACCGATGCGTCCACACCTTCTTCTCGGCCATCTGCATCGCAGCAGCCGTCATCCTCTGGCTCTGATCGATGAGTCCTGACCCCTAGTGAGACGGATGCCGATTCGAATTGTCGGCAGGTAGGGGACACGGGGGGTGAGGTCGCCCCCGCCCCCGCGAGATGGGGTCTCGCATTTTTGACCCCAAATTCTAGGCGAGAACCGTTAAGTGTCCTGCAGACGGACACCGCGAAGCCGCTCGAATATGGCATCTGGCTGCCATTCGGCTCTAGCGCACACCGCCGTCATCTCGGCATAGCGGTCCAACGGAGGCATGCGCTGCAAGCTCCTAAGCATCTGCATGGTGTCTTCAAAAAGCGCCTTAAAGCGCGAGGTGTCGGATGCCCACATAAGATCGGATGGCGCAGCTTCCGGGGACTTTTTTGGTAAGCCGCCCACGATGATCAGACCAAGGATCTTACTTGCCCCATGGGTCTGCGTTACCCATTGAAGGTGATTGTATGCTTGGCCGACGTCCCCAGCGTTTACCACGCTGTCCTGGCGCTTTTTGCTTTTCAACTCAATTAGGATGCACTTTGAGGCCGAAGGAGACAACCAAAGCACGTCAAGTGTGCTGTTAGTATCGGACTCCTGTTCTGGGCGAGTGGACTGAAATCCGATCAACTCGCCGAGCGTTCTCAAGGCTTCCTCATGCTCACTCGCAGACCGGCTTTGGTCAAATAACGGTGAAATCCGGCGTTCGTATTTTGCAAAGTGGTCGTTCTGGATTCTGACATCATTAATGAAGATTTCGAGCAACTTGGAATGCAGAAGGTTCCTCGGCTTTTGTTCCTGTGCCGCCGATTGGGTTGATCGGGGAGTGGGGAGAGCAAGAGTATGATTGGTCCTGGATTTCGCCTCTGAGTATTGCTTTGCGGCGGCCTCAGTGTCCCCTTCAATCTCATACGTCATTCCGATTTGGATGTTATACCACCCTGCTAACCGCCGATCTGCAACAACAACCTTGTCCACGACTTCACCCAGCGCCACCCTAGCCGCTTGGGAATTCCCGTCCCAAATGAAAGCGGCAAAATCTGCTTCAGCGAGGGCAGCTTCTGTGAGTAACTGGTCGTCGTCGGCGGCCTGCGAACGCTGATCTTCGCTAACGTCCAGTCCGCGCACCGAATCCGTATAGTAAGCGAGCCAGCCTGGATCGCGGTTGACCATCTGGCCCACCAACGATGGGAATTTTGTAATGTCCTGGATGCCGAATTGTTGAACCATCGATTTGCCTAGCAAGAGCTGCCGCCTCAGCAGGTCTGGAAGATGGGCTAGGTTGCGTGGGGTCATTAGCCAAGACACGAGCTGAGGATCGACAGCAAAGATGGCTGAATAGTCGTTTCGCCCGCGATTCGTTCGGCCAAACATCTGAGTGATGCGGTTAGCTAGCTTTGCAGCGAAGGAATTCCGCATTTCCAAAAAATCGAAAAGATAGGCTTCGTAGAGCGAGAAGCCTGTCGGCAAACCGTCCGCCAGCATCACTCGACACGTTGCATGCGGTAAGTCGATGCCATCCACACGACCGACCAACACGAAAGCGCCTGGGCCTGACGATTTCCGAAAGGCGTCGAGCGCTTCAGTAAATTGCCATTGGGGAGGGGGCGAAGCAATTTCACGATACTTCTCGGCAGCCGCATAGCTGGACGTTGTAATCAAGAGCTTGTTCGATCCGGCTAGATATGCCGAAACACGAGCAGGTTTCACATTGCCAGCACCCGCCTCAGTCAGCTTGGACACCTCCGTAGCTATGATCATCCGCTCGCCCATACCAGCATCACTTTCGGGTTCGATCTTGAGCGAAGGCCGCTTTCCAAAGGCGCGGCAGAAGTCTACCTCACTGGTAAGGGTAGCTGACAAATAAACACGCCTAACAGAGGGATCGGTAAGGTAATCGATACGCTTCGCTGGAAGGAACGCGGGAGCAATCTCGATAGAAGAGCGCGAGATAAACATAGGGCAGACGTGGAGATGGTCGGCCAAATGTTGAAGAGCATACGCTGTCTCACCCTCATAGAGGCCGTACTCACGGAGAATGCCGACTAAGTTCTGCTCTCTGCTGAGCGCAAGCATGGCCGACGGAGGAACCAGCACCACCCGGTGGACAGAGCCCCCAGACAGGACGTTGTTGTAATAGTCGACTCGACCCATCGCAGCGAAATGGGGCCGAACAAGTTCGACCAAGCGAGCAAACAGTTTAGCGTGGTCGCTAGCGGAGATTTTCAGCGTATAGCAGTCTCGGATAATCTTCTCCGCCACATGGGCATCGTCAAAAATAATTGCTTCCGGTCGGTTGTCTTTTTTGAAGACAGAACGGCTATTGAAAAGAGCCTGATAGTTCGTCAGACAGAATCCCTGACCGGTGGTATAAAGCTCGTTCGAAAAGCTCCCTCCCATGCGCGTGCAGTGGGCGAAACCCAACTTATTTGTCACCTCACGAGACGTCTGAGTGACCAAATCATTGGTGCCGCACAGATATAGGACACGCGGTGCACCTTCATTGACCAAACTTTGCGCGATCAGAAGGCCTACTAGCGATTTGCCCGCACCGGTGTGCAACGAAATCAAAACATCTTTCTTATCTCTTGCAACATTCCATTGCTCCAATGCTTTGGATTGGCCTTGCCATAAATCGTTCGGCGACTCAGCGAGGGCAGGCGCACTCCGAAAGATTTCAACTGGGTTCGTCGGGCGAGATGCACCAGACGGCCTATTCAAGCTACCAAAATCAAACATAACGCCAATCCTCCGACCAAACACAATATCTCGCCGAGTCGTCCGTTGAGTACAAGGACGCCATTATTAGATATTTGCCCGATCTGGCCTGCTGCCGGTTTTTCGGACACGAGGTTAAGCTAGCATAGCTTGTTCCTCGAACTCGACGGGGCTCAGATAGCCTAGCGTCGAGTGCCTTCGCCGAGGGTTATAGAAGCGCTCGATGTAGTCGAACACATCCGCCCTGGCGTCATCCCTCGTCCTGTAGACCTTGCGGGCTGTCCGCTCGGTCTTGAGGCGACGAGAAGAAGGTCTCCATCGCAGCGTTGTCCCAGACGTTCCCCGACCGGCTCATTGAGCAGGTGATGCCGTGATCGGCCATCAGGCGCTGGAACTGCTCGCTTGTATCCGCCCTGCGATCCCTGATCCGAATGATGCAGCAGGCTGTCGGGCCTGCCTCGGCGCCAGATCGCCATGATGAGGGCGTCGGTGACGAGTTGCGCCGTCATCTCGGCCTTCATCGCCCAGCCGACAACACGCCTGGAGAACAGATCGACGACGGCGGCAACGTAGAGCCATCCTTCGGCGGTCCAGATGTAGGTGAAGTCCGCAATCCACTTCTGGTTCGGGGTCGATGCCTCGAAGGCGCGGTCGAGTAGGTTCTCCGACACCGCCGCTCGCTCTCCGGTGTCCTTCGGCAGTCCGCGCCGGCGTGGACGTGCCAGGAGGCCGTTCTCCACACTGCACAGCCATGCCACCGGCCAGATGCCCCGGTGCCTCGCGATGAAAGCGAACCTCATGTCACTTTCCTCGCAAAGTAGGCTGCGGCCTTTTTAGGGTGTCGCGCTCCGCCTTCAGCTTCGCGACTTCCTTGCGCAATCAATCTTCAACTGCTTCGGCTCACTCGGTCCATGGCCGGGAAAGGCATGCTGCGGATCGGCCGATAGATCGCGCACCTATGTGCGCAGCACATTCTCGTGGAGATCGAGGTCGCCGCCGCCGCAAGCCCCGATCCTTCACCAGCCTCACTGCCTCGATCTTGAGCTCGCGGCTGAACTTCCTTTTCTGCATTTCCACTCTCTAGTTCCGTTAGACAGCTTATCTCGGTGTCCACGAAACCGGCAGCAGGCCAGCGCGCGCTGACGCCACCATCTCGCCGCTGTCCTAAGGGTATTTCACCTAGCCACCTCTGTAAGCGGCAAGCGCCCCCCATTCGGCGGTGTCAGACGTCGGACAATGTCGGAGGTACGCAACACAGAGTCCGTTGAATCGCATCGTCGAAACGGCTTTCTCATCTGGCACGGTTCGTGCGCGGTCATGCAAACGCGCAGGAGAGTCGTCCCATGATCCCCACACAGAAAAATGCCGCCCCACCTTTCGCCGACCTACTCAAAACTGACATCCGAGCCGGTCCTGGCAGCATTGTGAAGGCTCGTCTGGACCGGCGCTGCCCACCGATCCACCTTCTCCCAGTGGGGGCGACAGGGACGCAGCACCTTCAAATTGAGGGACAACTCACTTCCCTGCGAACCTTGTCCATCGCCCGGTCACCACAACCGAAGCCACCGTCTGCCTGGCTGCGGGGCGCACTTTTTGCGACCGCGCTGGCATTTCTGACGACCGCGCCGACTCCGGCGGCCGCCAATGACATCAAGGCAGCGAATTTCCTGCTCGACAACGGCATGGAGGTGGTCGTCATACCCGATCACCGCGCGCCCATCGTCACCCATATGGTGTGGTACAAGGTCGGCAGCGCCGACGAGCCTCCGGGCAAATCCGGCATCGCGCATTTCTTCGAGCATCTGATGTTCAAAGGGACGGCCAATCACGGCGCCGGCGAGTTGGACCGCGCGGTGGCCGAGGTCGGGGGCTCGCTCAACGCCTTCACCTCTTACGATTATACTGCCTTCTACGAAAGAGTGGCGCCCTCGGCAGTGGAGCAGATGATGAGCTTCGAGGCTGATCGCATGCGCAATCTCACCCTCACGGATGACGTCATCAACACCGAGCGGGACGTGGTCCGCGAGGAGCGTCGCTTGAGGGTCGACAACAATCCGGAGGCGCTTCTCGATGAGGAGGTCGTCACGACGCTCTGGCAGAGCCAACCCTACCGGATCCCGGTGATCGGCTGGATGCACGAGATCGAGAAGCTGGACCGCAACGACGCCGTGGCTTTTTATGACAATTACGGGCCGAACAACGCCGTGCTAGTGGTGGCAGGCGACATCGAGCCCGAGGCCGTGAAGGCGCTGGCCGAGAAGACCTATGGCAAGGTCCCGTGTGGACCAGATCTGCCGCCACGCGAACGCCCGTCTGAGCCGGTGCAGAACACCAGGCGCACATTGACGCTAAGCGATGGCCGCGTTTCGGTCCCCATCTTCTCCAGATATTGGGTGGTGCCGTCCTATCGCACCGCCGAGCCCGGCGAAGCCGAGGCGCTGGACCTGCTGGCACGGATTCTAGCCGGGGGCAACCGCAGCCGGCTGTACCAGGAGCTCGTTGTCAAGCAGGGCATAGCCGCGGCGGCCGACGCTGATTTCGAGGGCACCATGCTGGATGCTGGCAAGTTCAGCATTCGCGGCTGGCCGCGCGGCGACGCCGAGCTTGCCGATGTCGAGGCCGCAGTCGACGCCGAGATAGCACGCATCGCCAGGAACGGCATCACCAGCGACGAACTGGAGAAGACGAAAAACCGCTATATCCGCTCGTTCCTCTTCGCCCATGACGAGCAGGACTCCGTCGCTGGCATGTATGGCGCCACGCTTGCCACAGGCGGCAATGGGAAAGACGTCGAGGAATGGCCGGACCGCATCCGCAAGGTCACGGCCGATCAGGTTAAGGCCGTTGCCGCCCGCTACCTCGTGTCCGACCATTCGACCACCGGCTATCTCCTGCCCAAGGAAAATTGATATGATGACGAACCAACTCCGCAGGGCCATTCCACAAGCATTGCCCTCTCCTTTTGGACAAGGGTGGCGCCTAGCCTGCTGGCTGCCTGTCCTTTGCCTTGCTATTTTCTTCCTCACCCTGCCAGCGCGTACCGCCCGTGCTGCCCTGAACATCCAGGAGGTGAAATCTGAAAAGGGGATCACCGCCTGGCTGGTGGAAGACCATACGCTGCCGATCGTCACGCTCCAGTTCGTGTTTGACGGCGGCACCAGCCAGGATCCGGCCGATAAGGAGGGGCTTGTCAATTTGATGACCGGCTTGTTCGACGAGGGCGCAGGCGATCACGACGGCGACACCTTTCAGGTGCGGCTCGATGATGCCGGCGCTGAGATGAGCTTCCACGCGCGGCCAGATGGCATCTATGTCTCGGTGCGCATGCTTTCCCAGCGCCAGGACGCCGCTTTCGATCTCATCAGGCTCGCGTTGAACAGGCCCCGCTTCGATCAGGAACCCTTTGACCGAATCCGCGCTCAGCTTCTCTCCGGCATCATCGCCAACGAGCGCGAACCTCACGCGATCGGCAGGGATGCATGGCGGCGCAGGCTCTACGGCACCCATCCGTACTCGAGGCCGCCCGAGGGCACCAAGGAAAGCCTGGCCCGCATAACGCCCGCCGATCTAAGCGCCTTCCACAAGGCCGCTTTCGCCCGCGAGGGGCTGCACGTGGCGGTTGTCGGCGACATCGATGCCAAAGCCCTGAGTGCAAGGCTCGACCAGTTGTTCGGCGATTTGCCTCAGAAGCAGGCGCTCGCCCCGGTACCTGATGTCACCCCGAAGCTCGGCCAGTGGACGTTGGTCGCATACGCCCTGCCCCAGACTTCGCTCCAGCTGGCTTTTCCCGGCATCGGACGCAGCGACCCGGAATTCTATGCCGCGCAGCTGATAAACGATATACTCGGAGGCTCGCCATTCACCTCACGTCTGTTCCAGGAAGTGCGGGAAAAGCGTGGCCTGGCCTACGGTGTGTCCTCTAGTTTGGAAGGCCACCAGCATTCCAACACGCTTGTCGTGACCACGTCGACGCGCGCCGACAGGGCGGCGGAGACGCTCGACCTGATTAGACAAGTAATCAAGGAGCTGGTGGACACCGGGCCAACAGCGGCCGAGCTCGACGCGAGCAAAAAGTATCTGATCGGGGCCTATGCTATCCGCAATCTGGGTTCCTCCAGGGCGATTTCAGCCACGCTTCTCAGGCTGCAGCTCGACAAGCGCGGCATAGACTACATCCAGCACCGCCCGGCCCTCATCGAGCAGGTGACGCTCGAAGAAGTCAGGGCGGCGGCGAAGAAACTGCTTTCGGTCGAGCCCGCCATTATGGGCGTTGGCCCGCGGCTTGCCGGTGACAGCGAATAGTCTCGCGCTCTACAATAGTTGCCGAAGGGCTCCGCTGACATACGTGTCTGATCCGACTATGGTGCGGCAGAATGAACGCTTTGATTTCTGCCTGCTCGCCCCGCAGACTAGGTTCTCGCCCGGCGGTTGGGCTGCCGAGCCGGATAACGCCGACGTCCCGAGAAAGTATCCTAACTTTCGCGTATATGAAATACGCGAAAGTTAAAATATTTTGAATGTGGAACGGACTATGCTAACTTTTCCGTATCTCAGATACGTGAAAGTTAGAAAATGGCCCTTCACCTCGTCGGGGAAAACATCGACAAAACCCGCAGCCACTATCGGGCTGAAACAGGCAAGCTCGTCCAGCTAATGCGCGGCATCTATGTCGATGCCGGGGAGGATATCGAGGCGACGATACTCAAGCACGGCGTCCGCATCGCCAAATACCTGTATCCCAACGCTTACTTCTCGGCGGCGAGCGCTGTCCTTCGCGGCCCGACCCGCGATGGCCGCCTGTTCCTGAGCGGGCGACGAATACAGCGCACGCGGTTGCGCTCGCTGGAAATCATTCAGAACGTAGCTCCCGATCACCCATCAGTCGCCCAAGCGATTGTCGATGATGGCATGGGAGAATTCCGGATCGACGTCTCCTCGATGCGCCAGCGCTTCCTCGAAGCTTTCCGCCTGCGCAGCGAACACGCGGCATCCATCGATGAGACGATGCGCGAGACAATCGCGAACCGCCTCATAGAAGAATACGGCAGCGCCCAGGGTGCTGCCGACGCGACATGGGCGCTTGCCCGCGAAAACCAGTGGTATCGCGAAGGCGAGCACGCCGAGCGCTTCCTCCTGCGCCGTCCAGTGACCGCAGAGCCTGCGCGCAATGAAGCCGCGTTCGATCTGATCGTAGCGTGGCACGGCGCTCCGCTCGGCAATCTCACACATGATGGTTTTGAGTGGCGCTGGAATCCAGACGATCAGGATGGCCCGCCACTTGTTCGCCAGACCACGCCGGGCAAGCTCCCTCCTTTCATCCTCTCGCTGCTGCCTGAAGGCTGGCTTGAGTCGGTGTTGAATGACCGCGACGAGCGCGCGACGCTGCGCTCGGGCAAACGCTACATGTCCAACATCACCATCGTCGAGCGTGCGAGCGATCTCTCCGCCCTGCCGCCCGACGTCCTGCTAACCCGGCTCAATGGCTTCACTAGAAATTCTATCTTCACTGGCCAGTATGCAGGGCCGGGTCGTGGCGATCTGGAGCAGAGCTTCGAGCGCAATCTGGCGGAGATTTTCGAGCGTACTGATACGCCGCGTTTATCAGGCGTTCAGATCAAAGCGCCGATGTTCCTCGATAACGACGGTACTCTCTCCCCCAGTACCGGCAAACCATTCACCCATATCCTCAAGCCTGCCGGTACAGGTGGATTTGAACCCCTGCCGGTTATCGAATGGCAGTCGCTCGCTTTGGGCAGCGCGGCCGGTTTCAAGACGCCCGCGACAGCGCTCGTCTCGATGCCTGACAGGATGCCTCCGGCGCTCCTCGTGGAGCGGTTCGACATCAGAACGAGCCTTGACGACAAGCATCTTTTGGCGCTTGAGGATTTTTGCTCGGTGCTCGGTGTGCCCACGGAAGCAAAATACGACGGCACAATGGAGCGCATCGCGCGGGCACTAAGGCCGCTATCGACCTCTCCCGAAGAAGACGTCCTGCTTGTCCTCAAGCGATCCCTATTCGCCTGGCTGATCGCAGATGGCGACATGCACCTGAAGAACATGGCACTGCTGAAAATCGCAGAGCCCGGCAGCGCGCAGTTCAGCTCAGTCCGCATGGCTCCGCTCTACGACGCGGTCACGACCCGCGTGTTCCCACATCTCGAAAAAGACCGGATGGCCCTCAAGCTGAACGGCAAGGACGATCGTCTGCGGCGCGCCGACTTCAAGGCTTTCGCGAGCACGGCTGGCCTCAAGGCAGCCGATGCGGATACCGGCATCGACGATCTTGTTGCAGCACTCTCATGCGCTCTCAACCACCTCGAATTGCCGACGCCTCTATCAGACGGCTCTCAAGGCGCGAAGATGGCGGAGCAAATGCGCGCGATAGTCCACGAACGCATCGATGGGTTTGCGTAGATGATGATCTAACTGATATGCCGGTTTCCAAGGACCGCACTTCCCAGCGTGGTAGGCGAGACCTCTCGGACAAAGCTTGGCAAGGGCGCTGGCTGTCTGAATGGAATGATCGACGATCTCTGCCGTGAGACGCTGGCGCTGACCAAAATGGATTGGAACAATGACGGCCCCTACGATCGTCTGCCCATCACACTCAACTTCGCGGGCACGCTGGCAACGATGGTCAAGCGCATGCCCAAGCTCGCCCCGCACTCCTACCCAGTGCGCCTATTCATGTGACCCGTCCGCATTCGTAACGTCCTTATTTCATAATAACAGCAACGATGTTATCGTGCAGCACGTTACGAAGCGACCATATCCCTCTGATGGATCGTTCGCGGGGCGCTTGAACGCTATCTCGGAGACACGATGTGACCTGCTGTTGGATGCGGCAGGCCTCCCATTCAGAGCGACCAAAGACATCGACATGGTGCTTTGCGTCGAGGTCGTCGACCGCGTATTTGGCGCGGCTTTCAAGGCGTTTCTCGATGCAGGCGGATATCAGGCGCGCGAACGCAGCGATGGCAAAAAGGAATTCTATCGCCTCCACAAGCCGAAGGATCAAAGCTTCCCATTCATGATCGAGCTCTTTTCGCGCAAGCCGGGAACCCTCGACCTCCCCGAGATGCGGCTTTGACGCCCATCCCCGTCGAAGAGGATATCGTCAGTCTCTCGGCGATTCTCCTCGACAACGGCTACCACGACGCGCTGCAGGCAGCCAAGCGCAAGGTCGACGCCGTCACAGTCGTCGACGAAACGTTGCTAATCCCCTTCAAGGCCCGCGCGTTCCTCGATTTGACCGCACGCGCGGAGGCTGGCGAAAAAATCGATGGCAAGAACATCAAGAAACACCGCAACGATGTATTCCGCTTGGCCCAGCTACTGCCCAAAGATGCCTCCATCAAGCTTACCGACTCGATCCGCGAGGATCTCCGAAAATTTCTCGACGCGGCTCAGGCCGACGAAACCTTGGATGCCAGGGTCTTCGAGGTTTCATTCAAGCGCGACGAAGCCGTCGCCCTTCTTCGCTCAGCCTATGGACTGGCCTAGCAGGAGGTCGTTTTAGGGCGACCAATCGGATGACGCGGCCCCCCCAACGAATCGTAGAAGCCGCACTGATTGAAGGCATCGGGCCGATCACGGCCAGGGGCCTGCTGACAATGCCCGAAGACCGATGGGGTCTCCTACGGGACCACATTACAGACCGCCGTCACGGCAAAAATGGGCTCGTCGCTCGCTGCATGGCCTGCGAGGGTGAGGTCTATATCCGAACAGCCGGCCCTTGTTTGCCCACTATAGCGGAAGCGATCCTGCCTGCCCATGGTACCACGGGCGCAATGCCATGCCGGACGACGTGCGAGCCGCGCAATATCAAGAGTGCCAGGAGTCGAACTTTCACCGTCTGATGTGCCAACAGATCGCGGAGCTCGTCGCTCATGACGAGCGCCATATCAGGCACGCGATCGCCGAATATCTTCCGCCAACCGAGAATGCGCACGGGCGCGCTACCCCGATATTTACGTCGAATGGGAAGGCTGCGGCGCCTTCGCAATCGAGTTTCAACTGTGAGGCACCTTCCAAACGGAGATTTCGGCGCGCTGCAAGCACTATGAGTACGAGAGAATTCCGCTGCTTTGGATCCTGTTCGGAATGAACACCTCTGCCGACCTTCAACAGAGTTTTCGCGACGTGATCCGCAGGCATCGCGGCAATGCCTTTGTCCTCGATCCCGCCGCAGTCGCGGCATCGAAGGAGCAAAAGACGCTCATATTAAGCTGCTATCTGCGGAACGGAGAGGGCTTCGATGCACCAAAGCTTGTCCGGTTCGATGCATTGATAATTCCGAGAACGAAGCTTCCCTTTCACGAAGATTGGATCGCAGCGCCGCTCCTGGCCGAGATCCGGCGTCGCCCCTGGTTCAAGGCGTTGGCCGACTGGAAGCACTTTGGTCCGCTATGTGACCTCGAGCGCCCGCAAAGCCTGGTTGTCGCCGCTGCCTTTTCGATCGTCGCGACGGCCAATGGCAAGGAGCGCAATTACGCAAGCGGGCACCCCAACATCCGCGCGATGCTCAATACCTATCTGCATTCCGGAACACTTGCCCCTTACACCAGTCTGCTGACCCGACTCATTGCGAACACGACGATGGCGCACCTGCTTGCCACCAAGGTCGGTGACCATCTGCGCCGCCATAGCGCCGAGCAACAGGTGGACGAGCAATCATCGGCGGAGTGGCGTCTTCTCAAGCATTTGCTCCCCGAAGCGCGGGATCCCGTAGTTCGCGATGAACTCAAATACCTTGATGCGTTGCCGGAGTGGGCGGTCGTCAAAGCAGATCCAACCCTGGAACTCTCGCCGCAGCACACCGAACCGCAGCCGATTTAGAACATGGCACACCACCGGCCTCACGCCGCCTTCCCCATAGACCATCGCACGCGCTCGGCGAGAAACGCGGCAAACCTTTTAAGATTCATATTACCGCTCGCCTCCTCCAGTCCTGCGAGATAGGGCTTCCGGTCATCGACTCTGACGACGGTCCAAGGGTAGCCGCCGCGGTTGCCGGTGGTCTGGAAGTAGTTGACCAGAATGTCATCGGCAAAAGCATCCCGCCCGACGCGATGGAAGGCACCCGCAAAACGATCGTCACCCGTATGGGCCAAGACCCTGCTTCGCCGAAAGCTACGCGGGCGTTGGGCACTCTACCACGAGGTCACGGCTGGCGTGTTTCCACGCCTCGAAATAGACGGATGGCCCTCAAGCTGAACAAAGCTGAGTGAAATGGTCTACCAGCCGTCTGGCCGAGGCCCTATAAGGAACCCGCAGGTGCGGAGTATAGGGCGACGCCCTGTTGACATATATATCCGCCGCGTTGAGAGGAATCCGGTATTGCCCCTGTGCCTGCCGATCATCCGCCACCTGAAATCCCCGGAACTGTTCGGCGCCATCGATCGCCTGCCGGCGCTCGGCACGCCGGTTAGTGAGCAGACATTCGAGGTCCTCAACCCGTCGCGCGGCGAAGTGCTGGCAGTACTTCCCGACATGGGTGCGGAGGAGACACGCGCTGCGATCGACAAGGCCTACGTAGCGCAGCCTGGATGGGCGGCGCTGACCGCCCGAGAACGCAGTGACGTTCTGTGGCGATGGCATCAGCTGATCATTGACCACGCCAGTGATCTTGCCGCCATACTCACTGCCGAGATGGGCAAGCCGTTTGCCGAAGCCAAGTCGGAGGTTTCGCATGCGGCCGCGTATCTGCAATGGTACGCCGAAGAAGCCAATCGCATCTATGGCGAGACGATCCCCGCACCCTCGACAGACCGTCGCATGCTGGTGATCAAGCAGCCGATCGGTGTCGTCGGCACGATTACGCCATGGAATTTCCCAGCGTCGATGGTGTCGCGCAAGATCTCGCCGGCCTTGGCGGCGGGCTGCGCGATCGTGCTCAAACCTGCTGAACAGACGCCGCTCGTGGCAGGTGCAATGTTTGCCCTTGCGCACCAGGCCGGCTTTCCCGACGGTGTCGTCAACCTGATCTATGCGTCCGAAGGTGCTTGCGTTGGACGCGAACTCTGCTCCAATCCCAAGGTCCGAAAGATCAGCTTTACAGGCTCGACCGAGGTTGGCCGGCTGCTCATGCGCCAGTGCTCGGACCAGATCAAGAAGGTCAGCCTCGAGCTCGGCGGCAATGCCCCCTTCATTGTCTTTGATGACGCCGATATCGACGCTGCGGTTGACGGCGCGATCCAGGCGAAGTTCCGCAACGCCGGCCAGACTTGCGTTTCAGCGAACCGCCTTTACGTCCAATCGAGCGTTCACGATGAGTTCGTTGAGAAGTTCGTGGAGAAAGTCCGGTGCTTGTCGGTTGGCGACGGCTTCGCCCCCGGAGTGGACGTCGGACCGCTCATCGACTTGCATGCTTTGGCCAAGATCGAGTCCCACATCGCAGATGCCGTTGCCAAGGGTGGGACAATTCGATGCGGGGCCGAACGTATCGGCAAGGATGGCACCTTCTTCAAACCCACCGTCCTCACTGAAATCTCCAGCATCATGGCGGTTGCGCAAGAGGAGACTTTCGGGCCGCTGGCGCCGATCATTCGCTTCCACGAGGCGGATCAGGTTGTGCGTGAGGCCAACGACACGATCTACGGCCTCGCCGCCTATTTCTATGCCTCGAACCTGAAGCGTGTCTGGCGCGTGGCCGAGGCATTGGAATATGGCATGGTTGGCATCAACACGGGGCGTATGTCTTCGGAAGCGGCGCCCTTTGGCGGGATGAAGCAGTCCGGCATCGGGCGGGAGGGTTCCCGCCACGGGCTCGAAGACTACCTCGAAATGAAATATCTCTGCATAGGCGGAATCTGATCTCTATGTGGATGGACACCTCAGGCGCAGAATGAACCAAAGGGATTATCCGGCGCTTTGGCGAACCTTCTTGCGGGCTGGTTCGGGTCGTCTATCGCGACCCCGGCCTGCGTGCCTTAAGTGTGCATCTAAGCGCCCAGCTACGTTGAACCACCTCTACGGCGACGAGCCAAGGCGCCGGTACCGGACGGTACGTTGCTCATCCTATCCAACCGCGGCAAGCATCTCATCTGTGCGGGGCGACAGCATCGAGAAGTGACTAGAGATCCACGCCGCCGACAGCTCACCCTTATATGGATATCCATGATAGGTTCGGCCGCGATCGCTCGTTTGGGCCTCATAAATTGCGCCCTCGTAAACGACGTATAGCTTCTTCGGAACGGGCAGGTCCCGATCGCCGTTCGGCGCCCCAATTGCCTCATTTAGCAATTTTGTCCGATCACTTTCGAATAGGTTGAGGGGCATTTTCCAACCCACTTTTCGGCTCGCTGTCGTGAAATTCAAACACGGGATGAGCGCCCTTTCTGACGTGCTTGAATCGACGCTCGCCCTTGTCATAGCGCTGGCCTGTTGCCTTCCCTTCTTTGCAACGCCGGCCGCTGCCATTTTCTATCTTCGCTCCTGCCAAGCATCAATACCCGTCGCCGCCCCCAAAACGAAGTGTCTTCGGGCTCTGCCTCAAAAAATGCCCTAAGGCGCAATACCTCCTCTTCCTGTTGCCGCTAGCAGGCTTCTGAACGGGCCAGGCTCTTAGCAAAGAGACATCCCAGGCGCCCGACTGTTACCCTGACTTAGCGGAAACGCGAAAACAAATGAACAGGTAAACCACTCGCGGTCGGCGTCAATATTCGGTACTGAATCACACCTTGGGCGCGGGAG
>NZ_CAUM01000079.1 GCF_000350085.1 Mesorhizobium metallidurans STM 2683
AGCCGCGCACCTTACCGGGCTGCGACGCGGACGCTGTCGCGGTTTCATCCTCGTCGACCGGTTTCTTCTCTTCCGGCCGGAGCGAGAATTCCACCATGACGGGAAGATGGTCCGAGCCGTTGTCCTCCAGCCTCGATGCCGAATGGATCAGCACCGCGCCCTTGCTGAACACCTGGTCGATCGGCAGCCCGGCGTAGCGCCGCAGGAAATCCGGCAGTTTCCGATAGATCCAGCTAGGCCCGACCGACGGCATCACGGTCAGCTTGCCAAGCGAAGCGACGCGCCTGACGGCCGCGCTCCATGGAGCGGCGTTGCAGTCGCCCGCCATGATCGCGGTCTCGCCAAGCGAGGCCAGCGGCCCGGACAATTCGCCGATCTGCCACGGTTGCTCGCGCGGCCATGGCCAACTGAGATGAATGGCGGCGACATCGACGCCGATGCCGCCGAAATCGACCTTGGCGATGGCCATGGCGCCGCGCCGCTCGCAAAAGGGTTTGGTGCCGACGGCAAACGGCCGTCTGGAGAGCAGCGCAACACCGAACACGCCATCAGGATAGGGGCAGAGGATCCGGTAGGGATAGGCGCTGGTGATATAGCCCAACTCTGTCGTCCACATTTCCGACACTTCGTCGAGAGTGATCACGTCCGGATTGGTCCGGCCGATCAGCGACAGCACTTTCTTCGGCGTCGGGTTGTCGAAGCGCAAATTCATCTGCAGCAGGCGGTACACTGCCTGATCCCCGGGGTAGACCGTCTGGTCGCCCGGCTTGGCTTCGTAGGCTGCCTGGACCGGCCACAGGCGCGGCAAGGGCAATGACGTGGTGGCGTAGGCGGCCGCGGCAAAGACCAGCGCTGCGGCCGCCTGCAGGCGAAACGAGGTGGCGAGCAGCGGCAGCGCGCATAGCGCCATCAGCACGGCAAGATGGACTCGAAAATGCGCGAAGGAATCGAAAGCCGGATGCAGCGTTCCGAAAAACCCGGCCACCAGTGCGGCCGAGAGGGCGAACATTGCCAGGAATGTCACTGAAATCATCATGTTTCGACCGCGTGCCATCTGCTTTGCTTATCGGCAGAAATGCGGCCCAATCAAGATGACGAAATGTCCATCGCCTATTGGAATGCCGTCTCCGAAAAGCTTCTGAGCTTGCGCGAATGCAGCCGTTCCATCGGCATCTCCGCCAGCTTTTCCATCGCCCTGATGCCGATGGTCAGGTGCTGCGCCACTTGCCGCTTGTAGAATTCGGTCGCCATGCCGGGCAGCTTCAGTTCGCCATGCAGGGGTTTGTCGGAGACGCAAAGGAGGGTGCCGTACGGCACCCGGAAGCGGAACCCGTTGGCCGCGATCGTCGCCGATTCCATGTCGAGCGCGATCGCCCGCGACTGCGACAGCCGCTGCACCGGCCCGCGCTGATCGCGCAGTTCCCAGTTGCGGTTGTCGATGGTGGCGACGGTGCCGGTGCGCATGATGCGCTTGAGATCGTAGCCGGAAAGCCCGGTGACCTCGGCGACCGCTTCCTGCAGCGCCACCTGGATTTCGGCCAGCGGCGGGATCGGCACCCACACCGGCAGGTCGTCGTCGAGGACATGGTCTTCCCTGACATAGGCATGCGCCAGCACATAGTCGCCCAGCGCCTGGGTGTTGCGCAGGCCGGCGCAATGGCCAAGCATCAGCCAGGCATGCGGCCGAAGCACGGCGATATGGTCGGTGATCGTCTTGGCATTGGAGGGGCCGACGCCGATATTGACCATGGTGATGCCGCCATGGTTCGGCTTCTTCAAATGATAGGCCGGCATCTGCGGCAGGCGCGGTGGCGCCGCACCATCGCCGGGCATGCTTTCCCCGACCTTGGTGACGACATTCCCCGGCTCGACGAATTCGACATATCCGCCGCCGCCATTGCCCATCAACTCGCGGGCACGGGCGACGAACTCGTCGATATAGAACTGGTAATTGGTGAACAGCACGAAATTCTGGAAATGCTGCGGACTGGTCGCCGTGTAGTGCGTCATCCGATGCAGCGAATAGTCGATGCGCTGCGCCGTGAACGGCGCCAGCGGCCTGGCGTCGCCGAACGCCACTTCGAATGTGCCGTTGGCGATCTGGTCGTCGGTGCCGTCGAGGTCCGGCACGTCGAACAGGTCGCGGATCGGCCGCTTGATGCGCTCGGCCGCCGCGCCGTCGACATGGGTGCCTTCGAGGAAGGCGAAATGCAGCGGAATGGGCGTTGTCGATTCCGAAACGGTGACCGGAACGCCGTGATTGCGCATGATCAGCCGAAGCTGTTCGGTCAGATAGTTCTCGAAAAGCGCGGGCTGGGTGATGGTCGTCGAGAAATGCCCCGGCGTCGGCATATGGCCATAGGCCTGGCGCGAGTCGATCTGGGTGAACGAACTCGTGGTGACGCCAATCTCCGGATAGAAGGCCCGGTAGCGCTTGTTGCTGTCGCCGCCCGCGGCGAGTGCCGTGAATGAATCGCGCAGGAATTTGGTGTTGCGGGCGTAAAGCATCTGCAAGGCGGCGACGGCCTTTTTGGCATCGTTGAAGCTCTGCCGACCAAAAGGCTCCGGCATGACGACTGATTCGATGGCTTGGGGATAGATTCGCTTTTCCATGACCCAATATAGAGGCTTGGCCATGCGGTTGGGAGGGGGGGTGCCGG
>NZ_CAUM01000078.1 GCF_000350085.1 Mesorhizobium metallidurans STM 2683
GAGTTTGGATCCGCTGAAGCCGGCCAACCGGATCGGGTGAGCCTGCTCCGCGCTCGTCGCCGGACGATCTTCCGGATTGATTTCGGAGGGAGCCGGACGACGCGGAGAGCGCTGTCACGTCTATCCTCAGATAACGTGGCAGCGCCGCTCGGTCTCTTTGCGGTAGTTGAGTTGCGTAGCCGGCAACTCGTGCACCTCGCGGCATTTACCGTTTTTTGCTCAAGACGGAAATGCTTTAATTTACTCCATCTGGCACCCCAACTGATGGGGCACCACAAGCGGCATACTCGAGATGCCTACCTAGCGGCCCTTGCCGAACAGCCTGCGTCGAAGCTGCCGCCTCGGAAACCAGATGGACGTGGATGGCCGCTAAGTCGTCAACAAGGACTTACAGAATGCGGGGGTGAGCTTGCCGCGGTGGATCGCGATGTTTTCGTGACCAATCGCAGCCCGGGCGTCCTGCCACTGCCGATTAAAGCCACGCTGTTGATGGGACTTGACGTGGCAAGCGGCGAACTCAGCGGTGTCCAGCATTGCCAACTGGCGCGCATATACCGGCCGTTTCGTATGGATGTGGACCCACATCGGTTTCGGCGTCGCACGATTGCTCAGCGCCTCGTGCTGGAGCCCGATCTCGAACAGATTGCCCGGCTCGCCTTTCAACGCGCACGGCGGACCCGGTGGTTTCAACTCCCCAGCCGCCCGCAAGTGCTCAAGGTAGTTCTGCGACGGAAAGGGGTAGGTCTTCATGCAATCGGTCGTAATAGTGGTCTTTTGCTCGTTTAAAAACTTCGCCTGTCCCTGGGCCTGGCTCAACATATTGTTTAGCTGTTCTGTGTCGTCGTGCAACTTTGATATTTGCGCAGGCGAGAGTAGGAGGCGCAGACGAGGCTCCTTAAAGGCTGCCACACAGGCCTCCATCTCGGCGGCTTGGGTCTGGAGGCGCTCGACCACAGTGTCGACGACGTGTTCAACATCCTCGGGGCTCATCTGGCGCGCTTGCGAGACGAGCTTTTGCTGGCCTGGCAGATCGAACTGCAGGAGTTCGGCCAAGCGTGCCAGTTGTGGCGTCAGCATCTCCTTCGAGGTCGGGGCCTGCCAGGTCGCCAAGCGTGCTGCCGCCGACGACGCACTCTTCTGCGCCTCCTCTGCACTCACCAGCTTCTTCGTACCTAAATCCGTGCGTACGAGCACCTTGGCTACCGGCACCGGGTCTCTGACACCCCCAGCGAGTTGCGGCGACAATCGGCCGGCGGCCGATCTGCTAGCGTCGGCGACCGAAGTGCGAGCGCCAGCGGCCTGCTTGCTCTTGTCTTTCTTCTTCTCTTTCTTAGGTGCTGCGGCCCGTATTCCAGCGCTCGTATCGGCCGGTGGTGCAATGATGGCTGGCGGCTTCGGCTGCAGTGCCAGTAGGCTCACAACCTGGTCCGCATTGATCGACACCTCCTCCACGATCTGGTCCAACAATTCCAATGGGAGGCCGCTAGCTGTTCGGTGATCGCTTAGGTTGGCACGCATGTCCTGTAACGCCAATCCAAATTCCGAAAGCCGCTTCACGATCCCCTCCAGAACGGAGCAATGATCTGCGTCGAGTGGGCGTCCCGTGCTGTCCCTAACAGCAGGTACTGCCGAGGCGAATGCCGGAGCAACGTCCTCCAAGAAGGTTTTCAGCAGAGGCACCCGCCCCTCCTCAAACATGAGGAGGGGCCTCAAGGATGGCTCAAACGTGCGCACCTGCGACTCAATTTTGACATTCGCGAGATCGACCCGCGCCTCTAATAGCCCGAACTGTGCAAACATTAGCTCGCCCGTGACCCGCCGCAGTGCGATCTGATCGTCCTGCGGCATCTCGGCCGTTTCACCTGGTAAACTGGCATTGGTGGCGCAGGCGAGCCGCTGCCGCTCGCAGCCCCATGTCCTCTTTTCGCACCAATCCATGCAAGCCACATGCGCCTTCGCCACGCTGGCGTACATATTGCTCAGCTGGTCCAGGCTAGCCGGGGGGCATTGAGTTTCCCTGACCAGTTTTAGCCGAGCATCCCTGTTCGCTTCCAATTTTTTGTAAGTCGGTAGTGTCAGATTGTAGTACTTGTCCACCGCCGAAATCACGATGTCGCAGCATTGACGCGCCACCCCCCGGTTGGGCATAATGCGCCGCGCCAACGCTGGCGGCAGGCTCGCGTGGTAGTCCAGAACTGCTGAGCCTGCAACGACGACCCGGTCCATCGGTTCTTCCTGCGTGAGGGTTTGCTGGGCGGCATCATGGCAAGCGAGCAGTTCCTTAAGGAGACCGTTCATTCGTTGCTGTGGTGACAAGGAAGTGGGGACTGCCCCAGCCGAAGTTGTCGGCTGGCCGGCCACCGGCGCCAGGGCGGCTTCACCCTCCGACATTGAGTGAACACTGTGCCGCCGCGTACGACCTGGACGTGCCGCGCCAGCTGCATGCCGCGCAGGTTCCAGGGTTCGGTCTACGCCAACCACGGGACCAGACGGCCTGTCGCGCAGGGCATCATCGGCACCGCGAACGGAGGGCGTCCTTCTATCTATATTCACGGAGCGCATCTGCTCCACGACGGCATGGAACGCTTGGCCGCTCTGCCCAGGGGCTAGACTTGATTGCGAGCGCGAACTGCTCGCCTCCCCCGCACTGCTGGCTCCCTTTTCAGTCCGCGATCTTCCAGATCGGCCAATGCCCGTCATATTCCGTCTCCGTTATTAGGCGAGAATGTGTTGTCTATGCGTTGGGGCCGATGTCGCTAGACCCTCGTGTAACAAGGCATTGATGAGCGCAATCGCCAGATGGCACGTGGCATGACGTCTCGGAGACAACGGCATCTTTTCGTCAGCCGTCCCGGTCAGCCGGGGCCCACGACGGCCAACGTGCATCTTCACTAGACGCCCAAGATCGGCCAGCCTCGCACGCGATCGCAACCCATGGAGGTCAGTTGGCACGCTCCCGTTTCCCGGCACTGCTCTTCGTCCACTTACGCCGAAGATCGGCTGCCGCCTTGAACCGCTTCGGCAAAACTCATCGGCAACGCGCTCCACAACCTTGACTTCCTGATTGCTTTTGTGCCGCCGGCTCGAACTGATTTGCCTCGTCAGCTTCGCAATGCGTGTCTAGTGCGGATCGGACGGGTACCAATTGCTATGCCAGGATTTGCACTGCTATCTTTCCGTTGGCTTCAGGTCGGTTAGGCACGGCAAGTCTAGATAAACCGCTTGGCTGACGATTAGCTGACGGAGGTTTCTTCTGGACGCCGACATCCGACCTCAAGCGTTTAACCATTGACGACACCACGCTGGGCCTACACCGGCCTGCAAAAGCGCCGGGTCAGGTCGTCCGGTGCGGAGACGCTGTCACTTTATCTAGGGTTACGTGAGGGGACAAAACGCTGTGGCACAGGCTCGGTTCCAGCCTGAGACAGCGTCGAGGTGACAGCGACGTATGTGGCATGCAGAGCTTTGGAGCGGACAGACATCGCCGTGCTGACACGGGCTGCCTCTGCGGCTCTCCAGCTCTGATCGGCTGAATTCACGCACAATCCCCCGCGGAGCAACGCCCTTGGATCTCGCTGGATTCGGCGGCGAGCCTGAGCTCCTCGGTGTGACGAGAAGGAGGAGCGCCGTGCTGTCAAATGGAGGCGAAAGGTCGTTCTTGTTCGTCATGGGCCGGAAAAGCCCGAAGTTGGTGGTGTGACCTGGGTGCGGTGATGCGCCCCCGCGGCCAGCTACTAATGAAATCACTAAGGGGGTTTGCTGCGATCAGATCATCGCTGCCCTCAGCAGCATCTGCCGATGCTGGTGAGATATCGTCCGGAAGGACAGTTGTGCTGTCGACACTGCCGCTTGCTCTGGCGCAGGTCGGTATCCGAAGACGCTCCGGCCAAGCAAGGGCTCGGAGTTCGCCTATCGCGGCCTCAGCCCGCCACCGCGAGAAAGCGGGGAATATCTGCGTTGCGGCCCCATACAATGATATCATAGCAAGGAAGCCTCGGATTTTATCGGAAGAATGTCGGCGGCTGGCAGGCTCCTGTCATGCCCTATTCCTGCTGCAGAGCGCAGTGCCTACCTTTACCGCTTTGCAGGAGCCCGAACCCTGCTCGATCATTATTTTCCGGTAGCCGCTTTTTTGTCCAGACTCGTCAGGTTCTCGAAAGCTCCTGCTCGTAGCTTGACGAGATTATCTTTTGGGCGTCGCCGTCGATTGAAACGGATGCAGGAGTACTTGATGATCGCGGGAATTGGGAGTGGAGTTGGCAACATCGTTTCCTTGGCCAGTAGGGGACGTGGAGATCCGAACAGCCAACCACAGGACCCGTCCACTGGCCAAACTGGTCACAACAAGCCGGTTGGCGGGAATGATGACCCGAACAAGCCGGTTGGCGGGAAAGACGACGATAGCAAGCCGGTTGGCGGGAAAGATCCGGTGGACAGTCAGACCATCTCTGGGGATGAAGCGCAAGCTCTAGCTGAAGCCTTCGAAACAGTTCTCCACTCCGTTGCGCTAACTATTTTGAACGATGCCATGGCTGATGCCGACGAAGCGCTAGCAGACACTGAAGAGGATGCCTGACGCTGGATGGTCCGCGTCAGGAGGTGGGTGCCGTGGTAACGGCACAGTTTCAACAGAAAGGAAAACAATATGAGTAAAGCAGGTACGGCTACCAGTGCGGCTGGTACTGGCACTTCGATGGCTGCAGACGTAGCTACCAAAACCGCTGGGAATGCGGCTTTCCAGGCGCAAATCGCCGAGCTAACGGCGGTTAGCTTGGAGGCTACGGCTAGGAGCATACAGCTGCGCACCGTTACGACTAACCTCAACACAATCAAGAAGGCGGCCGACGAGCGCGTTCAGTAGTGTTGGAAGCGGGGCTCTAGGGTAGCCCTGATCGCGTCGCCAGGTGGCGCGATGTGGAACCGAAATGAGCCGCACGGCAATTGCCGTGCGGCTTCTCTCTTGTTCGGGAGGTCATCCTTGAATGACGCCGTTTCTCTTAATTTCGAAGTTCTGTCGGGGCTCTATTGCGGATTGACAGGTAAGACTGCTCTCGAAACGAGCTTAATCGGCAGCGGCTTAGACGCCGATATGATCTTCGTCGAGCAAGGATTGGCATCGCATCATTTTCGTATAACTCTTCTTGGCAACTTGATTGAGGTCGAGGCGCTTGCAGCCGGACTCAGCGTCAAGGGTAAGCGGAATATCGCCGCGGGCGACTGCGCTGTGGTGCCACTTCCTGCCGTCGTTCTCGCAGGCGAGATGTCCATTCTCTGGTCCGTGCAGGATGAAGTGCTAAGTGGTCCGATCGGTATACCACGCCTCTCGATGCGTGTTCTGGCCATGCTAATGGTCAGCTCTCTAGCGGTCGGTACGCTCTCAGCCATTTTCTCCTATAACGGGGACGGTGGTGCATCGAGACCCAATTCACCCAGTGTCGATCATGAGTCGAAGCGGACCAATCACCGCGCCAACGACCAGATTGCGGAGGCAGCGGCCAAAGAGCTGCAGGAGGCAGTCGATAGGGCGGGTCTACTCAATGTTAAGGTCGGCTCGGCAAGGGGTGCTGTGACTGCGGAGGGTACCGTCACGTCTGAAACAGTCATCGGTTGGCGGAAGCTCCAGCAGTGGTTCGATCATCGCACCAAGGGCGCTCTAGCACTGGTCAATGGAGTGCTCATAAAAGACGAAAAGGCGCCATCCGCAATCGCAGTTGAAGCCGTTTGGCATGGTCCACAACCGTATCTTATCATAGATGGTGAGAAGTATTTTGTTGGCGCCGTTCTGGATGATGGGTGGACGGTCGACAGGATCGAGGACGGTCGTGTGCTGCTGAGCCGTAATGGCCGCCTTGCTGCTCTCCCGTACTAGTCCGCACCTACTAATCAGAATTGTAT
The DNA here is from genome assembly GCF_000350085.1 of Mesorhizobium metallidurans STM 2683. Classification (GTDB taxonomy): domain Bacteria; phylum Pseudomonadota; class Alphaproteobacteria; order Rhizobiales; family Rhizobiaceae; genus Mesorhizobium; species Mesorhizobium metallidurans. Next base: position 5,896 of record NZ_CAUM01000078.1, read on the forward strand.
GGCCAGCAACCATTCTGCCGCGCCCGGTACCGACAAACCTGGACAGACTGAAACACCTGCTGACCAGCCAACTTCGCGCATGTCTCTGGTTCTCATGCACAGCCTGCCGCTGGCGGGCCGCCCAATGTGGACGAGGCTCTCGGACTTCGAATGCTACGCTTCACTGCGTAGCAGAATAATTCTCAAGCGATCGTAAAGGGGCCTCGATGGCCAACGTCCTGCGTAACTTCATCAAGCGTTCGCCGGCCAACCCGGACCTAATGGTCGCGTTGATGCTGCTTCTGGCTATCGCTATGATGGTCATGCCTATCCCGATCGTGGTGGTCGACGCGCTGATAGGATTCAATATGGGATTGGCCATCCTGCTGATGATGGTTGCCCTGTATGTCAGTACTCCACTTGATCTTTCCTCTTTGCCCGGCATCATTTTGCTTTCCACGGTATTCCGCCTGGCCCTCACCGTCGCAACGACGCGCCTGATCCTGGCCGAGGGGGAGGCAGGCGCCATCATCCATACGTTCGGCGATTTCGTGATCTCGGGCAATATCGTGGTGGGTTTCGTCATATTTCTGGTCGTCACCATGGTGCAATTCATGGTCCTGGCGAAGGGCGCCGAACGCGTAGCAGAAGTGGCGGCGCGCTTCACGCTCGACGCTCTGCCGGGAAAGCAAATGGCGGTCGACGCAGAGCTACGCAACGGCCACATCGATGCCAACGAATCTCGCAGGCGGCGCGCCGCATTGGAGAAGGAAAGCCAACTTTACGGCGCGATGGATGGCGCGATGAAATTTGTGAAGGGCGATTCCATCGCCGGACTGGTGGTTATCTTCATCAACATGTTGGGTGGAATATCGATCGGCCTGCTCTCGAAGGGCATGTCCTTCGGCGATGTGCTGCATCACTATACTCTGCTAACGATAGGCGACGCATTGATATCGCAGATTCCGGCCCTGCTGCTCTCAATTACAGCGGCAACCGTCGTCACTCGTGTCACTGGGGCGGCGAAGGTCAACCTTGGTACCGAAATAGTGAATCAGCTCACGGCCAGCAAGCGACCATTGCGGGTGGCAGCTTGCGTCCTGGTTTTAATGGGGTTCGTTCCTGGCTTTCCCCTGCCCGTCTTTTTGATATTGGCCGCAATCTTCGCCGCGATAAGCTTTGTCAAGGGCGATGTTGTCGATACCAGAACTGGAGCTGCAGGCGACACTCAAAAGCAAACCGCGCCCGCGCAGGAATATCCGATCGCTTTCTTCCTTGCGCCAGACCTGATGCAAGCGATCGAACAAGTCGAATTGCAGCAGGAGATTGCGCGCGTTTCGCAACTAGTCTCAGCCGATCTAGGCATTGTCGTTCCCCCCATCCCTATCACCGTCGACCAGCAGTTGCTGGAGGCGCAGTTTCGAATAGACATCGAGGGCGTGCCAGTTGAACAGGATGTGTTAGATCCGAGCCAGCTAGTGCTCAAAGACGAAGTGGCGAACATCAAATCGAGCGGTATCCCCTTTCGGCGTGATCCAAAAACGGACAGACTCGTGGCCGACCAAAGCCATGCACCGGCTCTCAAGGGTGCCGGCATCACGCATTACGGTCCTGGCGAATTCCTCGCGTTGCGCATCCATACAGCGTTGACCCGCTTCGCACCGCGATTGGTCGGTATTCAGGAGACCCGCCAATTGATAGGCCGAATGGAGCAGGACTATTCTGATCTGGTGAAGGAGGTGCTGCGCACCACGCCGGTCCCTCGGATTGCGGATGTGCTGCGCCGGCTCCTGGATGAAGGCATCCCGATCCGCCACACGCGGCTTCTCTTGGAAGGGTTGGCGGAGTGGAGTGAACGTGAGCAAAACGTCGCCCTGCTCACGGAATATGTTCGTTCTGGTTTGAAGCGGCAGATCTGTCACCGCTATGCCAATACAGAGGGCATCGTGCACGCTTTGGTCGTCGAACGTGAGAGTGAGGATGTGATGCGTAGTGCAGTTCGAGATTCGGCTGCAGGTCCCTTCCTCGTATTAGAGGATCGGCAAAGCGAAGCGCTGCTGTCACAGATGCGTCAGATCCTTTCGAACGCAGCACCGGGTCAGACCCGCCCTGTCGTTTTAACCTCAATGGATATTCGACGCTTCGTCCGCGGCTTTTTCACCCGAAACGGGATCGATCTTGCCGTTCTGTCTTATCAAGAGCTCGCCTCCGATTTTACAATTAAACCCGCCGGTTCCGTCAAACTGCCGCCTGGACTGATCAGTGGTCTGTCAGATTAAATCCAATCCGCCTTGCAACGACTGAGTAATAGCGCCCCGCTATAATTGAGGATCAAACATGAATTCATACAAGAATACAGTTGTCAGACCATTTAGGTCTTTTCGTCTGAACTCACTTCTCTTTTCTGTACTCGCAATGCTGCCTCTCGGCGGTTGCGCCAGCTTGGACAGGCCTGCTCTTTCAGTGAAGGAGACGTCATCCCCAGAGCTGCTCAACGCCAAGCAAATCGATCCGGCTATGCGCGAACGCATCTTGCGGGCAGTCGGCCAGGATGCTCAAGAGCGGGCTTTGCGCGATGAGCTGAAGCAGCACCCGGACAATGTCGATGCGGCGATCCGTCTTACGAATGCGTTGGTGGCCCAAAAGCGCGCGCATGAGGCGCTTCACGTAGTCGACACGGTCTTGGTTGCGGCCCCAGGAAATTTGCGCGCATTGAACGCGAAGGGAGTGATCTTGGACCTTGATGGGCGGCATGACGCAGCACAGGTGCTGTATCGGCAAGCTCTCGAAACAGAGCCTGGGAATGAGATGGTGCAGCACAATCTCAACCTGTCGCTTACGCTTTGAAGGAAGTCCGGACGGAGTGCGTTGGCGCGGTCCGCCTAGCTGTGCACATGCACCGCATTGCATGCACATATCAGAGCCTCGCAATCCGGCTCTTATTTCATCGAGTGGCAACCGCCAGCTACTGCCATTGGCCAAGACTGATGTCGGAGCATCACCAGAAGCTCAGCTCAGCAGCTCGTTTTGTGGGCGTTTGCCGGCACGCAACGCAAGAGGGCCACAAAGGCCTGGGAACGAAAGGTGACGCGGTCGCTCTTGAAGAGAGATACTCGATGCCCTCACTGTGAGGCTGACCCGCAAGCAAGATCGTCGCGGCGCGGCAGCTTTAGCTGTGCGTCCTTCTAGGAGCCGTGCCGAACTGCTGGGCCTTCGAACCTCAAAGCACCGCATCGTTTATCGGCATCTGCTTACGATCATGGCGTCGCGCAGCCGAGCGAGACGCGTCGAGGTCGATCCGCAGGCTTCAACTCCTTGGCCGCCGCCAAGTGTTCAAGCCACTTCTGCGTGGGAAAGGGGTAGTCTTCATGCAATCGATGGAAATAGCGGCTTTTCCGTTACCCAAAGCCTTGGCCAGTCTCTGTGGCTCGGACAACATCACGTTGAGCCGGACAGTTTTGTCGTGCGCGTCTTGCATTTGCGCAGGCGTGAGTAGGACGCGTCGACGAGGGTCATCCAGTGCGGCGAGACAGGCCTGCATCTCGGTGACCTGCGTTTGCAGGAGCTCGACCAAGGTGCCCGCGGCGTTTTCGGCGTCCTCTGGCTTCATCTGGCGCGCTTCCGGACCAGGCAGATCGAACTGCAAAAGTTTGTCCGCCCGTGTGACTAGTTTCTTCAGGGCCTCCACCGGCACCGGGGCTTGCCACATCTCCAAATCTGCCGCCCAACTCGCATGCGCTTCATTCGCGCTCACGAGCTTCTTCGTGCCTGGATCCGAGCGCACGAGAATCTTGGCTTCTGGCACAGAGTCGCTGACGGTCGCCACGATTCGCGGTTCCGGCTGCCGCGCGGCTGAAGCCCCGGCGCCAGCTGGCGGCTTGATGATGGCTGGCGCGTTCGGCTGCAGCGCGAGGAAGTGCATGACCTCGTGCGCAATGATCCTGGCATCGTCCACGATCTGGCCCAAATGTTCCAATGGGAGGTCGGCACCTGCTTGGTGATCGTCTAGTTTGGTCCGAATGTGCTGCAAGGCCGTCGCAAAATCCGAAAGCCGCCCCATGACTCCTTCCAAAACAGCGCAGTGATGTGCGTCGAGTGGGCGCCCATTGCTGCGCAGAACAGCGTCGCCCGTCGAGAGGAATGCCGGAAAGACGTCGCCCATGAAGGTTCCCAGCAGACGCACTTGCTCGTTCTCACCAATGAGAATTTCCCTGGCGCGTGCTTCGAACGTGCTCGCCTGCGGCTCAATCGTAACCCGCGCGAGAGCGATCCGAGATTGCAGATGCATGAACTTGGTATTCAGCGCCCAGCCGGCGCGCAGCCGCAGCGCGGCCTGCTCGACTTGCCGCATCTCGGCTGTTGCACCTGGTAAGTTGGCAGTGGCGGCGCAGACGGAGCGCATCATTTCGCAGCGGCGTGCCTTCTTTTGCCACCACTCCATGCAGGCCGCATAGTGCGTCGCCACGGTGGAAGCGGCTTGGCTCAGCTGGTCGCGTGTGGCGTTGGATTGGAGCAGCGTGAACACTTTAGCCGCACGGTTCCTATGCGCTTCCAGGGAGGAGATAGTACTGGAGCCTTTTGCGTTGCATTTGTCCCCCACGCAAAGGGCATGATCGCGGAGTCGACGGGCCTGATTGTCGGACAGAATGCTACGCGCTACAGACAAGGGCAGGCTCGCTCGGCAGCCCAGAACCGCCGAGGTTGCATCAACGACCCGATCGCGCAGCTCTTGCTTCTTCTCCGAGTCCTGGGCCTGCCCGGCCGCATCACGGCAATCTCGGAGTTCGTCAAGCAGGCCTTGCATTCGTCGCCTTGCTGCGGTGACATCTTCGTCGGTCACGGGAGTGGCACCGACCATACCCGAAGCAGTGTGACCGGCGTTGCGGCTCCACGCCCCGACACTGAGCGAAAACGGCGTCGCTGCTCAGTACCTGCGCCTGGCCCCGAGATTGCACGTAGCGCAGTATCCAGGATCCGGGGTGTAGCAGCCGGGCCAGCGAAGACCTTCGTGCATTGGGGACGGATGACGTCGTTCTATCGAGGCACAGAACGCATCCGGTGGGCTCCCCACGGATACCACCTGATTCCAAGCGTGAACTGCTCGATCCGGCCCCAGCATTCCCAATGCGCGATCTCCTAGTTCGGCCAAGGCCCGTCATATTCCATCTCCTCGGCAATAGGCTGTCATGACGTTGAGGGCTGATGTCGCTCAGCCCAGTGCCTCAGGGCTTGCACCCCGAAACTTGATGGGTTGGGTATTGCTCTCAAGTTTGCGGAGATTAGGAGCGGGTTGGTCGCACACCGCCTTTCACAGGCACCGTTGCTCGCCGTGACGCCGATAGGCTGCCACTGGAACCTGCACCGGCTAGGTGCATCCGGCCGAACGAACGGTTCCGCAAATCCCTTCCGGCATTTTTGCTCGATGGCCAGCAACTGATTTGTTTCGTTAGCTTCACCAATTGGGCCAGTGAAAATAGGAACGAGCCAGCAGTTCGACCATACATTATGTCCGCACCCCATGTTTCGCATTGAGTTCAGCCTGAATAGGCGCGGCAGGTTTGATAGGCCGTGTGGCTGACGTCTAGCTGACGAAGGGGCTTCTCCCGGATGCACTAAAGACGGTGCGACCTAGCCTAAGCATCAGCGGTCAGGATCAGGATGCGGCTCACTGCGGCCCGAGTTGTGTACGTTAAGTTCCGCAATAAGCGGCTTGGCATTCAGCGATTACACTGGCGGCGCCGCACAGCCCCGTCTTAGCGGAGCGGCGGTACAATGCGGCCGCGTTAGGCGGCCCTAATTGAATGACGCGGTCAGCTTGCCTCGGATCCCTGACATCTGCTTTTCGGGGCGTCGCACCCGATTTTTTCAGAAGAGATGCAGGGTGGTTCGATCCGGCACTGACCCTTGAGCGGGGGGCTGGTTTGAGCCGGTGCCAGACCGAACCGTCTCAGGGCAACGACGGCTATCTCGTGGAAGATTGGGACAACGCCGCGGCTAAACGGTGGCGATAATGTGTCACGGAGTCACCAATTCCAACACGCACTTCGCAAATGTGACTAGACGTTTCGGAAACGGCGCAGCGCAGCTGGCTTTGGCCAGAGCTCTGCAGTTCGGCCGCGAAAACGCGAACCTTGGCTGTGGGACTGACCGATCACTGCGGTCGGATGGAAGAAGGAACACTCCCAATTGATTCCGCAGCTCGACGGGCGACACACACCACCGTGACCAGCAGGTGCGGCTCGACTGGAATCGACCAGACCCTCAGGAAGGACTCAGACTGGCAGCCACTGAGTGGCGCGATCATCTTGCCGGTTGCCCTAGCCTACCTGAGCGACGCGGATGAACGCCACACTTGGCTGTTCAGGCAAGCGCCGGGCACCATCGCCCCTGTCGCGTCGGACCCAGGTCCTCACAGGCAACGTTCTGGGCGGCCGCCGCAACGAGATGCTCCTCAAGGGTCGACCAGAACTCCTGAATGCTGAGACGATCGCAAGCAATGGGGCCAATGGTGGGGCTGTATTTTATCCTCATCGGACCAGCCGCCAATCTTATCCGATGGCCTGCTTGCAACAGATCCTTCAAAGAAAATCGTAGACTCTTAGCACTCCAAACCGCTGGGAATGGTTATCCTTTCATCTGACGCAAGTGGGTTCGAGACCGTGGCGCCGTGTACCGAGCCAAAAACCTTCAGCTCGGGTTTAAGCAATGCCGGCAAGAGCACCCACGTTGGCCGGGGAAACGAGTGCCATGCGGTCGAGCGGACAAGAAAATTGCCTCTGAAAGGCCTGGAGGACGCTAAATGGACGGAAGCAATAGGACGACTGCCCAACCGATGATGAAACTGGTCAGGAGCCTAAGGGCGGCTGCTCATCTTGATCGGCTTCGGATCCTGGGACTTTGCGCGCATGCGGACCTCACCGTCTGCGAGCTGGCAGAAGTTCTGGCTTTGCCCCGCGAGCACGTTATGGGACATGTCCGACAGCTCGCCAGAGCCGGATTTCTCGGCAACGAACAACGTCCGCGGCCCTCGTACCATCTCGAAGCAGCAGGAAGGGATGGTGGCCTAGTTCAACTGTTGGTCGATCTTCTGCCCCACGGCGATGGCTATCACAGACAAGACCTAAAACGCCTGGAAGCGATACAAGGCGCGCGGTCCAAGGGGACCGGCTGCATGTCTTGAAATAGGATTAGTCCAATTGGAGCGCGAAACTGCCATGGACAATTCGGCCGGCGGCGCCATCACGCAGCCCGACACTTACGGGCGGCCTCACCTTGCCGCCGTAGATTGTCGCGTTCACGAACTGCTTCTAAGACAGGAGCGCCAGGAGCGGACAACTCTCAAACTTATCGCCTCCGAGAACTTTGCCTCCTCCGCGGTGTTGGAAGCGACCGGGTCGATTTTCACCAACAAGTATGCCGAGGGATACCCCGGTGCGCGCTATTACGCCGGAAACGAGATCGTCGATGAGCTTGAGAACCTCGCTATCGAGCGCTTGAAGGCGCTATTCGGCTGTGAACACGCTAACGTCCAGCCATATTCCGGCTCGCCGGCCAATCAGGCTATCTATCGAGCACTGTTGAGTCCGGGGGACAAAATGATGGGCCTGCCTCTTCCCAGTGGCGGCCATCTGACTCACGGTTGGGCAGTCAACTTCTCCGGCACCGATTATCAGCGAGTCCCATACGGGCTGCACGAAAAGACGCAGCAGATTGACCATGACCGCTTGCGCGAGACGGCCAAGCGGGAACGCCCGAAGCTAATTTGGGTCGGCGGAACTGCTTATCCGCGCATTTTTGACTACGCGGCAATGGCAGAAATCGCTTCGGAGGTGAACTCCTATCTGGTGGCCGACATCGCCCACATCAGTGGCCTAATTGTCGCAGGAGTGCATCCGAACCCCGTGCGCCATTGCGATGTGGTCAGCAGCACCTCTCACAAGTCGATCCGGGGCCCCCGCGGTGGCTTCATTTTGTCCAGGAATGAAGACCGTTATCAGGCGCTCTACCATTCGAAAAGCAACCACAATCTTGCCAAACGCATAGACCGTGCCGTGTTCCCTCTCCTGCAGGGCGGACCGCACATGAATACTATCGCCGCGCTAGCTGTCGCTCTGCACGAAGCAGCGAACCTGTCCTTCCGTGTCTACGGTCAGCAGATTGTTAAGAACGCCAAGGCTCTGGCCCAGGCGCTTCTGGAGCGGGGTTATGACCTGGTTACCGGGGGGACTGACAATCACATGCTGATCCTTGATCTTCGGGACCGGCCGCTGTCCGGCAAAGCCTATGCCGAGCGGTTATCGCAAGCAGGTATCATTACAAATTTCAATATGGTGCCGGGCGACTGGCGGCATCCGGCGCTCACAAGCGGCATCCGCTTAGGGACGCCAGCGGTAACGTCCGTGGGCATGGGCGAGGCGGAAATGGTGCAGATTGCCGCTTTCATCGACCTGGTTTGCCGCCAGCCCGATGATCCGGACGTCCATGCCTGCGTGCGGAGAGACGTTGCCGACTTCTGCGCCGCGTTCGACGTCCCTGGCATGCCCGACAGGTAAGACGGCCAAATCAAGTGTCACACCTAACTACAACATCTGAAGCGAGGACATTTCATGACCAGGCAATTCGTGTTCTCTTCCGAATCCGTCGGCGCAGGACATCCCGACAAGATGGCCGACAATATCTCAGATGCCGTCCTCGATGCGATCCTTCGTAAGGATCCTGAGGCTCGCGTCGCTTGTGAAGCGTTGGTGAAGTCGGGATTGGTCGTTCTGGCTGGCGAGATCACCAGCCATGCGCAGATCGATTACAGCCAAGTTGCCCGCGATACCATTTTGGATATTGGATATGACGACGATGCCATCGGCTTTGACGGTCGGCGTTGCGCGGTGGTCCTGGCCCTAACCGAGCAATCGGCCGACATCAGCCAGGGCGTCGACGAGGGACGAGGGCAGGATCTCGAGCAGGGAGCTGGGGATCAAGGACTCATGTTCGGTTACGCATGCAACGAGACCGAAACATTGATGCCGGTGCCAATCCAACTCGCTCACGATTTGACAAAAAGACAGGCAGAGGTGCGGAAAACGGGACGGCTTAGCTGGCTGCGCCCTGATGTGAAATCTCAAGTCTCCGTCCGCTATGAAGGTCTGCGCCCCGTGGCGATTGATACCATAGTCCTGTCGACGCAGCATGACGGGGAGGTCTCACAAGCCACGGTCCGCGAAGGCGTCATTGAGGAGATCATAAGGCCGGTCTTGCCCCCCGACTTGGATACGACGGGGATAAGGTTCCTGGTCAATCCAACAGGCCGGTTCGTGGTCGGTGGGCCGCGCGGCGACTGCGGGCTCACCGGACGCAAGATCATCGTCGATTCCTACGGTGGGATGGGGCGTCACGGCGGCGGCGCCTTTTCGGGCAAGGACCCGTCCAAGGTTGATCGCTCGGCCGCCTATGCGGCGCGGTACGTCGCAAAAAATGTCGTTGCAAGCGGCCTTGCCGATGTCTGCGAGGTTCAGCTTGCCTACGCGATCGGTGTGGCCGCGCCGGTGTCTATCCTGATCAATACCTTCAGAACCGCAAAGATCGACGAAAAAAGGATCGAGCGCGTCGTTCTTGAGCTTTTCAATCTCCGGCCGAAAGGCATCATCAAGATGCTTGATCTCTTACGCCCAATTTACCGCAAAACCGCGACATACGGACACTTCGGCCGCGAAGAGCCGGAGTTCACGTGGGAAAGGACGGACAGAGCTGAGGACCTGCTGCGTGAGGCAGGACCGGCAGCAGCGTGATGCGCCGATGTTGGATGCAGCGGCATACGGCAACTCCATTCCACACCTGCAAAAACCCGCCCGCGCCCGGCGCGGCAGAGGGTGGGTTTTTGGCGGAGATATGAATAGATGCCGAACTATGACGTGCTTTGTATCGGTAATGCGATCGTCGACATCATCGCCCAGTGCGACGAGGCATTCCTGGAGACCAACGGCATCATCAAGGGCGCGATGAACCTGATCGACACGAGGCGCGCCGAGCTGCTCTACAGCCGCATGGGCCCGGCCATCGAAGCCTCCGGGGGCAGCGCCGGCAACACGGCAGCGGGCGTCGCCAGCTTCGGCGGTCGCGCCGCCTTCTTCGGCAAGGTCTCGAATGATGCGCTCGGCGAAATCTACGCCCATGACATCCACGCGCAGGGCGTCGCCTTTGACACCAAGCCGCTCAATGGCGAGCCGCCGACGGCGCGCTCGATGATCTTCGTCACGCCCGACGGCGAGCGCTCAATGAACACCTATCTCGGCGCCTGCGTCGAACTCGGACCGGAGGACGTCGAGGCAGACAAGGCTTCGGGGGCGGCGGTCACCTATTTCGAAGGTTACCTCTGGGACCCGCCGCGCGCCAAGGAAGCGATCCGGCAGACGGCGAAGCTTGCGCATGCCGCTGGCCGCGAAGTGTCGATGACGCTGTCGGATTCGTTCTGCGTCGACCGCTATCGCGACGAGTTTCTGGACCTAATGCGCTCGGACACCGTCGACATCGTCTTTGCCAACAGCCACGAGATCAAGTCGCTCTACCAGACCGCCTCCTTCGACGAGGCGCTGGCCCAGATCCGCAAGGACTGCAAGATCGCCGCCGTCACCCGCTCGGAAATGGGCTCGGTCATCGTGCGCGGCGACGAGACCGTCACCATCGATGCGACGAAAATCCGGGAACTGGTCGACACCACCGGCGCCGGCGACCTCTACGCCGCCGGTTTCCTCTACGGCTATACGCAAGGGCGCAGCCTGAAGGAGTGCGGCGATCTCGGCTCGCTGGCCGCCGGACTGGTCATCCAGCAGATCGGCCCAAGGCCGCGGCAGTATCTGCGCCACGAGGCTGAGCAGGCGGGGTTGTTGTAGCGGCTGGGCACTTCCGCGACGTGCTGGCCTCCTCCCCTCGTGCAGGCGGTCGAGGCAAGCGTGTGTAAATTGAAATGTCGTATGCCCGTCCGTGAAAGATGGCTTTCCTTTGAAGTTTCTGATTATCGAGGCTCAGGACCTTGTCGCACCTGCGGGTAGCAGTTCGGGGCGATCTTGATCATCACCATGCCGACGTTTGGCGCAAGTCGTTCAGAGCTCCACCCCAAGTACCCGGACTATGTTCTTTGAAGACAACGATCGTTCAGCGTGACGTCCCTGCCCTCCTCGATCGGCCCGACGATGAAGGCTACATGCGTCGAGGCTGGAAGCGGCGGCGGCAGCCTTGCGGGCCTGGCGCCCAGCTCACCGATCTTCGCCCGCACAATCCAGCGGATCGCGCTGGACCCTCCTACGCTGAACGGCGCCACCGCTTGCGGCGCCAACATGCCCTCGTCCGAAGCCTTCGAGACCCGCGACCGAATGTCCCGCTCAATGCTCTTCCCATCGTCCACCTCCATCCCGGTGGATGTTGAATCAACCCAGAACGCAGCCGTCACATCACAGTCGATTCAACGATCACAGGACGTGCTCTAGGAGCCTAACTTCCGTTGTGCAGGCTAATCCAAGGGATCGCGAAAAGCGCAATCACCATAGGTGTAAGGAGATTCTGATGTCGAACATGATGAAGGCGCTGGTCAAGGCCAAGGCCGAGCCGGGCATCTGGATGGAAGAAGTGCCGGTGCCGGAAATCGGCCCGAACGACGTTCTGATCAAGATCAAGAAGACCGCGATCTGCGGCACCGACGTCCACATCTACAATTGGGACCAGTGGGCGCAGAAGACCGTGCCGGTGCCGATGGTGACCGGCCATGAATTCGTCGGCACGGTCGCCGACTTCGGTGCGGCGGTCACCGAATACAAGATCGGCCAGCGTGTTTCGGGCGAAGGCCACATCGTCTGCGGCCATTGCCGCAATTGCCGGGCGGGCAGGGGGCATCTGTGCCGCAACACGCTCGGTGTCGGCGTCAACCGGCCGGGCGCCTTCGGTGAATATCTGGCGATCCCGCAGCACAACGTCGTGCCGATCCCCGACGACGTGCCCGACGAGATCGCCGCAATCTTCGATCCCCTGGGCAATGCGGTTCACACCGCACTTTCCTTCGACCTCGTCGGCGAGGACGTGCTGGTCACCGGCGCAGGTCCGATCGGCATCATGGGCGCGCTGGTGGCGCAATGCGTCGGCGCGCGAAAGGTGGTCATCACCGACATCAACCCGGTGCGGCTGGCGCTGGCGAAAAAGCTTGGCGTCCAGCATGTCGTCGACGCCTCGAAGGAAAAGCTGCGCGACGTCATGCCGGCGCTCGGCATGACCGACGGTTTTGACGTCGGCCTCGAAATGTCAGGCGCAGCACCCGCCTTCCGCGACATGATCGACACCATGAACAATGGCGGCAAGATCGCCATTCTGGGCATTGCGCCGACCGGCTTCGAGATCGACTGGAACAAGGTCATCTTCAAGATGCTGCATCTCAAGGGCATCTACGGCCGCGAGATGTTCGAGACCTGGTACAAGATGATCGCGCTTGTGCAGGGACCGCTGGATGTCTCAGGGCTTATAACGCACCGCATCGGCATCGATGATTTTCAGGCCGGTTTCGAGGCGATGAAGAGCGGCAGCTCGGGCAAGGTGGTGATGGACTGGTAGGGCGATTGGCCGGCGTGACTTTGCGGAGGTGCTGACGGGACACCACCTTGGCCTGCTCGATCTCCCCGCGAGGGGCATCGCTGGTGCAAAGCAGTGGCTCCTCCCCCAACGTGGCTGCTCAATCGTCGGCGACGTATCGCGGCCCAATCGGACGACGCTTGTGGCAATTCGCCCAGATCGGTCAAGGAATGCTCACAGGCCCCGACGCGATCGTCTGCTTTCCCAATGCCTAGGATCGAGGCCGAGGTGTTGTGGGCGTTTCAGTCGGCAAGATGGGATATGTGATCTCCGGTCGCTTTCCGGTCAGCGAATGAAGGTAGGCAACGATCCGATCGATTTCGATTTGCGTTAGCTCTTGGCCAAGCTGGGTGGTGCCCATAATAGCGACCGCCTGTCTCAGGTCCCAGACCTTGCCCGAATGAAAGTATGGCGCGGTGATTGCTACGTTGCGCAGCGACGGCACGCGGAAAACATAGGAATCCTCTGGTACATTGGTGACGGCAAATCGTCCCTTGTCGTTCTCCGGCAGAACGTCGGCGCTAGGCTTCTCAACGAGGCCGAATGGATAATAGCCTTCCCCACCAAGATTGACACCCGAATGGCAGGACGAGCAGCCCTTTTCGATGAAAAGGGCCAAGCCCTGCTTCTCTTCGGGACCGATGGCGGTGTCATCGCCATTGAGGAACGCGTCGAAGGGGCCCGGCGTGACCAGTGTCGCCTCGTAGTCTGCGAGTGCATTGGCTACGTTTTCGAGAGTGATGGGATCGGCTTCCTCCGGGAAAGCTGAATGGAACCACTCCACATATTGCGGCATCGATTTGAACGTCTCGACCACTCGATACGGTGTGTTGGCCATTTCGACACCGGCCTGTATCGGCCCTTTGGCCTGAGCTTTCAGGTCTTCGGCGCGACCGTCCCAAAACTGTGATTTGTTGAAGACAGAGTTAAACACCGTCGGCGCGTTGCGCTGCCCCTTCTGCCAACCATGGCCAATCGAAGTTTCATGATTGTCGTCGCCCCCGGTGGCCAGGTTGTGGCACGAGTTGCAGGAGAAAACGCCTGAGGACGAGAGGCGTGGATCGAAGAACAGTGCCTTGCCGAGGGCAATCTTCTCCGGCGTGATCGGGTTGTTGGTGACCGCCGGCGTGAATGGCAAGGGCTCGAAGGTGGCCAGTGCCGTTTCTCTGAGGTCTGGCGGAATGAACTGCGCAGCAAAAGCTGTGGCTGCCACCAGCGCAACAGCCATCGCAGTGAATAGAATCTTCATAAATGGAGTCCTTACGATGTGCACGGAAACCATTCTCCACATGCGGCCTGCGAACGCCCTGCGCTAGATCAGCGGATCGAGGGAATCGTGCCTGCCGACCGAGCCAATCGAGCGGCGGAATCAGTGACTGCGGTGTATTCATCGCCCGACGGCGGATTCCAATGGTGGGTGCGCGCAATCGCTGTTTGTTCGCCTGAGGGTTTGGTCGGTTCCGTGGCCTGTCGCCATATGCTGCCGCAACGCCAACCTGTTTCATACGCGCAAGGTTTTCTGCTCCCAGCGAGTGCACGGCTCATGGTGCTTTACAAGCTTTCTGCGTCTTCCTTTTGCAGATCAAACGGTCGAGATCGGGACTGAACGGCGGATACTGGCGCAGTTATGGAAAGCGGTTACCGCGCAGATCAGTGTCACGACAGCGTGATGTGGCGCTATAGACCTCAATGTTGGACGAGCAACGAACAATCCTGTCGCGAGATTTGTTGCCTTCATCGGAAATCACCACTAGAAGCGACGCTCCGCAGACCAATCCCCCGGAGAGTTTCATGCCAGAAGAAGACTTCAAAAACATCGACAACCTCATCCAGCTTACCGCAGATGTTGTCTCAGCCTATGTTTCCAACAATCCCGTTCCGGTGGGGGACCTATCTGCCCTGATCGGCCAAGTGCACGAAGCTTTGAAAGGCACGGCGGCCGGTCGCGTCTCGGCACAAGAGCCGACGGTGTTGACGCCGGCGGTCCCGATCAGAAAATCGGTGACGCCGGACTACATTATCTCCCTTGAGGACGGCAAGAAATTCAAATCGCTAAAGCGTCATCTGGCGACCCATTACGGGCTGACCCCTAATGAATATCGCGCCAAATGGGGTCTGCCGGCGGACTATCCCATGGTCGCGCCGAACTATGCGGCTGCGCGCTCTGCGTTGGCCAAGACAATGGGACTCGGCCGCAAACCAAAAGAGCCTGAAGTCTCGGCGCCCGAGAAGCGATCTAGAAAGAAGGTACCAGCGTGACTTCCTCCATCCAGACTCGTTGTGGGCTGGCGGCTCGATCGGCATGATGTGAGCGAAACATCGAAAAGGCGGGATCAAGTCCCGCCTTTTCCGTGCAGATGGTGTGATTGCACGCCGCGGAGCGGAATGGAATTGACATAGCGCAGAGACACAGGAGACCGCAGCGGTAAAAGGACCACTTTTCAGCCTGGGACGGAAACTGTTGCAGACCTCTATCCTGAAAGAATATCGCGAGGCTCTCCTGCCTTGGTACACCATCTATCCGACTGTGCCGGAGTTCACCGCCAGCGTCGGGGCCGAAAGCTATGAGGAATGGCTAAGAGGTCTGCCGGCTGACGATCCGGTGTCGCTCTATCTCCACATTCCGTTCTGCCGATCGAGTTGCTGGTATTGCGGCTTCCCGACCACGATAACCGGGAATCAGGCGCCGATCCTCAACTATCTGGCCGTTCTGCGTGACGAGATCCGTTTGGTGTCGGAGCAAGTGCAGCAGGGGCTCGTCGTGAACGACGTGCATTTCGGCGGTGGAACCCCGACCCTGATCGGGGCAGCGGAGTTCTTGGCCATGATCGAACTCCTGCGCCGCTGCTTCGCGTTCAGGGAACCCGCTACGATCGCCGTGGAAATTGACCCGCGCACGTTCACGGCCGAGATCGCCGAAGCGTTGGGAGCAGCCAACGTGAACCGCGCGAGCCTCGGGGTGCAGAGCTTTGATCCCATTGTTCAAAAAGCGATCAACCGGGTCCAGAGCGAGTCGCAGACGGCCGCTGCCGTCGAAGAGCTGCGTCGGCATGGAGTACGCCGCATCAACTTCGATCTGATCTTCGGTCTCCCGAATCAGACGGTAGAGTCCTGCGTCCAGACCGCGACGGCGGCGGTCGCCACGCGCCCCAACCGGCTTTCGGTGTTCGGCTACGCGCACATTCCGTCCGTCATAAAGAATCAGCGCCTGATCGAGGAGACAGCGCTGCCGGACAGCGTTGCCCGCGCCGAACAGGCTGCGGCCGTGGCAGACACGCTGGTTGCCGCCGGCTACCAAGAGATCGGCCTCGACCATTTCGCGTTGCCGGACGACGAACTTACGCTGGCGCAGACCAGCGGTCGGCTACGGCGTAACTCGCTGGGTTACTCGGCCGACACCTGCAAAACCCTGATCGGTTTCGGCGCGTCCTCTATCGGACGGGTCGGCGAGGGTTACGTCCAGAACGAGGTGACACGTGAGTCCTACAGCCGGCACATAGCAGCTGGCCGTCTGGCGACGTCAAAAGGCTACCGGCTGACAGACGAAGACCGCGTGCGAGCCGCGATCATAGAGCGGCTGATGTGCGATTTGCAGGCCGATGTGCCGGCAATTTGTGCCGCCTATGGATTCGATCCAACTCGCCTTCTCGATTCGGCTGCTGAACGCTTGGCGAAGCTGGCTGAGGATGGGATAGTGGACATCGAAAAGGGTTTCATCCGAGTGCGGCAGGAGCATCGCTTCGTGAGTCGTGCTGTTGCTGCCGCATTCGATGCTTTTCTCGACCGGGTTGTCCCATAAGCACAGCCAAGCAGCGTGAGGGGCGCCAAAGCGATAAGCTCGTGCCAAACGGCACGCTCGTAAAACTGCCGCAGGCCCCGGTCACGGCGCCCCTGCGCGGATTGAAGTGTTTGACCTTCCCGAATGGACGAGCGTGCCGCCCACAACGCGTCACAGTCATATAACGGTCACTGGTTTTGCGAGATGCCCGGCCGGTCGACATCTGTGCCTATGAATA
>NZ_CAUM01000077.1 GCF_000350085.1 Mesorhizobium metallidurans STM 2683
GGCAGGATCGATGCGCAGACGAATTGAAGTCAGAGTGGGTGGCATCTTTGGCTGCCAAACGAAGTATCAGCCCATCAACACGTCTTCACAGGTTCTACCCCGCCTACCGCCTACTGCAGGCGTGCAATTCGCATGACCCTGCCGATTAGCCGTCCCAAAGAGGATTACGAACCCTGCGATGAGTTGCGCGATTTCTGCTGTCGCCGTCTCAATAGTCTCGGTGACCTGTCCTACCATTGATAGGAGATGAAATGCGAACGCTATTCGTTGACCACCATGCGGATCTTACGCGAGCCGTGGGAGTTGCTCTCGGGGATAGCGGTTTCGCTGTTGATATCGTTCGCACACTGGAACAGGCATCGAGTGCATTTTCTTGCGCCAGCTATGAAGTTCTCCTGCTGGAGCTGGCTCTGCCGGATGGCAATGGCTTGGATTGGCTGAAGCAGCTAAGGAGTGAGGGACATTCAGTTCCTGCTCTCGTTCTGAGTGACGTCGACGATCTTGAGAAGCGAATTGCGATTTTCAACGGTGGCGCGGACGATTTTCTGCTCAAGCCCGTGTGTACCAATGAGCTCATTGCCAGAATGAGAGCCGTTCTGCGGCGGTCGGTGCAGATGACCGACCCCATCATTGTATTTGGCAATCTCCACTTCGATCCAATCGGCCGACAGGTTTCCGTTGCTGGTCATCCGCTGACGGTCGCACGCCGTGAACTGTGTATTCTAGAGCATCTGCTCAACCGTGCTGGCCGCATCGTGCCGCGTTCACAGTTGGAAGATCACCTATATTCATTCAACGATGAAGTATCTGCCAACGCTCTTGAAGTCGGAATCTATCGCTTACGTGGATACCTAAGCAGGTCAGGCGCAACACCACGGATAAAAACCGTGCGCGGCATTGGTTACATTCTCGAATGTGACTAGCGCGACAGCCGTATAGTTGGCCGAATTTGAAAGAAAAGATCACCTTGAAAATCATTCCAACTGATCATCCTCACACCGATCGGCGGCCCCCGCTCATCGTCGGCCCGAGACCTACTACTGTCTCTCCTTACTTGAGCCGCCTCCTCTACGCGGTCATTCTGTCATATCCAGTTTCTGCGCCGGCCCAAAACATCGAGGATAAAGGCACGCCGCCTGCCGCTTCCAATAGCCTCGATGGCACGCTGAACCTTTCCTCTTCGCTCGGCAAGACAGTTCATTTGCCCGCGCCAGCCACGACCATCTTTGTTGCTGACCCGACGATCGCGGATTATCAGGCAGCCTCGAACACAACCATCTTCGTCTTTGGGAAGAAATCCGGGCGGACCAGCCTGTTCGCCTTGGACGAAAAGGGCGAGGCTCTCGTCGCGTTGCGTATTGTCGTCACGCAACCGATCGAGGAATTGCGCGCCATGTTGAGTGACCAGGTCGGCGACTCTTCAATCCACGTAAGCTATACGCCGCGCGGCGCAATCCTTAGCGGTACAGCTCCCAATGCGGAGGTCGCCGACACCGCGAAAAGGGTCACTGAGCAGTATCTCGGTGACGGTGCGCAAGTCGTCAATAACATCAAGGTCGCCGGGTCCTTACAAGTTAATCTTAGTGTGCGGGTAGCGGAGGTCTCCCGTAGCGCCATGAAGGCACTTTGCGTTAACCTGTCCGCCTTTGGTCAAATCGACAATTTCAGAGTGGGCGTGTTAAGCGGCAGCGGCGCTGGCTCCGGTGCAGCGCTGGGTGGCGGTACAGCAGGAATCGGATTCGACAACGGTGTCGTCAACATCGGTGCGGTTCTCGACGCGCTCGCCAAGGAGCACATAGCTTCCGTTTTGGCTGAGCCGAATCTCACCGCGATGTCCGGTGAAACTGCCAGTTTTCTGGCCGGCGGCGAATTTCCCATTCCTGTCCTGCAGGAAAACAAGCAAGTGTCGGTTGAATTCCGTCACTTCGGCGTCAGCCTGGAATTCGTGCCGACCGTTCTCAACAACAACCGAATCAACATTCACGTAAAGCCGGAAGTCAGTGAACTGTCGTCCCAAGGTGCCGTTCAAATCAATGGTATTTCCGTGCCGGCAGTTTCCACGCGCCGAGCCGACACAGTCGTCGAACTCGCCAGTGGGCAGAGCTTTGCAATTGGCGGTCTGATCAGGCGCAACGTGAACAATAACGTCAGTGCGTTTCCCTGGCTCGGCGAAATGCCGATCCTTGGCGCTCTGTTTCGTTCCTCCTCGTTTCAAAAGGAGGAATCAGAACTGATTATTCTGGTTACGCCTTACATCGTAAAACCAGGCTCCAGCCCCAACCAGATGAGCGCACCCACGGACCGGATGGCGCCGGCTTTAGACGATTCTCCGGCAAATCCGCCGCGAGGCCGCGCTGCTGCCCGCACCGGCGCGCCAGGGGCCAAGCGCGGTCGCGGCTTCATAATCGAATAGGTGATCGAATGACTTTGCGGATCAAAGTTCTCCTGGTCGCCCTGACGGCCAGCGCAAGTGGCTGCACAAGCACGGCGCCGATCTATGTCGAGCCCCCTGCGCCAATCCTGATCCGGCCGGAGACCACCGTCCTGATATTAAAGAGCCTTCGCGCTTCCGAACGGCAGCGTTTGCGTGTTTTCCTTGACAGGACCAGTAGCGGCCGCCGCGATGCTCTTCACCTCCTTATCTGGGGCTCGTCCCGGCTCAGCGCAGAGGTGGTGCATCAGGCCAGGCAGATGGGTATCGACACTGACAACATCCATTTGCTCGACCAACACGATGGCGGCGCAGTCCAAGTAGAAGCAACTGTGTATCATGCCCGCCCACCTGCCTGTCCGTCGTATTCCGGTCCTTTACTCAGTGACAAATCCTTCGAAGAGCCGCTTGGCTGTTCGACACGACGTAACTTAGCTGCAATGGTCAACGATCCGCGCGATTTGATCGACAACAAGGCTGTCAAACCGAGCGATGGCGAGCGTGCGGCCATACCAGTTGCCACATACAGGACGTTCGGGGCGGGCAAAGGTCAATGACATGGGTCGTATGGTCTTAGCTCAGTAGAGTACGGCGCCGGCTCCAGTCTGTAAGATTGCCGTTGCTTTGATCTGGTGGTGAGCGCGGCCGTCACAATACACGATCGTGACCTGAACGAGATAGGGTGCCCCTCACCTCTCCAGGGCGCCCGGTGGCGCTGCGCTCATGACGTTACCTGGAGGCGGGGTGACTGCCATGCTGATTTGTGATCGCTCGAGAGGCATCCCGCTCCAACCACCCTCTTTAGAGCCAAAGAGCGCTGAGCGGCGTTCTTCATTTGCGGGTTAAAGGCGCGCGTACGCGACGGCGGCGTGGCTCAAGTGGCCAAGCGGGCATGATCTTGGCCGGTCGTGTCAAATCGGGATAGGGGGAGCCTCGCGGCTCCTCCCCTCCCACACCACCTACATACGGGTCCGTATTCGGCGGTTCGATGAATTGAGCGACCAAAGCCTCCTGTGAGGTATCGAGCGCCGGGATTTCACGACGTGCGTCGCCGAGCTGGCTTCGGTCCCTGCGTTTGCCGTTCCGTCGGGCTTCGCCGTCAGGTCTGGCGGGCAGGCCGGAGAACCGGTTTCTGCCGCATGGCCGTATCGAGACGCGCGGTACTACTTTCCACTTCCACCGTTCAGGCCTTCGCCGCAGGCAAACCCGGCTGCTACTATGCCCTCTGCTGACTTCTGCGCCGCGATCAGCGCGCCTCACGGCGGGCCTAGTCCGGAATTCCGGACACGGCGCAGATCTCCCGAGGTAAGATCGACCGCCTTCCCCGCACACCCGCCGAATTTACCACCCCGGTCCTTGGTGACCATGGACTTCGCGGTCATTGGCCCGCTCGTCCGGCCGGGTAGGCCTCATATCCGGTTCTTGTCCATCGGGTCGCGGGTTTGCTCCACGCTTCCTTCAGACCCCGCCTCGCGGCGACGCCCTTGCGCTTCGCTAACCCTTCGCCGCCATCAGGCTGGGTAATGGACTTACACCTCCAAGCTGTCGATCATGCTCGGCACACCAAAGCTGGCGCGGCTGTGTCGCCGCGCTCCACCGGCCCATGTTGCGGGCCGGTGGCCCCCACGGCCATCGGAGAAGCAGTTGCGGACGGGCACTGCGCCAACTGGTCAGCATGACCGCTCTTTTCCGGGTTCTTTTCTAGCCGATCTCACCTTCTTCTCTCAGGCTAAGTGTGAAAACGAACTCAAGGCCGAAGGATGAGTGGACTAAGCCCGGGCCTGCTGCGACCTAACCACGACCCTTAAGGCACGCCTGCCAAATCGCCTTGCGGAAAGGCAAAGGTTCCCCACAAGGTGATTGATAGGCCAGTGAAGCGTGGCGAAGGAAGTCGCACATTTGTCGTCAGGCCACGTTCTGGAATATTGGCAAGCCCATCGGGCTGGGGAGGCCGGCCGCTTGCATAGGGTCGGCCGGAAGGCGTGCTTGCAGGTTGGACAAATAGTCTTCTGCATAGCTTTGCGCCATGGAAATCGGCAGATCGATCCCGGCCGTGGCGGCCTCTTCGAGCGCCTTCTTCACCAGCCCGTTGCGTATTGCAAGCTTGACCTCGGGGCCTGCGATAAGGCTGAGCGCCTGCGCTCCGATATTGATGCCAGCGTCTATCAGCGCCTGCTTCATATTGCCTCCGGTAATCGCTGTGCGGACAAGATTTGCCGCTTGCGCCTCGAACGCGAGCGTCATCGACACGGCATCGGCCACTTGGCCCACGACCGGAATGAAGCTCAACAGACCCACCGCCGTCGCAGCCCAATCAGCCACTGTCGAGTACACCTTGAGCACGTCGCCGACTGTGTGGATGAAAGCCCCGCCGTTCTTTTTGGCCGATTTGGTATCAGGCTGGTCCGCCCGGCCCGTCATCATGTCCGAGACGGCGTCCTGTTCCGCAGCAGTTTCGGGCGCATGGGTCTTTGGCTGCTGAACGGTTCGGTTCGCAGACGACATGCTGCTGTAGAACTGGCCAAAATCTTTGTTGCTGATGTTACCGGAATCGACCGTGTGTCCGCCGCCGAAATCGAAGAAGGAATTGTGGGTCTTATAGCCGGTAATCGAATTGTTTAGAAGACTGAAGAGCAGAGGATCCGATAGCAGCTGCGAGGCCGCCTCATTTACTTTCGGATCTAGGCTCTTGTCTTGCGCCATGCTTGCGAGCTTGTCGCGAGTCAGGTCACCGTTCCCAAAGAATTTTTGCTGGTTGCTGTTGATCGTCTTAAGGGTATTCAGCTCGGTTTGCGTGAGGCTCATCGAAGATGAAGCGACTTGGAGAAAATCCTCTTTATGGACTTTGTCTATCGAGCCACCGTACAACTGCTTCCATTCATTCGGGTGACTGACGAAGTACTGAGCCGCCGCAATGACCTGTGGCGGACATTTGCCAGTTTTCGCGTCGCCGTCGACGATCTGCTTGAAATCAGCCAGACTCAGGTTCTTGGGCAGGTTTTCGGAGTACCGGTAAAGCTCGCGCGTCGCATCGTTCAAGGTCATAACCGACGGCTGCGCATTTCCAGTACTGTCGGATGGGATGTAGTTCTGCGCGTAGCTTTGCGCCTGCTGGCCCTGATATGCGGCAACTTGTGAGTGATGGCTAGAGAACTCGGACAAATCCTTGGCCGTGATCTTACCGCCACAGCGGCCATCGCCCTGCGAGCCGATCGCATAAAAAAGCTCTGGATCCTGCTGCAATCCCTCAATCGCCGCTTTCAGATCCGGTGGCGTAGAGGGATCATTGGCTTTATCCGTCAACGATTGCCAACTAAGCGGGCATAGGTCCTTGTGACGGTTCAGCACTGCCACGATCTGCAACTCGGCTTGGGACAGTGAGCCGCCGTTCCACGTGATTCTCTCGCTTTTTATGGGCGCTTCCGCAATGGGAGGGGGGGCGACCGCAGGCTGCGGGCCTTGATCCACTGATTCGTGCGCAATGGGAGGGGGGGCGACCGCAGGCTGCGGGCCTTGATCCATTGATTCGATGGCTGCCCTCATGCTTGGCGGCAGCAGATCCAATGGGTTCTTGCGCAATTCTTCCAACGAGGATTCGACATCGGGCAACAGCGACTCCGATGTGTTCCGGCACAATTCCTTCATCGACGATTCGAGATCTCGTGGCAGCTGGTCCCGGAGTGGGAAGGGACTGGTGCCGTCTTGGTGCAGGTGAAGTGACAGCATCGCATCGAATGACGATGCGTTTTGCTTCGTCTTTTCCAACGCAGATATCAGATTCAGGCTGCTGTACTGTAGGATATTCTGACTATTGAAAACGTTGCTTGTATCATTGATGGACATTGTGACTCCTCAGACATGAAATTGCAATCCCCCACAAGGGCGACGCCAAACGAGCTTTGACAGTCAGAGCTCGGCGGGACCAATACCCCTGCTGTTGTTCAAATTGCCTTGTTCTGCGCCAGCTCTATGTGCAATCCCAGCACAATGACCGGAGATATCGCTGAAGCTGGCGGTTGCCACCATGAGCGGTTTAGCTTTCGGCAAACTGACGAATTCAGAGGAATTCACAATTTGGGGTGGCCGCGGTGTTGTTTTGTCCCGAAGCTGCGACCGCAGATATCATTTTTGGCGTGGCTCTGGCTTCCCGCCAACGCCATCCTGCTGCGGCACGTCGGACGAATAAGCGGCTTCAGGTAATCCGTTGCGGACGACCATGGTGGAGGAGCCCCGAAACAATGTCAGGACCGATTCGCTTGGCGGCGTTTCATGGACGCGCGGCTGCGCCTGTGCCTCCGCGACAAGACCGTTGAAAGTCTGCTCCACGAGCGCGGTGAAGCGCGGTGGACCGGAAACCAAAACGAGGCCATCTCCCGGCGCGGGTCTCACCACGTAGCGGTCATCGGTGATCTCAAGCTTGTCTAGGGCACCCTTAAACGTATCGAAGCGGATCGAAGTCAACACAAGCATGCGGGTTTGTGATTCTTTTGCGGCTGACACGTAGAGAACAAGCCCATCATAATACCATTGGAGACCGTACAAATTGGCCAAACGGTCGAGGAACTCGCGCGGTGGCAAATCCGGCATACTCCCGCGGATCCGCCCCTTCACCTCGGCGCTAATGTTGACTCGGATATTAAGGTTGTTGCCGAATTGCTGCAGCGCGGCAGAGAGATCCTGATCGAGAACCGTATATCTGTACGGCGTCTTGGAGAGGGATAAGGGAACGCCGAGAGTTCCGTTGGTTCCGGCGTAGAGAAAAAAACCGGCACACAGAAGTCTCAAAACGTGTGGGGCGACGGATCGGATGAGCGCTCTCAACATTTCGCACTGATAAACCAGAGTCTGAAATCTGCACAAGTGACTAAGTCGCCCAGCATGACTTTTAGATGACTAACAAACCTCGGTTAGTCAGCTTGTCGTCAGCTCGGCCGCCTAGACGTTGACCCGATAACGAATGATGAAGGGGCCGGGTTCGCTCGGTCAAGAGGAAGCTATCGAGTCTTTGCATGATGATGCCTATCACGTCGATCACTGCCAGTTTAGCGGACTGTCTCCCCAAGACCGGGTCACCCTCGTTCAGCGACCAGGCCCAGTTTGAGCGCGCGTTGGCGCACGCGGCCGACTCGCTGAAAAACGATGCCGCCTTGGCATCACCCACGGTGCCGGTTGCTCCGGCGATGGGTGTTCAACGCGCGGCTACGCAGATGAGTCCCTTGGGCGACCGCGTGGTGCAGACGATTTCTGCGATCTACCCAGACCGTGCTGTTAATTCGGCTGCGCTCGACCAGCAGGTAGGCCTTTTGAAGGGCGCTCTACATGGACCGCAGAAGCTTCCTGCCGAAGGTGATGCGAGAACCGGAATGTCCGGCGTTCCGCAAGGAGGGCATGATTTCGAAACGATGATTGCTGGTCTGCGGGATATGTACAATGGCGTCACCCAGGTTGGTCTTCTTTCCAAAGGTGTCAGCGGCATCACCTCATCCGTGAATAAACTTCTAAAGGAAGGCTGAACCGCGCGTATGATTGGCTTAGCCGAGAAAATCATGCGTAGCACGTCTTGCCGGAGATCACTTCGCCTTGTCGTACTGCCACTTCTCGTGGCCCTCAGCGGTTGCAAGGTCGATCTCTACACGCAACTGCAGGAGCGCGAGGCGAATGAAATGCTCGCCCTTCTGATGGACAACGGGGTTGCTGCGGTCCGGGTCGCCGGCAAGGATGGGACCAGCACGATCCAGGTTGACGAAAAGCTGCTCGCTTACTCAATCAACCTCCTGAATGGCAAGGGATTGCCGCGCCAGTCCTTCAAGAACCTCGGCGAGATTTTCCAAGGATCAGGCCTGATTGCCTCGCCAACCGAGGAACGTGCCCGTTACGTCTATGCGCTCAGCGAAGAGTTGTCCCGTACGATCAGCGATATCGATGGGGTTTTGTCTGTACGTGTCCATGTGGTTCTGCCGCATAATGACCTTTTGCGAGCAGGCGCCACGCCGTCCTCGGCCTCGGTTTTTATCAGACACGACGCCAAAGCTGAACTCTCTGTTTTGCTGCCGAAGATAAAGATGCTCGTGGCCGACAGCATAGAAGGATTGTCCTACGATAAGGTCGAAGTGGTTTTGGTGCCGGTGGAGCGTTCCGCGCCTGAGCAACGGTCCGTGCCGGCGACTGTTTTGGCCCAGCCATCCAGGCTCGCTCCAGCGCCCCTTCTGGCGACCGTGATCGGTATTGCCGCAGCTGTATTCGCAGTGGCGTGCTACGTCTTAGCCGGCGCCCTTAGCCGCCGGCACAGGCAATCATCGGGCGAACTTTCCAAGGTCGAGCGACGGTCGGGTATTTCCGCCCTCGAGGCCATTCGCAAAAAGACCCCGGCGATCGCGCCTAAATGACATGTCGATGCCAGTGCCGGTAAAAATCGCCCAACTCGACGGCTCGTTCCAATTGCATGCCTTGGACCGGAGCGAACTTGCTGCTTCGGTCCATCCGACTCGTCTTGGCGCGCGTCTTGATCCGGCGTTATCGGCTGCTACGTTGGCTCAGTTGCAGAAGTGTCCCAGACTGCGGCGAAGACTAACGGAATTGTTGCTCGACAATGATTCCGAGTCGAATGACGTTGACTGGGGGCCGGACCTTCTGCGCGGTAATGATCCGCATCGGGCTGCCCTCCTTGCAGGTAGTGTATGGCATGCCCGTTCGCTGCTTAAGCTTGTCTCTCAGCCTGACCTCACAGTGCTTATTGAACGTATCGGCGCTGATGCCCATGCGTTTGGAATCCGACATCTGGCGCATGCCATTGCGGACAGATTGATCGCTGATCCGGAAAAACTCGCGCACCAAATCGAACACGATGGACACGCCTGTCTTGGTGCCTGGCTCCATCACAGTCCAGTGATGGAGCGCAACCGCGTGCTTCTACGCTTGCCCGTAGGGACCGCCGCCGACAATCCAGAGCCTAAGCACGGGGACGCCGCAGGCCAGTTGTTTTCGCTTGTAGTAGGCCATTTTGAGGCGGAGAACCCGCTGATATGACAGCGGATATTTCCGTCGCGCCGGCAGCGCCGCAGATGCGCCCATTGGGGCCGCTGATACCGGCGAGCGAGCTCGAGATCTGGGATAATGCCGCAGAAGCGTGTGCCGCCGCAGAACGGCATCAGCAGCGCGTACGCAGTTGGGCACGCGCGGCGTATCAGCGTGAGTTGGCGCGCGGCCATGCCGAGGGCTTGGATGCTGGCGCCGAGGAAATGGCAGCGCTGATTTCGCAGGCGGTCGCCGAAGTCGCACGACGAAAGGCGGTTCTAGAGCAGCAATTACCGCAGCTCGTGATGGAAATACTAAGCGATCTTGTGGGAGCATTCGATCCGGGCGAACTGTTGGTCATGGCTGTTCGTCACGCCATTGAGCGCCAATACAGCGGCGCAGAAGTTTGCCTCCATGTGTGTCCGACGCAAGTGGACATGCTTACGCGAGAGTTTGCCGCATGCGACGGACAGGATGGTCGTCCAAGGGTTCGGATCAAACCGGATCCTACGTTGTCGCCGCAACGGTGCGTGCTGTGGAGCGAGTACGGCAATGTCGATCTGGGCCTTGATGCGCAGATGCGCGCGTTGCGTCTCGGCTTCGGGACGCTCTCTGAAAAAGGCGAACTGTGAGCACGCAGGTAACAGAACATAATCACGACGCTGCGATCTGCCCTGCCGATCCGGCGATCTCGTCTTTGAGAGCTGCGGTAAAGCGGATCGACACGCGCGTCGTGCGCGGCAGGATCACGCGGGCTGTTGGCACACTGGTCCATGCCGTCTTGCCAGACACTCGTATTGGAGAACTTTGCCTCCTACAGGACCCGCGGACCGGACTGTCGCTCGAAGCCGAGGTGATCGGCCTGTTGGATGATGGCGTACTGCTGACGCCGATCGGCGACCTGGTCGGCCTCTCCAGCCGCGCGGAAGTCGTCGCCACTGGACGAATGCGTGAAGTACCCGTCGGCAACGATTTACTTGGCCGCGTGATTGACAGTCGTTGCCGTCCACTGGATGGCAAAGGCCAAATCAAAACCGCCGAGACTCGGCCGCTGCACGGCAGAGCTCCGAATCCAATGACAAGGCGCATGATTGAGCGGCCCTTGCCGCTCGGGGTCCGTGCCCTGGATGGTCTCCTGACGTGCGGCGAGGGCCAGCGAATCGGTATTTACGGCGAGCCAGGTTGTGGCAAGTCGACGTTATTGTCACAGATCGTAAAAGGTGCCGCCGCTGACGTTGTCATAGTCGCGCTGATAGGCGAACGAGGACGTGAAGTTCGTGAATTCATCGAGAGGCATCTCGGGGAGGAGGGCCTTCGCCGTGCGGTCGTTGTTGTTGAAACATCCGACCGCTCGGCTGTTGAGCGGGCACAATGTGCTCCGATGGCGACAGCGCTCGCGGAATATTTTCGCGAACAAGGGCTACGCGTTGCTCTCATGCTGGATTCGCTGACACGCTTCTGCCGCGCCATGCGTGAGATAGGCCTTGCTGCGGGTGAGCCGCCGACGCGACGGGGCTTTCCTCCTTCTGTTTTTGGCATGCTGCCAGGCCTGCTAGAGCGCGCTGGCATGAGTGAGCGTGGCTCAATCACCGCTTTCTATACCGTGCTTGTAGAAGGCGATGGCACAGGTGATCCAATCGCCGAAGAAACGCGCGGCATTCTCGATGGCCATGTCGTCCTCTCGCGCGCTATTGCGGCGCGATCGCATTTCCCTGCTATCGATGTACTGCAGAGTCGCAGCCGCGTAATGGATGCGGTCGTTTCGGGGACACATCGCAACTCAGCATCCTTCTTTCGTGAACTCCTCTCGCGGTATGCCGAGGCCGAGTTCTTGATCAACGTCGGCGAATACAAGGAAGGCGGCGATCCCCTGACGGACCGGGCTGTCGCGTCAATCGACGAACTGAGGGAGTTTTTGCGCCAGAGCGAAGACGAAGCGTCAGGGTTTGAGGAAACGGTAGCATGGATGTCGCGTCTGACCGCGTGAATCACATTCAGTCTTCGAGATTACGGCTCCTGAAGGAAATGCAAGAGCGTCGTGCCCTTAGTGAGCTGTCCAAAAAGGAAGCCCAGCGCCATATGGCCACCTTAGCAGCACAGAATGCCTCCCGGGAGCTTGCAATGGCACAACAACATTGCTCAACAGCCGAAGCAGCGCTCTATCAGGAGCTGATGACGCTCGATGACTTGTCTAGCGCCACCCTCGACCGGCACCACCTCCATATTGAGTGCCTTGCGGCTGAGATCACTCGCAGGCGGCAGATGCTTGTTAATGCGCGCGCCGCCGAAGAAAAGGCCGAGTTAGCGGCGTCCGTGACGAGGGACCTATGGGTCGTATGTTCGGCGGCAACGCACAAATGGCGCCAAATAGAGGACGACGTCCGGCGCGCCGTTGAGATCCATTCGGAGGCCGCAGGCGAGATCGAGGCCGACGATGAGATATTGGTTCGATTTGGGAGGGGTCCGCTTTCCCAGGTCGCGAAAACGGATTCGATAACCCGCAGGTCCTCCGAATGATAGAACGGTGCAGTTTTTGGCAGCCGCTTTGGTGAAACCCCCTCTATTGGAGCCAGCGCTGACACTGTCCCACGAGGTCGCCTCGTGGCTCAATGACACTGCGGCTTCCCGCAGGCCGTTTCAGACCCGGATCAACGACGTGCCGCTGTCGGTCCGTATGGCAGGGCTTGTCTGGCAAGAGAATTTTGCCGCCATTCCAATGCTCGACTGCATTTGTAGGGTCGGAGCTGATGCGGTCGTGCTGTCGATATCGCGGTCGCTTGTAGAGGGGCTCATCGCAACAGTGCAGAATGGGCTGACTTTCCCTTCCGAGCCAACGGCTTCACTCATTGTTGAACTTGCACTTGAGCCACTTATTGCTCGACTGGAGTATAGGACACAGCTGAACGTGCAACTCGTGCGCGTGTTTGAAGCCGCGACACTGGCTCCTTATCTCGAACTGGATATCGACTTCGGCCCGGTCAGTGGCAAGGGTCGTCTGTTCCTGTTCTCGCCTCTTGATGGCTTGGTGCCGTCTGCGTTTCGCGCTCTGGGCGAACTGTTTGGCCAGTTACAGCGACAGCCGCGCGGATTACTTTCAGACCTCCCGATCGTGGTTGCAGGAGAGATCGGCACACTGCGCGTTCCTGCGGCGATTCTTCGAAAAGCATGTGCCGGTGATGCTCTGTTGCCGGACATGGCGCCGTTCGGCCGCGGCGAGATCGCCCTATCTTTTGGCCAGTTGTGGGCCGGTGCTGATCTTGAGGGCGACCAGCTAGTCCTGCACGGGCCTTTCCGCCCGCGTTCCTATCCTTTGGAGAATGCGCATATGACACAACTTGGATCGCAACTAGGGCCGACGGAGGATCTCGATGATGTCGAGATCATGCTTGTCTTTGAATGCGGTCGCTGGCCTATTCCTCTAGGGGAATTAAGAAGTGCCGGCGAAGGGCATATTTTCGAACTTGGACGGCCGATTGAGGGTCCGGTCGATATACTTGCCAATGGTCAGTGTATCGGGCGTGGCGACATCGTGCGCATTGGAGATACGCTGGGCATCAGGCTCCGTGGCGGGTTGGGATGCAATGACTGAGCTCCAGCCGCCAATCCTGGCGCTTCTCGCAGTTACCGCCGGACTGGGTCTGCTGGTTTTAGTAGTCGTCACGACCACGGCCTTTGTAAAGGTATCGGTTGTTCTTTTCCTCGTCCGCAATGCGCTCGGGACTCAGACGATACCACCTAACATAGTGCTGTACGCCGTGGCATTGATCCTCACCATGTTCGTTAGCGCGCCCGTTGTTGAACAGACCTATGATCGGATGACCGATCCGAAGCTACATTATCAGACGTTCGACGACTGGGTAAGCGCCGCC
This sequence comes from Mesorhizobium metallidurans STM 2683, assembly GCF_000350085.1. Classification (GTDB taxonomy): domain Bacteria; phylum Pseudomonadota; class Alphaproteobacteria; order Rhizobiales; family Rhizobiaceae; genus Mesorhizobium; species Mesorhizobium metallidurans. The sequence goes on from NZ_CAUM01000077.1 coordinate 13,315, forward strand.
AAATCCGGGACCGAACCCCTGCGTGATCATCTTAAGAAGTTCACAAATGAAGAGCAGCGACAGTTTTTCCTCTCGTCGACCGAAAAAGTCTGGCCAGAGGAAATGCGTGCCAAAGCCACAGCTGATGATTTGTCCATTCTGGTCCCATCTTTTCTAATTTCAGAGCTAAAGCGCGCGTTTGAGATCGGATTTCTTCTTTATCTTCCTTTTATCGCTATCGATCTTATTGTGACGACAATTTTGATGGCGATGGGTATGTCTATGGTATCCCCAACGCTTATATCTGTTCCTTTCAAACTCTTCGTGTTCGTCGCTATTGATGGCTGGTCGAAATTGATGCACGGACTTGTGTTGAGTTACACGATACCGGGAGGTTGATCATCGCTGAATCCAGTATTGTCACTCTTATGACCCAATCGTTGGTGGTGTTCATGATCTGGATTCTGCCCCCGCTCATTGCATCGGTGATCGTTGGCTTGGTCATTGGCATCATCCAGGCGGCAACGCAGATCCAGGATGAAAGTTTGCCACTCACCGTGAAGCTTCTGGTTGTTGTCGCGGTTATTGGCTTGTTTGCGCCTGTGCTGAGCGCACCGCTGATAGAGCTAGCCAACCAGATCTTTACCGAGTTTCCCGCCATGACACTTAGCTACTAGTCTCCGCCATGTATGCGTCACCGGCCGAGATTCAAATCCTGATCCATACGGCTATCGAACTCGTCGTAGCAGCCGGTCTTGGCGCAGCGCGCGCGATAGGCATTATGATGATCCTACCTGTATTTACACGTTCTCAGACCGATGGGCTGATCCGCGGCTGCCTGGCTGTTGCCTTCGGATTACCATGCCTGGCACACGTCAGCGACGGGTTGCAGGCGCTGGATCCTGAAACACGTCTGATCCAGGTAACTTTGCTCGGATTGAAGGAAGTTTTTGTCGGCGCACTTCTTGGCACCTTCCTTGGCATTCCCTTATGGGGACTTCAGGCGGCCGGTGAGTTTATCGACAACCAACGCGGCGTCACCAACCCGTCCGCCCCGACCGACGCCGCGACGAACAGTCAGGCTTCCGCCATGGGAGTCTTTCTCGGGATCACTGCGATTGCCATCTTCGTCGCATCAGGGGGGCTGGAAACTGTGGTCAGCGCCCTTTATGGCAGCTATTTGATCTGGCCCGTGTATAGGTTCCACCCTACATTGAGCACGCAAGGAGCAATGGAGGTATTAGGGCTCCTCGACCACATTATGCGCACGGCTTTATTGGTGTCAGGGCCCGTCGTGTTCTTTATGACGCTGATTGATGTATCCATGATGCTACTGCGTCGCTTTGCGCCGCAATTCAAATTGACCCAACTGTCCCCGACGATCAAGAATCTTGTCTTTCCGATTATCATGGTCACCTACGCTGGCTATCTGGTCGAGGGTATGAAACTGGAGATCACACAAGCGAATGGCGCGCTCGAGTGGTTCGATAGATTGCTAGAATGAGCGACTCGAGTGAAGAGAAGACACACGCCGCCACCCCCAAGAAGCTAGACGATGCACGCAAAAAAGGGCAGCTGCCACGTAGCTCCGATTTCGTTCGCGCGGTCGGCACTTGCGCTGGTCTCGGGTACCTATGGCTAAGAGGCAGCGTGATCGAAGACAAATGCCGCGAAGCGCTACTATCTGTCGACAAGCTGCAGAACCTGCCATTCGACTTCGCGGTCCGGCAGGCGCTGGCTGTGCTTGGCGAACTCACCTTGGCAACTGTTGGCCCGCTGCTTGGAACGCTTGTCGCGGCGGTGCTTTTGGCAAGCTTATTAGCCAATGGTGGATTTGTTTTCTCTCTTGAGCCAATGACGCCCAACTTCGAGAAAATTGATCCTTTTCAAGGGCTGAAGCGCTTGGCGTCTGCGCGTTCGATGGTCGAACTCGGCAAGACGCTGTTTAAGGTATTCGTTCTCGGCGCAACCTTTTCCTTTTGCCTTCTCGGCATGTGGAAGACGATGGTCTATTTGCCGGTCTGCGGCATGGGCTGTGTGGGCCTTGTCGTTACAGGGGCAAAACTGCTGATCGGAATTGGCGTCGGCGCACTTCTGGTCGCCGGCCTGATCGATCTCCTGTTGCAGCGTGCGTTGTTTCTGCGCGAAATGCGGATGACCAAGACTGAAGTCACGCGCGAGCTGAAGGATCAGCAAGGGGCGCCAGAGTTGAAGAGTGAACGACGTCGCATTCGCGACGAGTCAGCTGACGAACCTCCCCTTGGTGTGCATCACGCCACGCTGATCTTCAAAGGAACGGCGATACTGATCGGTCTGCGTTACGTACGCGGTGAAACCGGGGTGCCCGTCCTGGTTTGCCGCGCCGAAGGCGAGCGGGCTTCACACCTGCTTAGCGAGGCGCGGGCGCTACGTCTTGAAATTGTCGACGACGATGTCCTAGCGCATCAGCTCATCAGCAAAACGCAACTGGGCAGCCCCGTTCCCATGCAATATTTCGAGCCCGTGGCGAGAGCACTCTTCGCCGCAGGATTGGCCTAGAGCCGTTCAGTTTTGACTGCATCGATGCGGATTCCCATGCGGTGACTTTTGTGATTCAAGATGCTGGCTGGAGTGAAGGCCAGCATCCGATGACGCGACCTCTTCGAATGATTCGTGAGCGTGTGTAAGGGCGATCGAGGCCGGCGACAGCTGCCGGTCGGTGGCGGCCCGGTTCGGCATTGCCGTTTCATCGGCGGTGAAGTGGGCGCAGCGCTACCATTCGAGCAGATCTGTGGCACCCGGCAAGATGGGTGGCCGTCGCAAGCGTGTTCTGGAACCGCATCGGGCGTTCATGGTGGAGCGGCTCAACCAGACGCCGCATCTGTCGCTGCATGGGCTGTGGCGGAACTGGCGGCGCGCGGGGTGAAGGTGTCGCATGACACGGTGTGGTTCCTGAGGCGCGAGGGCCTGCGGTTCAAAAAAACCCTATTCGCCCTTGAGCAGGCCCGCTCCGACATTGCCCGCCGGCGGCAGCGCTGGCGTACTCGATCCGGAGCGGCTGGTCTTCATCGACGAGACCTGGATCAAGACCAACATGGCCCCCCTGCGCGGCTGGGGTCCCAAGGGCAAGCGCCTGCGCGGCTTCGCTCGCACGACCACTGGCGCACGCTGGGACCTTCCTCGGCGCGCTGCGCTGCGACCGGCTGGCGGCCCCTTTCGTCTTCGACGGACCGATCAACGGCGAGTGCTTCCGCGCCTATGTCGAGCAGCAGCTCGTACCCGTGCTGGAGCCCGGCGACATCGTCGTCATGGACAATCTCGGCTCCCACAAGTCGGCCTCGAGCCCGAGCTGGCCGTCACGCTCCGACAGTCCAGGGTCGGTTGCGGACCGATTGCACCGCGCGGATGAACTTGCTCTTGCCGACCTTTTCTCACCTACGATGAGGATGCTCTCGCCCATCTCGACATCGATCTCTGAGAAATGCGCACACTCCTAATGGTTGATCGCTGCGATGGCTCGCTCGGCGTTGTCGGTGCACCGCGCCATCAACTCCTCAAAAAACATTCGACGCCGTCGAAGAGCAGGCCATCGTCGACCATGCGCGCACAGTCGCCACCAAGCGCTTTCAGCGCTTCGCCGGCCGGCACGAGGCGTAAGCTTCAATTGACTGCAGCCACATAATCGGTCGGTTCACAATCGGCGGCCTTCTCAGCGAAGAACACTGCCTTGTGCGCGCGACGGCATCCGCCAGGTTCCGATTGGCGAACGCGGTTTCCGTAAGACCTGGTTCCAATCGCACCAAGCCATGCGAGTGACGGGCGACGCGCTCGCCACGTAGGCGCTCTGCAAGGAGAAGACGTGCATCGACGTAGCTTCTCCCAGAACGTTTGCTCAGCGTGCATCACCGAGGTCGGGCCGTTGGAAAGACGACCTCCTCGACCGGGCCGGAGGCGTCGCAGACGACATCGCGCATGCTCGCAGGCTCGCCGGTCGAGCGCGGGCCTAATTCGCGCATGACGCTGGGCGCGACATAGCCCGAACCGTGGTCGTCGCCTCATAGTCGATGAACAGCATCTCGCCTTCGATGCGAACCGCCGCCGCTAGTTCCTCTCTTGCCAGAGCCTCGGCAATGGTCGGCTGCGCCGTTCCGGCCACCCAGTCAGGACGGCGCTTTCGTACCTCGCTCGACCAATGCGAGATCGGCGCTTCTTGGCGGAGCCACATCAGGGACCGAAAAACCACGGTCGTCGACGGTGACAACAATTGATGCACTTGCGCTAGATCGGAGCCTGATTTCAACAAACGCTAACGGCAGTTCGGATTTTCGTCCGCATCGGGAGAACGCCTCGTCAGCTAGTCGTCAAACAAACCGACTACCTAGGGCTGTGGCCAACCAGCCTCAACTTAATGCTAAACACAGGAGTGCGATATTATGTATGGTCGAATTGGTGGCTCGTCGGATAGGCACTACACGCGTGGTGCCAACGGGCAAATGGATGCACAAACCCAACAGTGCGCAGACATGTTTGCCCGCATGGACTTAGCTGGATCGGATTCCAGTGGCGGCTCATCGGCGGCGGCTACGCAAGCGTATTCCCTTCATTCCAGACCTCCGGTGGTAGAGATCGACAAGTTTTCTTTCACAGATGAGCTGATCAAGTTTCATGGCAAGAACATCAAACACATTGCCAACAATCCGCAAGAGTATTCGGAATTCGTGTCCGCGCGGGCAAGACGCACTGCGGAGGTTGCTAAGGAATACCGCGTGCGTTGCGATACGAAGGAGACGCGATATTTCAACTACCAATTGGGAAACCAGAGTGCTGGACTGATGAGAACGCAAGGCGGGTTCAGCATGACTGAGTTCGACTCCGAAAACTGGCGGAAACAATTTCCTGGCCGAACTGAGATCACGTCCGTAGTGGATCTTCAGGTCGCTCATCCACTCGTTGAGAATGCAGGCGATATTCTGCTGGAGCATCAACTTCGGATCGACGGCGAACGGCCTTTGCTGAATTGGCGTGCGGCTAATCCAGAAGCACAAGCCCGCGCAGCGAGTATGGGGTTTGTTGAGGTGGAGGATGGCGGCATGGTCCTTGACCCTACCCAGCATCCCGAAAAGTGGACGAAGAACAGTGCCGGTGAATGGCAGCGTGCAGACAAACCGCCGCGCTATCTTTGCAAAACTGAGGATAGCGAGAGCAGTCATGTCGAGAGCTCACCAAGTTCATCCAGATACTCATACGAGGATGACTTCATGTGATCAGCCGGCGCCGCGGGCCTTGCAACCGTCGCCGCGCGCTCGGTCTCTTAGGATATTGAATCCGAGTACTCTTGCGGATTGTCGGCGGTCGGTTCGATTCGTCGCCGTAAAAAACCCTCCGGTGCGGATGCCTGGTTCCAGCACCCTGCCGCCGCGCCAGGGGAGCTGCAGCAATCCAGCCAGCTCGCCCGGAGGATGAACTGCGGCATGAATTCGCATAGCGGCTGCAGCAGGCGAGCGAATCGTATTCGGGACGGGACACCGCCTCTTCGCGTTCAGAACCGGGCTGGTGTCAGCCCTCCCGAATCCGTCTTCCCCGGACAACATACCATTGGCGAGTTTGTCGCCCGTGAAGAACTCGGAATACTTTGATTCCGTTTAACAATTTCCCCTGATTTCAGGTTTCAGATTGCCGAATTTCGTGGCTAGAGGCTGCGATTTCCGGCAAAATGATTGGTGCCTGCGTTGCGTGATTCGAGGCGATGACAAGCAACGCAAGGAGCGAAGGATGCGTCCAAAGGAACGGCGCGATAGCGGCCAGGCGGACCTGTTGCGATCCCGGCTCGACCACATCCTCAACATGGATCACGCGCTGGTGAAGCTGGCCAAGACGATCGACTGGCACTTCCTGGAAGAGCGGCTCGGCGAGGTCTACGACGACGACCCCGGCCGGCCGCCTTTGCCGACACGGTTGATGGCGGGATTGGCCATTCTCAAATCGATGCACAACCTGTCCGATGAAGGGCTGTGCGAGCGCTGGCTGGAAAACCCCTATTACCAGCTGTTCTGCGGCGAGGAGTTCTTCCAGCACCGCTTGCCTTTCGACCGCACGTCGCTGACGCGCTGGCGGCTGCGTATGGGCGAAGAGCGGCTCATGGCGCTGCTCCAGGAGAGTCTTGCCGCGGCGGCCAGGCTGGGGGCGGCCAAGCCAGCGGACTTCCGCGCGGTGATCGTCGATACCACCGTGCAGGAGAAGGCGATCACCTTCCCGACCGATGCCAAGCTGATGCATCGTGCCCGCGAACGGCTGGTCAAGCTGGCCAGGAAGCATGGCATCCGCCTGCGCCAGTCCTATGCGAGGGTCGGCAAGTTCGCG
>NZ_CAUM01000076.1 GCF_000350085.1 Mesorhizobium metallidurans STM 2683
GCCCGCGCCAGCCTCTCGGCTGCCGGAACGCTTGTTGTTTGCACGCATTGTCTGGTCCTCCGTTCGCCAATCGCGCCCTCCCCCGGAAGCGGGGTGGGCGGCGAAAGCGACCGAAAAGGCCCGCCGTAGAAGGCAGACCGCATCCGAAGGACCGGAACGAAGAGGAGGACCCGGAGCGGCAAGCGGAGGGTTGCGGGATGCCGCGGCTGGCCTAGAAGGGAGTGCCGCCCACCCCGTGCCACCGGGGAAGGCCACCACAAAATCGACGCCGGCCGGCTGGCCGGCGACCGTCAGCAGCCGACAGGCTGCGCGCGTCAGGGGGCGAAGCCGGATGGCCGAGACCGCCTGAGCCTGTCGAAGAAAAGCGGGCTCGGTGCACGAGCACCCGGCGCGCGCCTTCAGGCGCGCGGGCGCTCAGGACTCTGGTCCCCGAGAGCAGTTGATGCGGTCAAAATGCCGATTTTGCAGCTGTGGACGACTGAATCTTGGCGTTTGCGCGCACATCGGCGATGCAGCGTTGCAGCCCGGCCATCTCTACCACCCCGGCTATCACTTCGTCGCCGACCACCAACGCCGGCGTGCCGGTGATGTACAGCTCGTTGGCGAGCGCGCGATCGCGTGCGATGGCGTCGGTGATGGCCGGGCCTTGCATGTCCCGCTTGAGCTGCTCAACATCGAGGCCGACACGTGCCGCAACGGCTAGGGTGGTTCTTTGGTTAACCAAGCCGGGAAAAGCAAAAAGGGCGCGATCGAACGCCTCATATTTTCCCTGTATGCGGGAGGCGAGCGCCGCGCGCGCGGCGAATTCGGAAGCAGGTCCCAGGACCGGGAGCTGTTTACGCACACTCCTCAGATTGGGATCATGCTTGAGGGCTTGCTGGAGAATGAGGTCCATTTCCTTGCACAGCGGGCAGTTGTAGTCGAGGAATGAGACCAGGGGGACGTCGCCCTGCGGATTGCCGGCGATTGGCGAGGCGAGGTCGTTGAGGAGTGCGTCGCGATGCTGCCGAATGAGTATCCTCAAGTCCGCCGCGAGCAAGGCGTTCATCTCCGAGCCGTTGCAGGTCGTCAACCTATCTGGCTGTCGCTTTAGCGTTCCCAGCACGGACAAGGCGAGGACTAAGAAACCGATTACGGCGACAAGGCCGGCGTTTTGCTTGGACATGGGGTCGGGCTCCAATCAGCCGTTAACGGGGCAGCAACGGCTGGCCTTTTGGCGTGAAAGTTGGTCGTCGCTTTGGATCGCTTGCCCGGCAGTTCCCGCAGTATCGGCAGTCGCGGGGGGCTCACAATGTCGATGCCGGCGCCATCTGGCGGTTGCTTTATGACGGCTTCGCTCCAATGGGCTGACTGCAATAGCTGAGCGGCGTTCGCGAGTTGCCAGCCGAGACGACCGGTCATCGCGCCGGGCGATCTGCCCTTCAACGCCCGAGCGCCGAAGGACCCGCTCGCGAGAGCCTTTGCCAATCGTCCATCATCCGGCTCGCCCTGCTCCGGGCGACAACAAGCCTTCCCACTGCGTTGCCGAGAAAAATGGTCAGCACACGGCACTCCGACATAAAGTGGTCGACGCGAAGAATAAGCGTCACGCCGGCAGCTGGGGCGGTCGGAACGACAAAGAGCGCTGCAGCCAACGTGAGGAGGCCCGCACCGGTAATGCGAGTTGTTCCCTTCGAAGAGAGCAAGGCGACGAACAGCAGCAGGATCCGACCGCCGATCGACAGATCCGTGTTCGTCGCCTGGGCGAGGAAGAGGGGGACCAGCGTCATGTAGATGTTGGTGCCGTGCAGATTGAATGAATATCCGGCCGGGATGCCGAGGCCCACGACCGAACGCCTGGCGCTCGCCCCTTCGACGGGCGCGGCCCTCATCAGAATGCCGACCAGCTTGAACACCGGCGCAAGGAGCGCCTGAAGCAAAGAAAGCACAGGCTTGCCCGTGTCGCCGACCATCGCCAGAGCGATGCCGAACAGGACCGAGAAGAACAGGACCTGCAGGATGTCGCCTTCGGCAAAGGCACCAACGATCGTTATCGGGATGATGTTCATCAGAAAGCCGGTCACGGACTGCTCGTGGACCTTGGCGGCATAGCCCTTCACGGCCTGAACATCGAGCGACGCCGGATCAATGTTGAGGCCAGCACCTGGCTGAACGACATTTGCGACAATGAGACCGACAATCAATGCGAGGCTCGAGAAGGTGAGGAAATAGATCATTGCCTTGCCGGCGACCCGGCCGACCTTCTTGAGATCGTTCATGCCGCCGATGCCTGTCGCAATTGTCAGGAAGATGACAGGCGCGATGATGATCTTCACGAGCTTGATGAAAGCATCGCCGAGCGGCTTCAGAGCCTCTCCGGGCCCCGGACAGAAATAGCCCACTGCGACACCGAGGGCGACGGCGGCAAGCACCTGAACGTAAAGCCGCGCAATATGGGGCTTACGAGGCCCGGCGTTCGCGCTGTGGACTTGTGGAGCTAACACCGTTTCTCTCCCTGCCGGATCGGGGCGGGCTCTTCCTTGCTTCAAGGCCTCTCACTGGCGGCGCTCCGGTCGAACGCTGCTGCCATCTCGGGCGCAAGTGCCGTGCCAAGCAGCGGCGGCGCGATAACGCGCAGGACCTCTCACGCAGTGCCGCATTCGCCGCAGCCGCGTGCCCTCTTAAAAACAAGGGCAGACCGTCGGCGGACATGCGGCCTGGCAGCGGCCGAAAGGTCGTCGAGGCAACCTGTTTGCCTTGGTGGCTGCGATCGGGATCTAGATGGTCAACATCTGGCCGGTCGAACCGAAAATCCGAGGGCGCATTTCCCGCACAGGCGCGACTAAACGCCTCTCCTGTTTCCCCAGAGCATAACGTGCAACTGCGGCAACACGCGTGCTTCGAACCACCTGTCGTGTGTCACCTTTTCCACAAGCCACTCCATGCGTTTTATTATTCCGTCCAGGTCGACAGGTGCGTCTTCATTGCCAGGGCGCGGTGGCGTGTGATTGCCGGGTTGCAGATAGACCGGAAGGCGCGGAAATCGCGCCGCGGCGTCTTTGGCGTAGGCGTAGTCATTCTCGTCGAAAACAACGAGCTTGAGCACGATTTGCGGCTTCTGCTGCGCCGCTTCTATGCACGCCTGGAATGCAGCCCAATCGGTCCTCATTTCGCTTGACGGCGGCTTTGGGCTGAGAACCAGCACATCAAGATCCGCAAACCAGTCCCTGACCACCGAACCCTGGGTTTCCAGCGCAAAACGGTAACCTTCACCATGGCCTCGCTCGATCAGCGCACCGAAGGGCTGAATGGCCGGATTACCGCCTGACAGCGACACCATCACTGGCCGGCCGCCGGAAAGCCCAACGACGCTTTGCCACACCGCATCGATTGGCATCATCTCCCATTCGTGGCGGAATTGACTGTCCACCGCATGGAGGCTGTCGCACCAGGAGCACCGGTAGTCACACCCGCCGGTTCTGATGAAGACTGTAGGCAAACCGATGAGCACTCCCTCGCCCTGGATCGTGGGCCCAAATATCTCGCTCACACGGATTGCGGGACACGTGTCCGTCACGGCCGGTATTCCGCCCAGGTTTTCGGGGTTTCGCTCACCCGCACGGCCGCGGTTTCCGGCAGACGTGCCTTGCACCATTCATAGAAATGTCTGGCCAAGTATTCCGCCGTGACTTGCTCATGTCCCAGCACCTCGTTGAGGTGCCGATGGTCGAGGCTCTCGTCGATATAGCGTTTGAGGGGCGCCAGATCGTGATAGTCGCGCACGAAGCCGTGCGCGTCCAGGTCCTTCGCCGATGTAGTTATGCCCGTGCAGGCGCGCGCACTGATGATCCGGCGGCAAAGAGGTGAGCTGGTGCGAGGCCGAGAAGTGGAATTCCTTGGTGATGCGGAACATCAGGCGCTCCTCCTCCGCAGCGCCTCGAGCCAGAAGACAGGGTCTTCGTAGTCGGTAGGATCAGCGTGCCCCGCGAGATGAAACGCCTCGCGCCGCTCCACGCAGGTCCCGCACCGTCCGCAGTGACGCTCGCCGCCCTTGTAACACGACCAGGTCTCCGCAAATGGCGTTCCGTGTCTTGCTCCATCCCGGACGATGTCGCCCTTCGTGAGGTTGACGTAAGGCGTATAAAGGCGAATCTCTGCGTAGCCTTCCAGCGCCCGGTCTTGCATCATCTGGAAAGCTTCGATGAAGGCCGGACGGCAATCTGGATAGATGAAATGGTCCCCACCATGTACGGCCATCGCCACCGCTTCGGCCTTGTGCGCGGTGGCGAGACCGAAGGCAATTGCCAACATGATGGCGTTCCGGTTCGGCACTACCGTGATCTTCATCGTGTCTTCGGCGTAGTGGCCGTCCGGCACGTCGAAATTATCGGTGAGCGCTGAGCCGGAAAGGCCGCGGCCGATTTCGGGGATGTTGATGATCTGGTGCATAGTGTTCAGCCGCTCCGCGCAGAGAGCGGCGAAGCCCAATTCTTTCCTGTGCCGTTGGCCGTAATCGAAAGACAGGAGGCCGGCGAGCTCGTGCTCCGCTGCCACGCTGTGAGCAAGGGAAACGGAGTCCAATCCGCCGGAGCAGATGACGAGAGTCTTCATCGTGGTATCCTTGTTTTGACCGGGTAAGGCTGCGACCGGAGATTTCTCTGCGGTCCCCCTACCCCAGCGAGTCAACTTTGTGAACCCGGTGGAGTCTGGTCGCTGACGTGCCGTGGCGCACCGGGCACCGACAGCGGGCTCTTTCATGGATGTCCAAACCCAAGCATATGCTCAGAAGGACAGATGCGAAGCGACCTCGAGGCATTGCTGGGAAAGAAGCTGACCTATCCAAATCTGCGTTACGGATGCTTGCATAGGCCACACGCAAATTGGCGAAGTAACGAGGAAGGTACGGAGTTCGTTAACGGCGGGAGTGCAGAAGCCCAAGTTCAAGGACAGTGCGCGCGCCCCGCTTCAGGATCAGTTCGATCTGGAACACGAATCCGTCGTTGCAATCACCCCTATATTGCGCGCAATAGCCTACATGGCGTTGGATGAACTGGATTTGGCGATTTTCCAGATGGCGGTCGAAAGCGTCCGCTCACTTTCCCTAAGCTTCAACCAAAAAGCCGCAGAGATAGCCACGAGGAGCCACGGTGTCCTGGTTTTCGACGTGCGGGTCGATGGTGACTCGGAGGTCCAGCGGATCGCAGCCATCCGATATCGAGCCGACCAGACGGGCGTGGTCGCGTTGGACAGACAAGGCCTTGTTACCCGCTCTTGCATGGTCAATGGCACTTTCTCACATTTCATTTCGCCATTGGAGAACTGGGCCAGCATGCCCCTGTCAATGCAGGCCAAGATCGATGTCACCGTCCATGCCGGTCTCTTCCTAGGCGCCTTGCGAAATGCCGGTCATATGCTTGGCAGCTAGCATATGACCGGAATGCATCTGTGGATTTTTGGCTCCACCTGCGCGTCCGAGCGGCCGGCCACCGAGGCTCTGTGGCGCGCGGATGTGTCCGGGGAGAGCGCGACGATCTGCTGCACACGTTCGGATATACCTCACGCGCACGAGCCGCGCTCCTTAGTTACCTTCTCCTTCACTTTACAGGGATTGCGCGAAAATATTCCGCTGGTGCGCCTGCTTGGCGGTTACGCCGCGCTTCTGCAGTTAATCGAGCAGGAAAATCGCGCAATCAGTGGAGATCCACGAGAACTGGCTCGAGGCGACCCGCTACCTCAACATTGATCATCTGCGCGAGCACAAGAAGGAGAACCTGAGGGCATTGGCCGCCTGAGACGCGGCCCGCCATGTCCGCCGCTCCGCTAAATACGGGGGCTGCGCGGCGGAGACGCCAACGTCACCGCTAATGCCACGCCATTTTTGCAGAACTTGACGCGCACAACCTACTGCCCTACTGCCCTAATGCCTACTGCCTTATTGCCCTCCCCCCTACTTTCTTCGCAAAGGCAGTACGACACCATGACGTCAGACCCGGAATTTCCGGACGATTTTCGCGCCGATCTGGCCAATCTCTTCCTGTGGCGGCGAGACGTGAGGCGATTCAAGCCGATGCCGCTCCCCGAAGGCGCGCTGGAACGGCTGCTTGACATCTCCAGCATTGCGCCCTCGGTCGGGCTGAGCCAGCCCTGGCGTTTCGTCATGGTCGAGAGTGCGGGATGCCGCGCCGCCGTCAGGACATGCTTCGAGCGCTGCAATGCGGAGGCGCTCGCATCGTTCGGCGGCGAACGCGCCGCGCTCTATGCGCGCCTGAAGCTTGCCGGCTTGAACGAAGCGCCTTGTCAGTTCGCGGTCTTTGCCGACCGCACGACGCAACAGGGACATGGGCTCGGCCGCCTGACCATGCCCGCAACCATCGAATATTCGGCGGTGATGGCGATCCACACTTTTTGGCTGGCGGCGCGCGCCGAAGGAATTGGCATGGGCTGGGTCTCGATCCTCGACCCGGCCGAAATGGCGACGATCATGGACGCACCGCCGGAGTGGACGCTGATCGGTTACTTCTGCGTCGGCTACCCCTGCGAGAACCACAGCCTGCCGGAACTGGAACGGGAGGGCTGGGAAGTCCGGCGCGCTTCGATTGTGATAAGGCGGTAGTGCAACGGCGACGCTGCCATCTCCCCCTTGTGTCGGCTCGCGGGGAAACAATAGACCTGCACGCTTATTGGGATCGAATGTTCCTTTAACAGCCGCCTCTCCCCTTAGGTTTCCCTCATCGCATTGCACTGGTTCAACCCTCCGGTCTCTGTCAAGACCGACCGACCTGGGAGGACCTACGGGGTCAACCACGTCGAAGGTGCCGCTGAGGAATTCATGAAGTGGCCGAATAGGGGACCCAAGTGGAAGATCCAAGCCTGCGTCGACGCCTTTGAAGACCGGGTGACCCCCCAAGATGTCCGCGCGGCCTTCGAGGCTGCTGCTGAGGAAGAGGGAATGCTGTAGCATGCAGGTCGACCTGTTGCCCTCACGCGCTGGTGCTTTACAATCAGGTGGCAAACTGATCATGCAATTCACCGATCCTGCGGGCTTCACCCCAGCCTTGAGCGTGCGCTCTTAGGCCTACGGCAGCGTTGATCCACGCCAGCACACTTCTTACATGGGAGCATGAATACGAACCCCGTTCGGCGAGCTATTGCGCGATTCACCATTCGTTCACTTTATTAGCGCACGTTCATAAGCGGACACTGTTGGTGTAGCTCGTACGTGCCCAAAGCCCCGGCGCATCGACCCAGCGCCGGGGCTTTTTTGGTACCAGAAGGCACCGCTGAGAGGAGCAATCGTCCAGCGGTGCAGGCCTTGGCTGCTCTGTGAACGATTCCGGAGTTGCTGCTTTTTTGCGGCGTAAAGAAATCCGGCTTTTACGGCGTCCAAAAACTCGGTGTCTGCGGCGGGGCGCGCCATTTGGCGTGGTAACGCTGGAATTGCGGATTGCACCTAAAAACTTCCTGGGCCCAGGTCGTGCGGGGGAAGCGACCGAAATAGTCGTAAGCTTCGCACTACGCCGTCCGGCCAGCATATCAACCGTACGTAGCGCCCGCGGGCAGGAGCATAGGTCAGGCTGAGCATCGTTAAGCGCTACGCCGACAGGCCGAGAACCGGTTGCCATAATACCGGTCCGTTCAGACGTCCCCTCCAGCGGATGCGCTTGAGGCTAGCGTGGGAAATCTCGAGAAAACCGGCGACCGCCTCCGTCTTACCGACCGGCTTCGGCTGTCCGATGCGCGACAACGGCCACGTTGCGAGACGCAGGATCCGTTCCATGCGCGTATCGGTCACTGTCACAATCCGAGTGAGATTGTTCGCCAAGCCGAATTCGATCATGCCGGCGAAGAGCTCGTAGGTTGCTTGCGCCAGTCCGCCAGACTTAGGCGCTGATGGAGGGAGATCGAGTGCGAAACGACTGCTCTCCCAAATGCGGGCACTCGCGGGCGCCGCAGTCTCGCCCAGCAGCATCGGAAAGGTGTCGCGCAACATTGTCGGTCCGGTAGTCGGTAAAAGACGGACGCAACCGCAAATTCGCCAGTCGGATCCCTTGAGAAGCAGATAGACGGGGTTCAGGCTGTCAAATGCGTCTGTTTCCATCTCGCTTTCGGTCTGAACTTCCCAATCCAGCCTTTCCTTGAAGACCCGATGCCTGAGCCCGTGCATTTCGTTGAGCTCGTTTGGAAACTCGCCGTAGAGTTCAGGTGTTATCAGCTGCATCATCTGTCGCCTCCGTGCAGGATGTGTTCCCGCCATCGAAGAGCAAAGCCGACATTGATGCAGCCTGTAGACCTTTACAGCTTTCCAACAAAAGGAGTCAGGATCTCCACTGACGGGAAGCAGTCAGCCGTGCTACGCCCTGGTTGATCGTTCGCACGCCAAGCTTGCCTTAGCGTTTTCCAGATGGAAGGTCACGGTGCGTTTCGAGACGCCGAGGATCTGGCTGATATCCCAGGCGGACTTACCGCGCGCCGCCCATTTCAGGGATTCGAACTCCCGCGGGGTCAGCGTTATGCCATCCACCACGCAATCTTCGGCGAGCTTGCGCCGGGCATGTATATGAAAGTTGATTGCGACCAGCTGCAATGCTTTTTCGTAGCGAGGGAGTGATCGCAAGAGAGGCGGACGGGATTGGTCGGAAGCGAAGGTCAGCGCCGCAAACCGGCCGCGATGGTCATGCATGGACATGGTCAATCCGCCGCGAATGCCAAAGTGAGCTGCTTTTTCCAGGATTTCTTGCTGCGAGGCCGGCAGACACTGGCGGGGTCGATCCACGCCCCAATCAAAAGTATCCCAGCCTTGCAGCCCGCGCAGGATCACCGGATCATGGCTGTGGTAGCGCAGTTGCAGATAGTGCGATGTCCAGGATGAAGGATAATTTGAAATCAATCGCGGCGTCTGGCCGGAGACCGACGGGTAACTGAAATAGGCGAAGAGCGGAAAGTCGAAGCCGGCTGCGGCGGACGCCATCGCCTCATGGAGGTCGACCGCATCGACGCTTGCAGAGAGTTGCTCGACGAAGTTTTCGAATACGCGATACATCAGCCCTTTGCGCGACCTCCTCGAATGTTGCTCGATGCCAGGCGGAAACCTGGGTCTAAATGACCCCGCATCGATGCGACGCGGACGATTTGGTCGCCATCATCGCCGGCATTACTTTGCTGCTTCCCCGTGAAGCGAACGCCGCGCACCTGGCCGCTTACCAACCGGGGATGTTGAGACGTTATCGATGAGCCGTGTGTCGCCGAGCCAAGCCGCGACAAGCAAGCGTGCTGGTCGGTCAAGCCTTGCTAGCGGCTGCAGGTCTGTTTCGCCGCGAAGTTCCAGGTATTCGACCTCGCGATAGCCTGCCGCCAGAATTGTTGCACGCGCTTCATCAAGCATGGGCAAGACAGGAGAGCCACGCGCAAGCCGCTCAGCCGTGTCGAGCAAGACCAAAGCCAGCTTTGGGGCAATGGCGCGTTCTGCTGGCGAGAGCCGGCTATTGCGCGACGATAGTGCAAGACCATCGGTTTCGCGGACTGTCGGACATCCGACCACGGTGATCGGGATGTCGAGGTCCCGGACCAAGCGCCTGACAAGCTGAAGCTGCTGGAAATCCTTTTCGCCAAAGAAGGCGAAGTCAGCGCCGGTCTGCAGGAAGAGCTTGGCCACGACCGTCGCCACGCCATCGAAATGGCCGGGCCGGAAGGCGCCGCACAGGCCCTCGCTGAGAGTGGACACCGAAACGGCCGTGGCGAAGCCCGCTGGATAAATCTCGTCTGCATCCGGCACATACAGCAGATGTGCGCCTGTCGGCACGAGCTTGGCAGCATCTTCGTTTTCCGTCCGGGGATAGGCGGCAAGGTCGGCGGCACTGTTGAACTGCTTGGGATTGACGAACAGCGTCACGACTACCCGCTCGGCCTTCTGAAGCGCGGCACGCACGAGGCTCAGATGGCCTTCATGCAAGGCTCCCATGGTCGGCACAACGGCGATACGGGTGCCTGAGCGACGCCATCCCGCGGCAACAGCGCGGAGCTCGGCAACGGTTCGAACGATCGGCACGCTCATGTGACGCCTCCGGCCTTCGTCTCGTTGGCGTAGAGATGTTCGGCCGCCGGAAAGCGCCGTTCCCTCACGTCGGCGGCGTAAGCCGCAATCGCCGCATCGGCCTGGTCGCCTAGTTCGGCGTAGCGCTTGACGAATTTCGGCCGGAAAGAGCTGAAAAGCCCGAGCATATCGTCGCTCACCAGAATCTGACCGTCGCAGGCGAGCGAGGCGCCGATGCCGATGGTTGGGACGGCGATCTCCGCAGTGATGCGCTTTGCGAGGGGCTCGGGCACTTTCTCCAGCACCACGGAAAAGGCGCCGGCCTTCGTGACCGCACCGGCATCGCGCCTGATGCGCTCGGCATCGTCTCCCCGCCCCTGGACGCGGTAACCGCCGAGAGTATTGACCGCCTGCGGCGTCAAGCCGACATGGGCCATGACAGGCACGCCGCGCGCGGCGAGGAAGCGGATCGTCTCGGCCATGGTCTGGCCCCCCTCGAGCTTCACCGCTGCACAACCGGTCTCCGCCATCAGGCGCGCAGCGTTGCGGAAGGCCTGCTCGGGGCTTTCTTCATAGGAACCGAATGGCAGGTCTACGACCATCAATGCTCGCACCAGACCGCGGCGCACCGCCTGGCCGTGCATGATCATCATGTCGAGAGTGACGCCCAGCGTCGACGAGAGGCCGTGCAGGACCATGCCGACGCTGTCGCCAACGAGAACGATGTCGCAGTGTCGATCAACCAATCTGGCGATCGGCGTAGTATATGCCGTCAGGCAGACGAGTGGAGTCTGGCCTTTCCGCATTCGAATATCCGGCGGTGTCATCGCCTTTGTCTCACCAGTTGCGCTCAACCCACGCCTCCTTCCCTAGCGTTACCCGCCGCGGGTGTCGCGTTTGGCATATTTTTGTGCGAGTGCGAAGAGCTAAAAAAAGACGTGCAGCTGTGCGGTGTTGACGTGCGGACAGCCTCGCTTACATTAAATCGATTAAGGCTCCCGGGCTCAGGTCAACCACTTTCACGAACATGGACGATCAGGCAAAAGGAACCAGGAAAGACAAAGCCGGCAAGGCGGACGAAGTCAAAGTGGACCTGATCGCCGTTGTCGTGGCCGTAAATGAAAGTGACCCCTGTCTCCTAACAATCGGCCAGGCTGACACCCTGCCGTCCGGACCTTTTGCGCTTGAGCACCGGTCGCCGCAATCTGGTTTGAGGGGGTGGGTCGAGCAGCAGACCGGCCAGCCCTTGGGGTACATCGAGCAGCTTTACACCTTCGCCGATCGGGACCGAATTGGCGTCGAACGCCAGCAGCGCGTCATCTCCATCAGCTATCTCGCTTTGACCAGCAAAGAACAGGCAACGGGCTCATCCAAGTGCGGCTGGCAAAGCTGGTACGACTATTTTCCATGGGAGGACCACCGCTCCGGCACCCCGCCGGTGGTGCTGGATGTTGTGCGACCACGCTTGATCGGTTGGGCAGACGGAGCCAGCGACGCGGCTACGCGACGCGAACGCCGGCAGCGGGCGGCGATCGCCTTTGGCTTCGACGACCGTTATTGGAATGAGGAGCTCGTGCTTCAGCGATATGAGTTACTTTATGAAGCAGGCCTGGTCCAAGAGGCCGGAAGCGGACGGGAGACGTCGCTTCCCCTGGTGCCGAGCAAGTCCATGGTCGCTGATCATCGCCGTATCGTGGCAACGGGCATTGCACGGCTGCGTTCCAAGATCAAATACCGGCCCGTCGTCTTTGAGCTTATGCGACCGACCTTTACGCTACTGCAGCTGCAGCGAACCGTGGAGGCGCTCGCCGGCAGGCTCATCCACAAGCCGAACTTTCGCCGCCTCATCGAGCAACAGGAATTGGTCGAGGAGACCGGCGAGACCACTGCGGAGACTGGTGGTCGGCCGGCGAAGCTCTACCGCTTCCGCCATGCCGTTCTCGACGAAAGGGCCATCGCCGGGACAAAATTGCCGCTGTCGCGGGGTTGACATCCCTTATACTCACGGCAAGTATATGCTGGTTATCTTCAACTAGAGTATAAGCGGGGGCATCAATGAGCGCCGTGCTGCCTACGGCCGCGTTCCTCTACGAGCGCGTCCGGCGCGTGATCCCGCCGATTGAATGGCCGTCTTTCGTGGACGATATCGATGCCATCCTTGCGCTCAAGCGCGAGCGCAATGCCATCATCCTGGCGCACAACTATCAGACGCCCGAGATCTACCATTGCGTCGCAGACATTGTCGGCGACAGCTTGGCGCTCGCCCGCAAGGCTGTGACAGTCGAGGCGCAAGTCATCGTCGTTGCCGGCGTGCATTTCATGGCCGAGACCGCCAAGCTGCTTAATCCGAACAAGACCGTGCTCATCCCCGACCTCGGCGCTGGTTGCTCGCTGGCCGACTCGATCACGGCACAAGACGTGCGGCTGATGCGACAGAGTTATCCCGGCGTGCCCATTGTCACCTATGTCAACACCTCCGCCGCTGTGAAAGCCGAGTCCGACATCTGCTGCACCTCGGGCAACGCAAAGGCGGTGGTGGAATCGCTCGGCGCGCCGCGTGTGATCATGCTGCCCGACGAATATCTCGCCAAGAACGTCGCCGCCGAGACGAAGGTCGGGATCATCGCCTGGAAGGGTCGTTGCGAGGTGCATGAGCGCTTCACCCCGGCCGATATTCGCGAACTGCGCGCCGCATATCCAGGCGTCATCGTGCTGGCCCATCCCGAATGCCCCCCGGACGTTGTCACAGAGGCGGATTTTTCGGGTTCCACCGCGGCCATGTCGGATTATGTCGAGCGGGAAAAACCACCCCGCGTAGTGTTGATGACGGAATGTTCGATGAGCGACAATGTCGCGGTCGCGCATCCCGAGGTCGAGTTCGTCCGCCCCTGCAATCTCTGTCCGCACATGAAGCGCATCACGCTGGCTAACATTCGCGTCGCACTCGAGGAGAACCGGCATGAGGTTCGGATCGATCCCGGGATTGCAGGGCGCGCGCGCCGCTCGGTCGAGCGCATGCTTTCCATATGAACCTCGACGTTCATGACATCGGCGGGGCGCCGGTCATCATCGGCGCCGGTGTGGCAGGCCTGATGACGGCGCTTCATCTGGCGCCGGAACCGGTTGTGCTTCTGTCCAATGCGGGGCTGGGAACCGGAGCCTGCAGCGAGCTCGCCCAAGGCGGTCTTGCGGCAAGTGTCGGCGGCGAGGACAGTCCCGAACTTCATCTTTGTGACACCCTCGCGGCTGGCGACGGCCTCTGCGACGTGACGACGGTGCGGCGAACGGTCCGAGCTGCACCTGAAGCGATCAGGACTCTAGAGCGCTTCGGTGTCGCATTCGACCGAAGCGCTGACGGCGCCTTGCGGCTCGGGCTTGAGGCGGCGCACTCGCAGCGGCGGATCGTGCATGCGGCGGGCGATGCCACCGGTCGCGAGCTGGTCCGCGCGCTGATCGCCGCGGCACGGCGCACAGCCTCCATCACTATCCTCGAAAACATGGAGGCCCGCCGGCTTGTCGTGGAAGACGGGGCGATTATCGCCGTGGTCGCGGCCGGGTGCACGGGCGCAATCGCCTTGCCAACGCGCCGCGCGGTCCTGGCGACCGGCGGCATCGGCGGCTTGTTTAGCGATACGACAAACCCGCCTGGCTCATGTGGACAGGGGCTCGCGCTCGCCGCCTGTGCCGGGGCGGAGTTCGCCGACCTGGAATTCGTGCAGTTCCACCCGACCGCCCTCGAGGGTCCGCGGCGGCCGATGCCGCTGGTGAGCGAAGCGGTGCGCGGCGAGGGTGCTGTGCTCGTCGACGAGCAAGGAGAGCGTTTCCTCGCTGAAACCCCCGGGGGCGAGCTTGCGCCTCGCGACGTGGTTGCGCGCGCGGTTTGGCACCAGCTCGCTGCCGGACGCCGTGTGTTCCTGGACGCAAGGCAATGTCTCGGCCTCAGATTTGACAAGCGCTTTCCGGCGATCGCCGATTTGTGCCGCCAGGCCGGCATCGATCCCGCGACCGACCCGATCCCGGTGCGCCCGGCGGCACATTATCACATGGGCGGTGTTGCTGTAGACGCTGCCGGCCGCAGCTCCATCGAGGGATTGTGGGCATGTGGCGAGGTCGCATGCACCGGTCTGCACGGCGCGAACCGACTCGCCAGCAACTCGCTTATCGAAGCGGCGGTCACAGCGAGCTGGGTTGCTGAAAGCGTCGCCGACGTATCACACACCCGGCGACCGCGCGTGTGTTCCGCATTCGTGCCTCGACGGCCAGACGCCTCCGGCATCCGCCCAATCGTCTCGGCCGCGCTCGGCATCATCCGCGATAGCGAGACGCTACGCGACGGGGTGGCGACCCTGTTGCCGATCGCAGCTCACGACAGCGCTGCCTCCGGCCCCGCCTTGGTCGCGCTGATGATCGCCATTGCGGCCCTGCGGCGCGAAGAGAGCCGCGGATCGCACTGTCGTTCCGATTTCCCCGGACGCGATGCAGATGCGCGCCAGTCACGGCTGACACTGCCCAGCGCAATACAGACCGCCGTCGCACTCAGCTGGCGGGCGCCGATACGGAGCACCCTGACATGAATTCGTTCTCACCCCTTCCCTCAACCCTGATCGAGCCGATCGTGCGCGGTGCTCTTCTCGAAGACCTGGGCAGATGCGGTGATCTGACCAGCGACGCCGTGATCCCGCGTGATCGCACGGCCACGTTAGTGCTCAAGTCGCGACAGACGGGAATCGTTGCCGGTCTCGATCTGGCCGCCTTCGCCTTCATGCTCGTCGAGCCTGCGATCGACATGCACATCTGGCGAGCTGACGGCAGCGATGTCGCGGCGGGCGAGACTATCGCCAAGTTGTGCGGACCGGCGCGAGGCCTGCTCACGGCCGAGCGCACGGCGCTCAATTTTCTGTGCCGCCTGAGCGGCATCGCCACTGCCACAGCGACGATGGTCGAGGCCGTGCGTGGCCACAAGGCGAAGATCGTGTGCACGCGAAAGACGACGCCCGGACTGCGCGCGCTGGAGAAATACGCCGTGCGCGTCGGCGGCGGCGCCAATCACCGCTTCGGGCTCGACGACGCCGTGCTGATCAAGGACAACCACATCGCAATCGCCGGCGACATTCGCACGGCAATAGAGCGGGCGCGCGCCACCGCAGGGCACATGGTGAAGATCGAGGTCGAGGTCGAGACCCTTGAGCAGCTCGATACAGCGCTCACGCTGGCAGTCGACGCAGTGCTGCTCGACAATATGTCGGTTGAGGACCTTGCCCGCGCCGTGGCAATCGTCGGTGGCCGCGCCATCACGGAGGCTTCCGGTCGGGTGACGCCGAAAACGGCTCCGTCGATTGCTGCGACGGGGGTCGACCTCATCTCAGTCGGATGGCTGACACACAGCGCCCCTATCCTCGACATCGGCCTGGATATGCCGGCGCATCGGCGCGCGCTTGAACTGATGGAGATGGAATGAAAAGCATTCCCACCTCCGCTGGAGCGCGCCGACGCAGGAACTGCTCCATGCGAGCCTGCATATTTGTGCGGCGCACCCTCCAACTGGTTCAGGCTCATCGGGCTGATCGACGATCATAGCGAACCCGAGGAGGGTCGACAGACTCCTGCACGCGCTGTCGGACCAGCGACAAAGCTTTGATGATGACGATTGGAACGAACTCGGAGTGCGACGTGAAGCAAGCCATGCAATCGATCGAGGGGGCACTATCCCGATGGAACCGCAAAGAGGCCGAGGCTATCCACGGGATGCCGTTCAATGACCTGCTCTTCCTGGCGCAGACAATCCACCGCCAGAACTTCGATCGCAACCGGGTGCAGCTGTCGCGGCTGCTCAGCATCAAGACCGGCGGATGCCCGGAGGATTGCGGCTATTGCAGCCAGTCTACACATTACGAAACCGGCCTGAAGGCGTCCAAGCTGATGGAGGTGGAGCGTGTCATTGCCGAAGCGATGAAGGCGCGGGACGCCGGCGCCACCCGCTATTGCATGGGCGCCGCATGGCGCAGTCCGAAGGAACGCGACATGGGCTCCGTGGTCGCCATGATCGAGGGCGTGAAGGCGCTCGGCATGGAGACCTGCATGACGCTCGGAATGCTGGACCTCAGTCAGGCGCAGCGCCTGAAGGCGGCCGGTCTCGACTACTACAACCACAACATCGACACGTCCGAGCGCTATTACGGCGAGGTTGTTTCAACCAGGACCTTTGCCGACCGGCTGGAAACACTTGGGCACGTGCGCGAGGTCGGCATGAAGGTCTGCTGCGGCGGCATTGTCGGGATGGGAGAGGAAAAGGCCGATCGCATCGACATGCTGGTCACACTCGCGAACCTGCCCGAGCCGCCGGAAAGCGTGCCGATCAACATGCTCATCCCCATCGAAGGCACGCCGCTTGCCGAGGCCGAGCCCATCGATCCGATCGATTTCGTCCGCACCATTGCGCTCGCCCGCATCATGATGCCGAAGTCCTATGTAAGGCTCTCCGCCGGCAGGACGGCGATGAGCGACGAAACGCAGGCGCTGTGCTTCTTTGCCGGCGCCAATTCGATCTTTGTCGGCGACATGCTGCTGACGGCGGACAATCCCGGCGAGGACAAGGATAATCGTCTATTTAGACGTCTCGGCATTGAGCCGATGCCACGCGAGGCAAGATGAACGAGCCGCCGCTTGCCCGCTATGAAGCAACCTTGCAGGGTCTGGCACGCAAGGGCCGGCTGCGGACACTGGCGCCGCGCGCCGGGCTCGACTTCTCGTCCAACGATTATCTCGGGCTTGCTGCCTCGAAGAGACTTGGCGATGCAGTCGCGGCGGCAATCGAGGGGGGCACCCCGGTCGGCGCTACCGGATCGCGGCTCCTGCGCGGCAACGCGCCGGAGCATGAGGCATTGGAGGCAGATGCGGCGGCGTTCTTCGGGGCCGAACGGGCGCTGTTCTTCGGCAGCGGCTACATCGCCAACTTCGCCCTGCTGAGCGCCCTGCCGCAGAAGGGCGACCTGCTGATCCTCGACGAACTCGCGCATGCCAGCATGCATGAAGGGGCGCGGGCTGGACGCGCCGATTTCAGGCCGGCCACGCACAACGACATAGATGCTTTTGAGGATGCGATCAGGCGCTGGCGCGCCGAAGGCGGCATGGGCCGCATCTGGATCGCAGTCGAAAGCCTGTACAGCATGGATGGCGACTGCGCGCCGATGGAGAGCCTGGTCGCGCTTGCCGATCGGTACGAGGCATTCATAGTGGTCGACGAGGCGCATGCCACCGGCGTCTGGGGACCGGACGGCCGGGGGCTGGCCGCCGCTTTCGAGGGCCGCGACAACATTGTCGCCCTCCACACATGCGGCAAGGCGCTCGGCGCATCCGGCGCACTCGTCACTGGGCCGGGAGTGCTGTGCGACTATATTGTCAACCGCTGCCGGCCCTTTATCTACGCCACCGCGCCATCGCCGCTAATGGCGGTGGCGGCGCGCGAAGCGCTCGCAATCCTGGTCGACGAGCCGATGCGCCGCGTTCAGCTGCATGAGTACGTTGCCTTCGCGGGCCGCCAACTGGCCGAGCGCTGTGGCGTGGCGCGCAGCGGCTCGCAGATCCAACCACTTGTCATTGGCGACGTCAGCCGCACCATGGTGATGGCGGCGGCACTGCAGGCCCGCGGCTTCGACATACGCGGCATTCGTCCGCCGACCGTGCCGGAGGGCACGTCGCGGCTGCGCATTTCGCTGACGCTGAATGTCGGCAAGGCTGACATTTCGGCCATGGTCGAGACGCTCGTCGACGTGTTGGGCACGGCATGACCACGCGTATCGTCGTCACCGGAACAGACACCGGAATAGGGAAGACCGTGTTTTCGGCTGGGCTGGCCGGGCTGCTCGACGGCTTTTACTGGAAGCCGGTGCAATCGGGTCTCGATGAGGAGACCGACAGTGAGGCGGTTGAACGGCTCGCCGGCCTGCCGTCAGGGCGCGTGCTGCCGGAAGCTCACCGCTTGAAGAGCCCGCTGTCGCCGCATCGTTCAGCCGAAATTGACGGCGTCTCGATTGAGGCTGCCGATCTTGCATTTCCGGTCCTGCCGACACCGCTCGTCATCGAAGGCGCTGGCGGACTGATGGTGCCGATCAACCGACAGACAAGATTCATTGACATCTTCGCTGAATGGCGGCTGCCGGTCATTCTGTGCGCCCGCACCGAGCTCGGCACGATCAACCACACTCTGCTGTCGATCGAAGCCCTGCGGGCTCGCTCCATCCCGCTGATCGGCATCGCCTTCATCGGCGAAGAGGTAGCCGATACGCAAAGGACAATCACCGAATTCGGCGCGGTGCGTCAGCTCGGCAGGCTGCCACACCTCGTTCCGTTGACGCGCGAAACTCTGCGGAAGGCGATGTTTGCCGGCTTCGACCTCGCCAAGATTGCCGGAGGCGAATGATGTCGCGGTCGCCGGTCTGGCATCCATTCACCCAGCACGCGATCGAGCCGGCCATGCCGTCCGTTGTCCGCACGGAAGGGGCCTGGCTAGAGACGAATGACGGAAGGCATATCCTCGATGCAATCTCTTCCTGGTGGGTGGTCACCCATGGGCACCGCCATTCACGGATCATGGAAGCAATCCGGAATGCGACTGAGATGCTCGACCAGGTGATCTTCGCCGGTCTCACCCATCAGCCGGCAGAGCAATTGGCCTCGGCGCTGATCGAAATAGTGCCGGCAGGCCTCGACTGGGTGTTCTATTCCGACAGTGGATCCACGTCCGTCGAAGTCGCGCTGAAGATGGCGCTCGGCCACTTCCGCAACATCGGCGCGCCGCGCTCGCGCATCGTCGCCATGGAACACAGCTATCATGGCGACACGATCGGCACGATGAGCATCGGCGCCCGCGGCGTGTTCAACGCCGCTTACGAGCCCCTGCTGTTCGAGGTCGACACCATTCCCTTCCCAGCCGCAGGGCGCGAGCAAGAGACGCTGGATCGGTTCGAGGTTTTGTCTCGCGACCGCCGCGCCGCCGCGCTGATCGTCGAGCCGCTCGTGCTTGGCGCCGGCGGCATGCTGATGTATCCGGCCTGGGTTCTGGCCGAATTGAAGAAGATCACTGAGGCCTCCGGCACGCTCCTGATCGCCGACGAAGTGATGACCGGCTGGGGGCGCACCGGAAGCACGTTCGCCTGCGAGCAGGCGTCCATCTCTCCGGATATCCTGTGCACCTCGAAGGGCTTGACTGGCGGCGCCATCCCGCTGGCGGCCACACTCGCGACCGATGCCATCTTCCAGGCCCACTATTCCGTGGACCGGAAGAAGACCTTTTTCCACTCAAGTTCCTACACCGCCAATCCGATCGCCTGCGCGGCCGCATTCGCCAATGTCGAGGTATGGCGGGACGAGCCGGTGGCCGAGCGGATTGCGGCCTTGAGCGCCGGGCAGGCCGTCGGGCTTCGACGCTTTCGCAACAATGCCAACTTCACAGATTGCCGGGCGACCGGCACGATCGCAGCTCTCGATCTGCGCGCCGGCTCGGCCGGCTATCTGGCCGAGATCGGACCAAAGCTGCGCGCTTTCTTCCTCGAGCGCGGCCTGCTCGTGCGCCCGCTCGGTAATGTGCTCTATGTTCTGCCGCCCTATTGCATCACCGCAGAGGAGCTAGACGGGCTCTATGACGCCATCGAGGAGGCCGGCGAACGCTTCGGTTCGCGGTCATGAACCGGTCGTCGCGCTTTCTAGGGTTTGGCGATCATGCGCCGGCCCGAAAGGTGGAGAACCAGGAAATCGAGACCCGTCTTGGACTCGAACCCGGCTGGATCGAGCAGCGCACCGGAATTCGTTCGCGCTTCTGGGCAACCGACCAGGATACGCTGTCGGGCATTGCCGCGCAGGCCGGCGACATGGCACTGGCGAATTCCGGCCTCGACCGTGGCGACATCGGCCTGCTGTTACTCGCCACCTCGACGCCCGATCACCTTCTGCCGCCCAGCGCGCCGCTGGTAGCACATCGCCTGGGCTTAGGCCGCGCCGGTGCGGTTGACCTCACAGGCGCCTGCGCCGGCTTTATCTATGCCCTGATGTTTGCCGACGGATTCACCCGCCTCCATGGCAAAGCGACCTTGGTCATCGCCGCCAACATCCTCAGTCGCCGCATCAATCCAGTCGAGCGCGCAAGCGCGGTGCTGTTTGCCGATGCCGCCGGCGCCGTGGTGATTGCCCCGTGCGAAGAGCCGGATCGGGGCATTCTCGGCGCCGCGTTGGCTTCGGACGGCTCGCGCTACGGGCTGATCCAGATTCCCGCCGGAGGAAGCAACACACCGTTCCACGGCGGCATGGACCTCGGGCAGACCCGCATGACGATCGCCAACGGCCGCGAAGTGTTCGCCAAGGCCGTGGAGATGATGTCTCGCTGCTCGCAGGACGCGCTCTCTGCTGCCCGAATGCGGTCGCAAGACATCGATCGGTTCGTGCCACACCAGGCCAATGTCCGCATTTTCGATGTGGTCGGGAGGAGCCTCGGAATAGCGGATCAAGCGATCGTCAAGACGATCGCCGAGTACGGCAACTCTTCCGCCGCGACCATCCCGCTCTCGCTCTCGCTTTCGCATCGGGCGCAGCCGTTTCGGCCGGGCGAAAAGATTCTCCTTGCGGCGGCGGGTGCCGGTCTCACCGGAGGCGCCCTCATCCTCGGAATTTAGCGGCACGACGGCCATGCACAGGATTTGTCACGAATGACACTAGCAAAACGGGCCCAATGCGAAAAAATAGTCGCCGGCAAGCTGCATGGGCGCTGGTTCGGTGACGCGAGAGCGAAAACCCTGCAGACGATTTTCTCGAGCAGGACGATCGGCAAGGCTACCTTGCTGGGCGAGGAGTGGTTGGCGCCAGTCTAGGAGAGCGGAGGTATCCAACTCCTGATTGCGATGAAGTCATCCTCGATATGTCGGCCCTTATTGGTCAATATCGTAACGGCAGTAGTGGCAGCCGTGAATTGAATAACCGGCCCCTCGAAGGCATCAACTGTCATGCAGTCCGAAAAAAATGCTCATCTGCCTGTCTCAACAACGCTGGCTCCATTTCGGAACCCGGTGTTTCGCTCGATCTGGACGGCCACACAAATATCCAGCCTCGGATGGCTCGTGCAAACGGTCGCCATCAGTTGGCTGATGGCCACGATTTCCGCTTCGGATCTGATGGTTGCACTCGTGCAGGCCGCATCCACATTGCCGGTATTCTTCCTCTCAATTCTTGCCGGAGCCATCGCCGACAACTTCAGCCGCCGATGGGTGATGTTTGCGGGGCACTGCCTGATAGCATTGGCATCAACGACGCTGATGATTTCTGTCGGTCTGGGATTTGCCGGTCCCTGGCTAATTCTCGGACTAGGTTTCCTGGCCGGCTGCGGCTTTGCCTTGAATGATCCGGCCTGGCACGCTTCTGTTGGTGATATCCTTCACAAGCGCGACATCCCGGCTGCGGTGACGCTTATGTCCGTCGGATACAACATTGTGCGCAGCGTTGGTCCGGCTTTGGGTGGCGTAGTCTTGGCATTCTTTGGACCGCTGGCCGCTTTCGCGTTGGCAGCGTTGAGTGATCTGGCGCCTCTAAGCGCAATATGGCGTACTCGATGGGATGTTCGCACTTCCCCTCTCCCTCGTGAACGAATGACGATGGCAATTCATGACGGAGTGCGCTTCACGGTATTGTCCTTGGAGATCAGGGCAGCGATTGCCCGTGCAACCTTTTTCGGGCTGGCAAGCATCTCCATCCTTGCGCTACTCCCACTAGTCGTCCGGGATCAGCTGAAAAGCGGCCCAATCGTCTACGGCATCTTGCTGGCCGGCTTCGGCATGGGTGCTTTCGTCGCGGGCATGAGCAATAGCTTTCTAAGGCGGATCACGTCTCAAAACAGGCTGGTATCGTTCGCCTCTGTTGCTTGTGCAGCATGTTGCCTTTCCCTTGCACTCACATCATCGGTCGCCGTGGCGGCCATTTCGCTGGCACTTGGTGGCGCGGGTTGGCTTATCACCTGGACGGGCATTGACGTGTCGGTGCAGCTGGCAAGCCCAAGGTGGGTCGTCGGCCGCACACTGTCGATATACTACGCCCTGAGCGCAGGGGGTATGGCGGCCGGCAGCTGGATCTGGGGTACTGTCGCACAGGACTACTCCTTAGCCTGGGCTTTGCAGGGCGCCGCAGGCGCTCTGTTGCTGGTTGCAGCTGCGGGGATACTGTTGCCGGTCCGTCCATGGGAAGAAACGGATCAGGAAAGTTCGGATTTTCACCCGCCGGAGCTGGCACTCGAGTTGAAGCCCAGGAGTGGCCCCATAGTCGTGAAGGTCGAGTATCTTATAGCCGAAGAGAATATCGAGACCTTTCTGGGCTACATGCGCGCAAGGCGCCATGTTCAGAGCCGTGCCGGTGCGCGAAACTGGACACTCCAGCGAAATCTTCAAACGCCTTCGATTTGGACAGAGACATTCCGCACGCCAACCTGGATGGACTTTCTTCGCCTGAATCATCGGCTCACGGCAGCGGACAAGGAAGTCGGCCAGCGTCTCCTGGCACTGCATGATGGAGAGCGTCCTCCGCAAACAGTGCTTTCGATCGAACGAACGACTGAGGCAGCTCGTACCCGTGCCTCGACAATCTTTTCTCGTCCTCCGAGGTGACGTGATCACGAAAGCGATCGCATCGCGCATTGGGATCTGCCGCGCCGGTCGACTGAAGCAGCGCGAAGGCCGCATCGCCAGTACGCGGAGCCTATGCGTCCGGCGCTCTCTCGCGAATACCTATGCCGCCGCGGGGCTTGAGGCCGGGGGCAGGAACGGTCCGTTCCGGGCCATCTTCGATGCGGCGCGCGACGGCAAGAAGGAGGGCATGGGTTTCGAGCGCTGGTGGTCGCGCCTGCGCACAAGCCGATCAGCAGCACGTTCGACGTGCGCTTCAGCAGCGCTGTGCGGCTCAGAGACTGGCAGAGCAGGATCTGACTCGCTACCGGCTGGCGCTGGGCCAGCCAGAACCAGGCCTGTTCGAGGACGGCGCTGGCGCTCGACCTTTCGGCCCCGGACATGGAATCAGGGCGGGGGAAGCCGCCTTGACGCCCTTGCAGGACGCGATCTCAACCGCGAACGACAAGCTTTCAGGGATCATTGCTGCGCCCTTTGGGCGGCTTGCCGTTCCCGATGTTCGAACGCGTCGGTGAAGCTATCGAGTTCTTGGGGCGTCATCCCAAGCGCCCGCCCCTCCTCACGCCATGAGGCAACCGCCTTTTCGACTTCTGCGAGTATCGTCTTCGCTCGATCGCTCCTGATCCGGAAATAAGCGATTACTGACATCAGTGCGTCCACAGTCGCTTCGGGCCCAGTTTCCTCGGATATCCAGGTTTTCAGCTCTCGCACGCGCTCAGGGAACGGGTTGATGTCGAATGCAGGCGCCAGGCGCCATTGCCCGCGATGCACATGGAGAAAGCCGTGATTGTGGAGGTGGTCATCGACATTGGTGATAAGGATCGAGAACGCGATGCGCCGCCAAAGCTCTTCAATGTTGGCCGCTGGCTGGCTGCCGTGCTGACGAAGCACATCCACGAGTTCAGTATAGCTATGCTCGCCAACGTCCCCTGACTCTGCGCCGATCATCGTGGCGGCCGAGATATACATGAGTCGATTGCCGTTCTGAGTCCTATCGAAACGCCGTATGAGCGCGACAGGGGCGCCGTCGCTGTCGAGCAGACGTGTCTCAGCAGCATCCACGCCGGCTTTTCTGGCCAAATTCATGGCGAGCACTTCGCCCTTTGTGACAGAGCGATCATCGGCAACGCTCGGAAACTTACCGATAGCGAGGCGTCCGTCGTCGTCGACGACAGAACACTTCGGACGAAGGCCCCCAAGGGACGTGCCACGTCCACGCAAATAGGCGAGGTCCGTTGCCGTCTCGGTGTTCGTCTCGACCGCCTGCGTCGCTGCGAGGAGTTGACCGATTTCAATGAGCGGCGGCGTGGTGCGTCGACCCTCCTCGGTCGTTCTTTGGTAACGCCCTTCTTCGTCCTGCAACCGGAGCGCACCAACGCGGCTCATGTCGTCCACTGCCAAGAGGTAATCCATCGCGTTCAGAGGCCGCGTTTCGGCGACATTTCCCGCCCGGCGCGCCTCTTGGCGACGCTTGGCGTGGTCGCGCTGGATGACACGCCGGCCCCATCCGTCCGGCTCCGTGTCGGCGATCGCGTTGTGGAACACGGACCCGTCGCCGGTCTTTCGATGGAATTGGGGGCCTGAGACGAGTGGCAGACCGGGTTCGATCGAGAAGCCTTCCGCTGCTCTCAGCCAACCTGCATGATATTCAAAGGCAGCGCTCTCGCGCGCACCCTGCTGATCATAGCGCAACGTGCCCAGTGGCGTCGCTTCCTCGCCAATGTGAACAGCAATAGAACGTCTCATATTGCACCCGGTGGCTTCCTGACCCTTACCCTTTTGGGCAAACGTTCGGCGTCGAGGAGCAGGCCTTGCTCATCGCGATGCGCGTCGACGATCTGCGTCAAAGCCTCATCAAAGCCCAGAACAAAAAAGGTCATGGCGTAGGCCCCCATAGCGACGGTCGGGTCTCCTTTTTCGATCTTCAGATAGGTGCTCTTTGCGACACCCAATCGTTCCGCCATCATCATGATCGTCAGGCTGCGCTTCTTACGGGCGAGCGCAATGTCGGCGCCGAGCTTGCCAAGCGCCCTCTTGACTCTGGGAGGCAATGTATCTGTCACTGTTGAGCGCATTTTTGTCTCATAAAAACGACCTTAACTGTTTTTAGGTCGTTTATATAAGACATAAACCGTGATCTGTCGAGAGTTGGCCTGTTTGACCGAATCGAACAAGGCGGTGGCGCTGAAACCAACCACACTAATCTCGTGAGCATGCATCCATGCGATCCGCAAAGGGCGCCAGGTGAGTCGCACAGGGATGTGAACGATTGCGCCGCTGCAAAACGGAACGGGCCATGGTTGGCACGATCCAGATGGCGGCGCTCCCGCCTGACGTCCGAGCGGCGGCGCCGCATGCTGTCTCGACCCGAGCTTCACAGCAAACAGATGCTGTCGGTATCGAACGAAAGTGTCAGATATCGGACATACGAACCGTGTCCCAAACCTCTGCTTCGTGCTCAGCCTGACCCCCAAAAAGCAAAAAAGAAGGGGAGCGCGACGAAGTTGCGCCGGCCAATTAAGTGTCAGCGCGGAGCTACCTCTTCGGGATGGCACGTCGCTTGCTGCTCCGCATCGAACGCCGACGGCCAACCCACACAACGGAGATGGATATTGGTTCAGAAGTGCTGAATCCCTGATGTAACTGAAAGAGTTTGACTGACAGTTGTGTGGAAGCGCAGCAAGGCAATAGGCGTTTTGCCTTTTCTTTGAGCCTGACGCAGGTCGAATCTCACCTCTTCGGACAGTTGATGACCAACCACAGTTGTTCTTCAATAAGTCATACAGTTGAAGAAGTGCGATTAAGCAAAATTACAAGTATCACTCGGCGTACTCTTAAAGTACACCGGAACTCCTCTAGTCAACTTAGTATCGCGCATTCCTTAGGTACGAAGGAGGAGCGCGATGCACATGTTTTTTCTCCTCGGATAGGCCACGAGTTCGCTCTTTGACGCTTCCGACTTTAACCTTTGAATCGAGACCCAGAATGAACGTAAGCAGCCTTCTTCTCGGCTCAGTTGCGGCCCTGATCTCCGTTTCCGTCGCTCGCGCGGCGGACGAAGACTCCGCGCCGGGCCCGATCGAATACGTCAAGGTCTGCGACGTCTACGGTTCGGGCTACTTCCATATCCCCGACACGGAGACCTGCGTGCGCATCGGCGGCTACATCCGTTACGACGTCGGCCTCAGCGATGTCCGATCGTATGACGGGATAAGAACCTCCGATGTGAGAACTGGCGAGGCTCAGGGCACCTGGCGAAACAACACGCGTTTCACGTTCAAAACTTGGACGCGCCAGGAGACCGAACTCGGCGCACTGAAGACCTATACTGAAACTCGCGTGAACTTCGGCAACCACAACGCTTATCCTGGTCCGGAAAGTCCTCACAAGTATAGCTTCAACAGCGGCGTCAAGTTGACTTCCGCCTGGATCCAGCTTGGTGGCCTCCGAGTTGGCAAGGACGAGTCGGCCTTCGACACGTTTACAGGCTACGCCGGAAACGTGCTCAATAACGTACTCGTTCCGTACGGCGACTTCGATACCAACGTGGCTCAGTATTACTTCGATGCCGATAATGGCTTTTCGGCTCTGGTTTCACTTGAACAAGGATCGGGTGTAGTCGGTACTATCGACAGCCATGTTCCGCACGTCGTCTTCGGCGTGAAACAGACGCAGGGCTGGGGCGCGATCACCGGCGTAATCGCTCGTGACAGCGACTACGAAGCTTTGGCCGGCAAGTTACGAGTGGATGTCAATGTCACAGATGACCTGTCGCTATTCGGAATGTTCGGCTACGGCTCCATTGGCAATCTCAACGATGACCCGACCAACGCGGTCGCCGCTCACGGTCGCGGCTTCTACAAAATTTGGAGCGGCAACTGGGCTTTCTGGGCGGGCGCCACTTACACGTTAAACGAGAAAACTTCGTTCAACCTTCAGGTCTCGGGTGATCAGCTCAGGAACTCTGGTCTGGCTGCAAACGTCGCCTATATGGTCGTTCCAGGTTTCACAGTCACAGCCGAAGTCGACTATGCCCACTACGGCAACTTCGGCGTCGGCACGCTCGACCGTTCCGGCGTGAACTGGACTCACCTCGGCAAAAAGAACAGCCTCGGCGGCATACTCCGATTCCAAAGCTCATTTTAGCGGAATCGAAGCTGCATCTCGGGTGGGCTGTAAAGCGGACCCAATCCCGCAAACGCTTGAGGACATTGCAAGCAAGCGTGCCAGGCTTGAAACCTCGACCTCAGGCGGACGATGTTTTTCGCCGAGCCGAACCGTGCGCCGGCTTTCGGTCGAACCGCCTCAGGAGCCTCTCGGTGAAGATCCGGCGCTGGCCTTATGAATTCGCGCATCGAAACCGCCTGCGTGGAGCCGGATTTCGACAACCCGCGCTCCTGCGACGGCAGATCGGTCAACCGGCGCATTAGTGACTGTGGGACGCGGCGGGCCGGCGGCCGCAACACGGACAGCACGAGTCCATCGCCTTCGGCCCGGCCACAGTCACTGTCGGCCTGCGGGAGAAGTTGGACAATCGAAGGCTCGGGTGAAATCAGCGGGCGGAAGGCATGGAGCACAGGCAAATCACGGCGTCCACCGCGATTCCGACTCTTGGAACGTATTCGCACCATCCGTGAATACCGCAACCTGCACCAATGTGCGGAAGAATCCTGTTCGTCGAACTATGGGTGGCGCCACTAGCGAGCTTCGTCAGCTTCTTGTCAGCTCGTTCAGCTAAAGCATCAGGCCGTTGTTGATAGTTGCCGACACTAGCCGCCATATCGCCAACCGCGCATGCAGTGCTGTTCATGGATCTCGCTGGATGGCACACAAGGGCAAATCGCGACGTGCCGGAGAACCCAAGCCGTTTCCTGCCGTCGCGATGCCCCCGAACTAAAACCGGTGAAAAACCTCGGGCAAATACCTGCGCTCCAACTTGCTCTCAAACTGGCCTTCGAACCTACGAGCCCATCATCGACGTGGCGTGCGAGGCTTGGCAGAACTCATCCCAAGTCCAGAAAGCATCACGTCAATCGCAATGACGTGTGGGTGCAAGTCGTCGGTAATCATCCACGACCGCCGGTGTAAGTCATTTGGTATGGCATCCACAAACGGATGCTGCCAACTAGGCGATTGCTGCTTTCGGCCGGACCCGAATGCGCTTGACAAAACGGAGCCGGCCCGTTCAACCTGAGGCATTCACCAGGGGAGTCCCGGCAAGGGGCTGAGATACTGCTGGCTTTCGCGGCGCAGTGACCCGTTGAACCTGATCCAGTTCATACTGGCGTAGGGACGGTGCAAGCGCTTTGCGGGAGTTTACGCCCGAGGTCCTGTTTCGGCAGGTCGACAGAAGCGTCTTTTCATCCTTCCGGCACAGAACTGGGTCTCCAATGCATGAGCAAAGGAGCCTCAAAATGAATGCCATTTCCCCCGCCGTGTCGACGGGACCGCTGCCCGCCTCAAGGAAAATCCACAAACCCGGCATATTTCACCCGCAGATCAGGGTGCCGATGCGCGAAATCTCCGTCCATCCGACTGCCGGCGAGCCGCCCGTCACCGTCTACGATCCGTCCGGCCCCTATACCGACCCAACTGTCGAAACCAGTATCGAAAAGGGCCTTGCCCGGTTTCGCCACGAATGGATCACCGCGCGCGGCGATGTCGAGGCCTATGAGGGCCGCCACGTTCGGCCGGAGGACAACGGATTCGCGACGGGTGAGCGGCTGACGCCGGAATTTTCAATCCGCAGCCGGCCGCTCAGGGCCAAGCATGGCAAGGCGGTGACCCAGCTTGCCTATGCGCGCGCCGGCATCATCACGCCAGAAATGGAGTTCGTGGCCATCCGCGAAAACCTTGGTCGCGAGATCCTGCGCGGCAAGCTTGACCGCGACGGCGAAGCCTTCGGCGCGGCGATCCCCGATTTCGTCACACCGGAGTTCGTGCGCGAGGAGGTGGCGCGCGGACGGGCGATCATTCCCGCCAACATCAATCATCCCGAGAGCGAGCCGATGATCATCGGCCGCAATTTCCTGGTGAAAATCAACGCCAATATCGGCAACTCGGCGGTCACCTCCTCCATGGCCGAAGAGGTCGAAAAAATGGTGTGGGCGATCCGCTGGGGCGCCGACACGGTGATGGACCTGTCAACCGGCCGCAACATCCATAACATCCGGGACTGGATCGTGCGCAACGCGCCGGTGCCGATCGGAACGGTGCCGCTTTACCAGGCGCTTGAGAAGGTCGGCGGCATCGCCGAGGACCTCACCTGGGAGGTGTACCGCGACACGCTGATCGAACAGGCCGAGCAGGGCGTCGACTATTTCACCATCCACGCCGGCGTGCGGCTGCACTACATCCCACTGACCGTCGACCGGGTCACGGGCATAGTCTCGCGCGGTGGCTCGATCATGGCCAAATGGTGCCTGCACCATCACCGGGAAAGCTTCCTTTACGAGCATTTCGCCGAAATCTGCGATATCTGCCGCGCCTATGACGTGTCGTTCTCGCTCGGCGACGGCCTTCGACCCGGTTCTATCGCCGACGCCAATGATGCTGCGCAATTCGCCGAATTGGAAACGCTCGGCGAGCTGACCAAGATCGCCTGGGCGAAGGATTGCCAGGTGATGATCGAGGGGCCCGGCCACGTACCGATGCACAAGATCAAGGAGAACATGGACAAGCAGCTCGATGTCTGCGGCGAGGCGCCCTTCTATACGCTTGGGCCGCTGACGACCGACATCGCGCCGGGCTATGACCACATCACCTCTGGCATCGGCGCCGCCATGATCGGCTGGTTCGGCACGGCCATGCTCTGCTACGTCACGCCGAAGGAGCACCTCGGCCTTCCCGACCGCAACGACGTCAAGACCGGCGTGATCACCTACAAGATAGCCGCCCATGCCGCCGACCTGGCGAAGGGACATCCGGCGGCGAAAGTCAGGGATGATGCCCTTTCCCGCGCGCGCTTCGAGTTCCGCTGGGAGGACCAGTTCAACCTGTCGCTCGACCCCGAAACCGCGCGGTCCTTCCACGACCAGACCTTGCCCAAGGAGGCGCACAAGCTGGCACATTTCTGCTCGATGTGCGGGCCGAAATTCTGCTCCATGCGAATTTCTCACGACATCCGCGCCGAAGCGCAGAAGGAGGGCATGGCGGCGATGGCGGCGAAGTACCGCGAGGGCGGTGACCTCTACGTGCCGGCGGACGAGACCGGCGCAGCGCTTACGCCTTTGCAGGCGCAGGAGCGATCATGAGGGTGCTGGTCAAAGGGGCCGGCGTCGCTGGCCTCACCGCAGCTTTCGAGCTCGCCACGCGCGGCGCGGTTGTGACCGTTGCCGAGACAAGGCACAGCCTTGGCGGCAATGCGTCATGGTTCGCCGGCGGCATGCTGGCGCCCTGGTGCGAGCGCGAAAGCGCCGAGCAGTCCGTTCTCGATCTCGGACGCAACGCCGCGGACTGGTGGGATGCGGCGACGCCTGACCAGGTGACACGGGCAGGAACACTGGTCGTGGCCGCGCCGCGCGATGCGGGCGAGCTCGACCGGTTCGCCAGCCGCACGTCGGGCCATCGGTGGGTCGATGAAGATGAAATCGCGTTGCTGGAGCCCGACCTCGCCGGCCGCTTCCGTCGTGGATTACTCTTCCCCGACGAAGCCCATCTCGACCCGCGCCAGGCGATGGCGGCACTTCATCACAGACTGGCAGCGATGGGCATCGAATTCCGCTTCGGCGCCGACGCCCGGCTTGCCTCCGGTTTCGATCGCCTGATCGACTGCACGGGCATGGCCGCCGTCGATGACCGACTGCGCGGCGTTCGCGGCGAGATGCTGATCCTGCGCACGCCCGATATCTCGCTCTCGCGCCCGGTCCGGCTGCTTCATCCGCGCTTTCCGCTCTACCTGGTACCGCGCACTGACCACCATTTCATGGTTGGCGCGACGATGATCGAGAGCCAGTCCGCTGGACGGGTCACGGCGCGTTCCATGATGGAGCTTCTGGGTGCTGCCTATGCCCTCCATCCGGCCTTTGGCGAGGCCGAGATCGTTGAAACCGGTGTTGGCGTTCGTCCGGCCTTTCCCGACAACCTGCCGCGCGTCGAGGCACGTGGAACTACCGTCACGATCAATGGACTCTATCGCCATGGTTTTCTTCTCGCGCCCGCCATGGCGCGTCAGGCGGCCGAACTCGTCTTCAGTCACGACAAACCCCCTGGAGCCCGCCAATGAAACTGATCGTCAACGGCCAAGCGCTTGAGATTGACGCCTCAACGCTGGCCGAACTACTTGCCGCGCTCGACTATGAAGGCGATTGGCTGGCGACGGCCGTCAACAGCGACCTCGTACACAGAGTTAATCGGGCCGAGTTCCAGTTGAGCGACGGCGACCGGATTGAAATCCTATCACCCATGCAGGGAGGCTAGCATGTTCGAGCTTCTCGGGACGACGCTTCCCTCTCGGCTGTTTCTCGGCACGGCTCAATATCCATCGCCCGCCATCCTTGCCGATGCGGTCCAGGCATCGGGCACCTCGGTGGTGACCGTGTCCCTGCGGCGTGAGATGGCCGGCGGCAGGGACGGCGAAAAGTTCTGGTCATTGATCCGCTCGCTTGGCACAAGAATCCTGCCCAACACGGCCGGCTGCCACTCCGTCAAGGAAGCGGTCACGACCGCGAAAATGGCGCGCGAGGTGTTCGGGACGAGCTGGATCAAGCTCGAAGTGATCGGCAACCATGACACTCTGCAGCCTGATGTGTTCGGCCTGGTCGAAGCTGCGCGCATCCTGTGCGACGACGGTTTTGCAGTATTTCCCTATACCACCGACGACCTTGTCGCCGCCGAGCGGCTGCTGGAGGCGGGCTGCATGGTCCTGATGCCGTGGTGCGCGCCGATTGGTTCGGCGCTCGGGCCGGTCAACATCCCGGCGCTGCGCTCGATGCGCGCACATTTCCCTGGCGTCCCGCTGATCGTGGATGCGGGGCTCGGCCGACCGTCGCACGCGGCAACCGTCATGGAGCTCGGCTTTGACGCCGTGCTCCTGAATACGGCGGTCGCCAGGGCAGCCGATCCAGTCGGAATGGCGCGCGCATTCGGCAAGGCAGTCGATGCCGGCCGTGAAGCCTTCCTGTCCGGGATGCTCGAACCGCGCGACGTCGCGGTGCCATCGACGCCGACCATCGGCAGAGCAGTTTTTTCATGAAGCTCGATCCCTTCTACCTGATCGTCGACAGCGCTGCCTGGATCGAACGATTGGCGCCGCTCGGCGTGAAGCTGGTTCAGCTTCGCATCAAAAGCATGAATGAGACCGGGTTGCGCGCGGAGATCCGCAAGTCGAAGGGCTTGTGTGCCCAACACAAATGCCAGCTCATCGTCAACGATCATTGGCGCCTGGCAATCGAGGAAGGCTGCGACTTCGTGCATCTCGGCCAGGAGGATCTGCAAACCGCCGACCTCTCTAGGATACGATCAGCCGGTGTCAGGCTCGGGTTGAGCACGCATGATCATCTCGAGCTGGAAACGGCCATGTTTGCCGACCCCGACTATGTTGCGCTCGGTCCGATCTATCCCACCATCCTGAAGAAGATGAAATGGGCGCCGCAAGGGCTGGAGCGGATCAGCGAGTGGAACCGGCGAGTGGCGCCGATCTCATTGGTCGCTATTGGCGGCCTCAACCCTGACCGCCTCAACGGCGTCTTTGAGGCCGGCGCCAACAGCGCGGCAGTGGTCACGGACATCACGTTGAGCTCCGATCCCGAAACGCGCACGCGAGAGTGGATCGAAAAGACGGATCGAAGGCGATGAGACGAGAACCGCATGTGCTTGTCATAGGCGGATCGGATTCCAGCGGGGGTGCTGGAATAGCACGCGACATCGAGACGATCTCTGCCATTGGCGTGCGCACCTGTCTCGCCGTCACAGCGCTGACGGTGCAGACGCACGACATCGTAATGGAAATCCATCATTCGCCACCCAGCTTAGTGGCCGATCAGATATGTGCCGCGCTGCAGGCCAACGAAGTGGCCACGATCAAGATCGGCATGCTCGGAACGGCCGAGACCATCGTTGCCGTTGCGGCGGTGCTGCGTGAAAATCCGCAAGTGCCGGCAGTTTTCGACCCTGTGCTGGCCTCCACCTCAGGCCGCGCACTTCTGGAAGCAGGCGCTATCGCTGCCATGAAGCGCGATCTGATGCCGCTTTGCTGCATTGTCACGCCCAACCTCCCTGAACTGGCGCTCCTTACTGGCTCCGAAATGGCGGTGGATGAGGACGAAGTGCTCCAACAAGGACAAAGACTGCTGGCCGCCTGCCCTCAAGCCCTGCTGATCAAGGGTGGGCATGCGTCGGGACCCCGATCGACCGATATTCTGTTACGCTCCGGTCATGAACCCACCCGCTTCGAAGCACCGCGCGTTGCCACAACGATGCGCGGAACAGGTTGCATGCTGGCCAGCGCGATTGCGGCGCATCTGACGAAGGCGAAGCCGCTCGAAGACAGCGTGAGCGAAGGCAAGCGGCTTGTTTTCGAGAGGCTGCAGAAGAAAGCAGCCACGTGACAGCGGCTCACTCCAATGTGCACCAGGATTCGGTTGACCTAATCAGTATCCCTGGGCGTTACCGAGGTGGGCGTGTGGGGTGATCACCTTCACCGAGCGCTGTCGATCTCATTTTCAGATCGACAGGTTTGCCCCCGTGCCCCGGCGACCTCGACGATCGTGGCAAGCCGGCGAAGCATATCTGCTGTATACCAGAACACTTCAACGCCACTGCTCTCCGGTGATCATGGAGGTTACGTGAACTACTATCATTCGGATCTTTCTGGTGGAGGAAGTCCTCGTCGGCAACGGCATGGTCGTCATCCAGCGACGCCTCTCGTCCCACCCACTCTTCCGAGCGGAATGGCACCGACGCCGCAGATTGTTCAGTGCCGCTCCTCCACCTCAAACTTATCTTTTGTGTTCAGGGAGCCACGGCGCCTGGGTTGGCTGATGAACACCGTCCGTTCGCGCATGTGAGGTCGAATTAAATCTCGGCGAAGAGGAGGCAGGCTCATCATCCAACAGTCGCCGGAGTTCCGCTGGGTCGAATGCCGTCATTGGTGGGGAGGCGGGTTCATCATTCAACAGCTGCCGGAATTCCGCTGGGTCGAACGCCATCATTGGTGGGGAGGCAGGCTCATCATCCAACAGTCGCCGGAGTTCCGCTGGGTCGAATGCCATCATTGGTGGGGAGGCGGGTTCATCATACAACAGCTGCCGGAGTTCCGCTGGGTCGAATGCCATCATTGGTGGGGAAGCGGGTTCGCCATTCAACAGCTGCAGAGACTCCTCCTCGTGCGGCAAGCGCCCGCTCAGCCGGACTTGCAGCGCCTGCCGATCGGCGACGAGGTTGTCGAGTTGCATCGGCTCGTGGTCCGGCCGCTGCCCATCCACCAATCGTCCAAGCAGAGCCCGCGTGCCGTCCAGCACAAACACGCCGCAATCATTATCGTTCGGCTGTCGGGGCATGCGGGCTGGCGCCAAGGTTGCGTTCAGAAGTGTTGCGAGCCGTTTTGCAGGCACGCTGTTGTATCCCTCTGGCTGGAGGGAGTCGTAGTGATAGGCGACCCGCCTTTCTGGGTTGCGGCGATCAACGAGCAGCAGCGACCAATGGGTGCCCTTAATAGTAGGAGTGCCATTGTTCAATGGAACGAACAGGAAGTCGGCTGGGGCGTCATTTCTGCTATAAATGGACTGCAATATGACTCGCGCGTTTTGCGGCTCGGTGTGACGCAGTAGATGCGATACCGACGG
The DNA here is from genome assembly GCF_000350085.1 of Mesorhizobium metallidurans STM 2683. Taxonomy (GTDB): domain Bacteria; phylum Pseudomonadota; class Alphaproteobacteria; order Rhizobiales; family Rhizobiaceae; genus Mesorhizobium; species Mesorhizobium metallidurans. Next base: position 34,449 of record NZ_CAUM01000076.1, read on the forward strand.
GTCCACCAGCCGTGTCCGGGCGGAGCGCCGGATCTATCGCCTGCAGCTGCTCCCCCAGCAAATGGTAATCCCTCTGGATATGGGCGTCACTCAGCCACTCGTCGGCCCACAGCACCGACCCGTTGGGGACATTGGACGAGGCTGTCGGATTCAACGCCCCGATCTGGGCATCGGAGGAGGTGGTGGTTAGCCCGGTCAGATCAACCACTGGAAGACCGCGGTAGGTGACTGCCAGCCTGGCGGTTGATCGCGAGGCAGGTTCAGAAACCGTTGCCGGTGCCGCTGCCGCAGCTTCACTCATCGGCGAAAGCCGACCGCGATTGATGAGACGAACGCCGATCCCGCTAGTCTCCGCTTGCAGGCTTGGGATGTATTCGGACTCTCTCCCCCGCACGACGGGCTGCCCTTCCAATGGCAATGCGCCCACTTGGTAGGTGGAGGGCTGCATCGGCATGCGACCGCCTGAATTGCCGATCTCGCTCAGCTGCTGCTGAATGGCGACGGCTGGCGGCGTATTCAGGGTCCTCTGCCGCTTCGCTGGCCTCAACAGCGCTGTGGAATGTTCATTGTTGATGATGAGCCACTCGGCCGGCAGGAGGTTGCCCCTGTCAACCGCGCCAGGCGAGCGCCCAATCTGCTCTTCGCTGATCGCTAACAACGGCCGGGCGGCAGCCTGAACCCCAGCCTGCCGAGAGCCGGCTGCTCCGAAAGCACCCGCCCCGTTGCTGTTGAGGTTATCCCGTCCAGTGGGCAACTTCCCTGGAGCGATGAAAAATGACGCGGCTGGTTGATTATCCTGCTGTCCCTGAAGCTCCTTTGGCCAACTGCCAGCTTCCTGCGACGCGCTGTGCTGCGCAATCGCCTCGCCGACCCGCCTCGGCTCCATCAGTGCCGCGTCCTCGGGATCAGGAACGGGAGGAATATGGCGCTCGAGCTCCATCGCTTTAACGCCGGCGTGCGATTTTCGGAGATAGGCCAGTGCGGAACCGATCCTTGGATCACCACCGGCGTCCTCCTTGTAGCCCTTGACATCTCCATCCAACGCCTTACCGGAAAGCCGACCAGCAATGCCCTTCTTGTTGTTTTGACGCAGGTAGTCACTGAAGCTCCTAAGAGCAGCTGCATTCCTCGTGCCGGTCTCTGTCGCTGCTTCGTTTCTGTACTCATCGATGAGAGCCGCGTCCTGAGGATACGGAGTCAATTTAGCGCGGCCTGCGATCGGCACGATTCCGCCCGTCGACTGCGAGGTCCGGAGATGATCTATTGCCGTAAGGAGTCTCGCGGGATGACCCTTTCCGATGAACTCGCGCGCATCATGGGTCAGCGACTGCTTGTCGAGCCGATCCTTCATGGGATCTATGTTGTTTGCGAGGAGCCACTGGCCAAAGCGGAGAAGAATATTTACGTTGTTCTTGGCGGTGCCCTCGGTGGCCCCACCTTTGATAAGGGCGTCGTTAAGCCCCAAAATCAGCGGAGCATCCTCGGGATGAAGAGGCTGGTTCCTGCCAAGCCGAGCTGGCTGAGCCGGCTGCGGCGCCGAAGACGACGGGCCGGCTTCGTCCATAAGCTCCAAACGCACATCCTGGTCTGCCGCAGCAAGCTCCTTTGGCCAATTGCCAGCTTTCTGCGACGCGCTGTGCTGCGCAATCGCCTCGCCGACCCGCCTCGGCTCCATCAGTGCCGCGTCCTCGGGATCAGGAACGGGAGGAATATGGCGCTCGAGCTGCATCGCTTTAGCGCCGGCGTGCGATTTTCGGAGATGAGCCAGTGCGGAACCGATCTTTGGATCACCACCGGCGTCCTCCTTGTAGCCCTTGACATCTCCATCCAACGCCTTACCGGAAAGCCGACCAGCAATGCCCTTCTTGTTGTTTTGACGCAGGTAGTCACCGAAGCTCCTAAGAGCAGTTGCATTCCTCCTGCCGGTCTCTGTCGCTGCTTCGTTTCTGTACTCGTTGATGAGAGCCGCGTCCTCCGGATAAGGAGTGAACTCAGCGCGGCCTCCGATCGGCACAATTCCGCCCGTCGACTGCGAGGTCCGAAGATGACCTATTGCCGTAAGCAGCCTCGAGGGATCACCCTTTCCGATGAACTCGCGCGCATCATCGGTCAGCGACTGCTTGTCGAGCCGATCCTTGATGGGATCTTTGTTGTTTGCGAACAGCCACTGGCCAAAGCTGAGAAGAATACTTACATTGTTCTTGGCAGTGTGCTCGGAGGCGTTGCCCTTGATGAGGGCCTCCTCAAGGCTGAGGATAAAGTCTTCATCCCTGATATGAAGAGGATGCTTGCTGAGCCTTCTCAAAAATTTAGTTGACTGGGCCGGCTGCGGCGCCGAGCCGGCCGGCATTGCTCCACCACCCCGACCTGAATTGGCGATCTCGCTCAGTTGCCGCTCAAACGCCGCCGCAGCTGCGGGCGGAGCCGCACGCGAGCTATCTTGCAAGCCGGCCCTGTTCGATTGTCCGTGCACCCGCTTGGTTGAGGTGAAATCCATCCGTTCTCACTTTTAGCATATAAGCCCGTTTGAAGCTGGGCTTGGATCTGACACAGGAGGCTGTCGAGAACCTGACGACAACCTGCTCGCCAAGATCTGTTGCAAAGTTTTCGGGACCAGAGGCATGGCCTTCGGTGTTTCGCCGGAGAGTTCAGATGTTCAAGGGCCGCCGTTTCGACCAGTGCCTCGTCCTGCTTTGCGTTCGCTGGTGCAATCCGAGGTGGGGCTGGGACGTCTTTCCCCGCTTCTTCTTCTCTGAACCCGCGCTGTTCGGCCTCGGTCGAATGCTGCCCATCCTCGCCTCAGCGCTCGGCTTTCTCCTCGACGCTGCTCGCTTTCGCGCGCGTTTCCGTCTCGCCGCTGCCGTCGCGCGTCTCATACCGGCTGCTGCGCTCCATCGCGCTGATTGTGCATCTGCTCGTCATCAACAATCTCGCCTATCTGTATCCGACTATCGATGTAGGCGTGCCGTCTAGCTGCCTGCTGTCCGCGCGGGACCTGCTTATAGAACTCGTGCCGAAGCGCTACGCGCACGTTGCGCGGCGACCAGCGGGAGGGCGAGCGGGCGACGAAATTCGGGGGCCATTAACTGCGCGCTGGCCTCTCGCCTCATCAGCAACGTTCTGGATGGGCGTGCAATGCGCCGGTGCCGATCGGTACCGTGCAGCTTACAAGGGGCACGAGTCGAGGACCTCACCAAAAACCGGCGTCGGCTTGCTTTTTGAGGTCGTTGCACCGACGGGGTTGGTTCGATCCGACGCTGACCTGTGTGATTGGGGGGCTTGGGTACGAGCCGGTGCCGGACCGAACCGTCTGAGACAACGACGGTTATCTCTCGGCACATTGGGGCATGGGCTCGGGTAAAGTGCGGCGAACAACGTGTCAGAATATCACCAATCCGACGCCCGCTCGCAAACGTGATTGGAATAGCGCATGCTGTGGCGGCGTTGCCAATCGCCCAGGTGTCGCAGGGATGGCTACAAGTAGAAGCGGTCAACGATTGCACTCGATGGGTCAGGCGGACCTGATTTTAGGCTGAAACCAGGGAGGGGTCGTCCGCCTGTTTTGCTGGCACGCTAACCGCGCGCCGATTGACCTGGGGATCGATCGAATCGCCGAGCGCGGCCGCTCGCTGGCGTCAGTGCCGGCCAGCATCCATCTGCTCTGCGCGCCCGGCGCATCATCCGGAAGGACTGCGGAGAAGGGAGGCTGACAAAGTGCAGATCACCTGACGCGCCACAGCGTGCGAGCTCCGGGATTCCGGTGATGTCATGGTCAGCTGTAGCCAAGTCAAGCTCAGTTATGAAGCAGGCACATCGATATTGCGCCACAGCATAGTGGTTGCTGAGCATCTGCGCCTAGCACGGACAGAACCATCTTTAGGAACGTTACCGGGGCAAGAATGCAGTACGTACCGCGTGCTCTAAAAAAGGTATTCTAAACAGAGTGATGGGGCAGCCCCGCTACGGAAATCTTGTCCTAGTCCGTTTGAGCATCGACTCTTCAGATGGACCGGCTGGGTACCCGGCGCGGCCTGCACCCATCGAGGCCGCCAACCGCTGAGCAGAAAACCAGGCCTACGCTTTCCGGGACGGCGGACCTCGTCAGCCTCTCGAAAGCTTGCCTGAGTAGGTCGCTCATCTGATCTGTGAACGTGAGGCTAGCGTGAACCGGCACAAACTTAACATTCATTGTAATAGCCTGGCAGCAGGTACAGCACCCCGTATCGCAAGAGCAAGCGGACGGGCAGGGCAAGACGGCTTTGAGCAGCACTGGGGAGCGCTGGCTGGACGATTCTGGACGGGCAGCGGCCGGACAATGAGCCGCTGCCACTCGACAACCCCTTGCCGATCGGCAGCCGCTGCAAAACCTGCTGAGGGCTGATGTCGGCATCAACCCTAAGCCTCAGGTCGCTAGATTAAGACTGGATGAGATTATCGCCGTTCGACTTCCAGGGTAGCGGACGCGGGCCTTCGGCTGCACATCGGGAAGACGGTCAACGGCCTGGAAGAGGGCCGTGCGCTGTGTGCTGCGCAGTCGCCCTACTTCGCGGAAGCCCAGCCGACCCTCATCGCATGTCGCCCTTTAGTCAACCGATGGTGCTAGGCCTCAAACGCTGCAGACCGGCAGCGCCGACCGACAGCCGCGAGACGTCTCGGTGACGGTTCCCGCCGCGCTCAGATTGCGGCAGCCAGATCAGTGTCCAATCCGCCGCGCTCGAGCTCTGATGACCGAACGCAAGCTCCAAGCTGCGGTACCAAAGCATCAGCCTCACAGTGCGACCTGGGGGTGAATATGCGGGCCCATCCAGGATGTGGATGCTTATGATCCGAACAATCGATTTGTTCAAGTCGCTTGTCGAAAGCTAACCCCTGCGAGCCATGGAATCGTGGGCTTTGGAGGGCGACGCTGGCCTGGCGAATGCAGGGGGCCGCACATAGGCAGGA
>NZ_CAUM01000075.1 GCF_000350085.1 Mesorhizobium metallidurans STM 2683
TGGTCGCCTTATCTTGACAGTCTGCACCGACTCTCAGTTTTCTATTGAGGTTGATGCACACGCTGACGGAGGCGCTTTCCAGGCCGGACGCAGCGCTCCCAAATAGCTGGCGGAGGCCGGCCTGGAGAGTGCCGGGCAAGTTGAACTCCTTCGTTGATGCTGGCTCCCCGGATGGGGGTCCGGGGGAAGGTTGAGCAACTTGTGGACAATGTAATCGCAGCTTCAAGCATCACTATTCAGGAGCGCAGATCAGCGGAGGGCCTTGACGCCCATGTCCCAATGATCCTCCGGGACGGAACGCTCTACGATCCTGATCTGGATCGCTTCTTCCGCGACCTTCCTCTCAACGGCGTTCGCTCCCGCCATTCCCTTCGTGCCTATGGCTACGACGTTCTTGTCTGGGCTCGTTTTCTTTCGGAAGCCTGCTCGAAGACGATATGGCAAGCCGACCGGCATGATGTCCTTGCCTATCACCGCATTCGCCGCCGCGCCGCCGCCGGGCAACGCATCTCCGCTGCTTCCTGGAATCGCGCCGTCGCCTGCCTCGATCGGTTATATCGCTGGGGTGTGCAGGAAGGACTAATTGCGGAAGCACCCTTCACGCACCGCTCGGTCTGGAGGCGAGGGTACGCTGGCCGACGCGCGCAGATTGCGGCACGGAACGATGCCTATGAACCCGCCGCGCGTCGAGCGGACGTCAGTTTCGTTACGCTCGGCGACTATCGGCGGTTTCGGGATGTTGGTCTCAAGGGGCTTCTGGCTGACGGCCGCACACGCCCCGGCGCCCGAGATCGCAACGGCATTCGCAATGCGCTGTTCTCCGATCTCCTCGTGACCACAGGGCTTCGGCTGGAAGAAGCGTCATCTCTCTTCACCTCCGATCTCGTTTTCGCCGATCAGCGTCCGGGCCGTCAGGTCTGGCTGGATTTGCCGGATGCCCAGACCAAGGGCGATCGTGGCCGCCAGATTCTCGTTCCCGCTCGACTGCTTGAACAGGTGCGCGCCTATGTCGATGTCGAACGTGCTCATGCTCTCGCGAAGTTCCAGCGGCGCTCGGCGTGGCAATCGACCGACCGACCGATCTTCGTTCACCGCGAGCGGCATGCTGCCCGGCTGCGATTGCTTGACGGCGGCGATATCGCACTCGATCTGCTCGGCCCCGAGGAACGCTGCCGGATCATTATCTGCGACAACGACAGCAAACCGAGCGAACCGGCGGTATTGTGGCTTTCGGAGATCGGCATGCCGGTGCGGCCGAACTCCTGGGAGGTCATTTTCGCCCGTGCCTCCAGCCGCTGCAGATCCTTCGGTTTCGATATCGGCATCAGTCCGCACCAACTCCGTCACACCTTCGCCGTTCACATGCTGGCGATGCTCATTCAGCACCGCCTCCGCGATGCTGCTTTGCCTGCCGGGCCGATGGAGGGATACCGGCAGGTGCTCGGTGATCCTCTCCAGCAGGTGCAACGGCTTCTCGGCCACGCCAGCCTGACGACGACCTACATCTACCTCGACCACATCGCGATGCACGCCGATACCGTCGATGCGGCCGTCGAGGAACTCCTGGGACTGCTCCCCTCGGAGACCACGCTGTGACGGGGCGCCCACGCAAGGGAGCCGCGGTGCGTTTTGCGCCAGCCGATGGCGTTGTTCCCCCGCACGCCAGCGATCGGGTGCTCGGTCTGCGCTTCAACGTCGAGGCGCGCTACGGCGGGACGCTTGAGGTTGACCTCACCGGCGTGCATCCGCGACCCTTCGCCATTGCTTTTGCAGGGGCTTTGCGCCGGCAGTCCGAGCTTGGTGGTCCGCTAGGTGCGCGGAGCACCATTAAACAGCACTTTCAGGCTTACCTCCGGTTTTTCGCATATCTGCGCGAGCAGTCCACGGCAAAGACGCCCGCCGATCTGCGCGCTGACGATATCGATGGGTATGAGGATTTCCTCGAAGCCGGCGGGATGACCCCGATCCACCGGCACACTGTTCTCGCCAAAGCCATCCTCGCCTTGCGCTCGGTCGACGCGGACCAGCCTGGGCTTCTGCATGAGGGCGTCCGCCGTCGAGTGAGCTACACCAGCAGACAATCCGTCGGCCGATCCCGACCACGTGACGCCTATAGCCCCTTCGTCGCACGGCAGCTTCGGGACGCTGCCCGTGGCGACATCGCCAGGATGTTCCGGCGGATCGGGAAGCCGCTCGAGAGTGACGATGGCGATGCCAATCTCCGCAGAGTGACCGACGAAGCCAATGCCCGGATCGTTGTCTCGGGCAGGCTCAGCAGTGGGGACCGCGCCTTCAAGAGCCTCTATTTTATGAGGCTGCGGCGCAATCTTCCCGTTTCAGACCTGGCTGAAGATCTACACGCACGTTTCCATCTACGTGCAATGGATATTCCACCACTTCTGACCTTCCTGTCTCTGGAGACCGGCCTGGAGCTCGAATGCTGCAAGGCATTGACGATCGACTGCCTTCAGAATCCCGGACATGGCACGATCGAGATCGCGTATGTCAAGCGGCGTGCCCGCGGTGCTGAGCACAAGCACATTCGCGTCCGTGACGGCGGGATCGGAACAGCGGGCGGTCTCGTGCGTAAGTTAATTGAGGTGACGGCCTTCACACGGCAGTTCGTCCCAAGCGAGAACCTTTGGCTCTATTATTACACCGGACGGAAGCAGCTTCGTGCAGGTCTGGACCATCAGCAGGAGCTCGTGGCCAGATGGATAAAGGGGCATAATCTCGTGGATGACGATGGTGAGCCGCTCCGCCTCGTTCTTTCCCGCTTGCGCAAGACCCACAAGGCACTCTGGTATCTGAAGACCGAGGGCCATATGACCCGCTTCGCCGTCGGGCATACGCCTGAGATCGCCGCACGCCACTACGCGGATATCCCCTCGCTGCGACCGCTGCACGAAGCCACTGTTGCCGAGGCATTTTCCGAAGTCGCCGCGGCCGCCGGTCCGATCGTCCTGACGCCAGCCGAGGAAGAGTCCTGGCGCCAATGCGATGCCCCACCCCAAGGACACAAGGACCGCGATGGTGTCCTGTGTGGTGAACAGGACGTTTGGCTGGCGGCATGCTCTGGTTTTGACCGCAGCCCCTTCGGAAAGCCAGGCGAGCCTTGCCCGCAAGCTTTCTGGGGCTGTCTCGAATGCCGCAATGCGGTCATCACCGCACGCAAGCTGCCGGCGATCATCGCGTTCCTGCGGTTTATCGAAGATCAGCGGGCGGGTCTGTCGGCCGCAGACTGGGCGATGAAGTTCGGCCGCGCGCATGATCGCATTGCCGGACAGGTTCTTCCTGCTTTCCCCGAGAGTGTAATTGCGGAAGCCCGTCGCGAGGCGGATAGGCATGCTCTCTATCTGCCGCCGGAGGCCCGGCAATGATGAGGTCGGTGCCAGCAGCTTCTACCTCCCGGCACCTCGATTTGCGCCCGGTTCTCGGGACCGCCCCTCTAAAGCCTGGTTTTGATCGGGACGCTCTATCGCGATACGGCGATCCGAGCTGGGATCTCGGACCGGCCGTGTTTCGCGAGAACGTCCGCCGCTGTCACGTCACCGTGCATTTCGGGGCCGTCGAGGATGTGAGCGTCCGCGAGGCGTTGCGCGAACTCCTCTATGCCCGGCTGAACGTCGACCTGCCGGGTCACCGCAAGATTCTTTCTCCCGGTAGTGTCCGGCAGGTCTTCAACCGCGCCCGACGCTTCTTCGAGTTCGTGCGTGATGAACTCGGTGTGGTCGATCTGCGCCGTGTCGACCAGCCACTTCTTGACCGCTATGCCCGCCACCTCAAGGCCGACCGTGCTCGTCGGCCGGTCATTGTCACCCACCTGCTGGAGGTCCTGTTCGATCTCTATGCCTATCGCGATGATCTTCCTTCCGGAAGATTATCATTCCAGCCGTGGGCCGGAAGACCTCCTGCGCGCGTTGCGGGCTATCGTCAGGTTCGCGAGAACCGGACGCCACGGATTCCCGAGGCGATCATATCGCCGCTTCTCGCCTGGTCGATCCGGTATGTCACCGAGTTTGCCGCCGATATTTTCGCAGCCCGCAAGGAGATGGATTGTCTCGAAGCTCATTGCGCCGCGCTCATCGAGCAGGACAGCGTTCTCGGACGTCAAGACCGACGGCGCCAGCAGCGTAAGCGGCTTGAGGACTATTTCGGGCGGCTTCGCAGTGAAGGTCGCGGGGTGCCGATCTGGGGCACCGCCCATAACGGCATATTTCTCCGACACCCCGAGACAGGAGACCTATCGCCACCCGTCAACTCCCACCTGCTTCATCTACACGTCGGCATCGACACGCTCGTCGAGCCGAAGATGCACATCCAACTCACGAACGGCGCTCCACGCCAGATCAGAGCTGCGGTGCTCGAACTCGGTGTCGAGACTGGGGGTATGGATACACCGATCTCCATTCTGCCCGAGACCGGCGAGCCCTGGCGGCCTCGCTTCGACGCCAAGACCCTCGCGACGGAAGAGCGCATGCTGCAGTCGGCAGCCTATATTCTCTGCGCCTATCTGACCGGCATGCGGGACTGCGAAGTCCAGGCGATGCAGCGGGGATGCCTTTCCCTGACGCGCAGTGAAGATGGCATGATCATGCGCCATCGCGTGCGATCCGTCGCCTACAAGGGCAAGTCTAGCCAGGGTGAACCTGCCGAATGGATCACCATTGAGCCAGTTGCCAAAGCCATCGAGGTTCTGGAACGCCTGTCATTTCCCTCGGCGTCGGCTCGTGATCTCACGACCCTTTGGCCGGTATTGGCAGCGAAGTCCTATTGTAAGGACCACCTCTCGGCCGAGATCGTCCGTCAGCTCAACCGCTTCCGCGACCATCTCAACGACCTGTTCGGAACACTGGACGAGCCGGCGGTCCCGAATGGACCAAGTGGACAGCCTTGGCGTATCACGACGCGGCAGTTCAGACGCACGATCGCATGGCACATCGCCAATCGTCCCTTTGGCACCATCGCCGGCATGATCCAGTATAAGCATGCTTCCGTCGCCACGTTCGAAGGCTATGCCGGCTCCAGCCGATCCGGCTTCCGGGCGGAAGTCGAGAACCAGCGCAGCCTTGGTCAGATCGAAGATCTCTTGACCTATTTCGACGAGCGACAGACCGGAGCCACGCTGTCCGGGCCGGCGGCAGCGCGCGTAGCGAAGACGCTCGACAGCATATCGGACGATCTCGGTCCGCTTCCGGCCATGATCGCTGACCGTGCCCGGCTCCGCACGATGCTCGCGAGTCTCGCGCGGACATTGCATGTCGGCGTTCTCGCCGACTGCTTCTTCGATCCAGGCACGGCCGCCTGCCTGAAGCAGGCCACCGGAGCCAGAGCCCCGCTGACCGCGCTTTGCCAGCCGACCCTTTGTCCAAATGCCTGCATCACCGCGAGACACCGGCCAGCATGGGCCCGTTCCGCAGAGGAGGCCACAAGCCTGTTGAAGGAGAAGCGGCTGTCCCAGCTCCAACGAAGCATCCTTCAGCAGGATCTCGACCGATCGATGGCCGTCCTCAACAGCATCGACCAAGACCGGACCGCGCCAGGCTCATGATGCCAACCTGTCCCAACAGCGCAATCGCCGTCCCTCGAATGCCGGCCAGATCCACGCCCCCAACATCATTGCAGTGGCGAAGATCATGGCGACAACGGTGAGGCGTGCGGGCGAACGGCGCGTGCGCCAACTTTGGTATCCGACCCATGCCCAGCCGGCTGCGACGGCAATGAGCGCGATCGGCGTCAGCCACCGATAGGCCTCCGCGAACCAGGCAAGGACACCCCCAGCCGAACCGAGGATGGCAGCCGGAACGGCGAACGGAAGAACGCAGCATACGCCGCATGCCAGAGCGGCCGTCGAGGCGGTGACCGCGACCGCACCGGCGGCCTTGCTTCCTGATCTGCGTTCCGCCGTCATGCCGCGCATCCCGGCGCGCAGCCGCAGGACGAGACCGCAGCGGCGCTTTTTGCTTCGAACTGCTCGAACAACATGTCGGCTGCATCTCGGGCAATTTCAGGTGCGGTGATCGTCAGAATCAGTTTGTCTGCGCGTTCGTCAAGATCGAAGTCGAGGAAAGCGCAGCAAGCCTGCTCCCCGCGCACCAGTTCCCTGATATCATCGAGCGAGGCAGGTCCATATTCCAGCGTCAGGGCAAGATCGCTGCGCCGGGAGGACGTGAGCGATCGTGCATTGAGGGCTGCTATCCACGCGATCCTGTCCTTGAACGAACCCCTATCCAGCGTGCAGGCGATCGGCGGCGCTACCGCTATGTCATTCATGTCGTGTCTCCTCGGTTCGCGCGGGCGAGTGCCGCGCCGTTTCGTGCTGGCATAGGGATACGACTTCAAGTAGCTTGAAGTTCAAGAGGTATTTTCCAAGGACCCGCAAATGTCTGGATTGAGGATCGGCGAGGTCGCCGAACGGACTGGCACCAACACGCCAACGATACGCTACTACGAGGAGATCGGGTTGCTGCCGCGGCCCGATCGCCAGGAGGGCAACCAGCGACGCTATGGCGATGATGCCGTGAAGCGGCTGACGTTCATCCGGCGCTGTCGGGACTTCGGCTTCTCGATCGAGCAGGTCCGAACGCTGACATCGCTCGTACAGGATCGGAGCCGATCCTGTTTCGAAGCCCGGGACCTGGCCCAGCAGCATCTGACCGAGGTTCGCGTGAAGCTCAAGGAACTGAGGGAGCTTGAGAAGAGCATTGCGGGCTTCGTGGAAAGCTGCAACGTCGCCTGCGCGGGCGGTCCTGGCCCCGACTGCGTCATCCTGGAAGATCTCGGCAGCATGAAGCCGATTGCCGCGGAGCGTCGGCGGGCATGACGGTTTCAAATTTTCGCGAATCCCTCGAACAGCATCAGGTCGTCATTTATTTCGCCGCTGTGATCGTCGCCGCTCTGGCTGCGGTGCTGGCGCCGGCGCTTGGCATGCTGGAGACGGCGATCAATCCGGCGCTTGCCTTGATGCTGTTCGCAACCTTCCTCCAGGTTCCGCTGGCCGAACTCGGGCGCGCTTTCCGCCAGCTACGCTTCATGGCGGCGCTTCTGATTGCCAACTTCGTGGTCGTTCCGCTGATCGTCTTGCTGCTGATCCAGTTCCTGCCGCCGGATCCACTGATCCGCCTCGGCGTCCTGATCGTGCTGCTGGCTCCATGCATCGACTACGTCGTGACCTTCTCGCATCTCGGTCGTGCCGACGCTCGCGGCTTGCTGGCAGCCACGCCACTGCTCCTGGGCGTTCAGATGCTTCTGCTGCCGATCTATCTCGGGGTCATGTTGGGGCCTGACAGCCGGGACCTCATCCAGATCGAGCCGTTCGTCCATGCGTTCGTGTGGCTGATCGCCGTTCCGCTGCTCCTCGCCGGCCTGGTCCAGTTTTGGGGCCGCATCAGTAAGACGGGCGCCCGAGCGTCTGACCTTCTTGGTTTGCTGCCCGTTCCTGCGACCGCGCTCGTCCTGTTCATCGTTATCTGCGCGGTCGTTCCCCAACTCGACGCCGCGCGTGCCAGCGCCCTGCAGGTCCTGCCAGTCTACATCGCGTTCGCCGTTATGGCTCCGATCGCAGGACTGATCGTTGGCCGTCTTTTTCGGCTGCCTGCTGCGAGGACCAGAGCCGTCGCCTTTAGCGCTGCAACACGCAACTCGCTTGTTGTCCTGCCGCTAGGTCTCGCCGTCCCCGGCGCTGTGCCAATCCTTCCCGCCATCATCGTCACACAGACGCTCGTCGAACTGCTAAGCGAGTTGGTCTACATCCGGCTCATCTCCAAAGCGGGCCGGGACCTGTCGGCTCAGCAAGCCTGAACCAGACAATAACAGCATTGAACCCGCGGAGTGGGCACGGTGCTGCTGCGCCGGCGGCCTTTCCCGGCGTGGTCGGAGCGCGCGATGCCCGGCGCGTCCGCGCAACGGCTGGTCGCCGTCCTTCGCTTGCGCTGCGGCTCTTCGAGTGCGCGGGCGCGCCTGACGCATCGCAATTCGCTGCTCCGACGCCGGGACAGGCCCGGCGGAGAAGGAGCAACGATTATGACGAGACAAGAAAGAACCAGGAATAGCCGCCCGAATGGGCGGCAGGAGAGGAAGAGGAAGGCCGGAGTGGAGGGGTCGGTTGAAGGGGGGAGAGAGGCTCGCTCCGCCGGCCGCGGAGATCTTCCGATGTCCCACACCTTCAATTCAACGACGCGCACCGATGTTTATTCCCGCGTCACGGCCGAGATTATCGCCGCGATCGAACAAGGCGCAGGTGAATGGCGTGCACCCTGGCTCCACAATGGGACCAGCGTCGCGCGTCCGATCAACATCTCATCCGGCAAGCGCTATCGCGGCATCAATACGCTGGCGCTCTGGGCCGCAGGCTTTGCAGCCGGGCATAGTGATGGCCTCTGGGGCACCTACAAGCAATGGCAGGACGCCGGTGCGCAGGTGCGCGAAGGAGAACGCTCCACGACAGTCGTGTTGTGGCGCGAGATCAAAGCTTCCCGGCAGACTGACAACGAAGACGACGATGACGGGCACCGGCGGATGTTCGCCCGTGCATTCTCCGTGTTCAACGTCGCGCAGGTGGATGGCTACGAGCGCCCGGTAACTCCCGCGCTGCCAGGGGCCGAACGTCTCTCCCACGCAGAAGCATTCATCGCGAACCTGGGCGTCAAAACCGCGTTCGGAGGATCGGAAGCCTATTATCGCCCCTCGAACGACACGGTGTTCATGCCGCCGTTCACCTCGTTTCGCGACGCCGCGTCATTCTATGGTGTCTGGCTGCATGAGAATGGACATGCCAGTGGTGCCAAGCACAGGCTCGACCGGGATCTCTCCGGCCGTTTCGGATCTGCAGCTTACGCCGCCGAGGAATGCTGCGTCGAGATTCTCAGTGGGCTCATCCTCGCCGACTTGGGTATTGCCCACCATCCGCGTCCCGATCATGCCGCTTATGTCGCCTCGTGGCTGAAGGTCCTGAAGGGCGACCCCAAGGCCATCTTCGCTGCCGCCAGCAAGGCGCAACAGGCCGCTGACTGGATGCATGGGCAACAGCCTGAGATCAAGGAGATGGCGGCATAGGCAGGCCCTCTTCGACGGTCAACGAGCAGAGGGAGGAATGAGACCTCCCTCTATTAAGCCCGTTTCCTCGCGCGGCGTATAAGCGCGAGCGACAGTATGCTGCGCGCCAGCTACCAACGCGACTCCATCCGTAACGAAGTCCAAAGGAGCCGGGGATCTCAACGATGGTCACCATCACATATACAAATCAGGTCAACGTACCCGCCGTAGCTTCGCATCCGGGAGTCGGCTCCAGATGCTTGTTTGGATTTTCAGATGGCAGTGGTGACGGACAGCATCCAGTTTGGAAGGGCGTCAAGCAAGACTGTTTGAACCGTCCGATCAAAGCCGGAGAGCGTCATAGCGCCGGCAAGAACGAGCAACGCGCCGAGCGCGATTTTGAGGCCGCTGGCCGTGCTCATCATACGCCCGCGCCAGCGGAGTAACGCTTCGCGCGAAAGCGCCGACAGCAACAGCAAGGGCAAGGCGGTGCCTATGCCGAAGGCCATCATCGTCAGTGTGACCATGCCAAGATCTTCGCCCCGGGCCGCCATGATCGAGGCAGCACCCAGCGTCGGGCCGACACAGGGCGTCCATACCGCGCCGAGGAGCAGCCCGACACCGAACTGTCCGGAGATGCCGGAGGTGGACAGGCCGCTGAAGCGGTTTTGTGTCCAGTTGCTCACCGGTCCTGCAGCGGTGGCAAAGCCAACTTGCAGGCGCGGCCCCAACAGCACGGCGCCGACAATGACCAGGAGCACCGCCGCACCAGTGCGAAAGACTGTCATGTCCAGGCCAATAGAGAACCCGATCGTGGCAACAAACAGGCCGATCGCCGTGAACGATAGCGCCACACCGGCGGCCAAGGCTAGCGGCGCAAGGCGGTGTTCCGCCACGGCGCCGGCCAACACGACGGGGACAAGCGGCAGAACACAGGGCGACAGGATGGAGAGGATACCGGCGAGCAGCGCGAGCAGCATCGACCTACAGTGCCTTGCGCATGATGGCCTCGATCACGGCGGGATCGGTTTTGCCGGTCATCCGGTCGACCTCCTTGCCGCCCTTATAGACGATCATTGTGGCTTGCACCTGGACGCGCAACTGCTTCAGCACGTCTTTCTGCGTATCAAAATCGACCTTGAACTCCTTCATGTCCTTAAAGTCAGGCGTGCCGAGAAGCTTGGCGACAATCGGCTTCTGGAGCTTGCATTCCCCGCACCAAGGGGCGGTGACGTGGACGAGGACCGGTCCGCCGGCCGCAACTGCCTCCGTGAAGCCTGGCAGCGGGTCGTCGCCGGCGGCAAAGACGGGTGTTGCGAGCGCTAGGATGATCGCGGCGCAGGAAAGGAGGACGTGACGGCGGTTCATGCTGAAGTCTCCATGTAAAGGATGCAGATACGAAGTGTGTGAACAGGTCGTCGGCGGCAACGGCTCCGCCGGTGGCGCGTGACGGTCTTTCAAGCTGGTGTTATCGTACTCCTTCAAGTAACTTGAAGGGCAAGGAGATAATCTGCCATGAATGTTCACATGCACGTGTTCACCATCGGCGCCCTGGCGAAGGCGACGGGCACCAATACGCCGACGATCCGCTATTACGAGGAAATCGGTCTTCTTCCACCGGCAAACCGGACGGCAAGCGGGCAGCGCAACTACGACGCATCTGACATCAGCAGGCTAACCTTCATCAAGCAATGCCGTGATTTCGGCTTCAGCATCGAACAGGTCCGCGTGCTGCTGGAACTATCAATAAGCACCGAGCGCGATTGCGTCGAGACGCGGGATATCGCCCAGGCGCATCTTGACGAGGTCCGTGCGAAGATGGTCGAGCTAAGGGCTTTGGAAACGCGGCTTCAGGGTTTTGTCACGCTATGTAATGATGCGTGCGCCGGCGGGCCGGGCAGCGATTGTGAAATCTTCAAAGACATGAAGGCCCCGCGCGTCAAGAGCTGCTGTGCCTAGCGAATTTTCCGTAGATATGTTGTTGCCTATCCCAATTGAGTTGAGCAGTCCTGCTTGACTGTCAGGATATGTCGCCGAG
>NZ_CAUM01000074.1 GCF_000350085.1 Mesorhizobium metallidurans STM 2683
CGAGCGCTTCATCCAGACAGCACTGCGCGAATGGGCCTATGCCATCGCCTATCCGACTTCAGATCACCGCGCCGCCGAACTGCCTGTCTGGCTGCACAGATACAATTGGCATCGACCTCACGGCAGCCTAAAGTCCAAAACACCCATCAGTCGCCTCGATCTAACCCTGGACAACCTGTTGAGGCTCCACACCTAGAGACGGCGTCGCGGTCGCGGACGTCGCCCTTGATCAGTTCGGCTCCGGCAGGAAGGGTGACCGCTTCGCCTGCATGCACCTGCTCCACAAGGGCATCGAGGATGCAAACGGAATATTCCTGCTCGATGAGCTCTTGTGCGACGTGGCGGCCGATGAAGCCACACCCCCTGTAACCAATATGCGTTTCACGACGACTCCTCAGACAAGTGACCTCGGCGCCCCGAACTATTCGAAAGGTTTGTTCCCTGTGCTTCAACAAAGTTCCCTTGGCCGGTTGTTCGGAAACAGGCACGTCGCGATTGGCTCGCAGTGCTGGAACATTGCTGCCCGTGTGCTGTTAGGACGCCTGACAGCCCGTGACGCCGGATGCGGCGAAACCGATGATTAAGGAGATCTCAATGTCTCAGTCTCAGACGACCACTAACCATGACGAAATTCGCAAATGGGCCGAGGAGCGGGATGGCCGGCCGGCGGTGGTCCGCACGAAAGGCGAGGGCGGCATCCTGCGGATCGACTTCGGCGAGCCCGAGGAAGCATTCGAGCCTGTCGAATGGGATGAGTTCTTCCGGATATTCGATGAGAATGATCTGGCCTTTCTGTATCAGGCCAAGACCGGTGACGGAAAAGCCAGCCGTTTCAACAAATTCGTCGAGCGCAATCAGAAGGGCTGAGAACACCAGTCCTGGCAGCTGATTGCCGGCGGCCTAATCTGAAGTCGGCCATTTTTTAGATGCGATGGAACAATTGATGACTCCATTGCTTCGGCCGCTGGACCAGAAAGAGCCGGCAGGATTCGCAGGCGCCCTAAAAGACAGGAGTTACAGATAACAGACGGTCGCAACCCGCTTCTTGGCGGACGCATCCCGGCGTACGTTGGTGGCAACGGCATCTTGCTCACCTGACGCGGCCGCCCGGCGTTTCGATTAGCCACGGGATCGTCCAACGGAGCGCGCGATGGCCGGGAAGCACTGGCCGTCTTAGGACTCATAGGGCATGGCGCGGTCGTCTGAACAATCGCCTCTGGCGTGAAGACTCCATCGGTCGGGCGCCGAAGTTCTTCGCGGAACATCTCTGCCGGACTGGCCATTAAACAGAGCAGAGAGTACTTATCTGGAGTATGGATGATGGGCATCCTTTCCGACCTGGACAAGAAGCTGACCGACAATATGTATAAACACGGGAGCGAGTTCACCGATGCGGCTGTGGATCTGCCGCAGACTGTCCTGTATACCGTCGAAGAGCTTATGGCTTTCATTGAGCCCGACGCCCGCGACACGGTGAAAAGTCAGATTCTCGGCCTTATACAGGAATACAAGATCGACAAATCCGGCAGCGGGGTCGAGCATGATCGTGCCGATTGAAGGATCTGTTCTGGCCTATCGCTTGAGGCGCGGGTCGGCTCCTGCCAGCGTTGCTCATGGCTCGCAATCCGACGCCAGACCGATAGGCATCCTTCGGTTGGAAGATCCATAGGTGCGGTCGCTGCTCTTGAAGCTGCGGTCGATCGTGGAAACGAGGATCTCGTCATGCCGGGAGCGAGCGCTGGCGCTGCGGTTAAGCCAGGCATGAAAGCCTGAGCGGGACACATCCAGCGCACTGCACAGCCATGCCACCGGCCAGATATTCCGGTGCCTCGCGATGAAAGCGAACCTCACATCGCTTCCCTCGCGAAGTAGGCTGCGGCTTTTTCAGGATGTCGCGCTCCGCCTTCAGCTTGGCCACTTCCTTGCGCAGCCGGTCGATCTCCTGCTGCTCCGGCTTCATCTGCCCATTACCGGGAAACGCATGCTGCGGATCGGTCGACAGCTCACGCACCCATTTGCGCAGCACATTCTCGTGAGACCGAGGTCGCGGGCAGCCTGTGCCACCGCAACGCCTCGATCCTTGATCAATCTGCCGCCCCAAATTTGAACTCGCGGCTGAACTTCCTTCTCTTATAAGCTCTCGTTCTAAGTTGATCTGTAGGGACTTTGTAGCTCGGGGACCACAGGGTGGCAAATACAGCAACGTAGTGGTCCACAACCGGGCCGTGTGGTCGATCCAGGCACGCGCAAAATCATCAAAGTCATGGAATGAGGGGAGGACATTCCGCCGTGCCGAAAGGTGCAGCGGAATGCCAGCTAGGGGGGGTGATGGCCACAACGCCGCCGTAGTGAGAGCTCACAGTAGCTTGGCCAGTCCGCCGGACCAAGATGTTACTCCAACTAGGTCAAAATAAGCACGATCTTGAATGTATCCGGGTCGACGATGACGATTCGGCCATCCGCCAACACAAAATACTCGTAAGATTCGTAGGCGGGAACGATCTTCACGATACGCGGTGGCAGACGATGCAACCTGACTTTCTGCCGAGGGACCTCGGCCCCTACGGAGATGTCGAAATCGACACTGGAAAGCGGTTCGACCTTCGTCTCCTTTATGACTTTGGTGATTTCCGTTTTCTGCTCAACGGTCACATTGTCGATCGAGCCGGTCGAAGTCTGGTCCTCTGGCTGAGCAGAGGTCTTGCCTCGCTGCCCGGTGGTGGCGCCAGCCTTACCCTGGGCCTGCTCATCAGTCTGAACCTTGGCTTTGCCTTGAGCCTGTTGATCGGTGGTTGCGCCGGCCTTACCCTGAGCCTGCTCATCGGTCTGAACCTTGGCCTTGCCTTGGGCTTGTTGATCGGTGGGGTTAACCTTACCCTGGGCCTGCTCGTCGGTCTGCATCTTTGCCTTGCCCTGAGACTGCTCCTCGGTCGTGCCGGCCTTACCTTGGGCCTGGCTGTCCATCTTCGAACCCTGCGAACAATCAGCCGCGCCCGCCGCACAATTGCTGCCGGCGCCCGACTGGCTTTCGGCGGGCTCTTGCGTCTGGGCGAGCGCTGCTCCACAGCCAACCCCAAGGGCCAGCATACTGGTGATCAGAACTTTTTTCATGAGATAATCTCCTCGAAACGTCTGTCCCTTCATTGGGGAAACCGCCTCTGGAAAGTTTTGTTCCAGGCAAATTTGAGAGGAGCGGGAGCGATTTGCTGATCGGGTTATCGCAAAACCGCCGCGCACTTTGCACGATCGGAAAGCCGGTTTTCGCCATGGGTGAGATAGGGACTGATCGGCCGCGTTAACGGGCCCTGGATCTCCGATATTGCTCGCTTTAGGATTCGGGAAGAGCGAATCAGCGCCTTGTGGCCCTTGGCCGTGTTGTCGAGCGAGCACATCGACAACAGGCCTGATAAGCGCTGATTGTTGAATCGCTATGCTGAGGCGAACGTCAATCAGGCAAAAGCCCATTCGGCATCGGTCGGTGCGACCAATTCTTGCCGCAGCCGATGGTGAGGCTCCTTCCATGACGGGTCCGTCACGATGCTGCCCATGCTGCCACATGCCTTGGCGAAAGGAAGCTCGCCGAAGCGGTCGACGAGGTCGCTTAGCCTGCCGGTCCTGCCATCCAGGAATTGTTCGAAGGGATCATCATCACACTACCCGATGTCCCCAAGCTCCCGGTATGTCGTCAGTTGCCAGAGCCTGCCCAAGATCCTGATCTACCCCCGAGACTTCGAGCGCTTGGCAGATGACAAAGCGCATCAGGGGATAGTAGAGCGGCTGATAGCTGCCTCCCAGGGCGCGGACGCCCGGCAGGATCGACAGAACCAGAAACATCACCAAGAGATTGGGGATCAGGCTGCGGTTTGCCAGCCGTTCAAGGACGTCGGCAGGAGTAAAGGGGGCCACTTTCATCCCCGTCGCCGGATGAACGAGGTCTCCAGCGATCAAGCGCAGCGGAAGACGTTTGCCATTCTCATAAAACCAGAAGAAATCGGTTCCCCCGCGCGAGCCAGCCATTTCAGGGGCCGGCGGCAAGCCTGTCGAGCCCGGCGAGGATGTTGGAAGCGAAGTCCGGGTCCTCCAGCAGTCTCGCCCGTAGCCAGGAGTCTTGGTCCGACAGATGGGCTGCAACCAGGTCGGCAATATCCTGGTCGTCGATCTGCAGAAAGGCAAAGCTCTCGCCGAACAGTTTTGGCCAGCGGATGCGATTGGCTGCCTTGATGGCATGCGCAGGCCGCTCGAACAGCGTCTTCGGCGGAAGGCTCCGAAGCAGGGGGAGGCGTCGCCCTCGGCATATGGCTCCGTTGGCACCAGCTCGAACCGGTGGGGGCCAGGCCCTGTCAGAAGGCTGTATCCGATCATCCGGCTTCGGCTGAGGCCGAAGACGTTGACCGGCTTCCCGTCGAGCGTGATCCAGCCTGGCCCCTTGTGGGGCTTTTCAACAAGGTTCACCGTTGAAACGGCATAGGGAACATAGGTCAAGCAGCCTTGCGCCGAGAGGCTAAGCAGGCTGAAGATGTGCGTGTAATAGGCTTCTGGCTCCATGAGGAGAAACAAATGCGGGCCAGTCTGCAACCAAACCACCGACAAGACCACGACCGAGACCGCCTATTATCTGCTCAGCGCCTCTTTATCCCCCAAACGCTTCAATGAGGTCGTGCGCTCGCACTGGGGCGTCGAGAACCGTCTGCACTGGCGCCTCGATATCGTCATGAACGAGGATCAGGACAGGCGCCGATTGGGCAACGGTCCAAACAACCTCGCCGTTTTGCGCCACATGGCCATCAACGTCATGCAGAAAGACCCCACCAAAGGCTCCTTGCGCGGTAAGTTCAAGCGCGCCGCTTGGGACGACACCTACCTCGCTCAGCTCCTGGCCCTGTTTTGAAATGCGATCACCCTGCACCCGATTGCCCCGGACGCTGACCCAACTGGCATTGTCGGCGATGTCGTAGACCCCGTAGGGTGCCGCCCGGCCAAGCTCGGGGATCTTGAAGTCATGCACCCGGACCTTTTCCGGATCGCCCTTGGGACGATATTCCCGGCCGTTGTTCTTGAAGTCGCCGACCAGTTCCTTCTTCTTGGTATCGACCGAGATGGCGGGCTGATCGGCCGCCAGCGCCGCTTTCACCTGATTGTCTGGTCGGCGATGCCGAGAAGGTAGTCACTCTCGGCAAGCGTACGAACAGCACGTTTCTCGCGTTCCGGCAGACGCCGCTCGAGACGCCGCACGAGGCGTCGCCCCAGGCGTCGGGAGCGGAGTCGCCGATGGAGCCGAAAGTCGCCAGCCCGGCAGGAGTCGCAAATGCGCCGAGCCAGTTCCAGGGAGAACCGGTCGGGATCCTGGAGCGATATGGACTTCGAAGTCAGCCATTGCGAAGCGTCCGAGCCGATCGCTTGAGGTGGATGTGCTTGGGCAGGTCGGCGGTGGCCGCCGCCTGGCCGACGCTGTCATTGGCGATATCGGCGACTTGTCCCAGACCATCGAGTAAGCCGAGAGCCTGCAGAACGCCAGTATAGATGCCGATGCTGACATTCGTATCGCCGGCCGCGACCCGTTGCAAGGCCGAGCGCGAGGTGAAGGCGCGGTCGGCCAGGACCGCCATCGGCAGCCGCCGTCGTCGTTGCGCATCATGGATATTCGCTCTCTGCTTGCGCAGGACGCGCCTGACCGCGGTTGGAGGACTGTGAGGAGAGCCAAGAAACTTGGCGGCGGCAGTCAAGCTCATAAACAATCCAAGCGGGCGGGCATGTTGATGAGCCGAAGTCCCACCAGGGAACATTTGCGGTCGCCTGAAGTTGTGGGCATGGCGCGAAGAGTTCAGCGCGCATAACTCGCACAAGGAGGCACCCTATGAGAATGCATCTTTCAATTGCAGCGGGGTTCTTGCTGCTGGCCGGTATCGGCGCAGCCGCAGCTCAGGACGTGGTCATCGCACCTGAGCAGGAGACCGTCATCAAGGAATATGTGAAGAAGCAGCCGCTCGCATCTGTGAAGGTCCCTGGGGTAGAGCTCAATATCGGCTCAACGCTGCCCGATACGGTCGAGCTTCGTGAAGTTCCCGAGACCAAATACAGCTATACAGTGGTCGACAACCGGACCGTTGTCGTCGATCCAGGCACGCGCAAAATCATCAAAGTCATTGAATGAGAGGGGAGGACATTCCGCCGTGCCGAAAGGTGCGGCGGAATGCCAGCCAGGGTTTGGAGAGCGGACACTTACTTGCACCACAACTGCCGGTGGACGGCTCGCCGTAGCATCGCCAGCCCTCCGGCTGAACAATGTTGGCCAATTAGGTCAGAATAGGCACAATCTTGAATGTATTCGGGTCGACGATGACGATTCGGCCATCCGCCAACACAAAATACTCGTACGATTCGTAGGCCGGGACGATCTTGACGATACGCGGTGGCAGACGATGCAACCTGCCTTCTGTGGAAGGGACTTCGATCCCCACTGAGATGTCGAGATCGACCCTCGAAACCGGTTCGACCTTCGTCTCCTTGATGATTTTGGTGATTTTCGTTTTCTGCTCAACGGTCACATTGTCAATCGAGCCGGTCGAAGTCTCGTCCTCTGGCTGGGTAAAGGTCTTGCCCTGGGTTTGCTGCTCGGTGGTGGCCAGCCTTACCTTGGGCCTGATCGTCGATCTGGACGTTGGTTGTTGCGCCGTGCCTTGCTTGGCCTTGCTCATCGGTCTGCATCACGCATCATTGAACCAGGACCTTTCCGGATCGCCCTTGGGACGATGTTCCCGGCCTTCTTGAAGTCGCCGATCAATTCCTTCTTTGGTATCGACCGAGATGGCGGTTCAACCTTCGAATTTTGCGGCCCCCGCGTTCTGAGTTGCAACGAACTGATCCGGGAAATCGCCCGAAGCCTGGGGATGCCCCCGATGCTGGTGCCGATGCCATTTGCGGTGTGGATGCCGTCGCAGCTGTGGCTGAATTCATCCCCGACACCCCCGATCAGGCGCAACCAAGTCGAGCTCATGCATGTCGACAACGTAGCGGCGGTCAACCTGCCAGGACTGAAGCAAGCCGGAATCGAGCCGCGCGACATTCAGCAGGTAATCGACATAATCATTTGGGTGCTGCTCGTAAGACGACGCCTTGAACCGATGGTTCTCAGTTCAGAACCGCAAGCGGGATGAATTGTTTCCGTCCGCTATCCTCTGTGAGCCCCCAGCTGGGGACTCTAGAGTCCGAACGGATAGGTGTCGGGAACACCGGTTCTTGCGTGCTCTGGGCCAAGCGGTGTTACCGCAGCGGTTCTGTCGAACCATAGGAACGCGTCGAATTGCTTTGGCAGGGACACGTCCGCATAGTGGCTGCGCAGCTCGGTTTCCGGCCGGTAGATCACGCCGATGAAGCGCTCCAGTCTGCGTTCCAGCAGCCGCTCGCGCAGCGCATCGTTGCGGTTGAGGTCGAGCAGGAAGCGCGGCACGCGAGACTCGTGGCAAAGCCGCTCGTAGCTGTCGGCGTCGGACGGCCGCACTTGCTTCACCTCCATTTTCCCATCCCAATCGGTGGCAGCGGCTACAGTGCCGGAATGCGTGCCCATTCCGATCAGCGCCGCCCGGTCGCCGAAACGCTCCCGGCAGAGCTGCCCGATGTTCAACTCGTCCCTGACGATGCCCATCTCCGTATAGCGGGCATCACCAATATGCGAATTGTGCGCCCAGACGACCGCCCTGGATTTGGGTCCGCCGGCATCCAGCAGGTGCTCCAACGTTTGGAACATGTGCGTGTCGCGCAGGTTCCAGGACTCCGCGCCGCCATAGTACATGATCCGGTAGTAATGTTCGGCGGCGGCAATCAGCCGGGCATTCTGGCTGGCGTCGAGAAAGTCCGCACCGTCCTGTTGTGCATAGTCAAGCTGTTTGGCGAGCAAGTCCCGGCATTGCTGTAGCGCCGCCTTCTCACATTTTTGATAGCCAGCGGTAAGCACTGCACGGCCATAGGTCGACGGTTCGTTTTGCCAGGGAGTCAGGCAGCCATAGCGCTCGCGCGCAATCTTGGCGGCTTGCGGGTCGACGCGGTCGAGATAGTCGAGAACCGCTTCTATGGACCCGCTCATGTTGTAGATGTCGAGGCCATAGAATCCGGCTCGCTCGGATGGCTGAAGCTTCTCATTGTGATGGCGCATCCACTCGGTGAAGGCCGCGACATCGGTGTTGCGCCACATCCATGTTGGAAACCGCTGGAATGGAGCAATGACCCCGGCTCGTGGCTTGCGGTGACGAACGTAACGGTCGATCGCCGCGGCATCGGGCCAATCCGCCTCGACCGCAACAATGGTGAAATCGTATTCTTCGACGAGCCTGCGGGTGATAGCCGCGCGCGCCCTGTAGAACTCCGACGTGCCATGGCTTGCCTCGCCGAGCAGCACAACGCGCCGATCGGCGAACCGATCGAACAATTCGCCGAAGCCTGGATCGTCGAAATCCGGAAGCGGCTCAGCCGCAGTCGCGATCATCTCGGGCAGGCTGAGCGAATGCGGATGTCGGAGCGGGCGATTGACCTCGGCGGGCCTGCCGTTTTCGGGCCAGCCTTGCTCGCCGATGAGGGGGACGAACCGCACGCCGCCGAAATCCTCCTCACTGTAGGTTGCAGCCCCCGTTCGGGTGACCTTGAGCAGACGCTGCAACTCCGGATCGTCCCCAACCGGAATGACAAGTCTGCCGGCGACATCCAGTTGTTCCTGAAGCGCAAGCGGCGCGCCCGGGCCGCTGGCCGTCACCACGATGGCATCGAAGGGGGCCGCCTCGGGCCAACCCTTGGTGCCGTCGCCCGCCCGGACCTCGATGTTCTCATAGCCAAGTTTTTCAAATCTCCGCTTGGCCGTTTCGGCCAATCCTGGATGACGCTCGATCGTGTAGACCTGCTCAACGATCCGGCTCATCACGGCAGCCGCGTAACCGGAGCCGGTGCCGACTTCCAGCACGTGGTCACCCGGTTTGACATCCGCCATCTCGATCATGAACGCGACGATGTAGGGTTGCGATATGGTCTGGCCGTCGGCGATTGGTAGCGGCGCGTCCTCATAAGCGAATTCCTCAAAGCCAGGATCGACGAAAGCCTCGCGCGGAACTTCGCGCATCGCCTGCAGGATCTCACGGTCGTGGATGCCTCGCCGTCTGATATGAACCTTGACCATCCGATCGCGGGCACGAGGAAGATCGAGCATTTTTAGCTCCCTGACTACTGGTGGTTCGCAAGTCCAAGCTATTCATTCATGGCAGTGCTTGGGCCAACCACACCTGTTGCTGTAAGCTGGGCTTTCGCGGTCGCTGTCTTAAACCACCGGGTGACTTCAAAGTTCCGCGCGTATTCGCCTGGCAGAGGTAAGACCTCTGCTCACCTACTCAGCGCTGCGGCCTAGAGCATTTTGCAGCCAGGTGGAATCACCTGGCATCGCATAAATCCGGCCAAAACCAACAGATAGAGCGGTTCTGCGTTTCCGTGAAACGATGAGCCGCTCTAATACGGCTCGGGACGATGGTCTTGCTCAGCGGCTAAATGCATCCATGCCAACGGCAAAGGCGCTTCCCATCGCCGGAGTCACACATCGCCTCGGGGATCGCTCGCCGGTGAAACAAGTTCGAGATCGCGGCACGTGGCAGTGGAACCCTACCGGTAATGGAAAATGGGAAGCCAAGCCCATACGATGCACCATAGTATGTGATTTGAGGCGGCGAGGAAGTTCGCGGGCGACCAAGAGAGCCAATAGTGCCAGACCCAGCGAACGCGAATACAGCGCTCGCCCACCCACCAGCACGGACGTGGCAGGGCGCATCGCGACGATCTTTGTCCAGTGCTGGATCGCGATCTTGCGGGGAAGGCTTCTCCGGATCCTTCGATTCTGCAAGGTTCATTTTTCCAGGAATTCGCTGTTCTAATTTTCAAAGACCACAAAAGGAAAGGACCCGAGCCAAGGAATACAATACCGTGCGGCGTTTGGCTATGGAATCGTGAACCCAGCCAGTCAGCGCCTGACAATGGAGCAAACCAGGAAAATAGCAGCATCGTCAGTACGAGGCCATTGTTTTCAGGATCGCATGCCCTTTGCCGAGTTTGAAACCGGATATCGAGTTGCCCACGCTGAACGACTTTGCATCCCAGATTGTTCCTGTCTCGACTCCGCCCTGGGGCAACCGAAACCCGTGATCGGAACCGTGGCGGCTGCGCGACGTTTGCAAGAAGGTATATTCAAGGGAGAGCCAGAATGCAGCCCTCAGTCGAAAGCTCAATACGCCAGCGCGCAGGTCTCAAGATCGTACCCTTTGCTGGCGTTGTGACGGTCAGGTTCTCGGACGCCGTGGTCGCGTCGAGCGAACACGCGAAATTGGTTTATGAAGACGGTCGAGACCCTGTTTTCTACATTCCGTTCGAGGACATCTATTTCGATCTTTTCTAGAAAACGAACACCACGACAAGCTCGCCATTTGGCACCGCCGGCTACTGGCGTGTCCATGCGGTGGGCGGATCGGCCGACGATTTCATGTGGACTTATGAAACACCGGAAGCGCCGGCTTTGGCCATCGCCCGTCACGGCACGTTCGATCCGACCAAGGCGCGGATTGAGGTGGACCCGACCGAGGACAAGCGTCATACCCCGCATGTCACCGAGTAGGACACTAAGGCTAAAGAGCAGCGGAAGCGCTACGCCACCGCTACCGGAGCTCACCATTTTTCTTCCGTGTCGCGGTGCGGCAAATCCATCCCGCAGCAGACCCACCGAGGCGCGGTCCCGAGCCATAATTGTATTGCGCAAGTTCGGCCGGTTCGTCAAAGCTGCCGACATGGAGAGCGATTTCGTGAGGCGAGGCGTCATAGACGAGGCAAAGCGAGGATCTGCAATTCCCGCATAATCCTCTCGATGCGATTGGCGACGATCTACGATAGGTCGGTTGGCGCTGTCCCACAACAGACCTTACAGAGGCACCCATGCCAAAACAGCAAAGGCGCTTCCGGTCGGAGACTATTATGGCATTTCTAAATGTGGATTACTTGGGCGAGCTAGGCCACGTGACAAAGCAAAGAAGACAGCCGGCACGCGCTTTATAGATGTAATATAGGGGGCCCGGCACCGATGATCGGCATCCGATCGTGCAGAACTTCGCGACGCCTCGGGGCAACCGCAAGGCACTTTGGGGCCGAACCGAACTTGGGCTCCTGCTCCTTGACATGTTTTTTCTGCCACCGGATTGCGTGGGAAAATCACATGGCACGCAGCTGCTCATGGCCGTTGAGAAGGAGGCGATGAGACGTGGCTGCAGTCGAGCCGTTGTGGAAACGAGCGGTTTCCACGCTCCTGAGTTCTACATTCGGCAGGGGTATGTGGAATTCGGTCAGGTTCCGTTCGGAATTGATGAACACGCTCGTGTCTTCCTCCGCAAGAATCTGAGATGAGCGATGCGGCATATTGGTAGAAAGCAAACTGACATCGGCGTCCAATTCTATGGAGTGGCCTCGCTTGGTCTAACGGTTAATTCCGATGCCAAACGCCATCTGGATCCCAAGGCCAACAATAAAACAGCCCGCCATCCGTTGCTGCCAAAGTCTCACGCGTGGATGCATCATGATCCAGGATCCGACTGTGCCTGAAGCCAGGGCATAGGCTCCCAACACCAAAACACCCGTCATTTTCTGAGTTGCGCCCAGCATCAACATTTGTAGGGTGACTGAGCTTCCACGCGGGTCAACAAACTGGGGCAAGAAAGCAATCATGAATGTTAGAGGCCACGGATTGACAAGATTGGCGATCATGCCTTCGCGCGCTGCCGCAAGTGGCTTGACCGGGCGTGGGTCCTGCTGGCCGGAGGTCTGTGGTAACAAGGAAATCAGGCGCATTCCGATCCAAACGAGATAGGCAGCTCCCGCCCATTGAAGCATCGTGAATGCGAGCGGCGAAGCTCTTACAAGAGAAGACACGCCCAACGCGATGAGCGGAAGTTGCACCATCGCAGCGCCGAGGGTCATTCCCAATACCGTGAACAGTGCAACACCGCGACCCTGTCCAATTCCACGCGCCATCACAAGCGTGCTATCCGGCCCCGGCGGCATCTGCATTAAAATGACCGTTCCGACGAATTCTATCCAAAGGCGGGGATCGATGAGCTGTTTCTCCCGTGCTTAGGAACCTTTTTGATGGGAGTGGCCGGCCCATCACCGATTGAAAAACCTCCGAAGGATCCGCACCGGCTGATGTATTGCCGCCAGCGGCCCCACGGACACTACTTATTAATTCGAATTCGGCCTTGCTGGCCGATAGTCGTGAATCGCCGTCTGAGCGTCCTATAACGTGCATCGATTGTCGGCGTTCCCAAACATCCAGGAACGAAGCGTTGCGGTTCGCGTTTGTTGCCAGGAATGCTCGAAAAAAGGTTGGACTCATGCGCAACGGAATTGTCCAACGGCGACAAATTCATGCAGGCAATATCTCACGAGTCCCGGTGTCCTAATGTCGGCTCCGGGATTGGCCTATGGACCGCTGGGTAACAAATGCATGCATATTTGCGTGGACATGCAGCGCCTGTTTGCGGAACCATCGCAGTGGGCGACGCCGTGGATCACCCGTGTCTTGCCGCGCATAGAAAACCTTGTCGAGCGACGCGCCGCTCGAACCGTTTTTACCCGCTTTCTGCCGGCACGGAGAGCCGGCGAAGGCATCGGTACTTGGAGGCGCTACTATCAACGTTGGGCATCAATGACGCTGGAGGAGATTGGCCCCGAAATGGTCGGTCTGTTGCCTTCCCTGGCACGGTACTGCCCACCCGCAGCCGTTGTCGACAAGCACATCTATTCGCCTTGGTTCGAGGGCGAGCTTACGAATTTTTTAACCAAGCGTGAGATCGACACCTTGGTGATCACCGGTGGCGAGACGGATGTGTGCGTTCTCACCACCGTGCTTGGGGCTATCGACCTCGGCTACCGTGTGGTTTTGGTGACAGACGCGCTCTGCAGCTCGTCCGACGCCACCCACGATGCGCTCCTGACGGTCTATCATCAGCGGTTCGCGCAGCAGGTGGAAACGGTGGAAATGGAAACCATCCTGTCGGCTTGGACTTGATTGGGATCGAACGCCTGGATATATATCTCGGTTTTCAGCAGTTTCGCCAGATGGGCTGCATTCGAGGCCGGCCACTCCTCACCCTTGCCCATGTCGGAGAGCACCCCAGGGTTAATGTTGTGAGTGAGCGCGCGCGACTTGGCCCTGACGCCATGCGACACCATCGCCGCAAGAAGACCGGCCAGCAATCTGTCAGTCGACGGGCGTGAAGCGACGTGACAGGAGCGGCCGAATGCGAAAGGCCTCACGTCTTTATCCTCGGCGCCGCCAACTGCCGATAAGACGATTTCCGAAGCGATTTGCCAATCCCAAGGTCATTGGCAGTTGCCTAGATGCGCCCGAGGACAACCAGAATGATGACGACAAGCAAAACCAAACCAAGGCCGCCGCCGCCATAGTAGCCGGTGCCGTAAAAAGGGCCACCGCCGAGACCGCTGAAGCCGCCAAGCAAAGCAAGAATCAGAATGATGATCAGAATTGTGCCGAGACCCATGGTCTTTCCTCTCTTCTATTGCCCTGCCACCATGGCGGAGCCCAAGTGCTCAACATGAACTCGCAAGGGAACCTTCCCGTTCCAGCGAAGACAATTTTCGCCGGTCTAGAGCGTTTTTTTTGCCGCGCACGATCGACAGATTGCTCTCCGCCTGCCATCCCGTCGAAACGCGCAAATAGAGCGCTGCCTTGGCAAGCGCTGTTCCAGGCGTGACGTCAGGCGATGCAGGCGCTTTGTCGGTCATGGCTCCACCGTTCGCTAAATCGCGTGCATCGGCAGTACCAACCCACGTGAATCCGGCAGGCGACGAAACCATTTGCTTCATAGAAGGCGGCGGCGCGCTCATTGATGGCGTCCACCACCAGTATTGAGGAACCGACCGTGGCCGCGCTCGCATAAGCGCGCTACACGGCGTGTCGAGAGAAGCATGGCCCAGCCGTTCACCCCTCCCGCGCTTCCGAGAACTGCCGGCCGTCCGACCAGTGCGAACAGTCCTTCCACGCCGCCACGACGTTGGGGAAGCGGCATGTCGCCAAGTCGGAGCACCATACGACCGCGCGTGGTCCCCAGAGCATCTTCCATGCCCGTGTTTGCTCTTGGACGGTGAACACATTGCCAGCAAGAACGTCACCCACAATTGACGTTCGCGGCCAGGCGTAAGAGACAACGGTCAGCTTCGCGCCAAACTCGACAGCCATCTCGCGTGCATGCTCAAGCGTCCGACGTATGTCGCTCTTTGGGCACGCATCAACAACGATATCGCGAAAGCTCATGACATAAAGTTCTCCTCCTTCAGTTTCCCGAGAGCGCGGCACTAGCCATTGCAGGACATCCGATCGGAGAGCGTCGTTTTGAGCATACGGGCCAGTACGCGGACTCGATTTGGTGACAGCCCATATTCCTACCTGATCGCATCCGTCACACCATCTTGTCCCGATATGCAAGCAGCCTCAGCGCATTGAAGACAACGAGCAACGTCGAGCCCTCGTGCATGGCGACCGCGGAGCCGATGCCTAGACCCATGATCGTAGCCGGCACAAGGAACGCCACCACGCCCAGGCTGACGAAGACGTTCTGCAGGATCACCAACCGGGTCGTGCGGCTAAGCCCCACTGCGAACGGCAGATGGGCGAGGTCGTCGGCCATCAGGGCGACATCGGCGGTCTCCAGCGCCACATCCGACCCGGCGGCGCCCATTGCGATGCCGACGGTCGCATTGGCCATCGCCGGCGCGTCGTTGACGCCGTCGCCGACCATCGCGACCTTGGCTTCAGCCCGCAGCTTCTTGATCGCCTCGACCTTGTCCTCCGGCATCAGGTTGCCCCAGGCCTCGTCGAGGCCGACCTGACCGGCCACGGCTTCGGCGACCTTCTGGTGGTCGCCCGAGATCATGATCATCCGCTTGATGCCCAGCGCGTGAAGGCGGGCCAGCGCCGCCTTGGCGGCCTCGCGGGGCGTATCCATCAGGCCGATAGCGCCAAGGTCACGATCTCCTTTCCGAACGACCATCGTGGTGCGACCGCCCTCGCGCAAAGTTGCTATCGCCTGCTGCATCGCTTCTGAAAGCGGCGCGATTCCCTCGGTGCCGAACATCTCGGCCTTGCCGATCAGTACCGCCTCGCCGGCGATGCGCGCCGCGACGCCGCGCCCGGTCAGACTGTCGAGATCGCTTGCCTCGGGCAACGGCCGCTTGCCCAGCCGCTCGCGGCCGTCGCGGGCGATGGCCTTCGCCAGCGGATGATCGCTCAGGCTTTCCACCGCGACCGCCACCGCCAGCAATTCGTCGTCCGTGACGCCGGGCGCAGGCACCACGTCGGTGACCTGGGGTCTTCCGGCGGTGAGCGTTCCGGTCTTGTCGAAGGCGATCGCCGAGAGCGAACCCAGATTCTCCAGCGGACCGCCGCCCTTCACCAGAACCCCGCCGCGCGCCGCGCGCGCCACGCCTGAGAGAACCGCGCTAGGCGTTGCAATCGCGAGGGCGCAGGGACTGGCCGCGACCAGGACCGCCATGGCACGATAGAAGCTGTCGCGGAAGGGTTCGTCGATCACCACCCCCGCGAACAGCAGCAGGACCGCCAGAGCCAGCACTGCGGGAACGAAGAAGCGTTCGAATTTATCGGTAAAGCGCTGCGTCGGCGATTTCTGCGTCTCCGCCTCGCTGACCATGCGAATGACCTTGGCCAGCGTCGTATCGGTCGAGCGCCGCGTGACCTCGACCTCGATGGCGCCGCTGCCGTTGATGGTGCCGGCGAACACGCGGTGGACGGCATCGAGCTTGTCCGGATTTGCCCGCGCCTCCGCTTCGTCTGTCACCGGCCGCTTGTCGACCGGAATACTTTCGCCCGTCACGGGCGCCTGGTTGACGCTGCTTTCGCCCTTCACGAGGAAACCATCCGCGGGAAGCCGGGCATCCGGCTTGACCACCACGACATCGCCGACGGCCAGATCCTCGACCGGCACTTCCTGCAATTCGCCGTTGCGCCGGACCAGCGCCGTCCGGGGCGCCAGTTCCGCCAGCGCCTCGATCGCCCGCTTCGCCCGCCCCATGGCATAATGTTCCAGGGCGTGACCGAGGCTGAACAGGAAGAGCAGCAGCGCGCCTTCGGCCCATGCACCGAGCGCGGCGGCGCCGGCCGCCGCCACCAGCATCAGCGTGTCGATCTCGAACCGCTTCAGGCGCAGGTTGTCGATCGCCTCGCGCAACGTAAAAAAGCCGCCGAAGAAATAGGCGCCGAGATAGGCGGCGAATGGCAGCCAGGCCGGGACTGCCAGAAACTTTTCGACGACATAGCCACCGACGAGGAGCGCACCGCACGCGAGCGAGAAGATCAGCTCCGTATTGGCCCCCAGGATGCCGCCCTCATGGGCGTGTCCCGCCTCGCCTTCGCCGTGGTCGTGTTTGCCTTCAGGATGGCGATGGCCCGCGTGGCCGTCCACCGGCGCTTTCGCCGCAGCGCCCACCTTTATTCCGTCGAGCTGTTCTCGAAGCGACGCTTCAGTGGTAACCGATCGATCGAACTCCACGCGCACGGTTCCAGAAGCACTGGCATCGGCTTCAAGGACACCCGGCAGTGTGCGCAGCCGCCCGGCGATCGTGCGCGCCCGCCTTTGATGCGGAATGTCGAGTTGCCACACCGCGTGACCGAAGCGCTCTGCAATCCTGGCGCCGGCGCTGTCGACCAGGTCGCGAATGCGTGGCAACGGCAGAATGTCTGCATCATAGTGAATGCAGAGCTGCGGCAGCTCTCCGTCGCGGGTCGTGACATGGACGTCTTCGACGCCTTGGCGCGGACGCAAATCCGATATTAGACGCGCGACACAGGCATCTGCGGCATCGCTGACCTCGGGAAGCACAATTGGGATGTCGAGACGTAACTTCTCTGTCATTGTCTATCCTTTGCCGGCCCCATGCGTACTTCCCACGTGCGCACGCCCGAATACTCATTCTCCGATCTTCTCATCTACGCAGGTCAGGTCCGCTTAGGCACAATCTACGATCACCTGAAAACGTTGTCACTCAGACTTAGGCTGCGTCGGGGATAGGCTCAAATCGTATCGCCAGGCATGCACCGCAAGCATAACTGCTCTTGCGAGAGCTTCCATATGTTGCGCGGCCCAGGTGACCGTGAGCAACGAACGGCGAGGGGCGCGATCCGGTTTCGCAGCCATATGCCGAGGCGCGCCTTGGTGATCATGAGGCGAGCGCGTTGCTCATCATTCCCATCATCGGCATCATGCGCATCGCAACCTGGCCCGTTCGATGCTCGGCTGAGCGTGGAGCCGATCTATCGGGAGCGGTTTGGGCTGGCGCACCAGATCGTTTTGAAGGCACAATAAGCCAGCGAGTGAAAGAAACATGGGAAAAGGCGCAACATCCGTTAAGGCTACCGAAGCTCTCCGTCAGTAGCCTAAGGGTCATTGGGCAATTGAACGCCGATGGGCTTCTAGGAACTGACGCGCAGAGCTGGATTCCGCGGCGTGCAGGAGGCTCTCGCCATTCCAGCGTAAGCGGCCGCAAGCGGCGGCCCTCGGAGCCATACTCGGCGGTGCCCTGAGCAATGTCTTGACCATCTTCAAATCGGCGCTGTTGTCGACTATCTGGATTTTCACGCCTGGATCACATTGGCCACCGTTCAATTTCGCCGATGCGGCAATTGTCTGTGGCGTCCCGATCCTGATGCTCGCAGATGGGCCGTCCGAATGATCAGGAGGGTAAGCGAGAACTTCGATAATCCGATAGTCGCGACTTTGCACTCCTTGATCATCCGTGCGAGCTCGGTCCTAAGCCCGAGTAGCCGGCGGATTCGCCTCTCGACGGCCTCAAGCTGATCGTTAGCGATGTGGCTTACCTGCTCGCAAGAAGCTTCAGGCATCTCCTGCAAAGCGAGCATCGCTTTGCAGGCGGAGATGTCGAAGCCGATGCTGTGGGCCGGTTCATCGGCTTCGAGGTCACTCGAGTCTTAAGTGTCTGCCTCGAAAAGAAGTTGAGTGATATCAGCGACTTGTGATTCAGTCGGTGTTGCGAAGCATCGACGGAGAGGCACATGTGGACCGATATCACCCGGGCGAAGCATGCCTGCAAAGGGCGGTATTCAAGCGATTTGACGGATATGGAGTGGGCGGTTCTTGAGCCGGTCATTCCGTCTCCGTCACAACTTGGGCGGCCGCCGAAATGGTCGCGGCGGGAGATCAATGGACTGTTCTACGTGCTGCGCAGTGGCTTGCCGTGGCGGATGCTGCCCAGGGACTTGCCGCCGGTGTCGACGCTGCAGCGCTACTTCTACGCTTGGCGCGACAGCGGCGTTTGGAGCACGATCAATCACCTGCTGCTCATGAGCGTCCGTCTAGCCGCCGGTTGCCAAGCCTCCCCCAGCGCCGGCGTGATCGACAGCCAAAGCGTGAAAACCACGCAAAGCGGCGGGCCTTGCGGTTACGATGCCGGCAAGAAGGTCAAGGGCCGCCAGCGCCATAGGCGCTTTGCCGGTGAATCCCGAAGCCCCCCGCGCAAACGCTTCCAGCCCAGCGGGTCAGTGCGGGCCGTTCCTCGTTGCTGATCGTTGAGATGAAGCCAGCATGTTGGAGCTTGCAGTCGTCCATCGCGCGTTCACCGGAGATCTATCGCCACGAACGGTTTTTCTCCCTGCACGCTCTACCACGTTTCAGCTTTTTTCCTCAAAGGTGATCGGCGAGAGCTCGATGTCTTTGGCATCTAAGGAGTTGACGACGGCTTCGAGGGCGGCGCGCCTTGCCGAAAGCGATCAGCCGGTCAGAACGTTGCCGTTCGGGTCTGCAAGCATGTCGAACTGCGCAGCTAGGCAGGCGTCGCGAGCTTGCGGATGCGGCCTTCAGCCGGTGACGGAGCTTTTAAGCGCGTCTAAGGAATATTGGCGGGACAGGCTCGATCACGATCTCGCCGTCGGCGACGAACTGCGTGGCAGCAAAGCCAACATGTTCCCCAGCCGTTGCGTGTGAACAGATCCTCAAAGATCGCGGCTGGATCGAATCTTGCCGCAGTTGCACGGCGCTCCGATATACGATCCGCGGCCAGCCCGGATGGTTCGGGATTACGCCATCGTCCGTGGACATGTTGGCCTTGCGGTCGCGCAGCAGTGGTTTGTCCCGACGCCAGCCGATCCCTACACCTTCATCATACTCCGTGCAGAGAACTGCTGGATCGCGCCGTGGGACAATCGGAAAAAACTCTCGACGCGGTGCGCGAACGGCGTCAGCCAATCCGGCACTGGGCTCGCCTGCTGAAGTTTTTGCAATGAATAGTCGGAATGCCAAACCAAAAGGGCGCGACCCGCCCCCTCGAACTCCGAATGAAAGGAGTAAGCGGTAGGATCTGCCTGACCAGTGCGCGCTCTTCCTCTGCGCTAACAAATTCCGCTCAATACAAAGCCCAGCTGGCTGCGTACTTTGTCGACGAACAGGCTGAGTTGGTCCGGCATGGCGTGTTTCCGTGGCCACCAACAACGCTGTCTCGGCGAGCCTGGTTCGGGCTCCCAGGTATCGGAGTGTTTGTCATCTCCCTCCGCTGGGGAACAGGCGACCCCATGTCGTGGTTGATCTAAATGTCAAGCACGAATGCCATTTTCGATATTGCTTTTACGGAAATCGCGGGTCGATCTTTGTGCAGTGCGGTAAGGTACCGGCTGACAAGCATCCCTCGCGTTCACTATTGCCATTGTGACATGTGTCGCAGAGCCACCAGCAGCGCGTTCGCCGTGCTGGCTTGGATCTCCTTCGATCATCTCTTCTGGACCAGCGGTAGGCCGAAATACCGGCGATCATCGCAGCTGGCCGAACGTCGATTTTGCGAGGATTGCGGTTCACCGCTCACGCTCGCTTATGATGCCGTCTGTAGTTCCGCCGACCAAACGCATGACGCGCTGATGGAACTCTACCGCTCGCGTTCAGCGAGCAGGTCGAAGCTGTGTCCACCGTCGGTTCTCGGCGGTTGGCATTTAACCGCGTTCAGAAAGGAGCGGGACTTTGAAAACGTTCTTTAAAGACAATGGCCTGACGATCGTTCTCGTCACGATGTTTCTGTTCAGCGTGCTCGGCATGATCTGGTCGGGCCAAGCCGCCCACAATAAAGAGCTGGCCGAGCACGGCTCCCCAGCTCTTCGTCTCTTGGCGTACATGGCAAGCGGTAACTTCCTTTCGGGGCTGTTCGAGAACTGGGAAAGCGAATTCTTGCAGATGACTGCCTATGTTATGTTGACGGCGATGCTATTCCAGCGCGGCTCGGCCGAGTCGCGTGACCCAGATAATCCCGACCGCCCCAACGACGAATTCCCAGCAACGACGCGGCGGCGCAATCCTGTCTTCTCCTGGCTTTATTCCTACTCTCTAGGCATCGCACTGGCGCTGCTGTTCATTGCCTCATTTGTCCTGCACTGGTGGGCAAGCCTTATGGCTGCGAACGAGGAGGCGCTTCTGCACGGCGGTGAAGTCCAAACGCTTAGCGGTTATCTCCTCGATGCCCAGTTGTGGTTCGAGTCCTTCCAGAACTGGCAGTCGGAGTTCATGTCGACCGCGGTCCTGGTGGTGCTGTCGATTTTCCTGCGGCACAAGGGCTCGCCCGAGTCGAAGCCGGCGGACGCCGCCAATTCCGAAACGGGCGCCTAACCGTTGTCGTCGTTTTCGCGGGCGCGTCGATACTTGAAACGGCCCCGGATGTGCTCGTTGAAAAAGCGACCCTTGGCGAAGGCATTTCGAAACGACTGGTAGGTCTCCGCAGGGACGGCCTCATAGTCGTAGCGTTTTCCACTGGCGACAAACCAGACCGAAAGCACCTCTCTATCCGGATCGTATTCAGTCTTGCGGATCGAGGTGGAGGGCATGGATCCCCTAAACAAGCGCGAGGGGCAGATAGCGGATGACGACCTTGTCCTGGCGAAAACGCCGTTCGAGTTCTGCCCGTCGCTTTCGCCAACGCGGCAAATCAATTTCTTCGGTCATCACCTCGAAGATGACAATGTGATCCGTCTCAGTCTCGCCGGCTTGACGCCAGAGACCTTCAGCGGGCGACTGGAGGCAGGCGGTTACTCCACCGTGTTCGGTGGCCAACTCGTTCTTTAGGCCGTCAAAGTCCTTCTGTGCGAACGGTTGTCCGGTGTGGTCTTTTACCGGAAGCAAAATTTGGAAGAGGTGCACGAGAGCCGCGCCGAAAGTGTTAGTTGTTGTGGTCAAGCGTTCAGTGTCAGCTAAAGCCGCATGCGTGACCTGAACCGACGGCGAGGCGGCGCCGCTTATACGGCACCGCGCGCTGTACTTGGAATCAGGCCGCCTTTGCCATCTCATTGGCGGAGGAGTCTGCTAGCCCCGTGAGCGCGCCTCATCAGTTGCCGATTCTTCCGCCAGCGTTTGATCGAGCAGCTTTACGGCGTCCTGCATTCCAGGGACCTCGGCCCAGCGCTTGAGGGTGCCGTAACGTTTTATTTTGTAGTGTTCGACGGCCTGGGCGGCCGAGATCAGTCCGGCGTCGAGGGCGGCTGTGCCCTTGAATTCTTCGGTGATCTCCTCGCCCTCCTCGATGATGCCATCGATTGCGGGACAGGTCTTGCCTTGGGCGCGCTTGCCCAGAATCTCGAAGACCTGCTGAAGGCGCTCGACATGACCCTCGGTCTCGTCCTTGTGCTTTTCGAAAGCCGCCTTCAGATCGGCCGAAGACGCAGCCCGCGCCATCTTCGGCAATGCTTTGAGGATCTTCCTCTCCGCGTAATAGATGTCCTTCAGTGTATCGAGGAAGAGATCGTCCAACGTCTTTTCTTTTGCCATCGGGAGTTTCCTTAGGAGCCAGCGTTTGTTCACGCGCGCGTGAGATGCGAAACAACAAGCTCCGGCGTTTGGAAAGGTTCCTCGCCCCGGCATCCAAACCGGGCTGCTGCTGTTTGCCGGCAAGTGATCGGCATGAGATGGGGCCGCGAAAGTGAAACGATGGAGCTCCGCACAGCAGCCCATGGAAAGCAGTGTGGAGATACTAAGCGAGACAGGAACCAAGCTCGCTTGGCGCGTATTGCTCAGTCACACTCGAGGTTTCGATGCGCACTCTCACCTGGCACGGCAAACACGACATTCGCTGCGAGAGCGTCCCCGACCCGAAAATCGAAATGCCAACGGACGCCATCATCAAGGTGACGCCCTGCGCGATCTGCGGCTCCGACCTGCACATTTACAACGGCGTCATCCCGGACATGGAGAGCGGCGACGTGCTCGGCCATGAGAATATGGGCGAGGTCGTGGAAGTTGGGTCGGACGTTTCAACCCTGAAAGTCGGCGACCGTGTGGTGGTGCCGTTCACCATCGCCTGCGGCGAATGCTTTTTTTGCAAGCGGGGATTCTACTCTGGCTGCGAGCGTTCCAATCCGTCCAAGAGCAAAAGGCCGAAACGATGTGGGGCCATTCTCCCGCAGGTCTCTTTGGCTACTCTCATCTGCTCGAGGCTATATTATCCATGACGACGATGTCGCCGGGCTTCGTGTCAGTCAAACGTCAGTTACATGCCAGTTTCTTGACCGTGGCCGACCATGCTCGTTTCCATGGCGTGCTGCTCAGCGATCACCTGCCGAGCCAGGTCCTTTGGCACTCCTAGACCGGGAACCTATCATCTCATCACGGATTGGGTCGTGTCCGCGTTGAGACGGCAAGGAGGCCGATATTCTGGTTGAACAAGATCCGTGGAATTGAGGTGCGGGCCGCTTTCCGTCACGTCTCGATATACCGTACTGTGATTGGAGCGCCCGCGTCCGGAGCCGTCCATGTGCAACGATTACGAACAGCATATAATTTGGGCCGAGTATTGCCGGATGATGGCGTCGCTGGCCCTTAAAATCCCGAGTCACCAGACGGAACTAGATTTGCCACAAGCGGACGACATTCGCATCAAGGATCCGGCTCCCGTAATGCGCGGCGCCGACGACGCGATCGAACTGGCATCGATGACGTTTGGATTTCCGCCGACCGGGCCGAAGGGAGGGCCGGTGTTCAACTTCCGCTCCGAGGGACGGCAATTCGGAAATAGCAAGCGCTGCCTCATCCCCGCGTCCGCGTTCTTCGAATTCACAGGTACGAAATATCCAAAGGCGAAACATCGCTTCACACTCAACGGATCTCCGTTCATGGCCGTCGCGGGGCTTTGGCGCGAAGCCGTCGGCAACAAGCCGCCCACCTTCACGATGCTGACGACCGATCCCGGGCCAGATGTCGTGCCATATCATAATCGGCAGGTCGTGGTCCTCCAGCCGGAGAACTGGGCGGCCTGGATCAATTTGACAAAGCCGGAGGCCGAGCTTTTGCGGCCGCTGCCGGCTGGATCACTCTCCGTGGAGACAATTCGCCCTGAAAGCTCAACTTAACTTCGCAAAATCTCCGGCACGCTGAGAGGCCCGAGATCGAGGACCGGCGTGTATTCACCCGTGCGGCGCCAGACGCCCCGCACCTTTCCATTCTCTCGATCCCGCCTCGGATCGAACATCAGCCCGTCGAAGTGGTCAAGGAACGCCTTTGCTGATGCGGCATCGCTGAAGCAATGGAGCCGATAGGTTTCATATTTGCCGTTCGGCCATATCGCCTGCACATGCCGCGTCTGGTGCTTAAGCCCTCGGTCCTGGCAGAACGTCGCGATCATGGTGAAGTTCTGGTCGGTGCAGAGGTCGTCCGGCAGCGCAACCTGGTGCGGCCAGTCGCGGTCAATGACCGATGGTGTTGGTGAGCCCCGACTGCGTTTGACCACTATTCGAAATGCATGGACTGGCCGCGCATCATTGCCAGCGTCAGCGCGATTGCAGGATTTGCCGGCGGCTTTTCCATATGCAAGGAGCCGTCGAAATCACGCCATGCTGCCCTGCGGAATTCATCATCGTCATCGCCGGCCGCCGGGTCGAAAACGTGGGCATCGCAGGGATCCCGGTCGATCTCGATTGTCCAGTCCTTGAGCGCCTTGCGCGCCATCTCTTCGACCTGGGCAACGTCGCTGGTGAAGAAGGGGATACGGTCTCCATCTTCCGAAAGCGGCTCAACCCGATCCAGCGTCGGCCGTTCGGGAACCCAACCCAGAACGAAGGCGATATCGAAATCGATCTGGCGGTCTGGGCCAGCTGTAACCTCCAGCCGTTTGACGACGTCAGGATAGAGCTGTTTGCGCGCCGGCCAAGTGTCCGGAAGCGCCTCGGCCTGCAACTTCGTGCGGGGAACGTTGATCAGTTCCATGACCTGATGGCGCGGAATTCTGTCCTCCGGCCAGCCCGCACAACAAGCAGTCGTCGCAGCCTCGTCGGCCTCCAGCCAGACCGTGGCGGCTTGGTTCTCGTCTTCGGTAGGCTTGTCGTCTTCGGGAAAGCCTTTGATATCCCACCCTTCCAACGCAAACAGTCCTTCCGCCCCCTGCAAAGCCGTAATGCCGGCGCGTGCAAACACGGCTTCGGCTGCGGCGATGCCGCGTGCGAGGTCTTCGGGTGTTGCGTTCTCGATGTTCAAGCGAAGTTCCATGGTTCGCCTCCTATGGCCTATCTCAGTGAATGTGAACAAAAAGAGAACAAAGAGTCAAGTGCGCCCCTTGACGAGACAGGAATATGTTCCTTATTTCAGCGTGATCTTGAGCAGCAAAGGACCATGGCTCGGCGTCAATCGCGCTGGCCGGCGAAGCTATGGCGAAAACAGCGGAAGACAATTTTCGGATCGAGATCTGGGATCGCGAGGAGCAGGCTCTGTCAGAAACCATTTCGCGTTCCCCCGATTCGACGGTGAGCCAGGCTGCCTGGCAGGCCGCCATCCGGCGCCGGCCTGGCATGTTGCTGATCCACTACAACAGTCG
Organism: Mesorhizobium metallidurans STM 2683; assembly: GCF_000350085.1. Lineage (GTDB taxonomy): Bacteria > Pseudomonadota > Alphaproteobacteria > Rhizobiales > Rhizobiaceae > Mesorhizobium > Mesorhizobium metallidurans. Next base: position 24,889 of record NZ_CAUM01000074.1, read on the forward strand.
GCATGTGATGGAGAAGATCCTGACGCCAGGCGAGGTGAAGATCCCGCCACAGACCATCATCGACGGCAGCGTTCACGCCGGCCTCGATGTCGCCCTCGGAGACCTTCGCGAATGGCATGTGCTGCGGGCCTGGTGCAGATCCTGTTCACACCATGCAACGGTAAAGCCTGCCGGCCTCATCAAACGCTATGGCAAAGGCGCTCTGTTCAGTTCAGTCGAACGCGCGCTTTTCTGCACCAGTTGTGACAGGGGCGGGCCTGTCCGGCTTGAAATTCACAAGCTGCCACGCAATTGAGAGGAGCCGAACGGCGCAGGACCTGATCGATTTCCAGGCCAACTCGGCGCTGGTGCTGGCAAGCCAGCAGCATCGATGTGATCAGCGGCTTGACTGCCGAGGACCGGAACTGCGCGCGATCACGGCTGGTCGGCTTCCATCGTGACGCAAAGTCATGCGGACCGCCGCGGACGGGGACAGTCGGTCCCGCGTCCCGTCCTGCGGCCGGCGCTATGCTGACGCTCCTACGGCTGTCCCGTTCACCGCCCGCGGCGGGGGCGAATTTCCTCCGTCCTGCGCGCGACAACGTCCCCTGTTGCGGACGCGCGCAGGACTGCGGCTTATACGCCGTTCTTCCTTAGAGCGCCGACGGTCGCCGGCGCGTGGATGCTTGGGGATGGAACCGAATCCCATGCAGGGTATTGAATCGGACTATGTATCCGAGTTCCGCATGTCGCCTGTAGATGGCACCCTAAGCATCTGCAAAAGGCGCACACGGCGCAGAGACTCAGAATCTATCCCTACATATCCGCTGCCGAAGTTTCGGTCCTTCCAGCTCTGCACGCTAACAGACGACATACCGGTGGGCGGGGATTGGCTCTTCGAGATGAAGTTCGACGGCTATCGCGCCCAAGTCGCCATCTCCGGCTCGAACGTCGTCGTCTATACCCGCAATGGCCACGACTGGACCCGACAGTTCAAAGTGATCCTGCCGCCGCTTCAGAGACTGACCAAGGGCGCGGTGCTGATCGATGGTGAGATCGTCGCCATCGACAGCCAGGGCCGCACGAACTTCTCCATGCTGAAAACCGGAATTGCCGCAGGTCTGCCGCTCAAGTTCTACGCCTTCGATCTGCTTGAATTCGATGGAGAAGATCTGTCGAACAAGCCGCTCCTTGCGCGCAAGGAGCGGCTTGAGTCCCTGCTGGGCGCTCGCCCACCTGACGACTGCCTGCAATTCTCCAGCCACATCGTCGACCAAGGCAAAAGGGTGTTTGACGCCATGTGCAAGGGCGGCCACGAAGGTATCATCGCCAAACGCGCCGACAGCTCCTACGTCGGCGACCGCAACAGGAGTTGGCTCAAGATCAAGTGCACGAAGCGACAGGAATTCGTTGTCGGCGGTTATCGCCCAAGTGACACAGGACATGGCATGGCCTCGCTGATCCTCGGCACTTACGACAATGGCAAGCTTATCTATCGCGGCCGCGTCGGCACTGGGTTCACCGCGGCGATGCGCAAGGACATCCTGGCGAAGCTCGAGAAACGCCGTGTTGAGAAACCGACTTTTGCTTCTGTTCCGAGAGACATTGCCCGCCGTGCCCGGTGGGTGAAGCCCGAGCTTGTCGCCGAAGTCACCTATGCCGAAGTGACACCGGACGGCAGCCTGCGACATCCAAGCTTTGAGGGCATGCGCGAAGACAAGCGAGCCGACCAGGTGGTGATGGAAATGCCGAAGACGCCGGCAACTCTCGCCTCCGCCAATCTCGACCCGGGAATCGGCAAGGAGATCGCCGCTGCTGTCGGCGTCAAGCTGACCCATCCGGACAAGGTCATGTATCCGAGGACCAAGGTGACCAAGGCCACGCTTGCCGCCTACTACGCCGTGGTCGCCGAGAAGATGCTGCCGCACATCCAGGATCGGCCGCTGTCGCTGGTGCGCGATACCGACGGCGACCTGCAACAGACCTTTTTTCAGAAGCATAAACTGCCAGGCATGCCCAAGGCCATTCATGACGGCCAGTTGGCGAAGATGTCCGGTAAGGAAAGCCGCATCCTTTGGGTCGGCGACATGGCGGGGCTGATCGCAGGCGTCCAGATGAACGTGCTCGAATTCCACATTTGGGGGAGCCTGCGCCAGCAGCCGAATTTGCCGCACCGCATGATCTTCGACATCGATCCCGACGAGGGCCTGGGCTTTAATGCCGTCAAGCAGGCAGCCCTTGACATTCGGGGCATTCTGGAAGCGCTGGGACTGGAGTCGTGGCCGTTGCTGTCCGGCGGCAAGGGCGTTCACGTGGTTGTGCCGCTCGTCCCGGAGGCAGACTGGGATGAGGTCAAGAGCTTCTGCCAAGACTTCGCCGAACTACTGGCCCGTACAGATCCGTCGCGCTTCGTGGCCAACATGAGCAAGGCGAAGCGCAAGGGCCGAATGTTTGTCGATTACCTGCGCAACGGCCAGGGCTCCACTGCAATCTGTCCCTGGTCGACTCGGGCACGCGCGGGGGCGTCGTGCGCGGTGCCCGTCAGCTGGGAGGAGTTGCCCACCTGCGAAAGCGCCAATGGTTTCGATGTTTTCGCCGCCGCCGCGCGGGCTCAGCTACCCGAAGCATGGGCGGGTTATTTCGACGTCGAACAAACGCTTACCGACCGCATCCGCCACGCGGTCCGGTAGCAATAACCATCCTAGATGGTCAGCGACATTTGCCGATTGGGCGCGGACCGCCTTTGCCGAAATTCGAGAGAGTCCCCTTTGCGGGAGGCCCCCGCAACGCCGTCTAGAGTGAGAGTACGGACCGGTTGCCGTGACGGGTTGAGAGCTGGGGGAGGGCCTCCGGCGCCCGTCGCGGAGAACCGCGATGTCCAGACATTACGCTCGCGCCGGCGCCGACCGGGCAAGCCTCTATGACGATATCACCAACAAGATCATCGCGGAGCTGGAGGCTGGGCGCTTTCCCTGGGTGCAGCCCTGGGGCACGACGGCGACGAAAGCTCCTCTCGCTATGCCGGCCAACGCCGCGACCGGCCGCGCCTATTCCGGGATCAATGTGCTGATCCTGTGGGGTGCGGTCGTCGAGCATGGCTTTCCCGTCCAGGGCTGGCTGACTTTCCGCCAGGCGCTATCGCTGGGCGGCCATGTCCGCAGGGGCGAGCACGGGACCACCGCCGTCTATGCTGACCGTTTCATCCCTGACGACGAGAAGAATCGCGCGCGGGAAACCGGCGAGGCAGCACAGGCCATACCGTTCCTGAAGCGCTTCATCGTGTTCAACGTGGCGCAATGTGAAAATCTGCCCGCCGATCTGGCCGTGGCTCCGCCTGCACCAGAGACTGGACTGATCGAGCCTACAGTCGAGACGCTGATCAAGGCGACAGGTATCGATTTCCGCATCGGTGGCAGCAGTGCCTATTATGTGCCGGCGCAGGACTACGTGCGGGTGCCGCCCCCGCAGGCCTATTTCGAGACCATCGACTGGCACCGCACCGCCCTGCGTGAGCTTGGGCATGCGACCGGCCATGCCTCCCGCGTCGGCCGCGACCTCGGAGGCGCCTTCGGCACCAATAGATATGCTTTCGAGGAAC
>NZ_CAUM01000073.1 GCF_000350085.1 Mesorhizobium metallidurans STM 2683
CGAGCCAGCCGGCCGCAACGACCGGGCCGACGCCGGGAATGGCCATCACGCCAAGTCCGGTAAGCAACCCTCCCGCGCCTCCGATCGCCGCGCCGACCCCAGCGCCCGCGGCGGCGTCCTCGCCGCTTTCGGAGGCGGCCTCCTGATGTTGGCCGCCATTATTGCTGGCGACCATGCTGATATCGGATATGCCCATGGATTCGAGTTCACCGACTGCATCGGAGGCATCATCATAGTCGTCGAAAAGCGCTGTGATGGTTTGCATTCTGGTATCTCCTTCTTAGGTCAATTGGTGACGGGCTCAATCGGCGCCGGCAAAGACATTGCCTTGATAGTCGAGCGCCACTTGCGTGCTCTTTCCGTCCTTTTTCGCTTGGCCGCGCCAGATCCCCTGGTCATCCTTTGTGAGCGCGGAAACGTCGGTGTAGCCGGCATCCTGGATGCGGCTCTTGGCCTGGTCCTCCGTGAAGCTGTTGGCGCCCGGGACCGGGGCGGCTGGTTTGGGGGTCGATGCCGATTTGACCGCTGGCGTGCTGGCATCGGCCGCGGCCGGCTTGCCAGCGCCCGAGGCCGCGATCTTCTCGATCATGTCCTGATGCATCTCGAGCGTCGGCAGGGTCTCGGCGGCAAAGGCCTTCAAACCGGCGTTGTCTCCGTCCTTGGCGTAGGACCGGAACAGGTTCACCGCATCGGCATGTGCGCTGCGCTGCATCTGAACGTAAGGCTGGTCGATATCCGCCGTGCTGTTCTGCAGTTTTTCCAGATCGCTTTTATGCGTGGCATCCAGTTCAGCCGGCACTTTCAGTTTCTGCTCGCCGGCGATCGTTTGGAGCTTGGCATTCGCCGCGCCATGATCGTCGATCATCTTTTGAGCGAAATCCTTGACGTTCCGGTCCTTGGCCTTGTCGATTGCGATCTTGCTCGAATTCACTTCGAACAGACCGCCAACAGCAGCCTTGTCGACGAAACTCTGCGCGTCCCCGGCAGCGATGGCAGGAAAGGTCAACGCTAGCGCGGTGGCGACGGCAAGTGGGGCGAGAGGTGTCCGCGTATTCATGATCCCAAGCTCCTTTGCTCGAATGGGTGAAACCGAACAATCATCCTTGGGCTTTGTTCCCAATCGAGATTTGCGATCCTCAATTTTGAAGACGCCCCCTGCCGCTTGCCAGGCTGCCTTATCGCCGAGATTTCCTGTTTCGGGTGGGTTTCGCGCTCCGGCCGCGATTGTTGTCGATCGTTATGTGATCTCCGATCATCAATTCGACGGCTTCCTCCTTCGTCAGGCCGCACTTGCGGGCAAAATAGCTCGCCTCGAAAATGAGCTCTGCGCTGATCCGCTGCTCCTTGTCCCTGGACTTTGGTTTCCTCCTGCTCATCTCCGTGTCGCTCCTCGAAGGAGGTTGGGCTGCCCGAAGTGGTTGGATTGCCTAACCGGCGAAATCGAAAAATGATCCATGCGCCCCACAACTCCCGTGCGGAACTGTGACACGACCCGACTGTTGCCGAGCCGATAGGCAAACATCGGCGGAGCCGCAGTGAAACTATTTGTCTTCGGCACACTCAAACGTGGGTTCGCGCTGCATGAAAAAGGGCTGATCGGCGCAACCTATCTTGGACGCTACCGGACCGGACAGCCCTATCCAATGGTCATCGCAGGTCAGTGGTATGCACCGATGATGATCAATCGTCCCGGCGATGGAATGCGGGTCTGGGGCGAACTCTACGAAGTCGAAGCTGATCGGTTCGCGATCCTCGATGCACTGGAATCCGTCGGCAACCCCGGCAATTTTCGTATCGCCATCGATGTGGTGCCTGACGCCGGCGGCTCTTCGATCCGGGCCATTGTTTACATGAAGGCAGCGGAATTGGCCGTGCCGTTGCACTCGCAACCCTTGGCCGAGTTTCTCGACAGGCGCTTCGTCCCACAGTGGGAGCAATAGGTCACGAGGGGATGCCCCGTAGGACTCCATTGGTGGACGAAAAAGCGCTGGCAGCCCCGACCTGGCGCCGAGATGGTTCCAACAATCCTGCACGACACCTCAAACATGTGCCAATCGGAACAAAGGCCACGCCGCCCGATCGAAGACATCATCATCGATCCCGCCACAGGGGATGCCAGGGGACGGAAGCCCTAGTTGCGCACGACGAAGCGGACAGCAGACGCCTTGCAGAACCCCTCTGCCTTACGCCGAGTCCTCCATTAACATTTGAAAGTGACTCTGTCCGTGATTGGGGTACTCTCCCCTGCGATCAGCGAAACTGATCCGAGCAAATTCCGGCCTATAGGCAGCGGGGAGGAAGGACATGAGAAAGCCGCTCGCCCTCATTGTTGAGGACGAAGCCATGATAGTCATCGATCTTGAGGCTTCGTTAAAGCGGGCCGGCTTTACGGTTGTTGCGGCACCCACCTGCATACGCACACAACAAATTCTGGCGCTTGTCGATCCAGACATCGCAATCCTGGATGTCCTTTTGCACGACTGCGAGACCGGCGAGGTCGCTGAAGAATTCGTAGCTCGGCAAATACCATTTCTAATCTATAGCGGCACGGATCTTGAAGGTCGAAGCGACGCCTTCAAATGCGGAACATTTGTCGCCAAGCCCACTGACGCATCCGAACTCGTGAAGCTGATGCTTTCGATGGCCCGCCCTTCCGGCCTTCGGTAGATCTGGCGCTGTGATTATTTGCGACTGTCTGAGGGATGGTCGCTATCGAGTTCTCGGCCGTGATTGTTTCCGCGCGTTGCGCGGGAACCATTTGCACTGTCCGCTGTTCAGTAGCGACTGGGTGCCTGGCCGAAGCGACAGGCGATCCTATGCAAGCGAACAAGAAGCAGGGGACCTTCGGCGTGGCGAGCGACAGTCGCGTGTGGTTTTTCGGGGCCGATCTGACCTGGAGGGAAATCGATGCTAGCGGATCCGACGGTCCTGATCCTGATGTATTTCGTGCTGCCGGTATGGCTGATCGCCGGGTTTGCCGACTGGCTCTGTCATCGTGCGTCGCATATCGAGTCCACCACCGGCGCCAAGGAGTCGCTGATCCACCTTCTGATGTTTGTGGAAGTCGGCATTCCCTTGCTGGCCGCCATGTTCCTCGAGATCAATGCCTTGATCATCGCCACGATGATTGTTGCCTTCCTTGTCCATGAGGCGACGGCAATGTGGGACGTTCGCTACGCGACGACGGCGCGCACCGTCAGTCCGATCGAACAGCACATCCATAGCTTTCTGGAGATGATTCCGCTACTGGGACTGGTCAGCGTTATTTCGCTTCATTGGCCGCAATTTCTTGCTTTGGTCGGTATCGGGCCCGAAGAAGCTCGCTTCGATCTGGTGTGGAAGCCGCAACAGTTGCCGACAATGTATATCGTGACGGTGATGACCGTGATCCTGCTTTTCGAATTGCTCCCGTACGTGGAAGAATTGGTGAGAGGGCTGCGGGCAAATGCAGGCAGGCTGGTCCCCTTGAAGGCCAGGCAAGGAGAGGCCGGCAAGACAACCCGGCGGTGAATAAAATAAGCGGCCACACCGCTCTGGCCGGTTAGGTCGGTGAGTTGGTCGGCGCTATTGAATGAGCGCTGGCCAATCAGTCGGCGAAGCGCTGAGGACGTAAGCCAATGCACACCGTGGCTGCCCTTCGAGGCGATATCATCACTGCCGCCGATGACCTGCCCGACGGTTTCTCTATCGGCCTGACCTGATAGCCGGAGGAAGAGCAGGATCTGCTGCGCCAGCTTGAAAGCATGCCTTTCGGGCCCTTCGATTTCCATGGTCACCTGGCAAACCGCCAGGTGGATTCGGATTGCGCTACGACTATGACCGGGGCGAAGTCGTCGAGGCCGCCGCCAGGAGACAAAGTTGCAGCGTTTGCCGGATCGGCGGCCGATGTTTTCGTACGGGTTCTGATCAACGAATGGCCCGGAGCAGGCATAGGCTGGCATCGCGACAAGCCGCACTTCGAGGCAATCGCCGGGTATCTCTGCTTACCGCCTGCAGCTGCCGGCGTCGCCGAAAGCCGAGCCAAGATCGGCCTAACTGATGAAAGGTCCGGCGCGCGCCGAATGGGAGCACAGTATCCCGCCTCTTGCCGAACATCGCTACTCGATCACTCTACGCAGCTTGCTGTCGGGCGCGCAGCTGATCGCCGACGACGTCGGAAATACGGTTTGGCGGGTGACCTCGGCGACGCCGTGACGGTTCGTGCTCCGTCCATCGAGAGACCGGGCCAGGCCAGTCAGACGAATTTTGCGATGTCGTGCACTGCCAACGGAACAAGTTTCCGCCAGTCGGGTTATCGAACGCCTCCTTTTTTCAGAGGTGCTTCAACCAAGGGGAAACGATCATGGCGACGACAAGGAAGGCCGCGAAGGCGGCAAACAAAGGCCTCGAGGACCTGTTCCTCGATGGATTGAAAGACATCTACTATGCCGAAAAGAAAATACTGAAGGCGCTGCCGAAAATGGCCAAAGGCGCGGAGTCGGAGGAGGTCGCCGCGGCCTTCGAGAAACACCGTATGGAAACAGAGGGCCAGGTCGAGCGCCTCGAGGAGATTTTCGAGATCTTCGGCAAAGCCGCGCGCGGCAAGACCTGTCCGGCGATTGACGGTATCCTGGAAGAAGGTTCGGAAATTCTCGAAGACTATCAAGGCGCGCCCGCGCTCGACGCCGGCCTGGTTGCCGCCGCACAGGCAGTCGAGCACTACGAGATCGCGAGGTACGGCACTTTGGCTGCCTGGGCCGAGCAACTCGGAAAGAGCGATGTCGTCGACCTCCTCAATGCAACGCTCAAGGAGGAGGTCGCGACCGACGAAGCGCTTTCCGGTCTCGGCGAGGGCGGTGTCAACGAGCGTGCTCTCCAGGAAGCCGCGTAGTCCCATCGGTACCTGCTGCGGGCGGAACCCTGGCAGGCCCGCCAGGGCTCCGCCTTTGCTATGGAACGGTCCCCCACGCTCCCACGCAAATTTTCGGCATCCTCCGCAGCCGAGGAGCTGACTTAGGCGGAAGGAGGACAGCTTGATGAACAGGGTCGAGACCGGTGCTTGTTTCTGCGGCGCCATCAAGGCCGAGATGCATGGTGAGCCGTTCTGGATATGCTCCGACCACGATGACGATTGCCGCAAGGCGCTGGGAAGTCCTCTCACCGTGTGGGTCGGCTATCGGTCTGCGGAATTCAAATTGCTGACCGGCACGCCAAAGACGTTTTCAAAGACGAGAGGAGTGCTGCGCGGCTTTTGTTCGGATTGCGGGACATCGATATCCTATTTCGACCAGGGTCTGCCTGAAGAACTTTATTTGGCGATCGGCTTTTTCGACCATCCGGAGCGCTTTCCGCCGCAGGCGCATGCCTATTGGCACATGAGATTGCCGTGGGTCGATTTTCGCGATGAATTGCCGCGCGTGGAGACCTATTCGAGACAACGCGATCCATCGTTCGGAAATCCGAGCGAACGAGGAGGAATCTGACTGCCGCGACCTAGTCGAGCTGCTCGAACGTGCATTGGCGAGGCAGCTTGTCGGGCCGCCACCGCAACAATCTGGTCCCGTGCCGGAAACGGTCGCCGCTCACATGATCGAAACGCACCTCGACCACAAGCTCAGGCTTCACCGGCTCCCACTCTCCACTGCGCTCCGTACTCCAGCGGCTCGGCCCGCCCGGCGCCCTGCCGGTAAAACCCGGTTCGGCGCGAAGTCCCTCCAGTTGCCTGGTCAAGTCAGGCCTGGTCTCGTTGCCGATGGTCGAGGTGAAGCCGACATGGTCGAGCCTGCCCTCATCGTCATAAAGACCAAGCAGAAGCGAGCCGACCTCGCGGCGGCCGGCCAGATAGCGAAATCCACCGACGACGCAATCGGCGGTGCGCATCCTTTTCACCTTGACCATCGCACGCTCGCCCGGACGATAGGTGTCGCCAAGCTGCTTGGCGACGATGCCGTCGGTCGACCCATGGCCGGCGTCCTTCAACCAGCGTCCGGCGGTGGCGGCATCGCGGGTAAATTTCGAAAGCTGCAGCCCGGAGCTTCGCGCTGAGGCGAAAAAGGCCTCGAGCGCTTCTCTCCTTTCGGCGAGCGGATTTGCCATCATCACCTTGCCGCCTGGCGCTGCCAGCATGTCGAAAAGGACAAGGGTACCGGGCGTCTGTGCGCTCAGCTTGCGAATCCTGCTTGCGGCAGGGTGAAGACGCGCCTGCAGCGCTTCAAACGAAAATGAGCCGCCGGCCTCGATGACGATCTCACCGTCTGCGACAAATTGTTTCGCCTTCAGTTCCTGCAATGCGATGACAAGTTCGGGAAAGTATCGGCCAAGCGGCTTTCCCGACTTGGCGCGCAATTCGACCGCAGCCCCGTCCTTGAACGCAAGGCAGCGGAAACCATCCCACTTCGGTTCATATTGCCAAAGATCGCGATCGCTGGGGATACTGTCGGCGATCCTGGCTTCCATTGGCGGAGTGTCGAGTGGTAGGGCAAATGCGCTCATGACCGGATGCACTCAGCCTAGACCGTTAGCTTTCAAAATGCGGACTAGTCGCTCGTTTCAACCAATTCGAAAGGATTGAGTGATTCACTTTTGCAGCCACTCTTGGCGACGGAGGCGATCATGGCTGCGAAGGAGATTTCGGTAAAGAAGTATGTTGTGAGGCTGAGTGGGGCGGAACGCGAGCAGCTTGAGGCGTTGCTTGGCAAGGGAAAGAGCCCCGCGCAACGACTGCTGAAGGCGCGCATATTGTTGAAGGCCGATGTGTCGGAAGCCGGCGAAGGGTGGAGCGACAGCCGAATCATCGCGGCTCTGGATACCAGTCCATCGATGCTTTACCGGGTGCGCAAGCAATTGGTGGAAGAGGGCCTTGAGGCTGTGCTGAGCCGCAAGCAACGCGCCGCACCGGCGGTTGCGCGGATTTTCGACGGCGAGAAAGAAGCCAAGCTGATCGCCCTGGCCTGTTCCAAGCCTCCCAAGGGCCGCGCGCGCTGGACCTTGCGGCTGTTGGAGAACAAGGTGGTGGAGCTTGGCATCGTCGAGCGGGCCAGCGACTCAACGATCGGCCGGACGCTCAAAAAAACACGCTCAAGCCGCATCGCCGGCAGTGCTGGGTGATCCCGCCGAAGGCCAACAGCGCATTCGTCGCGGCGATGGAAGACGTGCTGGCCGTCTACACGCGGCCACGCGATGCTGATCGCCCGCTGGTCTGCCTGGACGAGACCTCAAAGCAACTGATTGCCGAGACGCGCGTGCCGATCCCGATGAAGCCGGGACGCCCGGCCCGGTTTGACTATGAGTACGCGCGCAACGGCACGGCCAACCTGTTCATGATGTTTGCCCCGCTCGAGGGCTGGCGCCACGTCGAGGTCACCGATCGCCACACCGCGGTGGATTACGCTCACGTCTTGAAGGAACTGGCCGACATACACTTTGCCGATGCCAGGCAAATCGTTCTCGTCCAGGACAATCTCAACATCCACTGCAAGGCTTCACTCTACGACGCCTTTCCTGCCGCCGAAGCCAGGCGGCTGGTCGAGCGCTTCGAATGGCACTACACCCCGAAGCATGGCAGCTGGCTCAACCTGGCGGAATCCGAACTCGGCGTCCTCGCCTCACAGTGCCTCGATCGCCGCATCGCTGACAAACCCACCCTCAGCGAGGAAGTCGCCGCATGGCAGTTCGACCGCAATGCTCAACACACCAAGGCCAACTGGCACTTCACAACCCCAGACGCTCGCGTCAAACTCAAACATCTGTACCCGTCATGCTGAATGAATCGAGCGACTAGTATTCTTTCTCTGCCATGTCGGGTTCCTACGCACTTTTGCGCTTGCGCGCTGACGCCTTGGACTTGGCGGAGGACGCTCCGCCTTCCTTGGCGAGGCTCTTGCGCAATATGTCGGCGAGGTTGACCACGTTTGTCTTCGGCTTGGGCGCCGCTTTCGGCGGCTTCTTGCCCTTGCGCTTCGCATCGATCATCGCAATCAGCGCGTTTTCGTAAGTATCCTCGAATTTTGACGGATCGAATTTGGCCGGCTTCTTCTCGATCAGCAACTGAGCGATTTCGAGCATCTCCGGGTCGACTTTGCGCGCCTTCAAATCCTTGAACACGGTCTCGGCGGAGATCATCTCGTCATGGGTGCGCAGCTCGGTCAGCAGCATGCCTTTGCCCAAGGGTTGGATCAGCACTTCCCGACCGCGCTGGTAGAGTACCACGCAGGAACGCGCCGCGACTTTCTTCCTTGCCATGGCGTCACGGATCACGGCGAAAGCTTCGAGCGAAGCGCCGTCAGCGGGAACCAGATAATAGGGCTTTTCAAGATAGCGCGCGTCGATATCGCCAAGCGACACGAACTCGTCGACCTCAAGCGTGTGCTGCGACACCAGCTTGATCTTCTTGATCTCGTCCGGCTCGATGTGGATGAGTTCATCTTTTTCGGTCTCGTATCCCTTGATCTGGTTCTCCGCTTCGACCAGGTCGCCCGTCTCTTCGTCGACATAGGCGCTCTTCACGGGGAGGCCGTCGTCGCGGTTGAGGATTTTGAAATGGATTTTTTCGGCCTCGGTGACGGCACCGATAATCTTGACGCCGCACGACACCGTTCCGATCTTCAGGAAGCCCTTCCAGGCCGCACGCGGCGAAGCCATCTTTTCATCCTTGTCTGGTGATCAGGTCTGACAATCGAACGGGCGTTGGCAAGATTCGTTCCTGACTGTGTAGATGAGGGCGTTTCTTTGAGCGCGATCGGAGAAGGACGTGGCGCAGCGATCTGGAAGTGCTGATCTTCCGCTTCATGGCGGACGAGTGCCGAAATGGCTCGGCGATCGCATGATGCGCCTTGGCGCAGTCATGTGCGAGGCGATCGTCCATCACTACGGCCGCGAGGAATTGCTGCGTCGTCTGGCGCACCCGTTCTGGTTCCAGTCCTTCGGCGCCGTCATGGGTATGGACTGGCATTCTTCGGGGATCACGACCAGCGTCATCGGCGCGCTGAAACGTGGCCTGACGCCGCTGTCTGGCGAGCTTGGCATCCATGTCTGCGGTGGCCGCGGTGCGCATTCGCGCAAGACCCCGCACGAGCTAGCCGCCATCGGCGAGCGCGTAGGCTTCGACGGAACTGAACTTGCAACCGCGAGCCGGCTCGTTGCCAAAGTGGACAGTGCCGCGGTCCAGGACGGCTTCGACCTCTATCTGCATGGGTTCATCGTCACCAACGATGGGAGTTGGGTCGTCGTGCAGCAAGGCATGAACGGCGACAGCAGGGTCGCGCGCCGTTACCACTGGCTATCCGAAGGCCTGAAGAGCTTCGTCGACCAGCCTCATGCCGCGATCGAGGGGGAAAATCAGGGCGAAATCGTCAACCTGACAGACCGGCGCGCGGGTGCCTCGCGTCAAGGACAGTTGGAACTTTTGCGCGATCTCGGGCCGGATCGTATCGTGAGGGAACTCTCCGCCCTGGAGCGCGGCACTGCGGCCGCCCCGGAACAGCCGATGCTGCCGCATCTGATCATGCCGGCACACCATGATGTGCGCGAAAGCGACGTCGTCATGCGCCGCCTGCACGGCAACATCGCGGCGGCCGCCGATCGCGGTCCTGCCGACTTTTCAGAACTCCTGCTGGTGCCCGGGGTTGGCGCGCGAACCGTGCGTGCGCTGGCGCTGGTTGCCGAGGTGCTGCATGGCGCCCCTTGCCGGTTTTCCGACCCTGGACGGTTCTCGCTGGCGCATGGCGGCAAGGATCGGCATCCGTTTCCGGTGCCGCTCAAGGTTTATGACGAGACGATCGGCGTGCTGAAATCAGCGGTACGGAAGGCCAAGCTTGGCGGGCAGGAAGAAATCGGCGCGCTGAAGCGGCTCGACGATCAATCGCGACAGGTTGAACGATACGTCACTGGTCCGAGCCTCAAGGAAATCGTCGCCGGCGAGTTCGATCAATCGCATCTGCTCGGCGGCCGCAGTGTATTCGGTTGGGAGAAGGCGCCTGAGATGTCGGCTCCGGAGCGGAAGAGGAATGGAGACGAGTGAGGTTGGCAGCCTGCTCAGGCGTCCAGATCGATCAGAGCGATGCCAAGCTCAGGACGCTTTTTGCGCCGGAGGTGGCCGGGAGTCTCGACCAGCGTGACCTCAAGCGTCGGTCGGACAAGTCCGTTGAGCAGATGTCCGCCCCGCGTCGTGCCATCGCGCAAGCCAAGCACCGCATGAACGTGAAGGCTGGGCTTGCCGTCATCACCTGTCGCAACGTCGCCGATCGCACTCAGCACCTCGCACTGCTTGAGGATCGTCGGTATCCTGTGATAGTCGTTTTCCTCGAAATCGAACCAACCGACGGTCGCCCTTTCGAAGGCGCCGATGGCGGTGAGCGAAGCACCGCCGATATTCTGGTCGGTAGCAAACGAAGTCAGTGCCGCGAAGGCTTCCTCGCCGGTGTCGAGCACCACGACGAACGTCCTTTGTCCACTGGCCTCGCTGACAAGCTGTGATTTCATGCCTCTGCTCCGAGCATGTCGACCTGTCAATGCGCACGGTGTTCGGCGTTACGCTTGCGGGTCGCCGCAGCCTTCTTGGCCGCTTCCGACCGGCTCGCGGCTGAGCGAGAGGCTGATGCCCTGCCGCCCTTTTCGCCACCCTTATGTGCAGCCGGGTTACCGGTGTGCCTGCCACGACCGGAGCCGCCCTCCTTTTTGCCGCCGCCGTCGTCCTTGTTGACTGTCGCCCATGCCCGACGTTCAGCTTCCTTCTCGGAGACGCCGCGCTTCTCGTATCCTTCGGCAATGTGATCGGCTTTGCGTTCCTGCTTGCCGGTGTATTTCGATTTGTCGCCTCGTGGCATGACAGTTTCTCCTGTTGACGGAGTCTGAACGGGAAGCCAGCAAGAGAGTTCCAACCACAAACAGCCTTCTCGCTGGCATGGCTGCGGATCGGACGGGACAGATGTTATTTGCCATTCCTTGGCCAGAATATGAAACCGGGAAAACTATCCTGTTCACCATACCGCCGTGCCCGGTTGACGCGGTCCGCAGCATTGAACCAACGGCAGTGCTCAATGAACGTTCCCCCGAGCGCGGCGGCGAGCTTCATGAAGTTCGAGCCCGGCCTCGATGCCTCGGAAGAAATTCGATCACACCAACGTGAGGAGGGAACCTTGTTCCCGCTTGATGGTTCGGGCCACTTGAGCCAGCCGGGAGCCAGCCATGTCCAATGCCACATCAACCAGCAGCCCGAACTCTCCAAGCCTCAGCCGGCGCAGCTTCATGACCGGGTCTGTTTCGGCGGCCGCGGCAATGCCGCTGATGGCACCGCCGACGAAAGCCGCCGAACCGTCATCTGCGAGGCGGGCGGAGCCGCATGATCTCTCGGCGGTTGCGATGCGGATCAACGGACAGGTCTACAATCTTGGCCTCGACAACCGCACAAGCCTGCTGGACGCGCTGCGCGACCATGTCGGCCTGACCGGCACCAAGAAGGGCTGCGACCACGGCCAGTGTGGCGCCTGTACCGTACTTATCGACGGTAAGCGGGTACTTTCGTGCCTTAGCTTTGCGGTCATGAACGAGGGCAGGGAGGTGACGACCGTGGAGGGGCTGGCATCGGCTGACGATAGCCTGCACCCGATGCAACAGGCCTTCATCGACAATGACGCCTTTCAATGCGGCTATTGCACACCGGGCCAGATCATGTCCGCCATCGGCTGTATCAGCGAAGGCCACGCCGGCTCGGAGGACGACATCCGCGAATATATGAGCGGCAATCTATGCCGGTGCGCGGCCTATCCGAATATTGTCGCCGCCATCCTCCAGGCTCGGGACGAGATGAGGAGAGCCTGAGATGCGCCCGTTCGTCTTTGAACGACCAACCAATATTTCGGCAGCGGTAGCCCTGGTCTCATCTTTTGCCGACGGGCGCGCTCCGACACAGGCCGATGTCCAATTCATCGCCGGCGGTACCAATCTTGCCGATTACATGAAACTAGGGGTGGCGAGGCCAAGGCGTTTGGTTGATCTCAATGATCTTTCCGAACCCGCGCTGCGACAGATCAGGATCAGCGACGGCACCATTCGCTTCGGCGCCCTTGTCAGGATGGGTGAAGCAGCCGACAGGGGCGACGTCAAACGTCATTGCCCGCTGCTCGCGGAAAGCCTGAAATTCGCCGCCAGCGCCCAAATCCGCAACATGGCCAGCCTCGCCGGCAATGTGTTGCAACGGACGCGATGTGAATATTTTCGTGAGACGTCCTGGCCGTGCAACAAACGCGTGCCGGGCTCCGGCTGCGCGGCAATGGAAGGCTTGAACCGGCAGCATGCGGTCCTTGGAACGAGCGACGCCTGCATCGCCACCTATCATGGTGATTTCGCCCAGGCCTTGATCGCACTCGACGCCGTGGTCGATGTCGAGGGAAGGCACGGCACGCGGCAAATACGGTTTGCCAAGCTGCATCAGCTGCCCGGCGATACGCCTGATGTGGAGACCGATCTGGCCGCCGACGAAGTGATCACGGCGATCAACGTCCCCTTCAGTGAGTGGAGCCGCCGCTCGCGCTACCTCAAAATACGCGATCGCGAATCCTATGCATTCGCGCTGGCTTCAGCGGCTGTGGCTCTTGATATGGACGGCGATACGGTCAGGCAGGCGCGCATCGCGCTCGGTGGCGTGGCGACGGTGCCGTGGCGGGCAAGATTGGCGGAAGAAGCACTGGTGGGAAAGCGGCTCGATCAAAGTGCGGCCGAAACCGCCGCTGATGCAGCGTTCGCGGAAGCGAAGCCGCGCCGGCACAACGAATTCAAAGTACCGCTCGGCAAACGCACGCTAGTGCGTGCCCTGATCGAAACGCGCGACATGAAGGTCTAGGACAATGAACCAAGCTGCTCCCGCGCCGAAGGAGAATATGGGAAATCCCATCCCGCGGGTCGACGCGGGACTAAAGGTCACCGGGCAAGCTGGCTATCCTGCCGATCTTGCCGTTGCCAATGTCGCCTACGGCGTACTTGCAACCAGCAACATTGCCAAAGGCAGGATTTCCGCTCTCAGGCTGGACAAAGCCCGCGCCATGCCCGGTGTCCTCGACATCGTCAGCGTCGGTGACATGGATGGCGTCGACAAGCCGAAATTTGGCAACACCGGCGCCAGCTCGATCGGCCCGTTGCACGACCGGACCATTTTCCATGACGGCCAGATCATAGCGTTGGTGGTGGCCGAAACATTCGAGGCGGCGGAGGAGGGCGCGATGCAGATCAGCGCCGACTACACACAAGAGACTCCCAGCGCCAGCTTCGATTCCGCAGGAGCGGAAATGGAGCCGGCGGCCGGCAAGAGCCCACTGTTCAAGGAGGACGTCAACGCCGGTGATTTCGAGGCAGCCTACTCGACCGCGGCCGTGAAGATCGACCAGACGTACTCGACGCCGACGCAGCATCACAATCCAATCGAACTGTTTTCGACGACGGCGATGTGGCAAGGCGACAAGCTAACGATTTATGAGCCAAGCCAGAACGTTACCGGTTGGAAAATCGAGCTGGCACGGCAGTTGAATATCGATCCGGTCAATGTGCGGATCGTCAGCCCCTATATAGGCGGCGCCTTCGGTTCCAAGGGACCGATGACGGCCCGTACGGCGATCGTGGCCGTCGCCGCGCGCCGCGTGCGCCGGCCTGTGCGCTGCGTGGTCAGCCGCATGCAGGCTTTCAACACGCAAACCTACAGGGCGGAGACGCGTCATCGCATCCGGATCGGAGCGGGCAAGGATGGCCGCATCACAGCATTTGCGCACGAGGGGTGGGAGGTGACCTCGCGGCCGGACCCCTATGTCGTCGGCGGCACTTCCGCGACCGGCCGCATGTATGACTACGGCTCCGTCCTGACGCGGGTTTCACTGGTGCACGCCGATCGCAACACTCCCGGCTACATGCGGTCGCCGCCCGAGACGCCCTACGTCTATGCGCTGGAGAATGCGATGGACGAAATGGCCGTGGCGCTCGGCATGGATCCGGTGCAGTTCCGTCGCATCAATGAGCCTCAGAAAGAGCCGATCGGCGGCAAGCCTTTCTCTAGCCGGTCCCTGATCAACTGCTACGACCAGGCCGCGGAGGCTTTCGGCTGGTCGACGCGCGATCCGGCCGTCGGCTCGATGCGTGACGGCGACTGGTTGGTTGGCATGGGATGCGCGACCGCGATTTACCCGACTGCGGCCGCGCCATGCGCTGCTCGTGTCCGGCTGACAGCCGACGGCCAGGTTCGCGTTCAGTGCGGCTCGCATGAAATTGGCACCGGTGTTCGCACCGTTGCGGCCCAGATGGCAGCCGAGAGACTTGGCGTCGACATCGACAAGGTAGCCGTCGAGATGGGGGACAGCGCCTTGCCGCCAGCCCCGGTATCGGGTGGCTCGATTTCGACGGCGAGCGTGTGCTCGGCGGTGCTCAAGGCGTGCGAGGCAGTGCGCGAGAAGCTGTTCGTGGCGGCAGCAGGCAACGATGGTCCTCTTGCCGGGTCGGGCAATGCGAAGCTGGACATGACCAACGAAAAGGTAGTCACCGAGACCGGCAAATCCGCAAAGCTCGCCGACGTCTTCAAGGCGATGCAGATCGGCGCTATCGAGGAATACGCTGAATTCGCGCCAAACGGTTCTTCGCCCGAAGCGTTGAAAAAACTCTATGCCGGGCAAGCCGAGTTCCACGGCGGCGACCAGGACAAGGATTCGGTGAAATACGCCTTTGGCGCAGAGTTCGTCGAAGTGCGCATCAACAGCTATACGCGGGAGATACGCGTGCCAAGGATGGTTGGCGCTTTTGCCGCCGGGCGTATCATGAACACGCGGACGGCGCGAAGCCAGCTGATGGGCGGCATGATCTGGGGCATCGGCCAGGCACTGCATGAAGCGACGGAGATTGACCAACGCCACGCCCGCTATGTCAACCGCGACCTGCAGGACTATCTCGTGCCAGTCAATGCCGATATCAAAGCGGTCGACGTGATCCTTGTTCCGGAGGTTGACCATGAGGTCAACCCAGCAGGCGTCAAGGGGCTAGGCGAGCTCGGCAATGTCGGAACGGCGGCCGCTGTGGCGAGTGCGGTCTACCATGCAACGGGAAGACGCATCCGCGATCTACCGATCAGGATCGACGACTTGATCACCTGACTATGCGCGCCGATTCCAAGCAGGGCGAACAGGAGTACAACCTACGCACCTCGCCCCTTGGGCCATGCTTTGCGGGCGAAGCCGTTCCATCACTTGCAAGGATCGACACCAGCGAGTCAGGGGCCTTAATAGCCGCCGACCACAGGCAATATTTCGCCGGTGATATAGCTTGAGCAGTGCGGCGAGGCGAGGAACACATAGGCCGGAGCGAGTTCCTCCGGCTGTGCCGGACGTTTCATCGGCGTGTCGGCGCCAAATTTCGCTACGTCGTCGGCTTCCTTGTCCGACGGGTTGAGTGGCGTCCACACCGGGCCCGGCGCCACGGCATTAACTCTGATGCCCTTGCCGATCAGATTGCCGGAGAGAGCCCGCGTGAAGGCGTGAATGCCGCCCTTGGTCATGGAATAGTCGACGAGTGCCTTCGAGCCTTCGATACCGGTTACCGAGCCGGTGTTGATGATGGCCGAACCGGGCCTCATGTGCGGCACCGCTTCCTGGGCCATATGAAAATAGCCGTAGAGATTTGTCTTAAGCGTCGTGTCGAAATGCTCTTCGGTAAGCTCGCCGAAATCGCTGGAGTGAATCTGAAAGGCCGCGTTGTTGACCAGGACGTCGATCCGGCCGAATTTTTTCGCCGTCTCCGCAACCGCCTTGCGGCAATGGTCGCGCTCGCTGACATCCGCCTTGATCAGGATGCAGCGTCGGCCTTCCTTTTCTACTGCCGCCTTCGTCTGTTCGGCATCCTTCTCTTCGGCCAGGTAGACGATTGCAATGTCGGCGCCCTCGCGGGCGAACAGCACGGCGACCGAGCGGCCGATGCCCGAATCGCCTCCCGTTATCAGGGCTATCTTGCCGTCAAGTTTTTTCGATCCGAGATAATATGGCGCATCATAGAGTGGCGCCGGCTCTAGAGCCCATTCGTGTCCCGGTTTCGGCTGGTGCTGCTCGGGGAAGGGTGGTTCCGGATAATTGCGAGCGCCCGCCTGCATGGCGCCTTGTTTCTTGCCGTCGGCCTTTGTCTTGTCCTTGGCATCGATGCCGCGCTGGATATGGCGCTGCTTGGCGGCTTCGCCGGCGGTTTCCGATTTCATTTGCATAATCGTCTCCCTGGTCTGGAGAACGAACAACGCATGTGGCCCGAAAAGGTTTACGGCCAGCGCCCAATCGGGTCTGCTTGGGCCACGTCGCATCGCCGCAGTCGGGCAGCAGACTCAGCAATCTCAGCACGATATCCACGCTGAAGGCATCCGCACCGGCGGCTGTCTGAGTGGATCAGTTCGATTCAGCTCAGAGGCCCACCGCTGAGAGCCGGAGTCTGACACTGCCGGGATCGTCCTGCACAAGCGGAAGCGCTTTGGCGTGTTTTTGCCGTTTGGCTTCATCTACGGCGGGGGCCGAGCGCTGGCAATCTTCGCCGGCCGGTCCTTTGGCATATTGTTCTCGGGCGGCATCTTTGCGTAGCGACGAGTTTGCTCGGCGGCTCTTAGTAAGAGCTGAACGACGTCATCCTCGAATACGAGCTTTGGATTGTCCGTAGCGAACCATGGCTTTCGAGCTTCCATCGGTGCGCCCCCATCGAGCCTGAACTTGCGGTCGTGGTGAAGCGTCCTCAATTACTAGCGGTCGGTAGCGGTAGCGGGCCAGCCCGCGCCTTCTCGGGAGACACGGGCTGACGGGGATTCCCCGATCGACTGCAAGAAACTTCAACAGCAGAAAACCTGCCCCATCATCGGTTGTTCGAAAAATCCCCGATGCATCAGCGAGAGGGCGAACGCTGGACATCGTTTTGCGCAACCAACGAGCCTTCTTCGTCTCTCTGGCTCCCGCCGAGCGCTGCAGCCGCGCTCGCTATGAATGCCCCTATGATCAACGCCAAGGCTCCCAAGAGCGCGAAACTGGCGCTCGCTTTCCTCGCAGTGTCGGCCGCCGACTTGGCTTTATTTTTGGCGGCGTCAACGTTAGCAAGCACTGTGTCGACCCTCGTTTTGGCATCCGCCTCCGACAGACCGGTGCGGGAAGCGACCATTCGCACCAGATAGGTTTTGTCATCGGCTGAAACCTCGCCATTCGCAGCGCTGGCGATCAGGATGCGTGTCGCTTGCCCGGTCGCAGCATCGTTTTGGCCATTTGCGGCCACAGTCCCGGAATCAGTCGGCCGAAAGAGCGTATCGACAAAGTAGCCGAAAAAATTGTCAGTTGAGGTAGCCCCGTTGCTCGCCGCGGCTGAGGAAGCACCCAACGCAGCGCCAGAAGCCACAGAGGAAGCTGCTTGGACACTGGAACCTAGCGCTGAGGAAAGAGCCGAGCCGAGAACACCAGCAACCAGCAACGTCGCCAAAGCCCAGGCCAGGAAGCCATGAGCGGTGTCACGGAAATAGACTTCATCGGTATGCACGTTCACCCATTTGGTGCGCAGGCGACCGGCAAGGTAGCCGCCTATGCCGGCTGATAGCCATTGAACGACGATAAGCCAAATTGCCGCCGAAACCGCGAAGGTTGTGGCGGATGCGCTTGCTCCGGTCCACGGCGAAATCACTGTGAGGCCGAGGCCGGAACCGACCAGCAGCAGTATAACGGTCAGAGTCGATGCCGCAAGGGCGCCGGCGATAATCGGCCCCCATTTGACCGCCGATGGCGAAGATTCAGAGACCGACGAAACGTCGGTTGGTGAGAGGACGGTTTGCATTTCAACCCCCTACCGGGCAAAGAGCATAAGCAGAATGATGATTGGGATCGGAACCCCGAGCAACCAAAGCAAAATACCGCGCCCCATGAGGACCTCCTACTAAGCGCTTAGACGAAGTAACAATCGCTGGAGGGCTCTTTCGTTCCCGTGACGGAGTTTGAATCCTTGCGTGCTTCCGTCAATCGTGCGGCCGTCAGCGTGGTCGCTTTGATGTGGGTTAAGGACTGCGGGCCAATGCGCCTGAGGCAGTCGAGCAGTTCGACGCTCACATCCTCGATCTCGTCGAAGTCCTCCGCTCGGCACAACAGGGCCGCGAGCACTGTGAGCAGGATTTCTCGAGGGGGATAGACCACCATTCCGGGACGCGGGATCCTGGACGTCGCCGATATGATCGACAAAGCTTGCGCCATGGCCGGTCCTCCTGTCCCGGCCAAGAGAAGCCCGATTGGTTACCAGCGGTGCTAACGATTCACCCGTCTGGATGCCCGATACCGATCACGAAGCCATGCGCGACCTGATCCGGCTCCGCAGCGTGGTACTGTGGCGGGCTGTCGACCAGGAGGGCTTCGTCTTCGATGTCTTGATGCAAAGCCGCAGAAACGCCAGGGCTGAAAGGCGGCTGATGCGAAAGCTCCTGAAAGGACAAGGCCGTTCCCCACGCGCGATGATCACCGACAAGCTCGGTTCCTATGCCATGGCCGGCAGAGAGATGATGCCGGACGTCGAGCATAGCGGCACAAGGAGCTTAACAACCGGGCCGAAAACTCCCATCAGCCCACCCGACGCCGAGAACAGATCATAAAGCGCTTA
Source organism: Mesorhizobium metallidurans STM 2683 (assembly GCF_000350085.1). Classification (GTDB taxonomy): domain Bacteria; phylum Pseudomonadota; class Alphaproteobacteria; order Rhizobiales; family Rhizobiaceae; genus Mesorhizobium; species Mesorhizobium metallidurans. Next base: position 18,598 of record NZ_CAUM01000073.1, read on the forward strand.
AGTCAGCGAGCCAGCTTCAGCGGTTCGTCTCCATCCACGATCCGACTGCCAATCTGTTTCACTTTCCCCGCAGCCATGGCAACGTGGCGCGAAATCACTCACATCCCTGCCACCTGAAAGCAGCTCCGTCGCCTCGATCGCGTTCCCTGATCAATAACTTTAAGGTGCCGGATCGGCCGGGCGCAATTGGTTTCTTGCAACGCGCAGCTTTCTTGCCTCTATTAATTAACACCGCTCGCCTTTGGAAGGTATATCCGTGAGACGTTTCCTCATCCTTATTGCCGTGGCCGTGCTCGCAACGCTCCCTGCCGTTCTGTTCCGCGGCACGGGCTTGCGGCCCGGCCCCATTCTGGACGCCGCGATCTTCGGTGTCGCCATTCTGGCGGCGGGCTTCCTCCTTTCATGGGGTGCCGAAGCCGCTGAGCAGCATATTTCCCAGGGATTGATCCTGGCGGTTGTGGCGCTCGTCACAGTGCTGCCAGAATACGCGGTCGATCTTTATTATGCCTTTCAGGCCGGTCGCGCCGGCCCGGAATCGCAATATGTCCACTATGCCGCCGCCAATATGACCGGCGCGAACCGCCTGCTCGTGGGGCTGGCATGGCCGCTGATGGTCTTGCTTCATTGGGTGAAGGACCGTCATCGTGCGATCAGTCTGATACCCGCCAACGCCATCGAAATAGGTTTTCTACTCCTGGCGAGCCTTTACGCATTCGTCATTTTAATGAAGGGAAGGATTTCGCTGACGGATTTTGCTGTGTTGGGGGCTATTTTCGCCGCCTATGTCTGGCGGGTCAGAAATCTTCCGAAGACGGACGATCCGAATGAGGCAGAGGAAGCGGGACCGGCGGCGGCGCTCAACAAGCTCTCTCCTGCCAGGCAATGGCTCGCGATCGGCGCGCTCGCTCTAACGGCTTGCGCGGTGATTCTTGCCGCGGCCGAGCCGTTCGCCGAGGCAATGGTAGAAACCGGGCGGGCGATTGGCGTCAACGAATTCTTGTTGATCCAGTGGCTGGCTCCGCTGGCCAGCGAGGCGCCCGCAGTCTCAATCGCCGTACTGTTCGTGCTGGCCAACCGCGCCGGCAATGGCCTGACTGCCATGGTGAGCGATAAGATCAATCAGTGGACGCTCCTAGTCGGTATGCTGCCCGTTGCCATGAGCATCGGCGCCGGGGGCGTGTCGGCCTTACCGCTCGACGCCCGTCAAAGCGAGGAGTTCTTCCTCACGGCCGCACAATCGCTCTTCGGCCTCGCGCTGTTGCTGAGATTGCGCCTTGGAATCTCTTCGGCGGCGGCTCTCGCCGGGCTGTTTTTCGTTCAAGTAACACTGGCATTTTATTTCCGCAACGATGAGGCGCGCACGATCCTGACCCTCACCTGGCTTGCTTGGGCCTACCTTGCAATGGCCATGCTTGTTTTCGCTTTCAACGGGAGGCAATTGGCCGGCATACTTCGCACCACTTTTCTGTTCTCCGCTGCTGCAATCAAGAACAGCTCGAAAGAGGGTCAGACCCCGACCCCCGGTGACCGCTCACCCTCGACCCCACCGTGACATCGACTGCCAGCAGGCGATCGGGGTTCGCCTTTCAGGAGCTATGGAAAACAGCTTAGCCGCAGGATGGATTCGGCTGAGATAGCGGAGGCAATCGAGCACCTTGCGACGGCTGACAAGCGAGCGCGAGAGGAAAACACGATGAACGACAATCCCCTGTCTCGCCTCGAAGAGAGTTGGCGGTCGTCAAGCGATGAACACGTTTAAACGACCGCCAACAGCGCACTCAATTATCGCCGCCTCTATACCAGGGCCGGCTCAGCCCAAACGATCGCTCCTCCTCCGCCCCTGTTGCGGGGAAGATGGGCTGCTGCCGGGCACGGTGGTGGATCATTGTCGTCGTTCCGGCCACGGCGACGTATCCACGAAATCCACTTCTTGTAAGGACGTCGTGCGAAAGGAACGCGCCTCGCCACATCGAACCGACAACGGACGCTTTCGTCTTGCTGCTCGCCCTCCAGCGCCGACAGAGCGCCCAGGATGTCGTCAAGGACTGCGACAGAACCGTTGTCCCACTGACGAAGTATTGGGACGCCGGGCACGGCACGTGCGTCGGAAGCCCAAGAGGCGAGCACCGCACGTTTTTCGGCGACGCTCATGTCTGGATGGTGGAGTATATCGTCAGGACTCCCGAGCGTCTCCCTGACACTGAGCGGGACTGTATGGCCTGACTTGGGTTTGAGGAAATCTTCGGTTTCGGGTGTCATCTCCGTTCTCCGCAATCTGTGCCTCCCGGCCAGGCCGGGAGGCGGGACCGCAGAATGGGTGTGGTCAGGCTACCTTGCTTTGCGGCTGAGTATCCTGGCTGATCTGCTTGTTCTGAGAAGGCTGCTTACCCGTGCTGATGCCAATTCGACGCGGCTTCAACTCCTCGGGAATGTCGCGCATCAGATCCACTGACAGCAAGCCACTCTCCAAGGACGCATTCGCAACCTTCACGTAGTCTGCCAGCCTGAAGACATGTCTGAAGTTGCGAGTCACCATGCCGCGGTGCAAAACTTGCCGATCGGTCTCTTCGGTCTGTTTTTGACCGACCACGATCAGTTCAGGGCCATGCTGTGTAACCTCGACCTCCTCGGGCGTGAAGCCAGCAATTGCCATGGTGATGCGGTAGTCGTTGTCACCGGTCTTCTCGATATTATACGGCGGCCAATCCGTCCGCACGCTGTTATCGAGCAGATCGAAGAGACGATCAAAACCGACCGTCGAGCGATAAAGGGGGGCATAATCCAAGCTTCTCATAGCCATATCCTCCGTGAAGCAACATGGGTTACAAGCAGCGCCACAGCGTCGCCGCGACGCCAAGACAGTCGAGCCTAAGCCTCGACGGCAATGGATTTGGCAACGTGATAAATGATTTCAAGGGCATGCAGAAAATTTTTTCGGGAGCCTTGGACAGCGATGGGACACTCGCGAAATCAGCTCGAAACGGAACTAACCACCGTCCTGCAATGACTGTATGATGCGGATCCCGTCCCAAGGGCGGCGGCCGGGCGAGTGGGAGAGCCCGCCGGACCATTCGCGGACCGACGAGCCCTGCGTCCCAAGCCCCAGCCTGGTCCGTGCAAATACGATGCCAAAATTAATTGATCCGATTCGGGTCATAAGAGCTCAAACAGAATTCAGCCGGCGTAGTTCATTCTGATGTTTCGTCTGCGATAATCCTCGTCACATGATCGCCAGCCGGCGCTCACCCCCTGAACCGCTGGTCCGGCCCTGCGGCCATCGAAACTGTGGCCCAGCCGCAGGGCCACGTTCCAGTACAAATTATCGGCTCATCCCCGAAATCGCTCAGTGTCCACTGCTGGGTCTAGAGCCCAATTGCAATCCGCGTCCGTCGCGCTTCGCGTGACGTGTCGTCCGTGAAGAATTCGGAATCCTTTGATTCTGTTTAACAATTTCCCCTGACTTCAGGTTTCAGATTGCCGGTAATCGTCAATACCTCCATGCTATCACCTTCCCTTGCTGCTTTTGTTCCGACCGCGGATCCATAATGTTCAGCTTGGATCTCTAGCGACCGAGCGGCAACTTGGAAGCCAAAACAAGCTCGTCCTCGTCCGTAATTCCAGCCCAAAAATTGGCAATGATCCGGGATGCGAGCGCTTCACGCCGCTGTTCAGATTGGCCTTCGATCTTCAGGCGGTCGAACACGCGGCCTAGAAGCGCGACTTGAGATGGATTGAATATAGCAGCTTCTTCGGCTTTCCAGCAATTGTCATGTGACCCTCTCAGGCCGGATGAACTGCAAACCTAATCCGACCTGACGGTTAGGCAAAGCAAAAAGTCCCTCACCATTCGCGAGCGGGCCGCGCGCGATCTTCTGAGTTAACCTTGTCACTTGGAACAGCCGTCATCATCGAAGGGTTACTTAAGATAAATCTTCTCAAGGATGCCAGTGTGCCAGAATACCATGTGGTCCATGGATGCGGTCAGACTTGGGATGTGGTCCGGCCCGGTACGCCAAGGAGGCGGCTCCCTTGGCAACGGGTGGGCAAACCTCGAACGACCGAACACGTCTGGATCCAGGATAACCGCCGAGGAGCAGTCCCGCGTGTATGCGTTGTGCTTTGAGCCATCCCGGGACCGAGGGGACATTATTTGAAAAAAGACCGTCCTTGGCACTGTGGGCCTGCCTCTCTGGTAGGGAAGCGGGCCGGTCAAGGTTGCCTTTCTTGACCAGCAGCGAGGGGACGCCGCTGTAGGTTCCGCTTATGCAAAAAAGGCGGATAGCGCAGCATGCCCTGGCAACAGCTGGGCAAGTTCGATCATTATACGAAAACAGAATTTTCAGACGCAAGGACTCCAACTATGACCACAAGTTAAGAACGTCCGCTGAACAAGGGGGAGAGCGGCACAGCGAAAGAGAGTTCGGCAGAACATAGGGTGGCGACCAGGCGCGCAAGGCTCAGGAATGGGGCGGCGGCTCGAAAGCCTGAAAGGGGACCGATCACGAAATCGGATCGGCGCAATCCCAACTCGAGCCAGAAGAGCTGAAGGAGCGAAAAGGCAGGATCATCCCCAGCACAAACACACCTAGCCGCCGCTGCCCGAGCAGCAGCAAGACATACCTGGCTACACTGACCAGATGGATTCTCGGCCGGGCCATGGCGAGGAAAGCATCGCGGCAGCGGTAAGCTGACGGACCGCGTCGCGCTGATCACGGGCGCCGATTCAGGCATCGGCACGGCCGTGGCGACGCATTCGCGCGTGAAGGTGCGGACGTCCTGATCTCCTATCTGGACGAAAACGAAGACGTGCGCGAAACCGCCCGTTGGGTGGAGGAGGCCGGCCGCAAAGCTGATGTCGCCCGCGGCGACATTCCCTGCCGTAGCGAGGACGAAGAATTGGTTGGGCTTCTGCTCCACGCCATTCCTGGCCAGAACATCGCCGTGAGCTTCGACCACCGGGTTGAGCGCGATCAGCGCCGGATCGCGTCGGCCGCTTCATTCGCCAAAGGCATATGTTAATTAGACCACCAGATCTCTATTGTTATTTTGGAAGACGAGGCGTTTGTAGCGTTGGACCTGGAAGAGGTTTTGAGCGATGCAGGGTTCCAGGTCGACGGCGTTTCTCGTCCTGCGCGGCAGCGCTGGAATGGTTTAACGGAAATTCGCCCGACGTGCCGTCCAGACATCTTTAGCTATTGGCAAACGATGACGACGTTTCGCGATCAGCTAAAGCCGGTCATGCCTAGTCCAGGGTTGCCGTTCCAGCTGGCTGGCGACTTTGGCTAGCATATGAACTGACACTGGCCTCGTGGCGAGGAACAACTCCAGGACTGAGAGGTTTTGTCTCCATGTGCGAGGAATGCTCACCATGGCTCACGATAACGATAAACAAGCTCGACCGGCGGAGCACGAGCCACTGGCGCAATCGCTTGCAAGTGAGACTGGGATCTCGGAGGAGCAGGCTCGCGAGCTCATCCGCCTGATCGGCACCGACCGAAATTCCCTGCTCCGCGAGGCGCGGCAGCTGCTTCGTCAGCGTCCGCGCTAGCAGGACTGGAGCGCCTTACCTCCATCAATCGAGTTCGTTCAATTCGAGCGGCAGTCTTGGAACTAATGGTTATGTGCCGCGTTGTAATTGGTTAAGCTGAGATTGGGGCCCAGAATGGACGAATTACCGGAGGGGACCGCTGTCATTTCCAAAAACTTGATAATATCTGCAGAGGATAGCGAAGATTTCGATTACCATGATTTTTTCGAGAACGGAGCCGTTGCTCTCCATCTGATGAGCGCAGGCGGGGTTCTCCTACATGCCAACCAGGCTGAACTCGACCTTCTTGGCTATCCTGCAGAGAACTATATCGGTCGCCACATGGCCGACTTCTATCCCGACCGGGACGCGATCGACGACATTTTAAATCGGCTCACCGGTGGCGAGAAGATCGCGAGATATCCGGCGCGTCTGAGAGCCAGCGACGGATCCATCAAGCATGTCGAAATCACCTCGATCGGCCATTTCCGGGAAGGGAAGCTGGTCAACATCAGATGCTTCACAATCGATGTGACCGACCTTGAGCGGACCCGCATGGAGCTCAGGCAACAGGACAATACCTATCACCAGATCCTCGACGGCCTTCCCGTCGCCATCTACACGACTGACCAGGATGGGATGATCACATTTTACAATCGCGCTGCGGCTGATCTGGCAGGGCGCGAACCTCAAATCGGCAAAGACAAATGGTGCGTGACGTTCAAGCTGTTCACTGACGACGGCAAGGAACTGCCCCACGACGAGTGCCCGATGGCGATCACTCTTAGGGAGAACCGGCCGGTCCGCAACCAGCAGGCCGTAGCACAGCGTCCGGACGGATCCTTTTTCCCTTTTCTACCCTATCCCACGCCGCTGCGGGATGAGCACGGCAAACTGATTGGTGCCGTGAACATGCTGCTTGACCTGACGGACCGCCAACGTGCCGAAGAGGCCAGGCAGCATCTGTCAGCGATTGTGGAATCCTCCTTTGACGCTATCGTCAGCAAGGATCTGAACACGATCATCAAGAGCTGGAACCAGGGCGCCGAACGCCTGTTCGGTTATACCGCCGACGAAGCGATCGGCCAGTTGGTGACCATGTTGATTCCGGATAACCACCAGGACGAGGAACCTCGCATCCTCGAACGCATTCGCCGTGGCGAGCGCGTCGACACCTACGAGACGATCCGGCAGCGCAAGGATGGCAGCCTGGTGCCAGTATCACTGACGATATCGCCTGTGCGCAACGCAACGGGACAGATCGTCGGCGCATCTAAGATTGCGCGGGACATCACGTCGGCCAGGGAAAACGAGCAGCGTATCCGCATTCTGATGCGCGAGGTCAATCACCGGGTGAAGAATCAATATTCGGTCATCCTGTCGATGATCCGCGAGACCAACAAGCGTTCGGAAACGCCGAAGCAGTTTGAATCCCAAGTGCGCGAGCGCATCATGGCACTGTCGCGATCCCACGACCTGCTGGTGTCGGCCGACTGGAAGGGCGCCACAGTCTGTGACCTTTTAACGGCGCAGGCCCAGCCGTTCCCGCGCTGTGAGGTGATCGATATGTCGGGCCCATCGTTGGTGCTCAGTCCCAATGCGGTACAATATCTTGGGATTGCCTTCCATGAACTCGCGACGAACTCGGCCAAACACGGCGTACTCTCAGGCGATGACGGCCAGATTTCGGTCATCTGGAAGACCACCGGTTCCGGTCCATCGCAGCTCTTTCACCTCACCTGGACCGAAACAGATGGGCCGCAAGTTCAGACCACTGGACAGCGCGGCTTTGGGACCGTCGTGTTGAAACAGGTTGCACCCGCCGCGGTTGGAGGCAAAGGAACTCTCGTTTGCGGTCCGGATGGGATCACCTGGAGCTTGGAAGCACCTTTAGTCGGCGTGCAGGCTTCCGTTATCAATGAGGTGTAGAACCACAAAATAGCCCGCCGACGGGGCATTCAGCACTCGATTCGTTTAATGGTCAGCAGATCCTCCCATGTGCCGAGGCATTCGCCGGCACCGTAAAGTTATTGATGAGGGAACGCGATCGAGGCGACGGGGCTGCTTTCAGGCTGCAGCGGTGATTTCGCGCCACGTTGCCATGGCCGCACTGCGAAGATCACGATGGTCGGAGGATGAAAGGGCGTGGCGGGGAAGTGAGCAGATTGGCATCGGATCGTGGATGGAGACGAACCGCTGAAGCTGGCTCGCTGGGACTTGAAGCGCTTCATGATCTGTTATCGGCGTCGGGTGGGCTGGTGGGGGTTTTCGCGATCAGTGAAAATAGCGACGCCCTTCGCCCAGAATAGCCTAATCCTCTGCCTCTATAATGTTGTCGAGAACGGCTTCAGGCGCCACGTCGCGCTTCAGCTCCTTCAATTCATCGTCCGCTTCCGTACGAACATTCAAGCGCCTGGCAATCTCCTCGACCATCTTGATGAGCTTGGTCGTCTCGTGTTCGTTCAGCAAACTGACCTGAAGATCGAGATCCGCTCTCGCATCGTCCTCAGCGGCCATCCGGTTCTGGTTGATGAGCACGAACGTGGACAAAAAAATCGCCTCCACGGATGCAACCATTGCCAGGATAACGAAGGATGGATTCCAAGGCTGAAAAAAGCCAACGGGCTTGATGTTGAGGGCTATCCAGCAGCCGAAGAAAACAAGATGAATATAGAAGACCATACTGCCTGCGAACTTGCTGATTGCCGCAGCGGCGCGTTGCTCTGCAGTGGCTGCTTTCGCATCGCGCTTCCGTCGTTGAACAATTGCTTCGATATTGCGGGCCAAGGCTGGAGCAAGGCCGTCCGCCGCTGGTGTGGTTGGGGTGGCGTTCCCTATATCATTGCCTGAGGCGTTCGGGCCCATAGCTCTCTCTCCGTGTCTGCCACTTAACCTGTCGGTCGGCGTTTCGATCCATGCAGTCTCAGGAGCTTTTACGGAACCTCATCACAAATGGCTCACCCAGTGAGAGACCCATCAGAGCCGTTCTAAAAGCGAGACGGTCACCGTCACGAATGCGCCTGGCGATTTGCTGGTCGAAGGCGATAAGAGATGTGCAAAAGGAGTAGCCGGCGTTTCGTGGGGAGATGTTCCCGCCGGTGACCGGATCCGATCAGGGACGCGGTTCATGCATAGGGCCGCTCTGCAACTGCGGCACTGCGCCGTTACGTGTCGATGCACTTGGGATGTCTGTCTCATCCGGGGGTCGAAACAAGGTGCGCCGGAAGACCGGCAAGGAGTAGATGGTGAAAGTCCATCGCAATGAAGGAGTAGCGATCCACATTGACCCGAGTCATGCGCGGTCGGCCGTGAGGCCGTTCGTGCAGCATTGACAGGCGAGCGTGTAGGCCAGCCATTGAACCACGAAATTGACGCTTCTCGGGTGCCGACGCTCATCTTGTGTGCGCAAGGCAACATGAACCGGCGCGACAGCGCGAGGGCCGGTTCAACCCGACGTCTCCTTGGTTGTCTTAGCGATCTTTGCGGCGTTGGCGGGACTGGTGGCAACCTGGTTCCTATAGTTTGCGGCGGCATAAAGGACGTTCAGGTGCGGCGGAACATCAGCGGTCAACTTTCGTTGAGATGCTTGTGAGAGAAAGGACATTGTCCATGTCAAAGTTCCAGGCCGCCACACCGGATCGTCTGCAGCAACTCAGGCTTGACGCTTCGGCTCATTTCGCCCCGATGATGCTGCACGAGGCATTGCTGCGCCTTTCCCACGCCTGTGGAGGTGAAAGCCTCGATAGGTTCGAGAAAGCCATGGTCGATCAGATCGAGGCTGCGAAGGACGATCGGGCCGATTTCGACACGATGAAGGAATTCGCGATCGAGCAGCTTTACGCCTTGATTCGGGAAGCGAACGATTCCCCAAAAAAGAAACAGTCATTGGAGAAGATAGAAACACGCAGAACATCCGGCCGCTCCGAAGAGCCGCAGACGCTCGAGGATCAACTGCAGTCAGGATTGGAGGATTCCTTCCCGGCAAGCGACCCGCCAGCGGTGCTATCCACAACGATTTCAGGCGGAACAAAGAAACTGGTCGGGACCGACGAGATTCTGAAAAAGCGGCGGCAGCCGGCGACTGGGGAAAGCAGCCAGTCATAGATCGGCGATATCCCATCCCACCCGCGGAACAGTTGACGATATCGCCTCAAAGCTTGACAGCCGCCTCCCGGGCCCACAGCCGCAGTTTGCGGCACGCCTTCACAAATGTCTTTGCCGAAGCTGCGGAATCCAGCTTTATCAGCCCCTCATCGGCATCGGCAGTGACGCCCGCCTTGGTCAGGAGCGGCTCGGCTCCCGGCGTAAAGCCGATGAATTTGCAATGTGCAAAGGCGTCGGAGACGAAGTCCTTCGCGGCGGCCTCATTGACCAGCAGTTCGGCGCCCGCCTCTGAGAGGAGCAGCACCACCGCGTCGAACAAGACGGATGGGCCGCCATCGATCATATGTCTGGCCTCGATGTGGGTACCGTCGGCCGTCTCGACGCCGCCCACCTTGGGCGCAACCACCTCCATTGTCGCGCCTTCCGTTTCGATGGCGGAGCGGAGTTCTTCGAACAATGCTGTATCGGCTCCGTCGTTAAGCAAGACGCCGACTTTGCGGCCTTTGAAACTGTCGGGCCCGTTTTCGATGATGCTGAGCGCCGGCGACGGCGGCAAGTCGTCGCGCACCGGCACCGCAGCTTCGACGGGCTGTGGCATTTCACGAATCCCCAGCTTGTCGGCAACGGTGGTCGCCAAGGCTTCATCAATGTTCAGCAAGTGCGAAACCATGCGTTCGCGGATCGCCGATGCCTGAACCTTGCTCAATTCGAACGTCAGCGCCATGGCGATGTGACGCTGCTCAGGCGGCGTCTGGCTGTTGAAGAACTGCCGCGCCTGACTGTAGTGATCGGCGAAGCTGTCCGCCCGCAAGCGCACTTTCTGCCCTGCTTCGGCATCGGCGAAAGAGCGGAAGCCTCGCTGCGGATCCTCACGCGGTCCCAGCCCCCACGAATTCGGTTCATAGTTGGCGCGCCCGACGGGGTTGCGCATGGCCATGTGCCCGTCCTGCTGAAAATGTGCAAACGGGCACTTCGGCGCGTTGATCGGGATGTGGGTAAAGTTCGGGCTGCCCAGCCTTTTCAATTGGGTATCGAGATATGAGAAGTTGCGGCCCTGCAGAAGCGGATCGTTGGAGAAGTCGATCCCGGGCGGCACATTCTGCGTCATGAATGCAACCTGCTCGGTCTCGGCGAAGAAGTTATCCGGCATGCGGTCGAGCACCAGCCGCCCGACCGGCATTGGCTCGATTATCTCTTCAGGAATGATCTTCGTTGCGTCCAGAATGTCGAAGTCGAAGCTGTCGGCAAATGCCTGATCGAACAGTTGCACCGTCAACTCCCATTCCGGGAAATTGCCGGATTGGATTGCGTCCCACAGGTCGCGACGATGAAAGTCGGGGTCGGCCCCGTTGATCTTGACCGCCTCGTTCCAGAGCACTGATTGCATGCCGAGCTTCGGCTTCCAGATGAACTTGACGAAGGTGGATTCGTCTTTCGCGTTGACGAGACGGAACGTGTGCACGCCAAAGCCCTGCATGAAGCGGAAGGAACGCGGGATTGCGCGGTCCGACATGATCCACATCACCATGTGCATCGATTCCGGCATCAGGCTGATGAAGTCCCAGAAATTGTCATGCGCGGTCTGGGCCTGCGGGAAAGCGCGGTCTGGCTCCTGTTTGGCGGCGTGGATCAGATCAGGAAACTTGATGGCATCCTGAATGAAAAAGACCGGAATGTTGTTGCCGACCAGGTCCCAATTGCCTTCCTTGGTATAGAGTTTGACGGCAAAGCCACGCACGTCGCGGGCCAGATCGAACGAGCCCTTGTTGCCGGCAACTGTCGAAAACCGCACGAAGGCCGGCGTCTTTTCGCCAGCCCGCTGGAAAATGTCGGCACGCGTGTGTTTGGCCAAAGACTCATAAGTCTCGAAGTAACCATGCGCGCCATAGCCGCGGGCATGAACGACCCTTTCCGGGATGCGTTCATGGTCGAAGTGGAAAATCTTCTCGCGAAAGTGGAAGTCTTCGATCAGCGATGGTCCGCGTTCGCCGATCCGCAATGTATTCTGGTCATCGGAGACAGGCGTTCCGAGCGCTGTAGTGAGAGTGGGCGTTTCGCCTCCCGCGATCTGGTGCAATTCGCCGCCATTTCCGCGCACGATATTTTGATCTGGTCCGTTTGCCGATTGGCGAGTTGAGCGACGGGCGGATTTGGCCATGACAGGTCCTCGATCGATGCGGAAGGTTGAAGCACTTAGGGCATCAAACTGCCGTTGCGCTGCATTGTTCCCGTGAACAGCGAAGAGGCGCGCTATTGCTGGGATAGTACGCCGGGCAGAATTTCTGAAGAGTTGGGTCCGGCAAGAGGAACGAACCCATTTTCCATGCATTTAGCTGTGGCTGCGTTAACACATTCTTTCTTCTGGGAGCTGGACCATTGTCATCCGGAGGCTACGATTTGGCCGACCAGGAAACCAATGAAGTTTCCATCGTTGACCTGATACCCGCGCTTCGAGCTTTCGCGCGTACCTTCTGCCGCGTTCCCGACGATGCCGACGATCTGGTGCAGGAGACGCTGACCAAGGGTCTCGCCAATATCGACAAGTTCGAACCCGGTACACGCATGAAGTCGTGGCTCTTCACCATCATGCGCAACACTTACTACACCCGGGTCAAGATCGCCGCCCGGGAAGCGCCAGGTCTGCTCGACTGCGCGTCTTCGAGACCGTTTTCGGAAGCCACACAGGAATGGACCGTTCAGAGCAAGGAAGTTCACGCCGCCATTCAAAAGCTACCCGAACACCAGCGCGAGGTTATGACGCTGATCGGCGTTCTGGGAGTGAGCTACGAGGAAACGGCCGAGATATGCGGCTGCGCGGTAGGAACGGTCAAAAGCCGGCTGAACCGTGCCCGCGCCAACGTTCTTGAGTTGCTTGGAGAGAGCTCGCTGCAGACATTGGTAGAGAGACGAAATCGTCTATCAGACGGACAACTCGATATCGAAGTCGACAGCCGCAGGTAGTCAGTTCTTCACTTCCCGCCGACGTTTCTCGACCAGCGCGTTTTGCAATTCGATCGCCAGCTTGGTCAGGCGGTCTGGAACCTTTTCCTGCTCTATGGCGAACAGAAGAGAAGCAATCTCCTGGTCCACCGCCATGCCGGCACGCGGGTCCATGGTATCGTCGCTCGAAGACATAAGATTCTCTTGATAGCACTCCCTCTATTCCAGTGTGGGTATAAGCATCGGCCGTTGGGCGTTGGCGAGACGTGAAGCGAAGTTGGCCAGCACGCCAGTATAGGGATTTGACAGCGCCTGGCCGGCGCCGAAGACGTTGAACAGGCGCAGCGCCACCGCATCGATTCCATAGGCTTCGCCGAAGATCAGCACCGCGCGTTCTTGGGTGTATTTTGTCAGCGCATAGATCGAGGCGAGATCGACCGGCTTTTCCTCGTCTGTCGGCAGCGGCGAGAGGGGTTCGCCTTCTGATGACAGCGGGTTCCATTGTCCGCTTTTGATGTCGCTCGCCTTGCGCCGGGCAGTATCGACGCGCCGGCCGTCAGGCGTGGCATAGAGGCCCTCGCCATAGACGCTCATCGAGGAGGCGACGACGATCCGCTCGACCGGATGTTTGATCAATATCTCAAGCAGCGTTGCCGTGCCGAGATCGTTGGCGCCGACATAGCGCGCGATCTCGTACATCGACTGTCCGACGCCGACTTCCGCCGCCAGATGGATGACCGCGTCAACGCCGTCCAGCG
>NZ_CAUM01000072.1 GCF_000350085.1 Mesorhizobium metallidurans STM 2683
TGACGACTGTCCTAAGCGTGATCGACGGTCCCGACATGGAAATGCGCTCTTCGTTCCCAAATGACTTTGCCTGGGACAACAGGAGCTCAAACACCGTAACGCCTTTCCAGTCTCCCAGGACAAGCAGATCATGCGAGCGCGACAGGGCCATAATTCGTTCGCGGACCTGCCGTTCAAATTCTGCCGGATTATCTGACCGCTTGATGGTCTCGCGTATCATCGAGATGATGACCGCATACTGGTTCTTTACGCGGTGATTGACCTCGCGCATGAGCATGCGAATGCGCTGCTCGCTTTCTTTCGCCGATGAAATATCGCGAGCTATTTTCGACGCCCCGATAATCTGTCCTGTTGCGTTTCGTACCGGAGACACGGTGAGCGACACGGGAATCAACCTGCCATCCTTTCGCTGACGGATGGTCTCGTAGCTGTCGACCCGCTCACCCCTGCGGATCCGTTCCAGTATGCGCGGCTCCTCGTCCTGGTGGTCTGTGGGAATGAGCATCTGGACCGGCCTGCCGATCGCCTCGTCAGCCGCGTAGCCAAACAGCCGCTCGGCTGCGAGATTCCAGCTGGTGATTATGCCGTTTACATCCTTGCTGACGATTGCATCGAAGGATGATTCCACAATAGCTGACAGATGCTGCCTGGCTTCGTCCGCGCGTTGGCGGTCGGAGAGATCGAGCAACAGGTTGACCGCCCCTATCAGACTTCCGTCTTCATCTCTTATCGGCGTCGGATAAGGAAGAAAGGGGAAGAACGACCCGTCAGGCCGCTGTGCTACCGCTTCCTGATTGCGCACCGGCCGGTTTTCCTTCAGCGCGATGGCCCTGGGGCACTCGTCATGCGGCAGCTCCTTGCCGTCGGGAGTGAACAACCGAAACGTCACGCACCATTCGTCTTTGCCAATCTCGGGCTCACGACCAGCGAGGTCGGCAGCAGCGCGATTATAATAGGTAATCTTTCCATCCCTATCCGTCGTGAAGATAGCGACTGGAAGGCTGTCGAGAATCTGGTGGAATTGATCGTCCTGGCGGCTCAATTCGGTATGGGCGCGGTGCAGATCTGTTACGTCTACAGTGAAACAGCGAGTGTTTACCAACTGTCCATCTCGGAACTGAGCGCTGGATGTTACCTCCACGTGCTTGATGGATCCGTCACTCCCGCACATTTGCGCCGGATACTTGTCGAGTTTTTCGCCTCGTCCCAAACGCGCAAGGATGTCACCAATTACATCTTGGTCGGGATAAAACTCCGAAATGTGGTGGCCGATATATTGCTCCGCCGGATAGCCTAGCATCTCGAGCTCGGCCTTATTAGCATAAAGGATAGTTCCATCTGCGCCCACGAGATGAAGGGCAATCCCACCGTTTTCAAAAAAGTCTTTGAAATCGAAATCGGCACCATCGACGCTGAGGACCTCCCGACTTTTCGGGCTGACCTCAGTCTGCTGCAATTCGTGCAAGTCCTTCCTCCTTGTGAAACATGGCGAACTTGCCCAAGTACAACATCAACGAACTCTCCGAAGTTAGATTTGTTCCTAAGCGAGATGCGGGATGGGGGCGGGCGAATGCCGAAGCTACGTGCGGCTCGGTCTGTCGGTCCGGCTGACCAAAGCGACTTCGACGCCTCGCTATACAGCAAGGCGGATCTGTTGAGCCTCAAGCGATCCGTTAGGCAGCACAGCCATTTCATATTGGTTATCGGCGCCGGCGCATAGAAGTTCGAACCGCCCACGCTGCCCGTCAATCACCAAATCGAGGAATGCATTGGCCACCGCGGATGAGCCAAGCCAGGCAGCACATTGCAAAAACAATTGACCGCCATCCGCAAATTGGCACTGAAGGTAGACTGTAGAAGCGGATAAGGCGGGGGAGCTGTTGTCTTCAATTCGTATTGCTGCCCATGCGGTACTGGTGGCAAGCAGGTGTTCGACCTCAGCGGGTCGTGCGGCGCATGCGGTCAGCCTGCGGATCGTGCAGCATTCCTCAATGATCGAGATCAAGCGACCGAAGCCGACAAGCAATAGCGGGCGTCTGGATGTCGCCGGGGTCGGTTCCGATCGCCACCATCCTGACCGGTCGAGCACGGGATGATCGAAAGATCCTTGCTGCGCGAACCCGGCAATGGCCTTGGCGATCGCCGTGGGCCGCGGTGCGTCGCCACGAATGTCGAATGCTCCACTCTCATAATAGGCGTCCCGCCTCACCAACATTGAGTTCCAGTCGACAGCGCCAAAGAGCGACCATGCCGTTACGGCACGAACGTCGACGCCACTATCTTTAGCCGCCTGGCTTGCCGCCCATCCCTCGACCAGCCAACGCAATTGTTCGTCGCGCGTAGAGCCATTGTGCAGCTCTGTCACGGCAATCGGCAGCTGGTAGCGATCCCAGAGTTCATTGATCCGAAACTCCAGACCTGTCTCATCGCGGACATGTGAGCGAACGGCGGCGATGTCGACATAAACGTCAATGCCGTTGCCGCCGATCTGTTCGTCGGGATATTGTTCGACCCGATCATCAAGCATCCGGTCACTGGTTAGGTAATAATCAATGCCGACAATGTCCGGCTGACAGGGCTCAGCCGCCAACTCGGCCAAATGGCTGCGGTCAACGCCGGCCTTTAGCAACAATCTATAGAACGGATGCTGGCGGTCGACTCGCCCGGTAAGCAAATCCAGCGCCAGCCAACGGCGCTCGTTTTCATGGTCGCCTTGGTAGGCGAGGGGCGCGGTCGCAAAAACCCGCCCGATATCCTCCGTCTGGACCAGCCGAGCCGTCGGTGTATGTTTGCGGATCGCTGTCATCGCCTTCGCAATCGCTAGGCAATATGCCACCGTGAGCTGCAGGCAGCAGGCCTCGTTGTTGCCATGCGGGTTCCATAGGCCGTAGAGCCCGCTAATTCGTGCAGTGGTCAGCGGCTCGTTGACGGGCGTGAACCAGTCGATCCAGGGATATCGCTGTGCAACACGCTCGGCATAAGCTGCCAACAGAGCGGGAAAATCCGGATCGAGCACATGGACAGGAGCTGGACCGCTGCCGTGGTGCACAAGGCCGGCGATCGGCCGTATGCCCAGTTCACGAAGGCGCTGCAAACGCATATCAGGCCAGCTCCAATCGAAACAACCCGGTGTGCGTTCGACCATTTCCCAGAGCACTGGGTATCGGAGCGTTGTGATGCCTAACTCGGCGATCAGGTCTAGGTCGGCGATCCGATGGATGTGGCCGGTGTCTATCAGCTGATTACGCGTTGTCTCGTGAATGCGGACGATACTGCATTCCACGCCCCCCCACATCTCAAGGGCACCACTCACTCAGCTGCCTCGCGCTGCGCCGGTATCTGCGTAACGGTCCTCGACGGCAAACTTTTTTGGATGCGTGCGAAGGTCGCCAAAGCCTGACCGACGACCTGATCCATGTTGTAATAGCGGTATGTCGCCAAGCGTCCGACGAACCAGACATCGGGACACTCCGCAGCCAGCGCTTCATAGCGTTTGTATAGCGCCTCGTTTTCCGCTCGCGGCACGGGGTAGTAAGGATCACCAATATCGGTTGGGTACTCGTACGTCAGGCTGGTTTTCCGACTCTGCTGGCCCGTCAGATGCTTGTACTCTGTGATGCGGGTGTAGTCTTCCGTTTGGGGATAATTTACGACGGCGACTGGCTGAAACTGCTCGCGATCAAGTGTCACGTGCTCGAACCGCAGCGAGCGGTAAGGCAACCGCCCAAGTCTCCAATCGAAATATTCGTCTAATGGCCCGGTAAAAATCATTCGGCGGAACGGAATGCTGTCGCGGATTTCCCTGTAATCGGTTTGCAGCATGATTTTGATTTGGGGATTGTCGAGCATGCGATGAAACATACGTGTGTAGCCGCCAGCTGGCATTTTCTGAAATGTGTCGCCGAAATAACGATCGTCATGATCGGTGCGGGTCGGGACGCGTGCCGTCACCGACTTGGCTAATTGCGACGGGTCCACACCCCACTGCTTCCTGGTGTAACCGCGAAAGAATTTTTCGTAGAGTTCCCGGCCGACGGTGCTTACAACCACGTCTTCAGCAGTTCGGATTTCGGCCACCTTTTCTCGGCGAGACGCGAAGAACTGCTCCAACTGTTCGGACGTCAAATCGAGATCATACAGTTTGTTGATGGTGTCGAGATTGATCGGAATAGGCAACAACTTCCCATCCACCGAGGATAGTACGCGATGCTCATATGATCGCCACGCTGTGAACTGCGAGAGATAGTCGACGATCGCTTGGGCGTTTGTGTGGAAGATGTGAGGTCCATAGCGATGGATTAGGACACCGGCCTCATTGTAGCAATCATAGGCGTTGCCTCCGATGTGGCTCCGCCGGTCAATGAGGAGAACGCTTTCATTTCGCTGCGACGCAATGCGCTCTGCGAGCACGCTGCCGGCGAAACCAGCACCGACGATCAGCCAGTCGAACATGTTACGCGCTCCGCCGGAAGGGCAATATGCTCCTGGTTGAGCGCGCGTGCTCGATGTGATCCGCCATCGCGCTCCAGGTTTTCTCCCACGACATGTCGAGGAGATAGGCATCGACTTGCGGCCAAAGATGGTCGCGGGGCCGCGCCAATACCAATCGAAGCTTGGCCTCGACATCGTCAGCATCCGCGATCTCGACAAGACCTTCGGCACCATACGTTCGTACAACGTCCACGATGGCTGTTGAAACAAGTGGGATGCCTGCCGCAAGGAATTCTGGGGTTTTCGTCGGACTGATGTAACGGGTAGCCGCGTTGAGTGCGAACGGCATCCATCCCGCGCCCCAATGCCTGAGATAGCGCGGCAGTTCAGCGTAATCTTTGCTACCTAGCCAATGCAGATTTTCTGACCGCGGAAGTCCCTTGGGATCGATCTTGACCACCGGGCCAAGGATTACGAAATGAACGTCCCTCATTTTCATCGCCGTCTGCGCCACGAGATCCGCATCCAGCCTTTCGTCGATCACGCCGAAATATCCCACTCTGGGATGAGGTATGTCTGCTTGGTCAATAGGGTCGACGCCGCCAGCCCTCGCTTGATGAAAGTGCGTAAAGTCGATGCTGCTCGGAAACGGAAAGATGGACCGGTGGAGGCTCCGTTTGGCCTCGTATAGGCTCTGGCCGCCAGTAAACACGACGTCAGCACGCTCCAAAAGCCGCCTTTCCATCTGGACGAGCTCGGGCGGTGCGTCCTTGAAAGCTGAAAGTTCATCCATGCAGTCGTAGACGCATACATCACAATGGATATGGTCACTGAACCGCAACGCCATCGGGGTGTAGTACCAAGTGGTCAGCCGGTCTTGATGCGTAGCGGCAACTATTGTGTCCAGGAATCTTCGCTGGACCGCGTCGGCAGCGTGCGGAGTGGTGCCGACGGGAAGGACCGGTGTTACGACACGGATGGACTGCGAAACGTCATTCGATCGCATAAACGCTTGGGGCACCACTTCAAAAAGCGGCTCCTCGAAGTAAACTATTTGGTTGGCTGTCGAAGCAAGGGTAAGTATATGTTGAGGACGTTGGTGCACGAAATTCCAGCGCAAATGTGAGAAGCACAAAATCATTGGCACCTCTGCTATTGGGTTCTTCTGATTTCCGGCAGCCATTTTAATTTTTTGTTCCTTTTACTGCGTCTCGATTTGCGTACAACAAATGTTAATCCGCGCATCGAGATGTGATTGGTGCTATGTCCGTAACTTTCCTGAACGCATCTCGTTCCGCTTGGAATTTGATTCAGTGCCGCCGTCGGATCACGGCTTCCGGCAACGGGAAGGGACGGGGAGAAACTGCAGCGCTCCGCCATCGGTTCTTAACCGACCGGGCGCGCGACAATTGTTAAATCGTGGGTTGATCAACCCTTTCACAAAACTAACAATCGATGGAACGATTCGGCGCGCAGCAAAGGGATGGCGGGGAGTGGCGAGGGGATCGGTGTCGATCAATTTTGAAACGAACGTCTTCCCGTTGTTTCATCCAACCGCTGTTGACGATGTCAAAGATCCCTGTCCGGTGTTTGACGGGAACCTCTGGCACATGTTCGGCTCAAGCGGCACCGTCACCAGCGAAAGCTGGAGGATTCTCCATGCCACAGCTCCCGATCTCTATGGCCCTTGGGTGGAGCATGAGCCTGTCGTTTTGCCGGTAAGTGGATCAGGCGTTGCCGCGCCCGGTGTGATTCACGAGAGCGGCGTCTTTCATATGTTCATCCAGACGGAATTCATGAAGTCTGGCGGCCGCTGCGAGCATCTCGTTTCGGACGATGGCTTTCAGTGGACGGCAATGAACTCGGCCATTACAGCGTTGCCGGGCACGGATGAAGACGGGATCTACGACCCGCACCCGGCAATAATCGGCCGCAAACGTTACATCGTTTATTCAGGGATGCCCAAATTCACGAAGGTGCCACAGCCAGACATTTTTTGGCAAGAAGCCAGTCGGACTCATGGTTCGGGCCATGGAAGCGAGTAGGCAAAATACTCGACCATATGGACTTGCCTCACCACAATTCCCGCCAGCACCCAGACTATGAATGGGGCATTGAAGGGGCCCAACTGGTCGAGCTGCCAGACGGCCGCATCTTGCTAAACGCCACCTGCTTCCTTCCAGACGGACCTCGCGGAAGCCGGCAGCGCGTCTTCTTCGCCATCGCTGATAGGGTCGAAGGTCCGTATCTAACCGTGGGGCCAGTGCTTGACCCTGGAGAGCCTGGCGAAAATGGCCATTCCACGGTTGTGATTGAAGGAAGTCAGCTCATGTTATTCTATCAGTGCCGTCGTGAAGCGACGAACCACCGTTGGCGCTATGGGATAGCCAAATGCGATTTACATGGAGAAGTTCTGTCTCAAGTCGCGTGAGAACTTGAGCTAAATGCCTTTGCTTTCCAACTTCCTCGTTCGACGCAATGATGGGCGATAGGGTCACAACCCCGCTGTATCTTCGACAATCCGGATTTCTGGAAGCCTAGCTGTTGCCGTCATTCCTTGATTTCTTCTTCGCAGCGTCTGGGCTTTGCCCAGTGCCGGCCGTTGTCTTGGCGTCCTTCGAATGGGCCGCTATCGCCGGGCCGGCGCCCGTGGTCTTCCGCATGTCGCCGCTCCGCTGTTCGTCGGGCTGCTTCTTGCCAGTAAGGCCAGAGAAGTATTTGCCAAAAAAGCCCATCTCATTCTCCTTTATGTTAGCACAGCATGGATTGCCAACTCATGATTTGTTGGGTGCGGAGCGAGCCCCGGTGAGCGACCACCAGGGCTCGGGCAGGACAGGAATGAGGGGAAACCTGCCGGCCCTATGCGGCTTCTGCCGCTACATTGACCGCGGACTCGGCAAGTTCTGTCAGAGCTGCGTCGGTCTCCTTTTCCTCGGCTAGCGTCAAGTCCAGGAGGTTGACCGCCTCGGTAAGACCGAGTTCGGACGCCCAGGTCCGCAGCGTCCCGTAGCGCGAGATTTCGTAATGCTCGACAGTCTGTGCCGCCGCCAGCAGACCGGCGTCAAGCGATGGCGAGCCCTTATACTCTTCCATTATCTCGGCACCTTCTTCGGTGATGCCCATGATGGCAGCACAGGTCTTGCCGACCGGCTTCTTGCCCATGGCCTCGAAAACTCCTTCGAGACGCGTTACGTGCTCCTCGGTCTGGCCGCGGTGCTTCTCGAATGCTGCTTTGAGCTCACTGCTTTGTGCCGCTTTGGCCATCTTCGGCAGGGTCGCTAGGGTCTTCTTCTCAGCGAAATAGATGTCTTTCAGCGTGTCGTGAAAAAGGTCATTGAGACCCTTCGATGATACCTTGGTCGTCGCCATAGCGTTTTCCTTTTTGTTGTTGTGCTGCCTCGTCGTTTGCGAGACGCCGGTTAACAGTCGCTCGGCACTCTTGTTCCCCGCAAAAGTAGATTTATGCCTCGCGCAGTTGAATCTCTTCGTAGGTGCACGTCGCCTCTATGTCGCCCTGAGAATTGCGCGCCCTTACGGCCCAGCCGACTGGCGCCTCCGCCTTGTCAGGAGCGTCCTTCCAAAGATCCTTGGCGGAGCGATAGACCTCATCCCGAACTGCTTCGAGACCTGGTAACGAGATGCCCGGCATTAATCGGATGATGCCCTTGTCCTGATATTCGAAGGTGTAGATTTCAGCTTCGCTGCGTTCGGGTGCCGCCGACCCAAATTCGTGGCGGTCGAATGGCACGACCTGGACAAGCATCTGTTTGGCGGTTTCGATTAGTTCACTGTCGGCCTTCTCCACATACCCAACGGCCATTGTAACAGTAACGGCTTCGCCGCCTTCACCCAGAAATTCGACCACATGGTTCGCAAATTCCATTCCGGACCTCGCAAGTTGCTCTGTGAGCCAATGTGCAAGCCGAGAAGATGTTCCTTTGCGAAATGAATTTCGACGGCGCTATGTGGAGTGGCCGCACCCACGTCAATGGGGATCCAACAAACGTTGGCGTGGCCTTTTGGGTACTGGCCCTGATGCCGGACAAGGAACTCTGAGGGCGTGCCGGTGTTGTTGTCCATCTTCTAAATGGAGCGAGACGATGGCTGACCCTGACAATGCTCGGGAAACCGGGGCTACTAAATATCCAGCGAAAGAGGGTGCTGATCCTTCCGACCAATTTTCTCAGGATGCCGCTGGAAACAAGAGGCCGCGCAACGGAATTGGGCTGACGAAGCCCCGAAGCGAGGTAAACGATAAAACGCACCAGTCCGATCGTCAAAACATGACCACCCCTCCTTATGCGCCTAAGCCTCGCGAGTAGCGCGCGTCGCATCCAAACTTGCATCTACTTTGGCACGTATTACACCGGCAAAAAAAGCGCGGTCGTTTCAGACCGCGCCAAGAAGTAAGCGCGAAGCCTTGTAGAGCTTGGCCGCGCCTCATAAGGTGCGCCCGAGATGTCCCCGCCGTCCTCCTTTTCCGCGCCTTCGAGGTCGGGACCGTTGTTCAGCATGGCAACGCCGTTGCTGACGAGTTCGACGTGACCAAGCTCCTCAGCGGTTATTGCCGCCACCAGGCCGTAAAAGGGCTTCAGCTTCGACTTGGTACGAAAATTGAAGCTTTGGAATAGGTAGTTTCCCAAGGTCGACATTTCACCGTATTTGCCGCCGAGCAATTCCTGCAGGGCGGCACCCGCGTTGGGATCCGCCTGGGTAGGAGCGGGGAGTTCAATCTGTAACTTGTCCACGCGCAAAAACATTTGGAGCTTCCTTTGATTAAAGTTCAGTGAAGCCCCAACTTCCCCGCATGAGAGTTGTTCCGCGAAAAGGCCGATGACAAATTGACGGCATTCTCACCGGCTGTTCTGCAAGATCCTGCGCCAAATTTGGCATCAGCCAGAGCGAGTAAGAGCGTACGGGAGGAGGCCGCGCTAAGCTTCTTCGCAAATATGCGTGACGCCGGGAGGCTACATCAAATGCAAATGACCGACCGATAGTTAGGGCCTACGATGCATGAGTCGCTGGCAAAATGAACGGGCGCCAGCGTTTGAGAGTAAACATCATACTCCCGCCCCTTAAAGGGAGTTCGGCGATGGACAAAAGCGAGGAATGGGCCTCCGTTTCTGCTCATGACTATTCGGTCGTCAGGTGTGCCTTCAAGGCTATGGTGGCTGAAGGGCTGCCTGAACATGTGTGGGCCGAAGTTGCCGAGAGAATGGTTGGCGATTTGACCAGGTCGATGAAAATTGATCCCGAGCTGGTGATGAGGATAATCCGCAGATGACTCAGCGGCGCGTCGACAAAGAGAAGTTTGAGCGGGCCGACCGCGAGGCGAAGGTCGCGCTGGAGACAGAGCGGCGTCACAGGGAAGCGAAAACCGCGCGTCTTCGTGAGCAACGGCTCGCTGCCGGAATGGTGAATTCCAGCCCAGAGCGAAGCTATTCGCCGAAGCTCTCATCGTAGGCATATTTGAACACTTGGCCTTGCCGCTCGTCGACCACCCTGAACCAATGATTTTGTGAGTGTCGGACGACAAGGCACGGCCAGTAATTTTTCTTAGCGCGTCAAGCGCAGTTGGACCACTCGCCCTATGCGATGCGACGAGTTGGTCACCTTGCATTTCGTCGATGTGATAGTTCACCATGCCGGAATCTCCGCGACCGCCGATGCCCAAACTTCGACAAGTGGCTAAGGTTCCGAACTCCAGTAGCTCATTATGCTCACTTTTAAGGCCCGCAACGGCCGATTGGAAATGATTGGCATCGCGAACTCATCGAAACGTTGCAATGTACGGTCTCGGGGAATCGGTGAGGGCCGAGCAACACCTTGTTTCGGTTTTCCAAATTGGGGCGCAGGCGTTCGTTGAGCCTTTCAAATAAGCTTCGTAAAGTCCTTAGTCACTTCGTCCAATATCTTTAGGGCGGCGCGTTGCTTTATCGGCTGTAAAACGCGTTGATCAATCGCAGCGGCTTTGAAAGCCGCAAAAGCGATCGCAGGATTGCATGTTCCATCTTTGGCGGCCGCAATCAGCCGAGCAGCATGTTTGAAAACCGCTGCTGTCTTGTTTGGCCACTGCCCCTGAAGCGCCGCTTCCGCGTCGCATATTGAGGAGACTATTGTCGACGTGCCATCCAGAAGCTTCACCGTGATCGGAAGAAACTTTCCCATGATCGCCTCCGCTTTTCGCGAGCGGCATAACGCCGAAGTGGCAAATTGGTTTCCAGTCCACACCAGTAGACAAAAAGCAACCCACCCCTTGCTTTTCGTTGGATGTGTGCTGGGCTGCTCGCAGCTTCAGAATTTGCCCGCTACCGAAAGGTAGCGGGCCCTTTTTCATTTGCCCCGGAACCTCGATGCCCTGACACGGTTGAGCGTTGAGGTTAGTCCAGCAGTTCCGGCGCACGCCGGCAGACCGACCAACGGAGTTATTCCTAGATGGCTAAAATCGTTCTCGAGAAAATGGCTCGCCAAGGCGGATGGGGCACCCACGGTTTGACAATCCTTGTTGCAG
This sequence comes from Mesorhizobium metallidurans STM 2683, assembly GCF_000350085.1. Classification (GTDB taxonomy): domain Bacteria; phylum Pseudomonadota; class Alphaproteobacteria; order Rhizobiales; family Rhizobiaceae; genus Mesorhizobium; species Mesorhizobium metallidurans. The sequence continues at coordinate 10,943 of NZ_CAUM01000072.1, forward strand.
CGCTGCTTCTGACCGCAATCGCCTGGGGCGCCGCCGAGGTGTATGGCGAACTAGCCAAGACACCGTCCACTGAGCAGGGTGTGCCGTCAGCGTCCAGTTCGAGTGCCTCGTCTGATGACTCCGAGAAATCCAAGACTGACGTCATGAACAATCCGCCGGTTGATCAGAACCCCAAGGCGGACAAGAACCCAACCCCGCAATCGAGCACGGGCGGCGACCAACAAGGTTCGCAGCCAGTTCCTCAGTAAAGCGGGCCGACGGGAGTAAGCATCAATCGCAAATGAAGCTTTCAGGATTTTTCTTTGCGTGGAAAGCTTGACGCCTTCCCGCTTTGTTAGTCGAAAAGCGCGAGGAGGCTGTCATGGCTCATCGACGGGTCGATAGGGAAAAGTTGGACCGCGCTAACAGAGCATATCGGATAGCGGTCGAAATGGAGAGTAAAGAGCGAGAAGCGAAGTCCGCCCGTTTGCGTGAACAGAGAATTTCTCAGGTGGCATCGAAGGCATCCACGCTAAAAAAGAATCCCGCAAGACGCCGGCTAAAAAAGCCTTGAAAGTTAACGCGCTGCGTTATCGAAGTCGATCGAACCACGCTTGGATATCCTCCTCAATATAGGAGACGGCCAAGCAAAATTTTTTGACATCGCCGTCACTGTTCGTCACCCTTATGAAGTGGCGAAGGATTTCATGGTGATTTGGAGACCGGTTGCCGACCCACAGCTTCCGTAGCTTTTCCCGGAGCGCTCGTCGTCGGTCGGTGTCACGATCGGGCCCGACGATGCCTTCCTGACGACACTGATGCGGCTGGTCCGCCGCCTGCCGGTCTATCCGTTGTTCGGCGACGGAGCGACACGGCTTCAGCCCGTTTATGTGGGGGACGTCGCGGAAGCGGTAAGCCGGCTGATCGACCACAGCAACGCGCCGTTGATCTTCGAGTTTGGCGGCCCCCGCGTTCTGAGTTACGAGGAACTGGTCCGGGAAATCGCCCGCAGCCCGGGCAGGCGCCCGATGCTGGTGCCGATGCCGTTTGCGGTGTGGAATGCCGTTGCAGCCCTGGCGGAGTTCATTCCGGCCACCCCGGTCAAGCGCAACCAGGTTGACCTCATGCGCGTAGACAACGTGGCCGCGACCGACTTGCCAGGACTGAAGGAAGTCGGAGTCAAGCCGCGCGACATTCAGCAAATAATTGGCATGATCAAGCGCACCGACGACTAAGCACTACCGTTTGGGGCACGGTGACGGCACGCATCAAAAGACTACCATCGCAGCGGCCGCGAGACCCATTGCGATCGTTGCAGCCCAGCCGAAAAGCAACACCCCGGTAGACACGGTGAAACGTCCCATTTGATCCCGGCGGCTGGCAACCACCATCATTGCTGCCATGATTGGAACCGCAACAAAACCGTTGATGACGGCGCTCCAGAACAACGCCTTTATGGGATCGATCGACGACAGACTGATCCCCAACCCTAACAAGACCGACAGTCCGATGACGCTGTAGAACCCTACCGCCTCCCACGGCTTGTTTTCCAGTCCACATTTCCAACCCTGTGCCTCTCCGAAAGCATAAGCAGCGGAGCCGGCAAGCACGGGCAGCGACAACAATCCTGTGCCGATGATGCCAAGGCTGAAGATGAAAAATGCGAAATCGCCGGCAAGAGGCCGCAGCGCCTCCGCAACGTCGGCAGCGCTGGCCACTTCAGTTTTCCCGGCGGAATGAAGCGTCGCTGCGGTGCTCATGATGATGGCGAGGGCAACAAGGTTCGAAACAGCCATGCCCACGAAAGTGTCCAGCTTGATCCGTCGAATCTCGCGCTTCGCCTGATCGGGTTTCTTGGTCAACGCTTTTGCCTCTGGATCCTGTTCGATTTCCTCGACCTCCTGCGAGCTTTGCCAAAACAGGAGATAGGGACTGATCGTCGTGCCAAGGAGCGCAACGATGACGGTCAGACTGTCTCGATTCAGTGGAAACGATGGCATTACCAGACCCTTGGCAGCGGCCCACCAGTCAACATCAGCAACAAAAAGCACCGCGACATAGGCAAGCAGGACGAGAGTCAGCCATTTCAGATATCGGGCGTAAGTCTCATATGAGATGAACATCTGCAGCGTGACGGAGAGCGCGGCAAAGCCTATCGTAAAAGGGAGCGCCGGCGCGCCGGTCGACAATTGCGTTGCGGCGCCCATCGCCGCAAGATTGGCGCCGATATTGATTGTGTTTGCCACAAAAAGCAGGGCAACGAGGCCCAATACGGTCCAGCGCGGGAGAATCCTAGCGAGATTCTTTGCCAGGCCGCAGCCGGTGACACGTCCTATTTCCCCGCTGACAAGTTGGACTGCGCTCATCAACGGGTAGGTGAGCACCATGGTCCAAAGCATATTGAACCCGAATTGAGCGCCCGCTTGTGAGTAGGTGGCGATGCCGCTTGGGTCGTCGTCAGCCGCACCCGTGATGAGTCCGGGGCCCAACCGCTTGAAGGTTGCGGCTTGTCGCCATCGTCTTGGCGAGGCCTGGACGGGTTTTTCGAATGACGGGGGTGATTTAGCAGACGAGCTCAAAAGGTGTCCCCTAGCTTGTGCCTAGCAACGTCTCGTTCGGTTTCCGGTTCCGAGCCTTCGTCTGTTGACGCCAACCGATGAACACCGCTTTGAATGAGATTCAGAAGGGCCAGGAACCGAATGCCGAACAGTGCCGCGGCGCACTGGACCTGCTGAAGAAAACAATGATGGCCAAGTCTGCCAGACAGTCGACACGCCCGCGACGATCCATGACCAAAAACTTGTGCGTGGAAGAGGTGAGCTTCACCAGATCGCCGAGAAGAACACGCCGACGCCCACGACGGCACAAGGTGGGCCGGTGTCCGATGATCAGAATACGCTGAAGATCGGAAGAGTGTGGTCCGACGCTGGTCGAGGATTTACACTTTCGCGAGAAAATCTTCCACTTCGACCACGAGCGGATTCCGAGCGAGTCGTGCACGCGCGCGGCTACGGTGCGCATGGCTATTTCGAAACTTATGAATCGCTGGCGAAATATACTCGTGCGGACATCTTCCAACGAGCGGGAGAGAAAACCCCGGTCTTCGTGCGTTTTTCGACTGTCGCAGGCTCGAAGGGCTCCTTCGATCCGCATCTACAGCTTTTGTCATTCTGAGTTTGGTAGCCGGCTGCAACAACAGCGATCCCGTGCAATCGAAGACGGACATAACGAATGGTCAGCCAGTCGACAATTCAAAGGTCGATAGGAATCCGACACCGCAGTCATCGACCGGCAGAGATCAGCAGGGCACACAACCGGCGCCACCTGCCCGTTAATAGGGCTCGGGTTCATACCGGCTTCGTCAGATCCTTAGTTACTTCGTCCAGCATCCCGAGAGCAGCGCTTTGTTTCGCGGGCTGCAATACGCGCTGGTCGATGGCAGCGGCCTTAAAGGCTGCAAAAGCGACGGCTGGGTTACAACTCCCGTCTTTTGCCGCGGCAATCAACCGGCCTGCATCTTTGTAAGCCGCCGCTTCCTTGTTCGGCCAATTTCCTAGCAGCGCCGCCTCTGCTTCGCAGATCGATGAAACCATCAACGATTTGCCATCCAGGAGTTTGATTGTAAGAGGAAGAAATTTGCCCATACAACGCACAGCCAGTTGCCGAGAGCGGCATAACGCGGAAGTGGCGATTTGGTTCGGTTAGGAAAAGACGGTCACACGTTAGTCGAGGCGGTGGCATAATATGCGTCTGCTCGGACCCAATATGACTCAGAACGCCGCTTCCATTGTCGTCACAGCTGATTTAGCTGCGATCTAGCAGCGTTCGCCCGTAACAGCCACAAGTCGGGCTTGCTCAGGCGTCGAGCCGCTCCAGTTACCACTAGGGACTGATACTGGAGAGTGGGCGATGAACAAGGCTGCCGCGATGCCGCAGGCGATCAGCCGCGAACGGATCGATCTCATGGACCGCTACTGGCGCGCCGCGAACTACATCTCGGTCGGCCAGATTTATTTGCTCGACAATCCGCTGCTGCGCGAACCGCTGAAAGCCATGCACGTCAAGCCGCGGTTGCTTGGCCATTGGGGCACGACGCCGGGCTTGAATTTTCTCTATCTGCATCTGAACCGCGTTATCCGCGAACGCGACCTCGATGTCCTGTTCATCTGCGGCCCGGGCCATGGTGGTCCCGCGATGGTCGCCAACACGTGGCTTGAGGGCACCTACAGCGAGATCTATCCTGATATCGGGCAGGGCGAAGACGGTCTGAGGAAACTGTTCCGGCAGTTTTCCTTCCCCGGCGGCGTGCCAAGCCATGCTGCGCCCGAGACACCCGGCTCCATCCATGAGGGCGGCGAACTCGGATATGCGTTGGTCCATGCCTTTGGTGCGGCTTTTGACAACCCCGATCTGGTGGTTGCCTGCGTCGTTGGCGACGGCGAAGCCGAGACCGGTCCGCTTGCGGCGTCATGGCATTCCAACAAATTCCTGAACCCGGCGTCGGACGGCGCCGTGCTGCCGATCCTGCATCTTAACGGCTACAAGATCGCCAATCCGACAATCCTTGGCCGCATGGACGATCGGGAATTGCAAAATCTTTTCGCCGGCTATGGCTACGAACCGTTTTTCGTCGAAGGCCACGAGCCGATTGCCATGCACCAATCGATGGCCGGGACGCTCGACACGGTGCTCGATCGCACCCGTTCCATTCAGGAACGGGCCCGGTCTCCGGGATGGCGTGGTGGGCGTCCGTTGTGGCCGATGATCGTGCTACGCAGCCCCAAGGGTTGGACCGGACCCAAGGAGGTCGATGGCGAGAAGGTCGAAGGCTTCTGGCGTGCGCATCAGGTGCCGGTATCGAACGCGCGGGGAAATAAGGAACACCGCCAGATCCTCGAAACGTGGATGCGAAGCTATGAACCGGAAAAGCTGTTCGACAAAGGCGGGCGCCTCCTGCCGGAACTCGCGGCCCTTGCCCCAGCAGGGGCAAAACGCATGGGGGCAAGCCCCTACGCGAATGGTGGGTTGTTGAAGAGCGACCTTGTGCTTCCCGACTGGAAAAGCCTTGCGCTGGAAGTGCCCCGTCCAGGAGGCGTTATCGCTGAAGCGACACGGATTTGCGGAAGTTACCTTCGCGAGGTCTTCCGTCTCAACGCCGAGGCGCGGAACTTCCGTCTGATGGGGCCGGACGAGACCTCGTCCAATCGTCTGGACGACGTTTTCGACATCACGGACCGGATCTGGATGGAGCGCATCGAACCGTACGATGTCCATCTTTCCCGTGACGGACGCGTCATGGAGGTGCTGAGCGAGCATCTCTGCCAAGGCTGGCTCGAAGGCTATCTGCTCACCGGACGCCACGGCCTGTTCTCATGCTATGAGGCGTTCATTCATATCGTCGACTCGATGGTCAACCAGCATGCCAAATGGCTGAAGATTTCGGGTGAGCTTGCCTGGCGCAAGCCAATTGCCTCGCTCAACTACCTCTTGACCTCTCATGTCTGGCGGCAGGACCACAATGGCTTCAGTCATCAGGACCCAGGCTTTGCCGACTTGGTCGCCAACAAAAGGGCCGACACCGTCAGGCTCTATTTCCCGCCGGACGCCAACACCCTGCTGTGGATCACCGACCATTGCTTGAGAACCTACAACCGTATCAATGTCATCACCGCCGGCAAGCAACCGGCGCCGCAATGGTTGTCGGTTGAGGAAGCAGAAGCGCATTGCAAGGCAGGCGCGGGCATCTGGGAATGGGCTGGCACGATTTCGAATGGTGACGAGCCGGATGTGGTTCTGGCCTGCGCCGGCGATGTACCGACGCTCGAAACACTGGCTGCTACGGACATTCTGCACTCTGCAATTCCCGACCTGAAAATCCGCGTCGTCAACGTTGTCGACCTCATGACACTCCAGTCGAAGACCGAACACCCACACGGTCTCACCGACGAGGCATTCGACGCACTGTTTACGAAGACAAGGCCGGTCATCTTCGCCTATCACGGCTATCCCTACCTCATTCACCGCCTGACCTACCGACGCGCCAACCACGACAATATGCATGTGCACGGCTTCAGGGAGGAGGGCACCACGACGACGCCGTTCGATATGGTGGTGCTCAACGAACTTGATCGCTACCACCTGGCGCTCGCCGCGATAAGGCGCGTGCCGGGGCTGGCCGAAAAGTCGGAACGCGTTGCTGGCGACCTTCATGACAGGCTGGCTAAGCACAAGGCCTATGTCCGCAAGCACGGCGAAGACATGCCCGAGATCCAGAAATGGAGCTGGCCTGGCAAGAACGCGGCTGAGGCTCATCACTGATGCGGCAGTCGATCCTGGCGCTGAATGCGGGCTCGTCCAGCATCAAGTTTGCACTTTACGAATTCGCTTCCTCCGAGGAATTGCAGCTCGTTTCGCGAGGCGCTCTGGATCTTGGTGATGCGCCGAAGTTCAGCGCAAAGGCGGCCGACGGAACTTTGCAATACGATCGGCAACTCAGCACAAACGGGCAGCATGACGCTGGCATCGGTGAAATGCTCAACTGGGTGGAGCGCGAACTTGGTGGAAGAAAACTGATTTGTGCCGGTCATCGCATCGTGCATGGCGGAAGCGAGTTCGTCGAACCTGTCCGTCTGACAACCGCGACCATCGACGCCGTGGACAAGTTGACGCCGCTCGCACCGCTGCACCAGCCTCGCAGTCTGGCACCGATTCGCGCAATAGCCGCGTTGCGACCGGATCTGCCACAGGTCGGATGTTTCGACACCGCTTTCCACCAGACGATAGATCCTGTCGTGCGGCGCTTCGCCCTTCCGCGCAGATATGAACAGGAAGGCTTGCACCGCTACGGGTTTCACGGCATCTCCTATGAGTATGTTGCCGAGCGGCTCGAACAGATATCACCCGCTCTTATGTCGAAGCGGACGATCGTCGCTCATCTCGGCAATGGGGCAAGTCTTTGCGCTCTGCGCGAGGGCAAAAGCATCGATACGACGATGGGCTTTTCGGCACTGGACGGCCTGGTCATGGGGACCCGCTGCGGCGCCATCGATCCGGGCGTGCTGTTGTATTTTCTGCTAGAAAAAGGCATCGCAGCAGATGAATTGCAAACGATGCTCTACGAGAAATCCGGACTGCTCGGCGTATCCGGAATTTCCGGTGACATGCGTACGCTGGAAGCCAGCAGCGACGGCCGTGCCCGCGAGGCGATCGAGCTTTTCGCATTCCGCGCGGCAAGGGAAGCCGCGGCGCTCGCGAACACGATGGGTGGGTTCGAATGCCTGGTCTTCACCGCCGGCATAGGCGAACGCTCATCATCCATCCGTAAGGCCATATGTAACAAATTGGCCTGGCTCGGCGTGGGACTCGATGAGCCGTCCAACGACGCCCACGCCGGGATCATCAGCAGTCCAGACAGCAAGATCGAAGTGCGCGTGATTGCGACCGATGAGGAAATTGTCGTCGCGCGCCACAGCCGTGTGATGATGTAAACCTAATGGCTGGGAGCATCGTCTCTCTGGCTGGCAGATCGCTGCGATGCCGGATCTGGTGCAGGACCCTCGGAAGCTTCCTCTGCACCAGCGCGAGATCCTCGCAGACCGGGGCAATCGGTGTCCATTTGGACGTGGAAGCAAATTAGCCGTGACCTGATAAGGCTAATTCGTCGTCTTGTAGCGGCGCTTTTCGAGCAGCGCATTCTGCAATTCGATCGCGAGCTTGGTAAGGCGATCAGGAACCTTTTCCTGCTCGATGGCTGTCAACAATGAAGCAATCTCCTGGTCCACGCCCAGACCAATCTGGGGACCAAGGTTACTCTGGCTCGAGCGAGACATCGCATTCTCTATTATGCTGTTTCCGCGAGATCCTTCAGCAGGTCGCCGAGATCTTGGGACCTGAGGTTTGGAAGATACTATCAGATCACTGGGTCCGGCGGAAACCAGAAAGACAATACTGCCGGCGTCGCGGCGCTGCTGGAAGCTTCCAAACAGTGGCCTGCCCACCATGTTCCGGCGCCGACGATGAAAGCCAACTGCGCAGACATTGCCTTCATCCACCGGCACGGTCGCCCTATGCTGGGCCGCATCAAAGAAAATATCCTGCCGCTGGAACATTAGGGATACTTAAAAGTTCGGTGTCGCTGCGGATGCCGCTGCTGGGTGTCTGTTGAAGATAGGTGGGCAAACAGCTGCTCGCGTCCTTGGTCTCATGGGCGCGGGCTTGAGTCAAACCGTCGCGACAATTCCGCCGGAGAATAGGCGCTCGAACAGGAGAAACCCATGAAACACCAGACACTTGATGAACTGCAGTCAATCGCGGTTGTCAGTCCATTGTCGCCAGCCCCGCTCACTACCAGAACAGAACGGATAGAACGCTGGGCGGAACTGCTTGAGCGCAATCCCTCGCGCTGTCTTGCGGCGCTCACTGGCACCGAGCATCTGCACCCCGCGATTCGCGAAGAGGCGCGGGCAGCTGGATCGGCGATCACCGTTGCCTTCAACGATACGCTGCTGCGTGTCTCAGGCCTCAAGTCGGACTCCTACGGCGAGGCCAAACGCTTCTTCGAACTCACCGATTGGCAATTGCATGAGGTCGTCTGCAGTTGTCATGCCGGCGCCACGATGCAAGCTGGATGGGCCGCCGGCCGGGTTCGCAGGATTGTCAACGGCAACAGGATTCTCGCCTGGTTGAGACGTCATTGGGGTCACTAAATCGGGCTTCTCTGAAAAGCCGATGCAGCTGCTTTGCCCGGCTGCATCGGCGTTCAATGAAGCAGACCGGCCGCCCTTCCGACTGAGTGTTTAAGCATGGAATTCAGCCATTGCTCGGTGGAAATTTCCGGCGGACGGTCGGCGATTTCGCTAATGGCAAGTTCCAGCGTCATTTCCACCAGCCGGTCGGCCGCAGCCGCGTCCGGAATGATAAGGCGGGCGGCCAGCCGAAGCTTCGGCAGCAGCGACCTCATGTTCAGCGGTTCGTCACTTCCATCCTGCTCCCCGGTTTCGGGAAACAGAGTCGCGATAATCTTCCTGCGGTCCGCCGACTTCACCAAATTGGCAACGTGGTCGAGCCGGGCTGGAATAACGTTGCGATCATAGGCGCTGAAGAAGACGAAAGGGACGCCGCGTTCGGCAAGTCGGTCAGCGATCGGAAATACCGGCGTGCCGTTCAGATCGATGTCCAGCACCGCCGCGTCGGCGTGGTCGACGAAGGGCTGAGCTTGCGCCACGCTGCGAGCCGGACCGAGGATTAGCGCTCCCAAGCCGGCAAAATAACGCGCGATATCGTCGGCCACAACAAATTCGTCTTCCACGATCAGAATTCTGGCGCCTGTAAGAACCTGCACCTTACTCTCCTGCCCACGTCTTGCGGAAGATTTCCCTTGGAAGATTGGCGGTTCCGCAACCAGACAGACGAGCGGCCGAACACCGCCGAAACAATGGAAACTCCCGCAGTCCGATCAACGCAATAAACGTCAAAATGTTCCGTTTGTCGCCCTGCCCCCCACGCAGAAGCAGAGCCGCCAATGCACAGGAACATTGCCAATTTTCTGGGTAAGGCGCATTGTTGGTTCCATGGACCGAACTGGCCGCTATTTGCAGGATTTGAGCGCCCTTCAGGACGGACTTTTGCTGCAGCCAAACTGCTGCGGACTGCGTCAAGACGCCCGGCAATCGAATTCGCCGAATCCGGCGATGATCTGTGCGCCATGGCCGAGACCGCAAGTGGAAGGAAACGCACCGCTCTCCTCAGCCGCGATCTCGCCGAGATGCGACTGCTGCTGATCCAAAAGTCGGCCTGGGGTTCCCCATTTCAATATTCTAGCCTGTGCCGGTAAACAGGCAGGGCGTGGCCATCGGCTTTCGCCGCCTTATTTACCGGGGGAGGGATCAACCAGGAGGGCGGCATTCATGTCCAAGGAAACAAGACTTCCCATTGTCGGTGTCGGCGCATCGGCCGGCGGCATTCCGGCGATGGAGAGCCTGTTCAAGGGGCTTCCGGATTCGCCCGGCATGGCTTTCGTCGTCGTCACGCATCTCAGCCCCGAGCGGGAAAGCCTGCTTCACGATGTTCTGAGGCGGTACACGGCGATGCCAGTAATGATCGCGGAAGACGGGATGGAGGCGGAGCCGGACAATGTCTATGTCATGCCGCAGAATGCCGTCCTTACGATCAAGAGCGGCAAGCTGCAGATCCGGCACCCGAGGGCGGCGAGCCGCGAACGCAAGCCCATCGACATCTTCTTCAGCTCGCTGGCCGAAGACCAGGGTGAGTATGGCGTCGGCATCATTCTATCGGGCGGAGACGGCGACGGGACGCTCGGCGCGAAAATGCTCAAGGAACACGGCGGTTTCGTTCTGGCCCAGGCCAGCGACGGCTCTGGCCCTCGCAACCCCGACATGCCGCAAAGCGCGATCTCCAGCGGCGTGGTCGACATTGCGGTTGGCGCTGACGAGATGGGCGAGAAGCTGATCGACTTCGCGCGCAGCTTTGATGTGCTCGAACCGTTGATGGAAAACGATGGCGAGGAGCCGTCCGAGGATATCGATCGCGCCCGCGAGGAAATCTACGGCATACTTCGTGCCCACTCGGGCCATGATTTTTCCGGTTACAAGTCCAAGACCTTCATTCGGCGGGTCAAGCGACGCATGCAGATCGGCCAAATGAAATCGCTATCGGGCTATATCGACCTGCTTCGGAAGGACGCCCGCGAGATCACCGCGCTATTTCGCGATCTCCTTATCAACGTCACCAATTTCTTCCGTGACGTAGAGGCTTTCGAGCTGCTGGAGAAGAAGGTCATTCCGCAACTGTTCGAGGGCAAGACCGCGTCCGACACGGTCAGGGTTTGGGTGCCCGGCTGCGCCACTGGCGAAGAGGTGTTTTCACTCGGCATGCTGCTGCGCGAACACATGGATACCTTGTCGGTGGTGCCTAAGATACAGATCTTCGCCACCGACATCGACGAGCCGGCGCTCACCGTTGCGCGCGCGGCGCGCTATCCGGTCAATCTGCTCGACAGCGTTTCGGCCGAAAGACGGCAGCGTTTCTTCACCAATGAGGGCGATAGCTTCGTGCTGACCAGCGAGGTGCGCGAACTCTGTATCTTCTCGCCGCATAGCGTGATCAAGGATCCGCCCTTCTCACGCATGGACATGGTCTCGTGCCGCAATCTTCTCATCTATTTCGGACCGGACATCCAGAACCGGGTCATTCCCATTTTCCACTATGCGCTGAAGCCTTCCGGATATCTTTTCCTGGGAACTTCCGAGAGCATCGGTCAGCATGGCGACCTCTTTGCCGCCGTCGACAAGAAGCGGCGCATCTTCAAGGCGCGCGAGGATGTTCCCCCGCGCTCGCGTCTTCCACTGTTGATTGGAGACGGTGGCCGGGCCATCCCTTTTCCGTCCGAAGGACGGCAAGGAAGAAACGACGGGATCGCGGGCTATCCGCTTCGCCAGGCCGTGGAATCTCAAGTTATCGAGCGACACGCGCCGCCGCATGTGGTGGTCAACGCCGAGGGCGACGTTGTCTACTACTCGGCGCGGACCGGACGATATCTTGAGCCGCCACAGGGAGCGCCTAACCGCAACCTCCTGAGCATGGCGCGGCAGGGACTTCGGCTCGATCTGCGGGCGGCGCTACGCGAAGCCGTGACGACGCGTCAGATCGTTCTGCGTGAAAACATTGCGGTCGACGCCGAGGACGAACGCGTGCAGTTCGTGAGTGTCACTGTCGAACCTCTGCCCGAGCGTGGCACCGGCGAGCCGTTTTATCTCGTTCTGTTCCAATCAGCTGGACCCGCCCGCGATAAGTCCGAGGTCGAGCGCGAGAGGGGCAATCCCGATGACATCGCTCATCTCGAGCGGGATATCCGGGAAACCCGCGAGCGGCTGCAATCGACCATCGAGGAATACGAGACGGCATTGGAAGAGGTGAAATCCTCCAATGAGGAGCTCGTTTCGCTGAACGAGGAAGCGCAGTCAACCAACGAGGAACTGGAGGCTTCGAAGGAGGAGATGCAATCCCTCAACGAGGAGCTGAACACGATCAACGCCGAACTGTCCGGCAAGATCGAGGAGCTCGACCACGCCAATAGCGACCTGAAGAACCTTTTCGAGTGCACCGAAATCGCGACGGTGTTTCTCGATAGCGATCTTGTGATCCGTAGCTTCACGCCCGCAGCTTCATCCTTCTTCAATCTGCGCGCCTCCGATGTCGGACGGCCGCTCACGGAGCTTTCGAGCCAGCTCGACTATCCGCAGATGCGCGGCCATATCGAGCAAGTGTTCGAGACAGGCGACCCTGTCATCCACCATCTCGCGCGCGATGTGCGGGGTCGCTATTACATGGTCCGGCTCATTCCTTACCGCGACAAGGGCGCCTGCATTCAGGGGGTTGTGGTGACGCTGGTCGATGTCACGCCTCTCGCCGAAGCCGAGGAGCATCAGAAGGTGCTGATCTCGGAGCTCAATCATCGCGTCAAGAACATGCTGGCGGTGGTGACCAGCATCACCAACCGCACCGTCGAAACAGCGTCCACCAAGGAGGAATTCGCGACCGCCCTGCTTGGCCGGCTCCACGCCATGTCGCGCGCTTATGGCGTGCTCTCGCGCGAGAACTGGACGGAGGTGTCGATCGAGGAATTGATTGGCCAGGAAGCCGCGCCTTTCGGCCCACAGCGCTTCTCCCTCGACGGCCCCGCGGTCAAGCTCAAGCCGCAACAGGCCCTGTCACTCAGCATGGTGATGCACGAACTCGCGACCAACGCGGCGAAATATGGCGCGCTGAGCAAGGAAGGTGGCAGGGTCGACGTCGAATGGTTGGTCGATGACCATAGTCTGCGCCTCGTATGGAAGGAAGTCGACGGGCCACCGGTTGCTCAACCGAAGCATGGTGGCTTCGGCCTCTCACTGGTGAAAGGAGAAATTGAATACCGTCTGAGCGGCACAGCCGAAACATTTTTCGAACGAACGGGTTTAAAGGTGAGGATCAAGTTCCCGCTCGACAAAAAGGCCTGACCTTGGCGACAGCTTTACGCATCCTGATCGTCGAAGATGAATGGCTGATCGCCGAAGACCACGCGGCGCAGCTAAGAGACGCTGGACACCGGATCGTCGGTCCCGTGGCTTCGGTCAGCGCCGCCATAGATCACGTCGAGCGGGAAGGGCCCGATGTTGCACTTCTGGATATACAACTGAACGGGGAGACAAGTTACGCGCTGGCCGATACGCTGCGCGGGAAGGCCATCCCCTTTGCCTTCGTTACCGGCCACAGTTCCAACATACCGGAACGATTTGCCGATATAAAGGTGTTGCAAAAGCCCGTGAGCCAATGGGCGCTGACCTCTGCGGTCACGGCGCTCGTCGCGCCGGAGGACAGGTGAATTGCACGGCAGTATAGTCAGCAGCCCGGCCTGTTGACGCGCGTTCGGGCCAGAGCCGGCGCCAACGGTCGGATCGGGCGCGACAGCACCGCGTTCGGCTTCCGATCCTTCGGCTTCGATCTCCTGCAAAGCCCGATCCCAATGCTCTTGCTGGCGACCTTCCGGCCGGCCTCCCGTTCCCAAATCTGGGCACGGCGTCTGATGCGTTCTTCACTGTCCATGGTCATACCTCCATGGCGCCTAGTTCGGCGCCCGATGGTTGTTCCACGGATTGCGCGTGACCGGGGATGCTCAGCAAGCGGATGGCAAGTGATCTCGGCGCAACGTTTCAGAGCGCGCTGCGTTACTGGTTTCCTGGCATTTCGGTATTTTTGATGCCTGCCGCAGGTAAGGTGTCCTGCGGCGCGTTACCGCCCTGGTTTTGCTCCGGAGCCCGCTTCAATGGCGATGTCGGCCAGCCACCGACATGAAGGAACGCCCAATAGGAGACCATCAGACCGCTGCGGTCAGCAACAGTGGCCGCAGTACTCCTCTCATACTGAGCATTCCTTTTGCAAAGCGAGTTCGTTTAGCCGGTCGCCCTGATCAAGTAGTATCCCGGCGAGCACGATCACGATCGGCGTCCAGTGCGGAATAGTCGCCGCCGTACGGGTCGAACCCGGTCCATCCGCCTGCTTCATACTCGCTGCGCCGGTCACCGATATTGACGGGACTGAATCCGTTCAGGATCTCCTGCGTTTTCGGTGCAAGTTCGTCGTCGACGCGGGCGGTGACCAAGGTACCGCCACGGCGGATGCCCTCGGCAAAGACGTCCGCGTCCTCCCGCGACACGCCCGAATCGGTCAGGGCGCCGACAATTCCCCCGGCAGCGCCGCCGACCGCGGCGCCTGCGACAGCGCCCGCGGCGGTCGCCGCGAG
>NZ_CAUM01000071.1 GCF_000350085.1 Mesorhizobium metallidurans STM 2683
AAGCACTCCCGTTTGGACATTTCTGCTTTTGAGGCGACGGCCATAGAATACCGCAGCTTCGGGCAAAAGGCGACGAATGCCCGACGCGCGGTTTCGGCGTCAGCGTTACTGGTCAGCGTGGCTTCCCGGGCGCGAATTGCAGCCTTCTGTTCCATCTGATTCCGCACCATTTCCACGCGAACTGATAGGCATGGGCGACGGTGTTGAGTTGGCTTAGAAAACCGAAACCGAGACATATTCGGATCGCCTTTTAAAGGGCTTCGCAAGCACCGTGACCTCGATGGAAGCAGTCAGGTAAGCATTGATATACGGAACCTGTGCGCTTCAATTCGCCGGCTGGCCAGCGGCCTCCGAGCCCTACTCGCCGGTATCAGAGTTCGCCGCGTTGGTAGGTTTCGATTCCGGCGAGCCCTTGTGCCGAAGAAAGATCGACAAAACGATCAGCACGGCCGTCGACAGGAATTCGGATTGCCAGTTTTGAAAGGACTCGAACCACATCTGTGCGTCGAGCAGGTAGTCTCCCACGGATTGAATCTGACCATCGTGCAGGACTGCTTGCTCGTTTGCTGCTGCCAAACTAGCCGAGAAGTGCAATGCAAAGGACATCACGAAAAGCATGGCCAGCGCTATGCCCAGAGAATAGGAGTAGAGCCAAGCGAGAATCGGGTTTTGCCTGCGCGCGGCCGCCGGAATCTCGTTGTCAGGACGGTCGGGATCGTCGGGATCACGAGACTCGGCCGAACCGCGCCGAAACAGCATGGCTGTCAGCATTACATAGGCCGACATCTGCAAGAATTCGCTCTCCCAGTTTTCGAAGAGTGCCGAGAGGAAGTCGCCAACTTACCAAATATTCCGCCAGCCCAATCGTCCTCGATCCGTGCTCCCGAAGTTCGTCGTTGTAGGTCGCATGACCAGACCAGATCATGCCCAGCACGCTCAAAAGGAACATCGCTACCAAGGCAATCGTCAGGCCGTTGTCCCGAAAAAAGGCTCTCAGGGGCGTCTCCCTAGTAATCCGGTCCTACACGAGCAGATCGTTATCGTCGGGTGAGCAGGGATTAGAAATCGTGCGTGCTGGCGCGCGCTTCGCCTACTTGCCGGCTGACGCATTTCGCCAATGGGGCGTGAAAAGCTTTCCAGCTTACGGCCAAGTCACCTGGCTTCGGGGTTGCAGTTAGCGACATGAGACTAGATTCCGTTCCCGGGGGTGTTGGATCAACTTCGACCAACGCATCTGGTTCCCGGGGGATTACGTGGTCTGGATTTATCTGTATGGGGCCATTGGAACTTTGCGATGCGCGTGGAGTTGGGCACTTCAAAGGAGAACGGTCCGATGCCCAGGGCTCGCAACAAAGTAACGCCATCCGCAACGCGCTCCCGCGGGAAGATCAAACCCGAGGGGGATGCCAGAGGTCAATCAGAACGCGACCACAAAGGCGGAAAGAACGCAGCCGTTTCAAGCGCCAATCCTCGTGTGTCGTCGGGTAATGAGGACGGCGACGCTACGTTCCCCCTGAAGAAGAACAAGTAGAGGAGCCGGACTTAGCGGCCCGTGGATTTCCAATCGATAGATTGCGCGTGCAAATGTAGCCATCCACGCGGGGCATGCCATCACCCATGGCGATAAGGGCAACTGCAGGTCCCAGTCGGCTTGCTTGGGGAACGAATTCCTCATGCGCGTCTATGAATCCGATCGAGATAAGCTTCACCTTGGAGTCTTCATCTGTGTATCCGATTGAAGTGCCGCACGATGAGCAGAACGGATCGTACGACGCCACCGTCGAGAATGTCTTGGTTTCCGCGCCTACCCACCGGATACCGCTTGGACTGTAGCCTATCGATATTGTCAGCGGTTTGCCAATCGCTCGTGGCAATCGTCATCGTGGTCAAAACAAGCCCAAAGGTTCATCTTTAAATCTGCGGTTATATCACCGAGGAGACATCGTCCCCGCTCTATGCGGGTCACTCTAGCCCCGACCGGGGCGATTGGGCCTCTTCGGCGATAACAAGCAAGGCCTCAAGCGTTACCGCAACGCCTGACATTAGCGCGGCTATGTCACCGACCCGCTTGGGACAGCTCTGCAGCCCTATTCCGCAAGGTCCCGCCAAGTTCCTTCAATCTCAAACGCAGGTCGTTATCCATGCCATTCTCCCATTTGATGAGTCACGCTTAACGTGGCGGCCCGCGGTCATCACCGTTTCAAAAGAGCATCAAGGCAAGGCATCCTTCGCAAAGATCAGGTATCAGACCCTGGCAGCTTATCGGCCACTTCCTGCAGCTTTTCTCGGGCCAACGTCTCGGTTTGCGAACCCGTCTCGTGAACAACCTTCTTGACTTGATCAACGAGGTCGACGCCATCGCCGATCAGGCCTTGCTCGTCGGCCTGATCCTTGATGGTCTGATAAGCCTGCGCGGCGACGTCCTTAACGCCCTCCAGGCCTTGGTCCAAAAGTTTGCTGGCTTGATCGCGCAATTTGCCGCTCGATTCCCCGAGTTGAAGGTTTTCGAAGTCAGTCCGAGGCAAGAAAGCGCCAATAGCCGTACCAAGAGCCACGCCGAGGGCGGCAAGCACCAAAGGCTCCTGCCGAAGCATGTCAGCGGCGGCCGCTGAAGCCTTTGCGGTTTGGCTAGCTGTGGCAGAAACATATCCGCTGGCCTTGTCAGAAATGCCATGCGCTGTTTCGGCCGCCGTCGCCGCAATACTGTCCGCCGCACCGCCAGCGATTGACGAGGCTTCCGTTAGCGATTCCTTCATCCCACTTAAGAGATCTGCTTCCTCATTCGCAGAGCGTCGCCCGAATTCGGAAGCATCAGGCATAGTTGAGGAGCCTGAGGGATAAGAGCGGCCCTCCGCTTCGGTCCGTTGGCCGGCCATCAGCCATGCCAATCCTACACCGACGAGCGCAACAGGAAGGGGGTTAGCTTGGACTTGGCCCCTTAAGGTAGTCAGGAGTGAACTGCTGCCCTCGCCGGTAAACATCCCTGTGAACTCATCTATGAGCTGACCTGGGGTCATTTTGTTGCGTATTGAATCGGCAGTTTCAGAAACCTGCGCTCGTACGAGTTCAGCGTCATGCTGGAGTTCGGCAGATGTTTTCTCGGTCATTTGACTTGATCCTTGATGACGTTGGCGTCGCGTTTGAGCTGCGTGACAGTGCGGTCAGGAGTGAGCTGCGAGGGCTTCATGTTCAAAGCGCCGTTGCGCACGAGAAAAACGCCAATGAGTGCGACAACGACGCCGACGAGCAGGGATGACCAACCCACTCCTAGCCCCGCGTTCGCCAGCGCAATTACTAGGGCCTGAAGCAGGATGAGCAGCGCCGTCATAAGGCAAATAGCTCCGCCTAATACTTCAGCTGCACCAGCGCCCGCCTGTTCGGCTTTCTCGAGCAATTCTGTGCGAAGAAGTCTACCTTCTGTCTGCAGAAGGTTTGTCACTTGGTGAGACAGATCACTTATCAGAGACATAAGGCTTCGGTCGTCCTGCCCGGGCGTCATTGTTCACTCTCCTGTCGAAGAGTTTGCGGATCTTCGAAAGCAGATGATGAAGGACCCTCTCCACTTTGAGGCTCATGCCTTGATGCCTCATCCGAAGGTGAAGTACTTTTTATGAAGCGGCCCAAGGCTAATCCAGCCAGCACAGAACCGCCCATCAGCGCACCAGGATTTTGGGCTCCGAACGACTTAACCTCCCGCAAGACGTCTTCGAAGGGTTTGTCCCTTAGCGAAGAAGATATTCGCTCCAAACCGCCGGCTGCTTCCAGAGCAAACCGCGAGGCACTTTTATGATGGCTATTCGCGAGATGCTCGCTAGCTGCCCTGATGGCCCCACCAAAAGTGGCGATTGCGCCGCTAAGATTGTTTTGAACAGCGTGAGCTTGGGTGGTAAGGGCTTCTTTGCCTTCCGAGGCAAGATCGTGCGCTTTGACAGTGAGATCATCCTTGGCTGCGTCAATCGTCTCGCTGACCTTTCTGCCACTTTCTGCAATTTGAGACTGGATATCCGAAATCTCGGGTTTGTCTTGCATTTTGGTCTCCCATGTGATCGCAGCCAGGCATTCAATGCAGGCCAAGAAACGAAAGGATCGCCAGCACGACAACAACCAAACCGATAAGATAGATGACGCTGTTCATGGTGCGAATTCCTCCAGCTTGAGCAACTTGCCAAGTCGCTACCTGTTCCGTCGCGAATTCAAATTTGAATCTTTTTTTCAGACTGTTCCCCGACCCGGTTTTCGCGCAGTCCGCCATCATGCGGAGGTAACAGGATCTTTCTCGGCCCATCCGAAGTCCGAACATCGGCCGGCGGCTCGCAACTCGCCCTACGCCATCCCGTCAACGCCGGGTGGCGACGCCGAGGTAGTGGTTCTGGATGCGAGCTCGCATTCCTACGTCGCGGGTTTCGATCCGGTGGCCATTGACCGGTCAGCGCAGTAAAACGACATGGTCAGAAGCCAAGGCTTTCGCGAAGGCGGTTTGCATGCAAATGGTGGCAAACCGTCCCGATCTCTATCTCGTAAACATGGCCAAGAGACTGAGGACGTCGGGATCGACTATCGCCGAAATGATCGCATGCGACGACCGTCGCGCCGCTGTCACCGCGCGCCAGGGAGGGTGTTACTGTATCCATGCCGCTGACATAGGGGCAGGTCAGGGCCGATCTCGACCCAAAGAAATACACGGTCCCCATCGTACCGAGCCTGATTAAGAAGACCGTCGCGTGGGCGGACTATGATGATGGAGAACGGTCGATCGGAAATGCCATCAAACGGATGGGTTCAGCAAAGCTCGCCGCATGAGAGCGCCTTTGCTCTTTGTGTTGGATACGCGGGTGTAGGCGGGGCTGTCGAAGGCTGATGCCAGCGGCTGAAGCCGGAAGGCTTACTGCTCACTCGTAATGCTGAGTCACGCATCCGGCTGCAGAGGTGGCGCCTCGATAGCACGGGGTACGCGGTCGTGCTCAAATTGCTCAGCCCATCGCAGATCCATCAGCCAACGTTCGCGCCGGCCGATCCAGAGTTCATAATTCGGAATGATATCGCTCGGAGCAAGATCGAGCGCCCCAAGCATTATCTCCGCCTCATCATCCCGCAATGAAGCGACGCGAGAACCGCATTCGAGGCAGAAGCTCCGGCCTGCAAAAGTCTTCAGCTGGCCTGTCCCTTGGTATGCAAATCTCGGCCAAACCCCGAAGAAATTGAAAGCGCTCCCACTAGCGCGTCGACAATCATGACAGTGACAGACCCCAACGTGCAGTGGAGCGCCGCTGACCGAGAAGCGAACTGCACCACAAAGGCAGCCACCGTTGCGAACGTTATCTTCGCTCATATGATTGCTTTCATTGGAGGGTCACGGGAGGGTCACGCCTCTCGTCAGGATTGGGGACGGGAAGCTCATCTGGCGGAAGGTCGGGATCTGGCTCACGCACGTCTGGCGTCCAGGTAGGCGCATCCACCGGGGGTTCTTCGGTCGGCTCTGGCTTGGGTGGCATGATTATTCTCCGGGTTTGGCAGTTGGGCGCGGTGTTTTGCCCGCCAGTGGACGCGCCGCGGATTGTCTGGCCGGGAAGAGGTCTCCAATAGACCTTGTGTCCTTAAACGGAGATCCTACGGTTTTGGCGGCGACCGACACTTGACCGACTTGAATGAAGCTTGAGTTTTTGCGCTCAATTCTGGCGCCCGCCACCTCCGGCTCGTTCACGATTTCCTTGTTGAGGTTTTTGACCTTAGCCATTCGCATCTCCTATGCTCGCCAACGACCGGCTGTCAGGAATGTTCCATGTGGTCGCCTTCGAGAGGTGCAGGCTTTTTCATTGCATAAGCGGAACCTGATATGCGGGGTTTGGTTTCGGTAACGGCAGCACCCCTCGCTGCTGGTCAAGGGCCGGCAAACCTTGACCGGGCCCGCTTCTTCGCCAGTGAGGCGGGCCCACCTCCGCCGGCGGCTTTGGGGTGCTGGTACGGGATATCTGGATGGATTGGCGGCTAAGTCCGCGGCGCCTCCAAGCTTTGATTGCTAGAATGACGATACGTGCCTGACCTGGCGTAAGTTTGCTATTGTGCACTGCAGCACGATGTTGTTGCTAGCATCATGCGAAGTCACCGCCATCCCCGTGGGTAAGGATCCCGATTTGCGAAATATCTCAGATACGATTGCTCGCCTTGCTCTAATGCGCAACCAATCGGATTTCGCTCAAAGTTGGCACCACAACGGCTTGTCCGAGATTAAGGGGTTCGGCTCCAATCCCGGGAACTTGAGAGCAAGGGTTTTCATTCCCGATAACTTGCGCGACGCCGCTGCCCTTGTCGTGGTGCTCCATGGCTGTACCCAGAATGCAGCCGGGTATGATCACGGATCCGGGTGGTCGCAGCTCGCGGCGGAGGAAGGGTTTGCGGTTCTGTTCCCCGAACAGCAGCGCGCCAACAATCCTAATCTCTGCTTCAACTGGTTCATGCCTGGAGAAGTCAAGCGCGATAGCGGCGAGGCGCATTCTGTTCGCCAGATGATCGAGGTAGCGATTGTCGTTCATGGGCTCGATCGCGAGCGCATCTTCATCACTGGTCTTTCCGCAGGTGGCGCCATGGCGAACGTGATGTTGGCGGCCTACCCGGAGGTGTTCGGCGGCGGCGCAATTATCGCGGGCCTTGCCTATGGCAGCGCGTCGACGATCCCGGAGGCTTTCGATCGCATGCGTGGTTACAGCAGCCCATCCAAGCAAGAGCTGCAACGGCGGTTGCGTGAAGCTTCGCCCCACAAAGGGGTATGGCCGAAGATTTCAATTTGGCAGGGCTCGTCGACAACACGGTCGTGCCGTCCAACGCGGATTCCATTCTTGCCCAATGGCAAGGGGTTCATGACGTGGGCATCAGCCCCACCCGAACGGAATCCGTCGATGGACAAACGCGGCAAGTGTGGTGTGACGTCGACGGCCATAGGTTGATCGAGAAATACACAATTGTCGGCATGGGCCATGGCACCCCATTGAAGACGTCCAGGGATGATGGCCTTGGTCCCGCGCCATACATGCTGGACGTCGGGGTATCGTCGACACGCCGTATCGCGGAATTCTGGGGTATTACCACAGGGGTACAAGGTGCCAGGGCGGCAAACATCTCGGCAGATGGCACGGCCCGTTCTGAGACGATGTTGCCCGCCGCCCGCGAGACGTCGGAAAAACCGCTGGGCCGCGTCTTAGCATGCCATGCGCCTGGTTCGAAGGCTTGCGTTGCGAAAGTCATCGAGGAGGCGCTACGAGCAGCGGGCTTGATGCGGAAGTGACAGCAGAGCACCAGCAGAGAGAAAGCGCCCTAGCGGCTATGAAGGTGAAAAGCCCCGCTGTCTTTCGGCAGCGGGGCTTATCGATCAAATCCGGTTGACGTCGCGATCGCGGTCGCGGTCGCGCTCGATCTCGTCGGGGGTATAGGCTTCAGCATCAGGGTCAAACCCGGTCCAACCGCCTGCCTCGTAGTCTCTGCGACGTTCAGCTAAGTCGACCGATCTGGATTGACTAAGAATCTGCTCGGCACTCGCAACAAGCTCGTCGTCGACTTTGGCCGTGACCAGGGTGCCGCCACGTCGCACGCTCTCTGCATAAACATGGGCATCGCCTTCTGACACGCCGGAGTCTGTGAGAGCGCCGATGATGCCACCGGCCGCACCGCCAACTGCAGCGCCGGCAAGTGCCCCCGCGGCGGTCGCGGCCAGCCATCCAGCCGCTACGACCGGTCCGACGCCTGGAATGGCCATGATGCCCAACCCTGTCAGCAACCCACCAGCGCCGCCTACTACTGCTCCTATCCCCGCGCCACCGGCAGAGTCTTCAGCGACCTCGGATCGATCGTCGTCATACCAATTGCCTGAATTATTTGCGACGATGCTGATATCGGAATGCGGAATTCCCGTTTCTTCTAATTCGTTCACCGCGTTGGACGCATCTTCGTAGCTGTCGAAAAGTCCGGTTACCGTCTTCATGGTCTTCTCTCCTTGTTATTTTTTCAGTTGCTGCCGGCAACGACGTTGCCCTGGTAGTCCAGCGCTATACCGGTGGATTTTCCGTCCTTGCTCGCCTGCCCGCGCCAAATTCCTTGGTCGTCTTTGGTCAGCTTGGATACGTCCGAGTAGCCGGCATCCTGGATGCGGCTCTTGGCTTGGTCTTCAGTAAAGCTGTCGCGCCGGGAACCGGAGCGGCCGCACTCGGAGTGTCCGTCGTCTTCACGGCCGGCGTTGTCGCGCCAGTGGCTGCATTCTTTGTGGCCGCGATCTTTTCGATCATTTCCTGATGCATCTTAAGTGTCGGCAGATTCTCTTGCGCGAACGTTTTCAGCGACGCGGTGTCACCGTCGCGAGCATAGATTTCAAACAATTTCACGGCATCGGCATGCGCGCTGCGCTGCATCTCGACATACGGCTGATCAACGGGAGCGTCAGCGTTCTGAAGCCTTTCCAGATCGTCCTTATGCTTGGTGTCGAGCTCTGCTGGGACCTTCAGCTTTTGTGCAGCCGCGACCGCCTCCAGCTTGGCGTTCGCTGCCCCATGATCCTGGATCATCTTCTGGGCAAAGTCCTTGACGCTCTGATCGTGAGCCTTGTCTTGGGCGATCTTGCTCGAGTCCACTTCGAACTTGGCCCCAACTGCGGCCTTGTCGACAAAGTCCTGTGCGGTGTCCGCAGCGAACGTTGGCATGGCAAAAAGCATTGAAGCAGTGGCGAGGGAGGCGAGAACATGTCGCGTTTTCATGGTTGTAACCTTGTTGGTGCACGAGTGTGCGATGAATCCCTACAAGCCAATGCACGCTTTGTTCCGGCGCCGAGGAGATATGACCCATCTGCTGGTGGCAGGCTAGAATTCTCCAATAGACGACAGGCAAAAGACGCTGGGGCCGAGGGTGGACTAAACCCTAGCTGCGGAGCGGTACTTGACCTTGAGCCGTCTCGGCTCCGAACTGCTAAGCGCGAGTTGACTCTTGCTCTCGACCCCTCGCCGCAACAGCCGCAACAAATGCTTTCGCCGCTGCGTCGCACATGGTCCGTGAAGGTCCGTTGGAAGAAAGAATGACCTTCGCGGCTTTCAGCGAAAGGCCGTGTTTTTCCGCGAAGACCTCAACCTGATAGGAATGGTTTTCGGAAGAGGGATTGGGGTCGCTCTTGATCTTGCCCATGCAAGCCATGTACGCGGATAATGGAATCCCGCCTATATCAAATGATGTTCCG
>NZ_CAUM01000070.1 GCF_000350085.1 Mesorhizobium metallidurans STM 2683
CCGATCGGTGCGCTTAATTTGGCTAGTGGACGCAATGGGCCGGAGGATGGGCGGGACCCGCCACCGCTATCCTCTGACGAAAATCCTGACGCGAGGCCGTTTGGCGATGGCAAGCGCGAGGCATCGCTGATATTGGTGGGCGTTCACGCATAACGCAGGCGCCCGCAGATGACATCCGGTTCAGAAAAGGCCGAGGCCGTCGAGCAACTGTTCGAGACGCCTGATCTCGCAAGCGCGATCGAGAGCGAGCAGTTCAAGAAATTCCTCGACCAGGTGCCAATCGCCATTGCCGTCTCTGACTTGGGCGCGAAGGAGCGTGTCGTCTATGCCAATCCCGAATTCGAGAAACTGTCTGGCGTGAAGGCGGCCACGCTTGCCCGAGAAAACTGGACCGCCCTTTCCGGTACAGGCCTCCATCAAAAGAAAGATCGCCCGTTGGTCGGCGCCTTGGTCGAAGATACCGATTTCGTGGGCACCTTTCGCTTGGAACGAAGCGAGGATAAGCCGACGATTGTCGACGTCTATTCCAATGTCATCGAGGATGACAACGGCAAGATCTGCTTCAGGCTGGTGGCGCTGGTCGACGTCTCGGCCCATGGCGAGGCAGAGGATCCGCGCTCTGTTGAAGAGCGTATCAGAGAGAAGGACACGCTGTTGCACGAGCTGCAGCACCGTGTGAAAAACAACTTGCAAATGATCACTGCATTGATTCGTATGGAAACCCGGAACGCGGCCGAGCCGGACCAGAAGCGTTTCGAAAGGCTTGCAGGTCGCGTTGACGCGCTCGCCATCCTCTACAAAACGCTTTCGGCAGACGGGCAGAACGATGAGGTCGATCTCGGGGTCTATCTCAGCCTGATCGCGTCAGCGGTCATGAATTCTCATGCTGTCGAGGGCATCCGCCTCGACATGATGGTCGATACCTACCCAGTTTCGATCAATGTCGCCATGCCGATCGGGCTGGTCGTGAACGAACTGCTGACCAATGCGCTCAAACATGCATTCCGCGGTCGTGACGGTGGCACGATTACGCTGCATAGCATGGTCGACGACGTTGGCTGCCGGATCGTCGTCGCGGATGATGGTATCGGCCTGCCGGAAGGCGAGATGTGGCCAAAGCGCGGCAAGCTTGGCGCACTGATCGCGCGCTCCCTGACTGAGAACGCAAACGCGGAGTTTCACGTCAACTCGAGCGCGAAGGGGACGAAGGTGACCATCGCTTTCAAACGGTCGGCCGCCACGGATTGAATCGCTAGGTAGTACTGCTGGGAACGAGCACCAGTTGCGGCTAAAACTGATCCCAACCGTATGCCGCGATCGGGAGGCGAGCGCAAGCTGACCGGCAAGCAGGAAGCCTCGCTGGTGGCGACCGCCTGCGCGAAACCGCCTGCAGGCCGCGCCCGCTGGACGCTGGGGTTGCTGGCCGACGCCGTTGTCAAGCTCACTGATCACGACAGCTTGTCACACGAGACGGAGCGCCGCCGGCTGGCCGAGAACGGCCTCAAGCCCTGGCGCCGTGACATGTGGTGCATTCCCGAGGTTGTGAATTTGCGCTGAACCGTGACCCCATGTCGATCAAGATTAATAGGCTGATTTCTTTGCGAAAATGAGTGTTGGCCAGCCAGAAGGCGCCTATGATGACCCTTCCAGAATCCCGAAAAGACCAGCCGGATTAGACACTTGAGCGTTTCCGTGTTTGGGGTCACGGTTCGGCGCAATTTCACACCGAAGTGCCACAGTTCGGGATCGGGCTTGTGCTTGGCCTCGTTCCAGGCAGTCGAGGCCGGCACCGGCACGTCAAGCATCGTCAGCGTCGCCACATCACCTGGCTACTGGGCAGCATTGCATATGCGATCATCACACCGATATCGCGTCCGACCAAGTTGACTTTCACAGCGCTGAGCTGCTGCACTAGCGCCCGAAATCTGCCGCCATGGTCGCCTTGTCATAACCACCCTGCGGCTTCTCCGAATCTCCGGCGCCCCGATAGTCGACGGCAGCGACTCGATATCCGCGCGGGCGAGCGGCGGCATGATCCGACGCCAAGTATACCATGTCTGAGGCCAGCCGTGCAGCAGGACCACAAGCGGTCCCTTCTCAGGCCCTCCGATGACATAGTGGAGCTGGAAATAATAATGGACGCGGATGGCGGCCCCGAGCTTGTCCGCGTCGGCGGCAGCGAGGAGATGTAGAAGCGCCGCTCGCGCTCCTCGCCCTTGGCGGTTTCGCGCCGCGCCACGACCATGACGACGCAGCGCAGGTCGTTTCAGTCGGGATGGCGCTCCCTGAGCCAGGCGATGTCCTCGACGGCGTGTACACCTCGCGTGTCTCGATGCGGCCCGTGATCGCCATCAACGCTCGACGCTTTCGCGACGGCGACATCGGCGAAGCCGCGCGCCGTTTGCTCCGTGAACATAAGCTCCACGTCGTCGCGCAGGCTCCCCTGGTTGCCCTTGAGCCCCACGACGTAGTCGGCGCCCTTGTCGACGATCTTCTCGGCGATCCTGGTCTGGCAGCCCATCGCGTCGATGGTGCCGATCGCGCCTTTGATCGCCAACAGCTCCGGCAGCTCGGGGATCGCGGTGATCTCGTTGGACTTCTCGTCCACCGCGCGGGCGTTTTTGGCGTATGCGCTTCAATTGCCCAGCGAACCATATTCTTTCAGAAGCGTTTTCGTCTGCGCCTTACGGCGGCGCAGAAAGGCCCTGGTTTCGATGAAAACGTCTGCTCAGCCATCCAATGCACCACCGCCACGAAAAGGTATGCCCAATCCAAAGCTGGCGAAGGACGAATTTACGCGACGGTATCTGAATCAATTTGAAGACCCAGCATATCGCGAATTTAACACGGAACTGGCCAAGATTGCCGAGGTTGCCTGGCAGGCTTACGCAAACTCGCGGAAAAGTCCGATCACGCAGAAAGCCGGGCCGGAATATGCAGACCCTGATTACGACGTTTCGGTCGATTGGATTGCCGCGCGCGATGCCATCAGAGTAGCGCAGTCAAACCATGATAACCCAGCAGGGCCGTTAAGGATCATGCTTATCAATGCTTCTTCGCGCAGCGAGCATACCTGCCCGGGAGAAATGTCGAAGAGCTATCGATTGGTAGAGCTGGCGCGCGAAGCTATTCTTAGCCAAGGCGACTTCGAAATTGAGATTCTCGATCTCTCGCGCCTTGCGTCGGAATACGGTCGTAACATCCATCCCTGCAAGGCTTGCTTCTCAACCGCGGCCCCACTCTGTCATTGGCCATGTTCTTGTTATCCCAATCACTCGCTAGGGCAGACTCAGGACTGGATGGCTGAAATCTATCCGATGTGGGTTGCTGCACACGGAATAATGATCGTGACCCCGGTCAACTGGTACCAAGTGACTTCTCCGCTCAAGCTGATGATGGACCGTTTGGTTTGCGCCGATGGTGGAAATCCGGATCCGACGAGAACCCATGGGAAACAGGCGGACGAGGCCAAGGCGATCGAAATGGAGGGATGGGATTACCCGCGGTACCTTGAAGGTCGATTGTTCTCAGTCGTGGTGCATGGTGATGTCGAAGGGGTGGAGAATGTGCGACGGTCAATATCAGACTGGCTACGATTCATGAAACTTGCGCCGGCTGGTCCGCTGGCTGAAGTTGACCGCTATATCGGCTACTGGAAACCGTATGCGACCAACCACCTGGAACTCGACGCAGACGAGGACATCCAGGAGGAGGTCCGCAATGCTGCAAGAGCACTGGCGCAGGCCGTCATTGCCAAGCACGATGGCAAATTCCTCATCGCTGGAAGCACGCTTGAAGAACCGCGAGAAAAGTAGCCACAGCTGGGCGCGGCACTGATGTTTCGTTGCGGCTTGGAAAATTCGCAAACCTGACGAGTGACAGCACGCATCAAAAGACTGCCCTCTTAGCGGCCGCGAGACAATTGCGATCGTTGGCTGCGACCCGCCAGGCGACATCGGCAACAAAAAGCTCCCCCTTGGGAAGCGGCTCTTCAGGCCTTCGGGGCCGTTTGCATTAGCACAGTGAACTTTGCAGGGCGGCCGACGAGGACCGACGGATAGCGTTTTCGCAGGCAACCCCATCTTCGAGTGCCATACTCGCAGAGGCTCAAGTATTGGCGTACCACTTGGGGGCGAGCGCATTTGTGCGCAATGGCTGCATCGATCGGACGGGTTTTGTTCGCGATTTCAGACACAAACAGAGCTGGCTCCGC
>NZ_CAUM01000069.1 GCF_000350085.1 Mesorhizobium metallidurans STM 2683
TGACGACTGTCCTAAGGAAGTGATCGCACTCGGGGTCAATGACCCGGAAATGATTTCCTTGATGGGGTTCTTTGAAGAACAGGTCGGACCCGACACGATCAGCGACCTGACTTCTAGGGTCATAGAGCCGCAACTTGCGGCGCTGACGAACGAGTTCTGTGCGTCGAATGGAATTGCAGTCAAGAAGTCCGGGCTCACGCCAGACATCGCCTTGCCACACTATACCGCGTCGAATGGCAGGGAACGGGCGATTGTGCTGGTCCCAATTGACATCGTTCGCGAACTTCCAATCGCGAATGACTGGTCGGAAATCGAAGCCGCGATCAATGCCAATGCAGCCATGCGGCAACGGGTCAATCAGTTTCTAGCGGGCATCGTCCGACCTACCGTGACGGACAGAAAGGATGCCATTCGGCAGGCAGCTTTCCAGTCTAAGGAACTGTTCAACACTTTCTTGGCTGCGATGAAGGCGCACGCCACGAACTACGATCCGAACAGTGACGCCCTCGGCTATTACCTCTTGCGCGACATCCTGAACAGCAAGCCTGAAGAGTTCAAAGTTGATAGGAAATACGAGGTCGAGAAGGGCATTGATGAAATAAAGCGCGTCGTCAAAGACAGCATTGAAATGTTCAAGCACCATGTCGAAAACGGCAACCTGTGGGAGGAGCTTTGGATCGATGGCAAACCGAAGCGGGAGCGCGCGTCGCAGCTATTCTACTACGCCATTTCCGACTGCTTTTGCCGTGCCAACAATATCGACATTTCGCCAGAAGCCAATATGGGCGGCGGCCCAATCGATTTCAAATACTCGAAGGGTTATAACGCCCGCGTATTGGTCGAGATGAAGCGCTCCGGCGGTACCGTCGTCCACGGCTACGAGAAGCAACTTGAAATCTACAAAGATGCTTCCCGCACCAACCACGGCTACTTCGTCGTCATTGATTACGGCGATCTTGGCAATAAGCTGGAGACGATCCAGAAGATCAGGAACGAGCGCGCTGTCCGTGGCGAACCCGCGTCGGAAATCATCGTGATAGACGCGACCCCGAAAGCGTCGGCAAGCAAGCGAAAATAGCGCTCAACTCACACGTCGGAGGTGTTCGCGCAACACCAGCGGAGAGGCCATTGGTAGCGGGCCGCTTGATAAGCTTTCGTCTTCGAAAGCAAAATCAAAAGACTTAACGGATCTGCATTCGGCGATCATTTTGGACTTTTTCAGCATTTTCGCTAAGTAAATCAATCACTTAGCGAAGTTCTGGTAGCGGGAGCGCGCTACCGCCTTTCCCCCCACTCATCGAGCCGCCAGTTCAGGCTTCGCGGCTACGGCTGAACGGGCCGAGCTTGTGCGATGCACGGCGTTACCTGGTCGACCGCACGCGAGCATTTGCCGGTGAGGCTGGCAGCGAAAGCAATCCAACGACGGCTTCAAATATTCAGGTTGAACTGCGGGTATGCCGTCGGCAACCGGGGGCATTCCGAAAAACGCTGCGAAGTGAAAGTCTCACCCCAAGATACGGATCAGGCAAGAGACATCTGACTGAACGGGTTGCTGCTCGCAGGAAACCGTCCTGCGGTCTGCGCTTGGATGGTCTCGTTTCCATGGCGCGAGGTGCGCTGTTCCTCACCCGTTGTCGAATGTCGCGGCAAAGTGCCTTGCGACCGGGAGGAGACCTAAATGAACGACATCAAATTCACGTCCGGCCTGAGCGTGGTGGCCGATGCCCATGTCGCCTTTCGCGGCACGCCCTCGCCGGCGGTCATCGCGTGTACGACCGGTCGCTCGTCGAGCGTTTGACCTTCATTCGGCGCTGTCGCGATTTCGGGTTTACCCACGCGCAGATCCGGGAGTTGACGCGCTTGGCCGGGGATGACCGACGTTCCTGCACGGAGGCGCGCGATCTGGCCCAGGCTCATCTTGTCGAAGTGCGCCGCAAAATGACGGAGTTGCAAGAGCGGAGCCTCGAAGGGTATGTCGACGCCTGCAACTAAATCTGTCTCGGCGGGCCCGCCTCGAACTGCAGCATCTTCGAAGACCTCGGAGGAGAGCGCCAGAAGTCCACCCCGATCGCCGGCTGCTGCGGCACTCGGGCCAAGCCTTAGGCGAGAGGAATTTTCGTGGTTGACCAAGATATCCGGAATCATCTGGAGAGCCGACAAGTCCAGATCTATTTCGGTGCGGTCGCGATCGCGACAGCCATTGCCCCGCTCGTTCCCGGGACAACGGCGCTTGAGGCGGCGATCAACCCGGCACTCGCGTTCATGTTGTTCGTCACGTTTTTGCAGGTCCCGCTGGTCGAACTTGGACGAGCGTTCGGCCGCGTACGATTTACGCTGCCGTTGCTGCTCTCAAATTTTGTCGCAATTCCGCTCCTCGTCGGCATACTGTTCCAGGTGATGCCCGGCGATCCGCTGCTCAGGCTGGGTGTTGGAAGGGCGCGTTAGTTATCCGGATCAAGAATATCGGCAACTGCATCCTTCTCATCGCGAGGTAGAATCGTCATCGTAAAGATGAAGGCCGACAGCAAAAGGCAGACGCCGTTGGTTATGATTATGGGCCATTCCAGCTTCATGATGCCGAAAGCCAACCACAAGGCAAAACCCAAAACCGTGATTCCATACATCGGTGCGGAGATCCCGCCTGTCTCTCGCGTTTTGATGATCTTCCAGGCCTGAGGCGTAAAGCTGGTCATGGAGCAGACAGTTGCGAGGTAACCTATAAGCGTGACTGAGTTCATGCTTGCCGCCCTAATCAAGCTGGGTCTTCGGACATGCATGCCCGCTGTCGCGCAAGCAGGCGCCCTAGCTTCCCACCTAAGGTGTAGACCCATGCCGGGAATGCTGTCTTCGGTTACTTTTCCGCCTGTTCAATAACGTGAAACACGCTGGTTTTTCCACCTGCAGCAGGTCTCACCCTGATCCCCGGTTTTCCGGATGCTTTCCCGGGCATCATAGGCTTAGGGATGATCTTTACCACCGCATGCACATGGCTTTGCGCAGCGACTGAAAGGCTTCGCACGACCTTTTTGCCGTTCATGAATTCGACCGAAAGCTGTCCATCAGCTTGCCCCCCGCGCCGTGAGTATAGCGAACGATCCCAATAGGAAAAATTAACAATGGAAGGCGGTAAGGCGAGGATCCTCACAAAGCCAATTTCGGGGGCGCTTACATACACGCGCCGAAGCCAGCCGGTTGCGGTTGCCAGAACAGGTACGGCCAGTTCGAACACCTCACTCAGGCTCGGCCTCGCAGAGCCTGTGCTTCCTGTTCCAGTGTCGCGCGGCTGTTGCCGTGCTTTGCGATGAGTTCCCTCACTTGCTGAGGGGTGATGCCTGTCTTGCTGGCGAAGTACTCGACCTCATAGTCCTCGTCAGCCGATACACGATCGCGGTCGCGAAAGTCTCGTTTGCTTTTATCGACAGCCATTTTCGTTCCTCCCACAAAGCAATGGGCCAAAACGCCATTCGAGGCGATTTGTTTCAACCTAACTCATTGGCGAATTGGCCAATTTTCTCATGCTGACTTGCCTACCGAAGCGTGAGGCAACGTATAGGTAGGCCCTTCGGGCCGCCTCTTGCCCAGACGTGGAAGAGCGACGCACGTCTACACATATATCGAACCGCACAGACATATGCAGAAGCCAAAACCGGGCGGGGTCAAAGCGGTTTGCCAGCTTGTCGTCGGTGTCAGACTGATGCGGCTGCTACACATTAAATATCGTCAGTCTTCGGTTTCAGTGCTTCAGCTTCCTGCTTGAGTTTGGGCCAGTCGGCACCGTGCTTTTGAAGGAGCCTGCGTGCCTGCCTGGGTGTTATCGATGCGACCTGTGTAAGATGTTCGATCTCAAGCTCTTGCCCCTTTACGACGCGGCTTGAATCATTCGACTTATTTTCGCTCATTGAATTTAACCCTGCTTCTAGCCACCGAACAGCAACGAGCGTTACGAAGCGCGGTTCCGTCGCGATTCCGTACAGCCGCTTGGGTCATGAAAATTCACGCTCTTGCTGAGGAGAGGATTTAAAAGGAGCAAGGCGGCCTTGGCCGCCTTGCGAGTTTCGCATCAAAGATCGCGTCCGCGTCTAGCCTGCTGCAGGTCTTCTCCAGTGTAGACTTCGGCGTTCGGGTCGAAACCGGTCCAGCGCCAGCCTCGTATTGATTGCGTCTGCCAGCGACGTCGACCGAATTATATTGCTTGAGGATCTGTTCGGCATTCGGCGCGAGATTGTCGTCGACCTTGGCAGCGACCATCGTGCCGCCACGACGAACGCCTTCGGCACAGACATGGGCGTCGTTTTCAGGGACGCCAGCGCTTGTCATGGCGTCGATGATGCCCCCAGCAGCACCACCGACCACGGCCCCGCCAACCGCGCCGACAGCAGTGGCAGCCAGCCACCCAGCTGCAACGACAGGTCCCACCCCGGGAATGGCCATCAGGCCGAGGCCTGTTGCCAGGCCGCCGGCGCCGCCAATGACGGCGCCGACGCCAGCTCCCGTGGCCGCGTCCTCGCCGGCTTCGGTCTCCTCGTCCTTGTGCCAGCCGGTGGCGTTGTTGGCCACAATGCTGATGTCATCGGGCGGGACGCCGGTGGCCACGAGTTCGCCTACGGCATCATTGGCATCGTCATAATTGTCGAACAGTCCTTTCCTCGCTTTCTGATCACTTGGTTCCGGCAACAACGTTGCCTCGGTAGTCGAGCGCGATCGGCGTCGACTTGCCGTCCTTGCTCCCGTTCCGCGCCAGATGCCTTGGTCGTCCTTCGTCAGACCAGAGACGTCGGCATAACCCGCCTTTTCGATCGCGCTCTTGGCCTGGGCTTCGGTAAAGCTGTTGGCGCCGGGAACAGGAGCGGCCGGATTGGTCGCGCCGCTGGTCACCGCCGGTGTGGTGGCGTCAGAAGCTGGCGCCGTCGTTGCGACCTTTTGAATCATCTCCTGATGCATCTTGAGTGTCGGCAACGTCTCGGCGGGCAAAGGATTTCAGGGCGGCGTTGTGGCCGTCCTTGGCGTAAGCCTCGAACAGGCTGACCGCATCGGTGTGCGCCGCCTTCTGCATGTCTGCATAAGATGCAACTACTGGCGCCGTACCCGACTGCAGCTTGTCGAGATCGCTCTTGTGTGCAGCATCGAGGTCGGCAGGCACCTTCAACTTCTGTTCGCCGGCGATGCTCTCAAGCTTCGCATTGGCGACGCCATGATCGGAGATCATCTTTTGGGCGAAATCCTTGAGCCCTTGGTCCTGCGGCTTGTCTTGGGCGACTTTGCTCGACTGGACTTCGAACATTCCGCCGAGCGCGGCCTTGGTGACGAAATCCTGCGCGGTTTCGGCAGCGGGCGCTGGCAATGCGAAGACCAGTGAGGTGGCGAGCGATAGCGACGCTAGGCGGAAGGTGTTTCTCATGCAGATGCTCCTTGATTGGAAAAGACGATGAGGCCCAACCTCCAGGCAATGCCTTTGTTCCAAATGACAACGCGCAGTGCGGCGAGGCACCCTTGCAATAATTGCAACGACTGCGATCCCGGAACTTGTGGATGGCAGAGAGAGTTGCCACCCTTCAGAAGGACAGCCTGAACTTGGCGCGCGAGCCATGGAAAGGCAAAAAGCAGCTCGCCAAGCGTCCTTCGGGAAATGCAACACCAGCCTGTCGGGAACGTGAGCGGCCGGTCGTTGTTATTCAACAATACGGACATGGAGATCAGCGACTATGGCCTTTGCCCTCAAGAGTCCCGCCTTCACCGACGGTGAAAGCATACCGCCGCGATACTCTCGTGATGGGGAAAATGTTTCGCCACCGCTGGAGTGGAAAGACGCCCCTGCTGGAGCCAAAAGCTTCGCCTTGATCATTGAGGATCCCGACGCACCTTCAGGCACGTTCCGCCATTGGGCGATCTACGACATCGACCCGCAGCGCAATATTCTGCCGGAGGGCACGACGGCGGGCGCCAAGACCGAGAGCCTCGGTCACGGAGTCAATGATTTCGGCAATCCCCATTACGACGGTCCCCAGCCGCCACGTGGACATGGGCTTCATCACTACCATTTCCGGCTTCTGGCACTCGATGTGGAGACCCTGCATCTCGACGAGAAAGCGCCGGTCGACAAAGTGATGGAGAGAGCCAAGCCACATATACTGGGGCAGGCCGAGCTCGTCGGCACGTTCGAGCGGACCTGACCATGGACGCCGAGCTTCCCGGCGCGTCGGGCAGCTGCTGGACAGCCGGCCTCTCCGCGCCTCGCTATCCAAGCCTGCAGGCCTCAATCCACGCCGAGACCGTCGTTGTCGGTGCTGGAATCGTTGGCCTCACTACAGGCCTGCGCCTCAGGGAAGAGGGCCGTGAGGTAGCCGTTGTGGAAGCACTCGATATCGGCGGACAGGTGACCGGCCGCTCGACGGCCAAGATCACGACGCAGCACAGACTGATTTATCAGCAGTTGATCGCGCAGCGAGGACGTGAACTGGCGCAGGACTACGCAGACGCCAATAAGGCTGGATGCGACCTCATTTGCGATTGGGTGGATCGGCACGCAATCGCGTGTGACTTCGAAAATCGCGACGCTTATGTCTATACCCGGGATCTCGGCCGCCGCAACGAGATCGAAGCGGAAGCTGCTGCCGCGCGGTCTCTCGGTTTCAATGCGACGATTCTGGATCGCGCTCCCCTTCCATTCGAAACGGCGGCAGCCTTGCGTTTTCCTGATCAGGCTCAATTCAATCCTGCGAGCTATCTCCACGGCTTGGCCAAGGCATTCATCGAAGGCGGGGGCTTGCTCTTCGAACGGAGCCGTACCCGGCTGATCGACGAAGCGAACCGTTGGCGCGTGGTCACGGATGGCGGCAACATCCATGCGGAAAACGTCATCATCGCCACGAACATGACGGTGAAGAGCCCGCTGGGAATGGCGCGGCGCACGCAGCCACGCATGCATATAGCGATGGCCTTCCGGACGGACGACGCGGATCTGCTGGACGGCATGTTCATCAGCCTGGAGGAGCCGAGCCGTTCGCTGCGCCTCGGTCGGGATGCGGACGGCCCGCTACTGGTCGTGCTGGGTCCGAGGTTCAATACCGGGCAGGATGGCGATGTCGCCTCGCGGTTCAGGGAATTGGAAGTTTGGGTGCGTGACCATTTCGATGTCGGCGACACGGCATGGCGCTGGTGCAACGAGGACTACGATACGCTGGATCGGATCGCGTATGTCGGCGAGCCCGACTCCAGCAAGGCCCCCGGGTTCTACATCGCCACAGGGTTCAATGCCTGGGGTATCAGCAATGGCACGGCGGCCGGGATGCTGATCTGCGACCTGATTGTGGAGCGCCGCAGCCGCTGGAAGGCGCTCTACGATCCCGCGCGTCCTGCTCCTGAAGACTTCCATCGCGATGGCGACAGCCAGTCCATCGTCGCATCAGTCGAAGAAATCGCACCCGGACATGGCGGCGTGATCGAGAAGGACGGCGAAAAGATCGCTGTCTATCGCGGTGTTCAAGGCGGGTTGCATGTGCTGTCGGCGAAATGCACCCACAAGGGCTGCACGGTGACCTGGAACAATGCCGACCGGACCTGGGACTGCCCCTGTCATGGCTCGATATTTTCGGCGGACGGCTCGGTCATTCACGGTCCCGCCAAGAATCCGCTGGCGCTGGCCGTGCTCTGATGCCAACCAACACGACCGCTATTTTCCGGCCCTCGAACACGATACCACACATGTGCGAACGTCCGCTTGAAAGGCTGGAGGTAGGCGGCAAGCGTTGCCGCGGGGACGATGCTGGCGCGCTGCTTGTATTCCTCCAGCGCTGTCTGGGTCGAACGGGACAGATAGAGCGCTTTGATGCCTGGCCGGTTGAAACGACCGCCGTCGATCGCCGCTCCCGCACCACTGGTGGCAGGAGGCCCATTTGGGTGTCAGATAGCGATGGAAGATCTCGTCCAGCCCGACGCGGGTGACTTTCACCCGCGCGCCCCACGATCCCGGATGTAGGCCAGGACTGCTTCGACCTGACCCGTCGGCGACGAACTCGGCCGCCATGCGATGGCCACAGTCAGCGATCGGTTCGTTGCGATACCAGTAGACCGCCTTGTCGACGTCGCCGGTGAGCTCCGTTGCGGCCGAGATCACCTCCACCATCTCGCGCATCCGGCCCTGCAGGCGCTCCGATGACGGATTGGGGTGGATGACAAACCCGCCCTTCAATGAACGGTAGGTTTTGCCAGCCCTATGCCGGCAATCTTTGGCGCGCCAGCAGATGTCATGTCCAGCACGTCAGATCGGCACCTAAGGCGCACTCCAACTATACCCTGATTTGCCGATGGCCCAGACGATAACGGCCATCGTGAGGACAATCAGCCCGCCCACGACCATAGAGGTTATAACCCCATAGGCAACCACCACGGCAAGTGACAATCTGGAATGTCGAGACAAAAAGTGCGCCGCCGCCTATCATCGTTTCGGGCGCGGCATTGAACATCCAGACTACCAGAAGATCGCCGGATGCAAGACATCGGTATCCGGTGCCTGTGGGGAGACCCGCCACGTCACTACCATAGCAAACTGCCAGAGTTTTCATATGCCCGATGCATCCCACTTCGATAGCGATCCGAGCTCGCTGACCATCGGAACTGAGCGCTCGCCCAATTTGGGATGGAGGCTGAAGTTAGAAGCCGCCCCGATATCGACGCAAGAAAAGGCGCTGCCGTCCGACAGCGCCCTATCTCCGATTTAGCGCAATCCTACCAGACCTGCTGACCGTACCAGTCGTCGACATCCCTGCGAACGCGATCCTTCTCGATACCGTAGTGCTCCTGGATTTTGCCTTCGAGCTGGTCGCGCTTGCCAGCGATCCGATCGAGATCGTCATCAGTGAGTTTACCCCACCGTTCCTTGACCTTGCCTTTGACCTGCTTCCAATTTCCTTCGACGCGGTTCCAATCCATGGTCCGTGACCTCCTTCGTTTTAGATAGAGGAGAACGGTTTTCCGGTCAGTGGGTTCCGCTCGAACTCCCGACCAGATCGCATTACGCTTGGCTCATCGGCCCGCGGTTCGCTCGGCTGGGTGTCCTGTCGATCATCCCGCATCACGCCTGAGGGATTTGACGGG
>NZ_CAUM01000068.1 GCF_000350085.1 Mesorhizobium metallidurans STM 2683
CATATCGAGGGTGATGTTTTCGAGCTTGATGCCGAGGTCTTCGGAAATCATCTGGCCGGCAGTGAG
Source organism: Mesorhizobium metallidurans STM 2683 (assembly GCF_000350085.1). Classification (GTDB taxonomy): domain Bacteria; phylum Pseudomonadota; class Alphaproteobacteria; order Rhizobiales; family Rhizobiaceae; genus Mesorhizobium; species Mesorhizobium metallidurans. The sequence goes on from NZ_CAUM01000068.1 coordinate 67, forward strand.
CACCGCAATGTCTTCCAGCATCGCCTTGCGGCGATCACCGAAGCCCGGCGCCTTGACGGCGGCGACCTTGAGGCCGCCGCGCAATTTGTTGACGACCAGAGTCGCCAGCGCTTCGCCTTCGACGTCCTCGGAGATGATCAGCAGCGGTTTGCCGCTTTGCACCACGGCTTCGAGGATCGGCAGCAGCGCCTGCAGATTGCCGAGCTTCTTTTCGTGGATGAGGACGTAAGGGTCCTCCAGCTCGACGCGCATCTTCTCGGCATTGGTGACGAAATAGGGCGAGAGATAGCCACGATCGAACTGCATGCCCTTGACGACGTCGAGTTCGGTTTCAGCGGTCTTGGCTTCTTCGACGGTGATGACGCCGTCATTACCGACTTTGTCCATCGCCTTGGCGATCATGGCGCCGACGGTGTCATCGCCATTGGCCGCGATCGTACCGACCTGCGCGATTTCGCCGGAGGATTTGACTTTCTTGGCGCGGGCCTGGATTTCCTTCACCACGGCGGCGACGGCCTGGTCGATGCCGCGCTTGAGGTCCATCGGGTTCATGCCGGCGGCAACGAGCTTGGCGCCTTCGCGCAGGATCGAAGCGGCCAGCACCGTGGCGGTGGTGGTGCCGTCGCCGGCGAGGTCGTTGGTCTTCGAGGCCACTTCGCGCACCATCTGGGCGCCCATGTTCTCGAACTTGTCGGCAAGCTCGATTTCCTTGGCCACGGTCACCCCGTCCTTGGTGATGCGCGGCGCGCCATAGGCCTTGTCGATGATGACGTTGCGGCCCTTGGGACCGAGCGTCACCTTGACGGCGTTGTTGAGGACTTCGACACCGCGCAACATGCGGTCACGCGCATCGGTAGAGAATTTGATTTCCTTGGCAGACATGATTTTTCATCCCGTTCGATTGGTTGTGGCAATGCGCTGGCAGTGCCGCCTGAATCAAAAAACTTGGAGCGTCCTTTGCGCGTCCAAGAGGACGCGCGGCGCTCCAATCAGGCCGCCTTCTTGGCAGCCACGGTCTTCTCGACGATGCCCATCTCGCTCTTGTCGATGATGCCCATCTCGCTCTTGTCGATGATGCCCATGATGTCGGCCTCTTTCATGATCAGGAGGTCCTCGCCGTCTATCTTGACCTCGGTTCCCGACCATTTGCCGAACAGTATAAAGTCGCCGGCCTTGACGTCGACTGCGATCAGCGCGCCGCTTTCGTCACGCGCGCCCGGGCCGACGGCGATCACTTCGCCTTCCTGCGGCTTTTCCTTGGCATTGTCAGGAATGATGATGCCGCCCTTGGATTTGGTGTCGCTTTCGGCGCGCCGGATGACGACGCGATCGTGGAGTGGCCGGAATTTCATGGAAAACTCTTTCTGGGGCCGGCTTAGGCGGCCGCCCCCCTCTATAGGCCCATTGGCACTCGATTGATAGGAGTGCCAAAAAATATTCATCGGCTATTGGAAACTATTGAATAGTATTATTTTGCCTTTTCATTTTCAGTCGCTCGATAAATCCAAAATAATCCGGAAATTGATTTTTTCGTTCCGAGTCCCTATTTTAGGTAGGAAAATCACTTTCATAATCTCGATCAAAAAGGAGATTTTATCGATGGCGGAATCTGGCCAGAATATTATGGAGAAAGCTGAAGCACGCTTCATGGAGAAGCAGAAGAAAACCGCGGAGCGAAACCAGGCAACGGCCGAATATGTTTCCGAGGCGAAGGCCAGGACCATCAAGACGGCAAGGCTACGGGCGCTGCGGCTGGCCAAGGAAGAGGCCGACCGCGCGGCGGAGGCCCTGAACCCGACGCCGAAGAAAAAGCGGGCGGCAAAGAAGGCTTCTGTGCTGGAGGTAAAATCATGAGCCTGACATTCCCCAATCGCAGCCGCAGCTATGACGAGGCGGGCAAGCGTATCCGCTTCGTCGGCCATGACGGCATGTTCCAGATTTCCTTCTCTGTCGCCGCCGACGCCATGTCGAAGATGCAGCCGGGAACGGCCGCCGACGAGGCTGGCTATCTCGCCGCCTTCGACACGGCGTCCAACTCCATCCATGACGTAGCCAGGAATGCTTATGCGCGCACCCGCAGGAGCATATATGTGCTGACCGCGGCCGATTTTCGTTAAATTCCGAACGTTCTCGCGTTCAGAGGCCGAAGCCGGTGACGGCATCAGGACTTGCGGTCCGCCTTTGCCCGCCGCTTGACGTCCTGGCTATTCAGTCGATCGACCATTGCGTCCGCATCGCGCGTGTTCATGCCGACCATGACTTGGTGCTTGAACTCGACCGGCTGGCCGGTGAAGACATCGAAGACGGTCCAACTGTCAGGCTGCTCCTTGCGCAATGCATAGCGGTTTGCCATTCTGGCGCCCTTTGACTGCCGCACCCTACCGACAGATGTCGATGGCGTCAGGCCTGCATGACGAAGAAGACCGCTGCCAGAACAGCGACTGTCCAGACCACCACGGACAGTTTCAAGGCCATGCCCCCGTGCAGGGACAACATCTCCCGCATGTGGGCCAACATGCCGTTCATGCTCTTCGACACCGTCGGTCTCGCTGAAATCGGAACCGATGGCTTGATCCCAAGCTTTCCAAAAACAGGCAGCAGCGATGGTTCGCGCACGAAAACGACCTCAATGTCCGAAGAGACCAAGCACTTCCATAGCACGCTTCTTCAAACTCCTTGCATGCCAAATAAAAACAGGCGACCGCTACAAAGGGCGTCCCGAGCGCACCAGGGATGGCGATATGGTGGTCGGGCGATCTGGCGCGCGAACCTCAACGCAGTTAGCCTGGAAGCAGGAAGTTGATGGCGTAAGGCTTGTCCAAGCGCGACGGGCGAAAGGGACTACGAATGACGGCGCCTGGCGATTTGCTGCAAGCCTTGTTTCTGAGGTTGAAAAGCGATGCGACGCTGTCGGCGCTGCTGGGTGGCGCCGGCCTGCTTGAGCGGACAACCGACGACGCCGCCTTTCCTTACGTGACCTGCGGTCGGACCAGCGCTTTTGATTTGGACACCGGCGCCGACAATGACGCCGATCAGCTTGTCACGCTGCATGTCTGGTCGAAAGCGTATGGCGAAGAAGAAACACGTCTCATCATGGACAGCATAAAGGCGCGCCTCTCGGACGCCGCGCTGGCCATTGGCCCGCATGGCCAAACACGACTGTCGCTGGAATTCGCCGAGGCCCGCTATGACGAGGACTTGGCGGTTCATCATGGACTGCTGCGCTTTCGCGCCATCACGCAGGAAAACGCCTGAGGCACTTTCAATATCGGTGAAACGGAGTCTAGACTGGACTTAGCTGACTGGGTTGGGCGGCGAAGTCTCAAGTCGGTTGTCTCGCGTTTCAGGGGTGTTGCGGGCATGGTTTTTCGGGCGTCCACCGTTCATTTCACGTTCAGCACCGATGCGTTACAACGCCGACCATGAAAACGCTTCGCTCCCACCTCAAAACCGCGATACTGGCGCTGACAGCGGCCGGTCTGTTCGCGTCGCAGGCGACGGCGCTGCCGGTCGCCATGCCCGAGCAGGCTTCACCGATGGTGCTCGCCGCCACCGATTGCTACGCGATCGGCCAGCAGGTTGCCGAGCAGAATGGCGGCACGCTGGCCAAGGCCTCGCAGTCGACGCGCGGTGGCCAGGCAGTCTGCGTCATTGTCGTGCTGGTCCCCGGCAAGGACGGGCAGCGTCCGCGCCGCTCCGAAATCGTCGTTCCGCTGAACTGACCCGATCGTTCATTCTAAAGGCCTCCGTTTCCCAGGCCGCTGGAATCGGCCTATATCTGACACCCGACCGTCAACAGGCCAACGCTTCAACAGGTATCGTTACCCGCATGCGCGTACTCGTCGTCGAAGATGACAAGGATCTCAACCGGCAGATATCGGACGCATTGGTTGATGCCGGCTATGTCGTCGACAAGGCTTTCGACGGCGAGGAGGGGCATTTCCTCGGCGACACCGAGCCCTATGACGCGGTGGTCCTCGACATCGGGCTGCCGCAGATGGACGGCATCAGCGTGGTCGAGCGCTGGCGCCGCGGCGGCCGCAAGATGCCGGTCCTGATCCTGACGGCGCGCGACCGCTGGAGCGACAAGGTGTCCGGCATCGATGCCGGCGCCGACGACTATGTCACCAAGCCGTTCCACATCGAGGAAGTGCTGGCCAGGGTCCGGGCCTTGATCCGGCGTGCGGCCGGCCATGCCTCGTCGGAACTGACATGCGGGCCGCTGCGTCTCGACACCAAGGCGTCCAAGGCCGATGTCGACGGCCTGCCGCTGAAGCTGACGTCGCACGAATTCCGCCTGCTTGCCTATCTGATGCACCATATGGGCGAGGTCGTGTCCCGCACCGAACTGGTCGAGCATCTCTACGATCAGGATTTCGACCGCGATTCCAACACAATCGAGGTCTTTGTCGGGCGGCTTCGCAAGAAGATGGGCATCGACATGATCGAAACCGTTCGCGGCATGGGCTACCGCATGCGCGAGCCGGAGGCGTAAGGCGGAACCGCTGCCTACCAAGCAAACCATAAGGTCGGCGCTTTCGCTGCGGTTCTGGCCGCGCTCGCTGGCGTTCCGGGTGATCGCCTTTTCCACGGTCTGGGCGATCCTCACCCTGATCGTCATCTTCACCCTCATCACCACGCTCTATCGCCAGGCGAGCGAGCGCGGCTTCGACAGCCTGCTTTCGGCGCATCTGTTCAATCTGATCGGTTCGGTCGGCGTGTCCGAAGGCGGTTCGCTGACCGGCGCCCCCGATCTTGGCGACTTGCGATTCTCGGAGCCGAATTCAGGCTGGTACTGGTCGGTGGAGCCCGCCTCGGAAGGTGCGCGCGGTGATCTTCATTCTTCCTCGATGACGAAGACGATCCCGTCGCCGAGCGTCGCCGAAGCTCCCTTCAATTCCAGCTTCCAGCGCAGCTATGCCACCGAAGGCATCAATGGCGAGGAATTGGAAGTGTTCGAGAGCGAGTTCGTTCTCGACGCGAAAAACCGCGCCGCGCGCTTCCGCGTCATGGGCAACCAGACCGAACTCGACCAGGAGATCGCCACCTTCCAGCGCCGCCTTTTGACCTATCTTTCCTTGTTCGGCGTCGGCATGATCGCCATCAACGCGATCGCCATCCTGCTCGGCCTGCAGCCGTTGCGCCGGGTCCGCAACGCGCTTGCCATGGTGCGCGAGGGAACGGCGCAAAGGCTCGACGGCCGCTTCCCGGCCGAGATCGAACCGCTTGCCAACGAGACCAATGCGCTCATCGAGAACAACAAGCGGATCGTCGAGCGCTCGCGTACGCAGGTCGGCAACCTCGCCCATTCGCTGAAGACGCCGCTGGCGGTGCTCATCAACGAGGGGCGGGCGCTTGGCGGCGCCAAGGGCCAGCTCATTGCCGAGCAGGCCGCTTCCATGCAGACGCAGGTCGATCACTATTTGCAACGTGCCCGCGTTGCAGCGCAACGCGACAGCGTCGTCTACCGCACGCCGGTGGCGCCGCTGGTCCAGCGCATTGTCCGCGTGCTGCAAAAACTGAACCCGCAGACCAATCTCTCGCTTTCACTGCCGGCAACCGATATTATCTTTGCCGGCGAAAGAGAGGATCTGGAGGAATTGCTCGGCAATCTTCTCGACAATGCGATGAAATGGGCAAAAAGTGCCGTCGCCGTGTCGGTCTTGCCAATCTCCGGCAAGGATGGCGCCGGCAAGGACGCCAGTCTGTTTGAGATCAGCATCGAGGATGACGGGCCGGGCATTCCCGAGGACAAGGCGCGCGAGGCGTTGAAGCGCGGACGGCGCCTCGACGAGACAAAGCCAGGAACAGGGCTAGGACTTGCCATTGTCGCCGACCTCGTCAACGAATATGGAGGCGCTCTGGCCCTGGAGCGGTCTGGCATGGGCGGATTGAAGGCGGTGGTTCGATTGCGGAGCCTGCACTAGACCATGATCCCGAAAAGTGGAAACCGGTTTTCGGATAAGATCATGGTCAAACAAGAAGCTGGAGCCCCATCCCGATCTATCGGGATGATCGGGCTCTAGACCATGATCCCGAAAAGGCTTTTTGCGAGCAGTCGGCCATGGCCAAATTTCCGACAAACATCAACACTAGGGCCCACGCCGACTTCCCCGCAGGCGCGACCCCAGCTCTAACTCGAGAAAACCGGTTGTTGGCATGAAGATTCGCGTCGCGCTCGTTTCCGCACTGCTGGCCGTTTCCGGCTGTACGACGTTGGGCAAGGGCCCGGACGCAACAGTTACGCCGGAGCCGGCCTCTCTGCCGCCAAGCGGCGGCAAGGCGACTACGACGATCATTTCCGCCATGGGTGGCGGCCTCGTCGACGGATCGATCGGTGCCGGCCTGAGCGATGCCGAAAAGCGCAGGGCGCTCGAGGCGGAATACAAGGCGCTTGAATATACGGCGAGCGGCCAGAAGGTGGCGTGGAAAAGCGATCGCTCGGCGCATTCCGGCGAGGTCGCCGCCGCTCAGCCCTATCGCGTCGGTTCGCAGGATTGCCGGCAATACACCCATACGGTGTTTACCGGCACCGCCGGCGCCACCGCGCGCGGCACCGCTTGCCGCAACGCCGACGGTAGCTGGACGCCGCTGACCTGATGCATATCGCCCAAAAGTGCGCAGCGGTTTTGGGACAACGACATGCATGAAAATAAGGACCAAGGCTCGACTGCTCCGGTCCATATCGATCTGGTCCGGTTGATACGATCAAGGACATGCGGGCGCGCCGGCCGTCAAAGCGTCGCAGTACGCCCGTGTTGGCAGCGCAAGGCTATGCCGCTATTGGAAGAACCATGCTGTTCTGTGTCATAGCCGCCATTCTCACGCTGGGCGCAAGCCTGGCGGTGCTGCTGCCGCTGGCCGGCGGTTCGAAGAGCCCGTCCGCTGCCGGCGCCCACGACCTTGAAGTCTATCGCGACCAACTGTCCGAACTCGACCGTGACGCGGCGCGCGGCCTGATCCAGCCGGCCGAGGCCGAGGAGGCGCGCGCCGAAATCGCCCGCCGCATCCTTCACCTGGACAATGCGGGTCCGGCCGCCAGGGCAGCCGGGCCGTCGACCACGGCGCGGCTTGTCGCGACGGCTGCGGTTCTCGCGGTTCCGCTGATCAGTTGGGGTTTCTACAGCGAGCTCGGCTCACCCGATCTGCCGTCACAGCCGCTCAGCGCGCGGCTGGCCAAGAATCCCGCCGACAGCTCGGTGGACGAACTGGTGGCGCGCGCCGAGGCCCATCTTGCCGCCAACCCCTCCGATGGCAAGGGCTGGGACGTGCTGGCGCCGGTCTATCTACGCATGCAGCGTTTCTCCGACGCGGTCGCCGCCTACCGCAACGCCATTCGCCTCGATGGCGACAGCCCTGCTCGCCAGGCTGGACTCGGCGAGGCGATCGCCAATGCCGCCGGCGGCACCGTTTCGGCCGAGGCGCAAGACGCATTCGACGCGGCGTTGAAGCTCGACCCGGCCAATCCAAAGGCGAGCTTCTACCTTGCCATGGGCCTGGCGCAGGAAGGCCGCGTCCCGGAAGCGACGGCGGCCTGGCAGAAAATGCTCGGCACGTTGCCGCAAGATTCGCCATGGCGCGATGCTGTCGAGCAGGCGCTGGCCGAATCCACCAAGCGGAACGTCGCCGCGGGCGAGCCCGCGAAAGGGCCTGATGCCGGAGATGTCGACGCCGCATCGTCGATGTCGCCGCAGGACAGGCAAGCGATGATCGAAACCATGGTGGCGGGCCTCGACGAGAAACTGCGGCAAAATCCGCGCAACGCGGAAGGATGGATGCAACTCGTTCGTTCCTATGTCGTGCTGGGCAAAGCCGACCAGGCGCGCGATGCGCTGGGTCGCGGTATCGCCGTCTTTGGTCCCGACAGTGAGGAAGCCAGGAAATTCACCGCCTTTGCCGCCTCGCTTGGCCTGACGGCGACGGAGTAGACGATGACGCGCAAGCAGAAGAGACTGTCGGTGATCGTCGCTGGCCTGGCCTTTCTCGGCGCGGCCACGGGGCTGACCTTCTATGCACTCGGTCAGAAGGCCTCCTATTTCTACATGCCCGCCGATCTGACCACTACCAGCGTGCAGCCTGGCCAGCGTATCAGGCTGGGCGGTCTGGTTGAAAAAGGCACCATCCAGCGCGGGCAGGGCGCCACCGTCGGGTTTTCGGTGACCGACACGCAAAAGTCCGTCAAGGTCATGTATACGGGTATCCTGCCCGACCTTTTCCGCGAGGAGCAGGGCGTCATCACCGAAGGCGCCTTTGGCCCGGACGGCGTCTTTGTCGCCGACAGCGTGCTGGCCAAGCACGACGAGAACTACATGCCCAAGGAGGTGGCCGACGGCCTCAAGGCCAAGGGTGTGTGGCAGGAGAGCAAGAGTGAGTAAGCAGGTTCCGCAAAAGTGTCCTGCGGTTTTGCGGCGAGAAACTGCGACAAAACCAGGAAGGTGCTGCGATGGTTGAAACCGGACATTTCGCCTTGGTTCTGGCCTTTGCGCTGGCCCTGGTGCAGGCGCTGGTGCCGCTGTTTGGCGCGCGCACCGGCAACTCGAGGATGATGGCTGTCGGCGGCCCCGTCGCGGTGATCGGCTTTGCCCTCACCGTGCTCTCCTTCGCAACACTTGCGACAGCCTATGCAAGCTCCGATTTTTCGGTGGCGAACGTCTGGGAGAACTCGCATTCGCTGCAGCCGCTGATCTACAAGATCACCGGAACCTGGGGCAATCACGAAGGCTCGATGCTGCTCTGGGTGCTGATCCTGACCTTCTTCGGGGCGCTCGTCGCCGTCTTCGGCGGCAATCTTCCGGCGACGCTGCGGGCCAATGTGCTGGCCGTGCAGGGTGCGATCGGCGCCACCTTCTTCCTGTTCATCCTGACCACGTCCAATCCGTTCATCAGGATGAATCCAGCACCCATCGAGGGCCGCGATCTCAACCCGATCCTCCAGGATCTCGGCCTCGCCATCCATCCGCCGCTGCTCTATCTCGGTTATGTCGGTTTCTCCATCTGCTTTTCCTTCTCGGTCGCCGCCCTCATCGAGGGCCGCATCGACGCGTCATGGGCGCGCTGGGTGCGGCCATGGGCGCTGGTCGCCTGGATGTTCCTGACCGGCGGCATCGCCATGGGCTCCTACTGGGCCTATTACGAGCTCGGCTGGGGCGGCTTCTGGTTCTGGGATCCGGTCGAGAATGCCTCCTTTATGCCGTGGCTGGCGGGCACGGCGCTCTTGCATTCGGCGATCGTCATGGAGAAGCGCTCCGCGCTGAAGATCTGGACGCTGCTGCTGGCGATCCTGACCTTCTCGCTGTCGCTGCTCGGCACCTTCCTGGTGCGATCCGGCGTGCTGACCTCGGTGCATGCCTTCGCCACCGACCCGACCCGCGGTGTCTTCATCCTCAGCATGCTGACGCTGTTCATCGGCGGCTCGCTGGCGCTGTTTGCCTTGCGCGCTTCGCGGCTGACGGCCGGCGGTCTCTTCCATCCGATCTCGCGCGAAGGCGCGCTGATCCTCAACAATCTGTTCCTGACCACCGCCACCGCCACCGTGCTGATCGGCACACTCTATCCGCTCGCTCTCGAAGCCATTACCGGCGACAAGATCTCGGTCGGCGCGCCGTTCTTCAACCTGACATTCGGCCCGCTGATGGTGCCGCTTCTGGTCGTGGTTCCATTCGGTCCGCTGCTGGCCTGGAAGCGCGGTGACTTGCTTGCGGTGGCCCAGCGCCTGATGGCCGCGTTCGCGGCGGCGCTTCTGGCCGTGCTGGTGACGGCTTTGTTCATCGACGGCGCATCGGCTTTCGCTGCCCTCGGCGTCGGGCTGGCCTTCTGGCTGATCTGCGGCGCGCTCACCGACCTTGCCGTCAAATCCGGTTTCGGTACAGTTGCGCCCGACGTCATGCTCAGCCGCCTGGTCGGCCTGCCGCGCTCGGTCTTCGGCACCGCGCTCGCTCATTTCGGCCTCGGACTGACGACGCTCGGCATCGTCGGCACGCTCTGCTTCGGCACCGAAAAGATCCTGTCGATCCGTGTTGGCGAGACCGTCGAGTTGTCCGGCCAAACGCTGCGTTTCGAGGGGCTCTATCCGTCTCAAGGGCCTAACTACAGCGAGGACCGTGGCCGCTTCGCCCTGCTTGGCGCCGACGGAAGCTCCACCAGCGAAATCACCTCGGCAAAGCGCCTCTATCCCGTGCGCCAGATGACGACGACCGAGTCCGGCATCAAGACGATTGGGTTCAGCCAGCTCTACCTCTCGCTTGGCGACCAGGCGACCGACGGCTCGGTCGTGGTGCGTCTGTGGTGGAAGCCGCTGGTGACGCTGATCTGGGGTGGCGGCCTGGTGATGATGGCGGGCGCCGCGATGTCGCTCATGGACCGGCGCCTGCGCGTCGGTGCGCCGTCCCGGCGTCGCAAGGCGACAGGCGCCGTGCCTGCCGCGAGCCTGCCATGACCAGGTTTTCGCTCGCCGCGCTGGTGTTGCTCTTGTCGCTGTTGTTCGCTGGCGCCGCCTTCGCGGTGAAGCCCGACGAGGTGCTGCCCGATCCGGCGCTCGAGGCGAGGGCGCGCGCCCTATCCGAGGGGCTGCGCTGCATGGTCTGCCAGAACCAGTCGATCGACGAATCCGATGCCGACCTTGCCCGCGACCTGCGTATCCTGGTGCGCCAGCGGCTGGTCGCCGGCGACAGCGACCAGCAGGTGATGGACTATATCGTTTCGCGCTACGGCGAGTTCGTGCTTTTGAAGCCGCGCTTCAGCCTGCGTAATGCGTTGTTGTGGGGTACGCCGATCCTTCTGCTCCTGGCCGGCGGGTTCTTCATCGTGCTGACCGCCCGGTCGCGCCGTTCGACGGCAACCGCTGCACTGTCTCCCGAGGAACAGGCGGCGCTGGACAAGATGCTGGCTGACTAATTCGGCCATTCCTCCGGCGGCCAGTCCCGCGACGTGTGAATGACGTGCAAGATAACGACGCTCTCACGGCTCGCGATCGGCCCCAGTTGATAGGCAATAATGTAGGGCAGGCGGCTGATGGGCCGCTCATAGGTGCCTGTTACCCGGCCAGGCCGGCCAGTCGCCATGTCACCAAGTTGCTGGCCCGCTTCGCGAATGCGATCAGCGAGGCGTCTGGCGGCGGCAGGATTGTCCCGCGCGATAAAGGCGACCTGCGGTTTGATGTCATCCAGCGCTTCTCGCGACCAGGTGACAAACCGCTTCACGTCTTGCCTGCGCGCCTGGCTTCCGCCGCTTCGATTATGGCGTCGATTTCCGCCATGGCTTCGTCGTGGGGCACGACATGGCCCGCCACCGCGTCAGCCACGCCGCGTTTGACGCCTTCGATGATCTCGAGCTCGCGATCGACATAAGCCGATACGGCCTCGGCCGCGAGGAAGGATTTGCTGCGCCTTGTGTCGGCGGCGATCCGTTCAAGCTTCAGCTTGGTCTCGGACGAAACCCGAATTGTCATTGTGGTGCTTGCTGTCATGGTGAAAGCCTTGTGCTGAATTGTGTACAGCATAGGGCAGCAGGCGGGCGTGACCAAGAAATTTGTGTGCCCTTGTCGCCGGTACATTACGAAAGTTTCATGTACTGGAAATGGCGCCGTAATGTGCGCCCCTCTATTTCTCCTTGCCTGAGGATGCTCACCAGAGCGCATCCCTTCAAAGAGGATACGAGAACCATGAATATTGCCCCCAATTCATATCCCCGCACCCGCAAGCGTCTGATGGCCGCCGCCGCTTCTGTCGCCATTGCCGGCGCGATCGGCTTCGCCGCCGTCGCCACCGGGACAGCGCCGGTCCTGGCCGAGGCCGTGCGTGTCGAGGCACCACAGGTGCCCGGCTTCGCCGATATTGTCGAGCGCGTTTCTCCCGCCGTCGTCAGCGTCAAGGTCAAGGCCAAGATCGAGCCGGCGGCCGATGACGGCTCCGACCAGTCCGACGATCCGGACGGCCTCAACAATCTTCCCGACAATCCGCAACTGCGCCGCTTCTTCAAGGAATTCCGTGGCTTTGGCGACCAGAATGGCCAGGATCAGGATCGTCGCCGTTTCGGGCGTCGCGACCACAACAACGACCAGCCGCGGCCGGTGGCGCAAGGCTCCGGCTTCTTCATCTCCGATGACGGCTATCTCGTCACCAACAACCATGTCGTCGAGGAAGGCTCGGCCTTTACCGTGGTGATGAATGACGGCAAGGAACTCGACGCCAAGCTGATCGGCACCGACCCGCGCACCGATCTCGCCGTGCTCAAGGTCGATGGCGTCGGCAAGTTCACCTATGTCGACTTCGCCGATGATTCCAAGGTTCGCGTCGGCGACTGGGTCGTGGCGGTCGGCAATCCGTTCGGCCTCGGAGGCACGGTCACCGCCGGCATCGTCTCGGCCCGTGGCCGCGATATCGGCGCCGGCCCCTATGACGATTTCATTCAGATCGACGCCTCGGTCAACCGCGGCAATTCCGGCGGTCCGACCTTCAACCTCAACGGCCAGGTCGTCGGCATCAACACCGCGATCTTCTCGCCCTCCGGCGGCAGCGTCGGCATCGCCTTCGACATTCCCGCCTCGACCGCCAAGCAGGTCGTGCAGGACCTGATGAAGAACGGCTCAGTCCAGCGCGGCTGGCTCGGCGTCGAGATCCAGCCGGTCACGACGGACATTGCTGAATCGCTCGGCCTGAAGTCCGAGAAGGGGGCGCTCGTTTCCAGCGCCCAGGACGATGGCCCCGGCAAGAAGGCCGGCATCACGTCAGGCGATGTCATCACGCAGGTCGATGGCAAGGATGTCGCTTCGCCGAAGGAACTGGCTCGTCTCATCGGGGCCTATTCGCCCGGCAAGTCGGTTGACGTCACGGTCTGGCGCGATGGCAAGAGCGAGACGCTCAAGGTCGACCTCGGCAAACTGCCCTCGAGCGACAAGCAGGCCTCGGCCGATCAGCAGCAGCCCGCCGCTCCGGCAAAGCCCGACACGCTGGCTGATCTTGGCCTCACCGTCACCAAGTCGGACAATGGCAACGGCCTTGTCGTGACCGATGTCGACCCGGACAGCGCTGCCGCGGATCGCGGCATCCAGCCCGGCGACGTCATCACCTCGGTCAATTCAATGGAGGTGAACGGCACCGCCGACGTCGCCAAGGCGATGGCCGATGCGGTGAAGTCCGGTCGCAAGGCGGTGCTGATGCAGATCACCCGCGACGACACCAATCGCTTTGTCGCGCTGCCTGTCGCCAAGGGCTGATGACACTTTTCCAATGCGGTGGCTTCAAACACCCCCGAGCCGCCGCAGGGGAAAGCACGGAGCCAGAACACGTTAGTCAGTCATCGTGTATTGCTCCAGCGGCAGCGGGCTCCCATCGCCCGCTGCCGCGTAATCCCGGGCATGTCGCCCAGAAGTGTGCAGCGGTTTGGGATAAAGACGTGCTCCAGACGACGAAGCATGTCGCCCAAAAGCTTGGCCACGGCTAGACCCGAGGTTGTGCAGCGGTTTTGGGCCAACGACATGTTCAGACAAGAAGCCTGTCGCTCCGATATCGCCAAAAAGCTTGGCCTCGGACTTGACCCGAGGGTGCTGCGCGCTTGGCGCCAATATGCAAAAACAAAGACTTATCGCGTATCCTTGAATCGGTTCGTTTTCGATACGCCAAGGTGAAGGCCACGACGCTTATGCCGGCCACTCAATCTTCCAGCGAAATCGCGTATAACGGCTCTATGAAGATTCTTGTCATAGAAGATGATCGCGAGGCCGCCGATTACCTCCAGAAGGCCTTTGCCGAGGCCGGACACACCGCGCATGTCGCGGGTGACGGCGAAACCGGCTTTGCTCTTGCCGATGCCGGCGACTATGACGTTATGGTCATCGATCGCATGATGCCGCGCCGCGACGGCCTGTCGGTCATCGCCGGGCTGCGCTCCAGGGGCAACACGACGCCGGTGCTGATCCTGTCGGCGCTCGGCGAGGTCGAAGACCGCGTCACCGGTCTGCGCGCCGGCAGCGACGATTATCTGACCAAACCCTACGCCTTTTCCGAACTGCTCGCCCGTGTCGAAGTGCTGAACCGTCGCGCCAGTTCCAGGGAGACCGAAACCGTCTACCGGGTCGGCGATCTCGAACTCGACAGGCTGTCCCATTCGGTCCGGCGCGCGTCGCGCGAGATCACGCTGCAGCCGCGCGAATTCCGCCTGCTCGAATATCTGATGCGCCATGCCGGCCAGGTGGTGACGCGCACCATGCTGCTCGAAAATGTCTGGGACTATCATTTCGATCCGCAGACCAATGTCATCGACGTCCATGTCTCGCGGTTGCGCGGCAAGATCGAGAAGGGCTTCGACAAGCCGATCCTGCATACGGTTCGCGGCGCCGGCTATATGCTGAAGAGCGGGTAGGGCCTTATGGCACTGTCCCTGCCGGCCATCATGAAGACGACGGCGGCGCGGCTTTCGGCGCTTTATCTCCTGCTTTTCGCGCTTTGCGCCGTTCTGCTCGTCTTCTACATGACCTCGCTGTCGGCGCGCATGCTGACGGCGCAGACGCAAGACACCATCAACGACGAAGTGCTAGGCCTTGCCCGGGCCTACCAGCGCGGCGGGCTGCCGGTGCTGGTGCGCGTGGTCGAGGCCCGATCGCGCCAGCCAGGCGCCAACCTCTACCTGATCGCCGACACCAACGGCCAGATCCTGACCGGCAATGTGCAGAGCCTGGAGCCGGGTGTGATCGAGACCGAAGGCTGGACGAAGGAACCGTTCTCCTATCGGCGCTTCGGCGAGGGCGAGCTTGAACGGCAGCGCAACCCGGTCTCCGACCAGAACGAGACGCAGTCCGGCGAAAACGAAGTGCAGGCGCAGGGCGAGAAGGGCCACAACGCCATTGCGCTGGTGCTGCGTCTGCCCAACCAGATGATCATGCTCGTCGGCCGCGACCTCGGCGAGCCGGAGCGCTTTCGCGCCGTCATCCGCCGCGCCCTGATGCTGGCGCTGGGCATGATGGGGCTTGGCGGGCTGCTGATCTGGTTCTTTGTCGGCCGCACGGCGCTGAAGCGCATCGACAGTGTGTCGGAGGCGAGCCGCCGCATCATGGGCGGCGATCTTTCCGGCCGGCTGCCGGTTACCGGCGCCGGCGACGAGTTCGACCGGCTCTCCGAAAATCTCAATTCCATGCTGGCCAGGATCGCCACGCTCAACGAGGGTCTGAAGCAGGTCTCCGACAACATCGCCCACGATCTGAAGACGCCGCTGACCCGGCTGCGCAACCGCGCCGAGGCAACGCTTTCCGGCAAGCACAGGACAACCGACTACCGGCAGGCGCTGGAAGGGACCATTACCGAGTCCGACCAGCTGATAAAGACCTTCAACGCCATCCTGATGATCTCCAGGCTGGAGGCAGGCTATTCCTCGGAAAGCACCAGCCGGGTCGACCTGGCGGCTGCCGTGCGCGATGTCGTCGAGCTCTACGAGCCGGTGGCGGAAGAAGCTGGCGTGACGCTGGAGAGTTCGGTCGAAGGCAGTTTTGCCGTCGACGGCAATCGCGAGCTGATCGGCCAGGCGCTGTCGAACATCGTCGACAATGCGATCAAATATTCGACCGATTCGACCGGCAAGCCCGGCGTGCGCGTGACATTGGAACGGGTTGGCGGCGAAATCAGGCTTACCGTCTCCGACAATGGCCAGGGCATTCCCGACGATGCCGACCGCGCACGGGTGACCGAACGTTTCGTGCGGCTGGAAAAAAGCCGCTCGCAGCCCGGGTCCGGTCTTGGCCTCAGCCTCGCCAAGGCAGTCATGACGTTCCACAACGGACGGCTTGATCTTCTGCCGGCAAATCCCGGATTGTCGGTCGTCATGAGTTTTCCCGGACGGGAGGAGCACTGATGGCGGCGAGGGCGGCTGCGAAACGGGTCGGGACCAACTGGCTTTTGCAGCCGGCGGCCAAGCTTGTCCCGCTGGATCCAAGCCGCGCCAGGCGGGAATTGTCGGAGATCGCTTCAGTCGCGCAGGAAGAGGAGTTTGCCAGGCTGGCGAAATTCCTCGCCGGAACGGGCGCCGTCCAGGATTTCCTATCTGCCGTATTCGACCTGTCGCCGTTCCTGCGCGATGCGGCGCGCCGGCGTCCCGGGATTCTCGATAAGCTTTTCGATGAAACGGTCGAGGCGCGGCTGGCATCGATCGGCGCCGCCATCGACAAGGCCGCGCGCACAGAAGCCGTGACCGAAAGCGGCCTGATGATGGAGCTGCGGCAATGGAAGGCGGAAGCGCATGTCCTGATCGCGCTCGCCGATCTTGCAGGCGAAGCCGAGACCGCTGTCACAGTGCGGCGGTTGAGCGATCTTGCCGACGCCTGCACCCGCGCTGCCGTCGATTTCCTGCTTCGCGATGCGCATGAGCAAGGCAAGCTCAAATTGCCCCATCCGGAACATCCTTCGCGGCAATCGGGCTGGATCCTGCTCGGCATGGGCAAGCTCGGCGCGCATGAATTGAACTTCTCGTCCGACATCGACCTCGTCGTCTTCTTCGACCCGGAGGCACCCGCCGTCACCGATCCGCTCGATGCGACGGAGCTGTTTTCGCGTCTGACCCGCCGGCTTGTCCGCATCCTTCAGGACCGCACCGAGCACGGCTATGTCTTCCGCACCGACCTCAGGCTGCGCCCCGACCCCGGTTCGACGCCGCTGGCGATCCCGGTCGACGCAGCACTTCGCTACTACGAGGCGCGCGGCCAGAACTGGGAACGCGCCGCCATGATCAAGGCGCGCCCGGTGGCCGGCGATATCGCGGCGGGCGACGCGTTCCTAAGGGAATTGCAGCCCTATGTCTGGCGCAAATACATGGACTATGCGGCGATCGCCGACGTCCATTCGATCAAGCGGCAGATCCACGCCCACAAGGGCCATGGCGAGATCGCGGTTAAAGGCCACAACGTCAAGCTCGGCCGCGGCGGCATTCGCGAGATCGAATTCTTCGCCCAGACGCAGCAGCTCATCGCCGGCGGCCGCTTCCCCGATCTGCGCGGCCGCGAGACCGTGCCGATGCTCGGCCAGCTTGCGGCGCGCGGCTGGATCACGGCCGACGCCCGCGACACGCTCGCCAGGCAATATTGGTTCCTGCGTCGTGTCGAGCATGCCATCCAGATGGTCGCCGACGAGCAGACCCATACGCTGCCGGAAGACGACGAGGGGCTGGAACGCATTGCCCGCATGCTGGGCTTTGCCGATGCGGCAGGTTTTTCCGAGGCGTTCCGTGCCGCGCTGCATCAGGTCGAACGCCACTACGCCGCACTGTTCGAAACCGCGCCCGAGCTTTCGGCCGGCGTCGGCAATCTGGTCTTTACCGGCGATGTCGACGATCCCGACACGCTGCAGACCTTGAGCGGCCTCGGCTTCCAGCGGCCGAGCGACATTTGCCGCGTCATTCGCGGCTGGCATTTCGGCCGATATCGCGTGACCCAGTCGGCCGAGGCTCGCGAGCGGCTGACGGAACTGGCGCCGGCTCTGCTCAAGGCATTCGGCCAGACGCGCCGGGCCGACGAGGCAGTAATCCGCTTCGACGAGTTTCTCGCCGGCCTGCCTGCCGGCATCCAGCTGTTCTCGCTGCTCCAATCCAATCCCGCTCTGCTCAAATTGATGGCGACGATCATGGGCGCGGCACCCCGGCTGGCCGCGATCATCACGCGGCGGCCGCATGTCTTCGACGGTCTGCTCGATCCGGCTCTGCTGACCGAATTGCCGGATCGCGCCTATCTGTCGGCGCGTCTGGCCGCCTTTATCGAAGGTGACCGGGCCTACGAGGATGTGCTCGACCGTTTGCGCATCTTTGCGTCGGAACAGAAATTCCTGATCGGGGTGCGGCTGCTGGCCGGTTCGATCGACCCGGCCCGCGCCGGCCGCGCCTTTTCCGATCTCGCCGATCTCACCATTGATGCGGCCTTGCAGGCGGTGATCGCCGAGTTTGCACTGCGTCATGGCCGCATAGCCGGCGGCACCGTTGCGCTGCTCGGCATGGGCAAGCTCGGCAGCCGCGAATTGACGGCCGGCTCCGATGTCGACCTCATCCTGCTCTACGATCACGACGCCGACGCCGAAGAGTCCGATGGCGACAAACCGCTGGCGCCTTCCCACTACTACTCCAGGATGACGCAGCGGCTGATATCGGCCGTGTCGGCACCGACGGCCGAGGGGGTTCTCTACGAGCTCGACCTTCGCCTGCGCCCCTCCGGCAACAAAGGGCCGGTGGCCACCCATGTCGACGCCTTCAAAAAGTATCAGCGCCAGGATGCCTGGACCTGGGAACACATGGCGCTGGCCAGGGCCCGTGCGATCGGCGGCGATCAGGCGCTATGCACGGAGGTCGAGACGGAAGTGACGGCAGTGCTTGCCCTGCCGCGCGATGCCGCCAAGGTGATGGCCGAGGCATTCGAGATGCGCGCGATGATCGAAAAGGAGAAGCCGCCGCGCGACCTCTGGGACATCAAGCTGGTCTCGGGCGGCCTCATCGATCTTGAATTCATTGCCCAGGTTGCGGTGATTGCCGGGCAGGTCGAAGCCGGCCGCAGAGCCACCGGGACAGCCGAAATCCTGTCGCGCCTGGCGCCGGATTTCGCTGAGACCCAGGTCAGGCGGGAGCTTTGCGACGCCTACGTTCTTTATCTGGCGCTGACCCAGATGATCAGGCTCTGCCTCACCGGTGCATTCGAACGCGATGACGTACCGCCGGGGCTTTCGGATCTGCTGCTGGCGGTCACCGACCTGCCGGATTTCGGTGTGCTGGAAGCACACCTCAAGGAGACGTCGCAAAAGGTCAGAAAGGATTTCGACCTTTTGCTTCGTGCGAAGCGGGCATGATGGCGTGGTGCCAGGTGACCGTTTCGGATCGCATCGGGGGTGACGATGCAACAGGAGAAGACCATGAGAAAGTCAACCAAACTCGCACTCGCTTTCGTGGCGCTCGCCGGCCCTGTCGGCACCACCGCCTATGCCGAAAACAATGCCGGTGCAAAAATGCGCGAGGGCATGATGCTGCGCCTCAACAAGGCGGTGAAGGATTCGGACGGCACCATCACATTCGACCAGTTCTCGGATGTCATGAATGCACGGCTGAAGAAGATGGTCGCCGACAATGGCGGCAAGCTGACCGTCGCCCAACTCGCCGACGCTTTGGAGAAGGAGCGCTTCGAGCAGATGGCCAAGCGCATCATCGCCCGCTACGACACCAAGGGCGACGGCATGCTGACGACCGACGACATCACCGGCCGCGAGAAGAAGAACTTTGCCATGCTCGACCGCAACAATGACGGCAAGATCGAGAAGAACGAACTGCCGAAGGGCGGGCGCATGGGCGGTCACCGTCAATGGGGTGGCGGCAACGGCAGCATGCAGTAGATCCGCGATAGCTCCGGCGGCGCAAGCCGCCGGAGACACGGGTTCATCTCAAGCCGCAGCCTTGACCGCCTGCGCCGCCTTCTTGATAGGAATGCGCACCGACACGATCGTGCCGACGCCTTCGGTGGAGCGGATTTTCAAGGCGCCGCCCTGAAGCTCGGCCAGCGAGCGCGAGATGGCGAGGCCAAGGCCGGAGCCTGTATGGCTCTTGGAAAACTGATTCTGCACCTGTTCGAACGGTCGCCCGAGCTTGCTCAGCGCCTCTTTCGGGATGCCGCAGCCATTGTCTTCGATCGTCAGCACCAGCGCGCCCGACATGTTGCGGGCTCTTACCGCGATGCGGCCGCCCTGGCCGGTGAACTTCACCGCATTCGACAGGAGGTTGATGACGATCTGCTTGATCGCCCGGCGATCGGCGAAGAGCGTCAGCGAATCGGGGATGCGTGTTTCGACGGCGATCGACTTTTCCGCCGCCTGCAGCGAGACGACGCGGACCGTCTCCCGGATCAGCGGGCAAAGATCGATCTCCTCCCGGTCCATCGAGAACTGACCGGCCTCGATCTTGGACATGTCGAGTATATCGTTGATGACGCCTAGCAGATACTTGCCGCTGCCGTTGATGTCGGTGGCATATTCCTCGTAGCGCGACGAACCGAGTGGCCCGAACAGGCCCTGTTCCATCAGCTCGGAAAAACCGATGATGGCGTTAAGCGGCGTGCGCAATTCATGCGACATGTTGGCCAGGAATTCGGATTTGGCCCGGTTCGCTGCCTCGGCGCGCTCGGTTTCCTTCATGTATTTGCGATTGAGCTCGACCAGTTCGCGCGACCGCTCTTCCTCCGCCCTGCGGGCGAGACTGAGATCATGGATCGTCGCCATCAGCCGGCGCTCGCTGTCGACCAGCTTCTCCTGGTGCAGCTTGATCTGGGTGATGTCGGAGCCGACCGAGACGATGCCGCCGTCCCGGGTCCTGAGTTCATTGACCTGCAGCCAGCGGCCGTCTGCAAGCTGCCGCTCGAAGGTCGCGCCGCCTTGCGCGCCGCTGGTGTTGGCAAGCCGCCGCTCCGAGGCGAAGGCCAGCATGCGATCTTCCAGAATGGCGCGCGGGGCGCCCGGCATGACATCGCGATCCGACAGGCCGTTGTCCTGCTGGTATTTGGAATTGCACATGATCAGCCGCTGGGCCGAATCCCAGAGCACGAAGGATTCGTTGATGTTCTCGATGGCTGTCCTGAGGCGCAGGTCAGCGGCCTCCGAGCGCAGCGCCAGATGTCGCTGCTCGGTGACGTCGACTGCGATGCCGATCAGCTGGATCTCCGGCGCCTCCGGATCGATGACCTGCGCCCTTGCGCGCATCCACACCCATTGTCCGTCGGCATGGCGCATCCGGAACACCTGGTCGATATGGTCGATCTCGCGCCCGACGATCCGATTGGCGAGCTCGAACAGGTCGCCGTCCTCGGGGTGGATGATCTCATCGACCTCGCCGAACGACAGCATCGTGTTGCAGGGCTCGTAGCCCAGCATGTCATACATCGAGCGCGACCAGTACATCTTGCCGCGCACCATGTCCCAGTCCCACAGGCCGCAGCGGCCGCGCACCAGCGCCATGTCGATGCGCTGATGCGCTTCGAGATAGATGCGGTCGGCGGCTTGCGCCCGCGCCGCCTGGCCGAAATAGGCATAGAGGATGATGATCAGCACGCCGGCAGTGAGCACGAACAGCGTCACATTGAGCGAGACGGTCTTGCGCCATGCGTCGAAGACCGCCCCCTGCGGCACGAGCACGGCCGCTGCATTCTTCCTGTTGGTTGCCAGGCTCACCGCCGCGAACCAGTCCTGCCCGCCGATGCTGACCTCCATCACGCCTGCGCGATCACCGAACATGAACAGCGGCTGGCCGCCAAGCACGAGGCTGTCGAGCGAGCGCCCCTGCCAGCCCGTCAACAGCGGCGACACGGCGATGATCTTGAAGGCGCCGTCGGTGATCGCAAGCACGTGGCTTCGGCCCATGGCGCCCTGGCGGCGGGTGTTTTCCAGGAGATCCTGGGCGGCTCCGGACGCAGCATCGGGGTCGGCCGAGATTGCGCTGGCCATCTGGCCTGCCGCCAGCGCCAGCACCGCCCTGGCGTCGCGCTCGACTTCGTCGCGATCGTTCATCAGCGACAGGAAGCGCAGGGCTGCGATGACGATCAGGAAGATGATGATGAGGGCCGGTATCGATCGACGCAGAAACGGCTCGGCCGCCAGCAGCCGCCGGTAAGCGGGTTCGGCGATGAACCGCGCATTGCCGGCGAGACCGTCGCGTCTCGCCTCACGCCGCTCAAAAGCCGTCCCTCCGGGCGCGCCCCACGCGTCCGCCTTCGCCATAAATGGCACTCCCCGATTTTGCCTATGCCGCTTGACGATCCGGCTACGCCGCACTTCCGAATCGTCAGTAAAGAATCAAAGGTGATTCGCCTTGTCCAGAGGCGCAGCGAAAAAAGATTAAAAATCGACTAAAATAGTGACTTTCAGGTCCAAAGCCGGGCGGCAAGCTTATGCCAGCGTCCGCTCGACGATGTCCCGCAGATCAGCCGACAGGTTCTCGGCATTGGCGATCGAAAGCAGCGCTTCCCTTGCCTTGGCCTGCCGGCCAGGTTCGAGCGAGCGCCATGATCTGAGCGCCGTCGCCAGCCTGGCGGCCACCTGCGGGTTGCGCTTTTCGACCTGCAGGACCGTCTCGGCGAAAAACCGGTAGCCTTCGCCGTCAGCTCTATGGAAGCCGGTCTGGTTGGCGCTGGCAAACGTGCCGATGAGCGAGCGCACCCGGTTCGGATTGGCCATCGAGAAGGCCGGATGGCCGGTCAGCACGCGCACCGCCTCGACGGTTCGCGGACCCGGCACGCTGGCCTGGATCTGGAACCATTTGTCCATCACCAGCGCATCGCGTGCGTATTTCGCTTCAAAGTCGGCCAGCGCCTTGACCGCCTCGGGCGAACCGCTGTGGCGCAGCGCAAGCACGGTCAACGCGGCGGCGCGGTCCGTCATGTTGGTCGCCGACTGGAAATGCCAGGCGGCAAGCGCGGCACCCTTCGGCAGCAGTGAGAGATAGTCGAGCAGGATGTTGCGCAACGCCCGCCGCCCGGCGCTGGCCGCGTCCGGGCTGAATGCATCCGTGTCGACCAGCCGATCGTAGAGTTCGGAAAACATCTCCCGGTTGGCTCCGGCGATCGCCCTCGCCAACGCCTCGCGGCCCTCAAAGATGGCGTCCGGGTCAATGTTCTTGCCTAGGTCGCGGGCAATATCGGCCTCGCCGGGCAGCGCCAGCGCCAGCGCACGGTAGGCAGGCTCCAGCGTCTCGTCGCCGGCAATCTTGCCGGCAAGCCCGGTCAGCCGCGCGGCGAAACCGGGCTGCTCGCCGCCGAGGATCTGCCGGAAGGCTGCAATCAGCGCATC
The DNA here is from genome assembly GCF_000350085.1 of Mesorhizobium metallidurans STM 2683. Taxonomy (GTDB): domain Bacteria; phylum Pseudomonadota; class Alphaproteobacteria; order Rhizobiales; family Rhizobiaceae; genus Mesorhizobium; species Mesorhizobium metallidurans. The sequence goes on from NZ_CAUM01000068.1 coordinate 22,848, forward strand.
GGTCAAAAGCGTGTTGAACGCCTGCCAGCGCGAAAAGGCGTCGCTGTCATGGCCGGCCAGGAAGAACTGGTCGTCGGCCTTCTGTTCGACCGAGAGCGTCACCGGCGCCGAGAAGCCGCGGTTCAGCGACAGCGACGGGCGCTCGGCAACGCCGGAAAAGCGCACCATGTGCCGGCGCTTGCGGATATGGATGACGCCGTTCTCGACGCTGGCGCCTTCGAAACCGCGATAGGCAACCGGCTTGCCGTCGACGCCGACCAGGCCGAAGGCCAGCGGAATATGCATCAGCCGCTTGCGGCTTTCCGACGGTGTCGGCGGCACCGACTGCTCGATCTCGAGCGTGAATTCGCCCGATGCCGGACTGTGCGTCGAACTGATCGTCAGATTGGGCGTGCCAGCCTGATGGTACCACAGCGAAAACTGCGACAGGTCGCGGCCGGAGACGTCCTCGAACACCTTGATGAAGTCCTCGATCGTCGCCGCGTGGCCGTCATGCCGCTCGAAATAGAGGTCCATGCCAGCCCGGAACGTCTCCGCGCCGACAATGGTGCGGATCATGCGCACCACTTCGGAGCCCTTTTCGTAGACCGTTGCCGTGTAGAAATTATTGATCTCGCGGTAGCGGCGCGGCCGCACCGGATGCGCGAGTGGTCCCTGGTCCTCGGGAAACTGATGCGCGCGCAGCGTGCGCACCTCAGCGATGCGTTTCACCGCCCGTGAGCGCTGGTCGGCGGAGAATTCATGATCACGGAAAACCGTCAGCCCTTCCTTCAGGCAGAGCTGGAACCAGTCGCGGCAAGTGATTCTGTTGCCAGTCCAATTGTGGAAATACTCATGCGCGATGATCGCCTCGATATTGGCGAAATCGGCGTCCGTCGCGGTCTCCTCATCGGCTAGCACATATTTGTCGTTGAAGATGTTGAGGCCCTTGTTCTCCATCGCGCCCATGTTGAAATCGGACACGGCGACGATGTTGAAGACGTCGAGGTCGTATTCGCGACCGAACGCCTCCTCGTCCCATCGCATCGACCGCTTCAGCGCATCCATGGCGTAGCCGGCAAGCTTCTCCTTGCCGGGCTCGACATAGATGCCGAGCTCGACCTCGCGGCCGGACATGGTGGTGAAACTGTCGGCGAGTTTGCCGAGAGCGCCCGCCACCAGCGCGAACAGATAGGACGGCTTGGGGAAAGGGTCGTGCCACACCGCATAGTGCCAGCCCTCGTCAAGATCGCCGCTGCCCGCCGGATTGCCGTTGGACAGAAGCAGCGGCGCCTCGTGCCGCGGCGCCTCGATGCGCACCGTGTAGACGGACAGAATATCGGGACGGTCGAGGAAATAGGTAATGCGGCGGAAACCCTCGGCCTCGCATTGGGTGCAATAGACGTTGCTGGAGCGATAGAGGCCCATCAGCGCTTCGTTGCGCGCCGGCGCCAGCTCGGTTTCGAGCACCAGTTGGAAGCGCGATGCCGCCAGTGGCTTGACGATCGTCAAAAGATCCGGCGTCGCCAGGAAATCCGCTGGCGCGAGGTCGCGGCCGTCGATGGCGACACGCAGAAGCGTCAGCCCGTCACCGTCCAGCACCAGCGGCGCTGACGCCGCTACACCGTCGCGGCGTTCGATCGTAAGCACGGCGGTAACGCGCGTGGCTTCTGGCGAGAGACGGAACGTCAGGCTGGTTTGCGGGATGAGATAGTCGTTGGGGCGATAGTCTTCGAGCCTGAAGACCTGGCCGGTATCGGTGCGCATTCCCTGGGGTTTCCTGTTCATTCCCGCAGCGGCGGATGGGTCCGCTGGTCCAAGAAATTTGAAGTCGGCGCTCTTTACACGAAACGGCCTCTCGACAAAACTGCAGCAATGTCTATTTCGGGCACTCGTTCCCCGATCATCTTCATCGCGAGGCATTCATGACTGTCGTCACACCGAAGTTCGGCATGGGCGCCACCGTGCCGCGTCGCGAGGATGCCGCTTTCATCAGGGAAGCAGAAGCGAAGTGACGCCCAAGCCGGGTGTGGAAGCGGCTGCCGCACGCCCTGATGATCATCCCGGTGGGCACTCCACGCTCACCGGGATCACGCTCAAGATACTGTCGGTGGCGGTTTTTGTCGGCATGTCGTCCTGCATCAAGGCCGCGGGCACACTGCCTGTCGGGCAGATCGCCTTCTTCCGCTCTTTTTTCGCCATCTTTCCGATCATCGCCTTCCTCGCCTTCAGGGGCAAACTCGGCACCGCCTTTTCGACGAAGCGTCCGTTCAACCATATTGCGCGCGGCGTTGTCGGCGTCTGCGCCATGGGGCTTGGCTTCTTCGCGCTGACGCGGCTGCCACTGCCGGAGGCTATCACGCTGAACTACGCGCAGCCGCTACTGGTGGTGGTGTTCAGTTCGATCTTTCTCGGCGAAACCATCCGCGTCTACCGCTGGAGCGCGGTCGCGGTCGGCCTGATCGGCGTGCTGATCATCTCGTGGCCGCAACTGACGCTGCTGCGCTCGGGTGCCGCTCTCGGCGACCAGGAAGTGCTGGGCGTCATCGCCGCCCTTGTCGCCGCGGCGATTTCGGCCAACGCCATCCTGCTGGTGCGCAATCTCGTCCAGACGGAAAAAACGGCGACCATCGTGCTGTGGTTCTCGGCGACGGCAAGCGTCATGGCGCTGATGACGCTGCCCTTCGGCTGGCAGGCGCTGACCCCGGTGCAGGCCGGTCTGTTGATTGCATCAGGCTTTTGCGGCGGGCTTGCCCAGATCCTGATGACGGCGGCCTACCGCCATGCCGAGGCCTCGGTCGTGGCGCCCTTCGAATACACATCGATGATCCTGGGTGTCATCGTCGGCTATCTGGTCTTCGGTGACGTTCCTACCGTTCATATGCTCGTCGGCGGCGTGATCGTCGTCGCGGCCGGTATCTTCGTCATCTGGCGCGAGCGCCAGCTCGGCCTCGAACGCACCCGCACCCGCAAGGCCGCTCCACCGCAGGGGTAATCAGGACGACTGCGCCCGCTCTTTCGCCAACCGCACCAGCGCCGTTCGCGTCTGTTCATCGGCGGGGAAAAAAGATTCGATCGCCAGTTCCGACAGCGTCACGTCAAGCGGCGTGCCGAACACGGTGATGGTGCTGATGAACGACAGCACCGCGTTGCCATGGGCAAGCCGCAGCGGATGCACGATCGCGTTCGGCTCGACCGGCGCCGGCCGGCCGCTTTTCAGGCCGGAGGGGTAGGTCCGCAGCTCTCGCTCCAACTCGACCAGCACCGGGTCGCCGCTGGCGTCGTTCTGGTGTTTGAGCCGGTCGAGCAGATGCGCGCGCCATTCCGCGAGATTGACGATGCGTGGCGCGACGCCTCCCGGATGCAGGCTGAGCCGAAGCACATTGACCGGCCGCGTCATTAGGGAAGCCTCGGCTACATTGGCAAGGAACGGTCCGATGGCGGCATTGGCTGCAACCAGATTCCAGTGCCGGTCGACTGCAAGCGCCGGGAAGGGCTCGTGCCCCTTGAGCACGATCTCGACGGCTGCCATCGCCGGCGCGAGCGTGGCATCGGTCAGCGGTCGTTCGCTGAAACGCGGCGCAAAGCCCGCGGCCAGCAGCAGCTGGTTGCGCTGCCTGAGCGGGATCGACAACTGCTCGGCCAGATGCAGCACCATGTCGCGCGACGGTGCCGCGCGGCCGCTTTCAACGAAGCTCAGATGCCGCTGCGAGATCTCGGCTTCAGTGGCGAGATCGAGCTGGCTCATGCGCCGGCGGGTACGCCATTCGCGGATGAGGCTGCCGGCGGAAGTCTGCGCTGTTGTCATGATAGGATGAGTAGGGCGGTGGGAGATGTATTTCAATTACCTGGGAGATCAACCCAGCGCCCGCAATTTCGCTTTCACCTCAAGAAAATCCCGCCACGCCAGTTTCTTGTGCGCCGGGGTTCTCAGGAGATAGGCCGGGTGCAGGGTCGGCATGGCTGGAATGGCCGTCCCCGAGGCCGTCATGTGGACGCGCCAATTGCCGCGCAGGCGCAATATGCCTTCGGTCGTATTGAGCAAGGTCTTGGCCGAGGGGCCGCCGAGATTGACCAGAACCCTGGGATTGACCAGCTCGATCTGCCGTTCGATGAACGGCCGGCAGATCTCGGTCTCGTGCGGTGTCGGCGTGCGGTTGCCGGGCGGCCGCCAGGGGATGACATTGGCGATATAGACGGAGGTGCGGTCGAGGCCGATCGCGGCCAGCATACGGTCGAGCAACCGGCCCGAACGGCCGACGAAGGGCAGGCCCTCGATATCCTCGTCGCGGCCGGGCGCCTCGCCGACCAGCATCACGGAAGCTTCCGGATTGCCGTCGGCAAACACCAGGTTCTTGGCGGTGAATTTGAGGTTGCAGCCGTCGAATCCCGCCATGCGCTGGCGAAGCTCGTCGAGGCTCGATGCGGTCGCCGCCAGTTGCCGTGCCAGTGCGGCCTGCGCCTCGTCGGGCACCGTCGCGGTGGCCGACGACACGCGCGCCGGTGGCGCGTCCGGCAACCGGCTCATGTCGGGGCGCGGTTGTTGGGCAGGAGGCCTTGGCGCCGGGGTTTCGCGGGCAGGCGCCGTCGCCTCCGGCCTCGGCGGCTTCGGTGTCATCTCGGCAAACCGGTTCACCGGTGCCTCTTCGAGCGCTTCATCGACACCGGCGCTGGCATAGAAGGCCAGCAGGTCGGCGATGTCGTTTGGGTTGTTGGGGAACGCGGCAGTCATACCATCACATTCGGCCGCCGGATGGTAATTTGCAAGTTGGCTTTAGCCGGTCGGTATGCGCGGATCCTGCACCAGATAGAACGTCCAGCGCGGCGTATAGTCGGTGATCAGGAATTCGAAGCGGCCCGTCTTCAGCGGGTCGATCTTGCCGTTTTTGAACAGCAACCTGTCATAAGGTTCGAAATCGCGGTCGAAATCGGCGAAGCTGCTCGACAGAATGTTGTCCGGCGTTTTGTTGCGCTGGTCGAACGACAGGCCATCACCAAACACACTTGGCTGGTCGAGGATCTCCTGGAGTTCGAACTGGAATTCGACCCACGCCTGACCGCTGTTGTTGAGCACGTCCATGCGCATATACATCAGGCCGTTAGCGAATTCGCCGGCGGTGCCGAACGGCTGGATCGGCTTGGTCGTGCGAATGGTCAGCGTCACCGGCGTTGCCGAATTCATCTCCTCGGTGATGACAATCGGGTCGTCCTTGGTTCCAATGCCGGAAGTCCTAGTGATGCGGAAGCCGCCCAGCTCATCGGAAAAGGAATAGGCGCCGGCCGCCCAGACCTTTTGCTCATCCGCATACGCATTGGCTGACGCCAGCGGCGAAAGGGCCAAAAGGAGCGCCCGACAAATCCGGCCGGGCGAGGAAAAGAAGCGCGTCGATGAAAAGCCTGAAGGCTCAGGAATGCGCATGGCGCCAAGTATGGCCGATAAACAAGCCGTCGAACAATTAAAAAACGTCAGCGCAGTGCTCTGGGGCGACGCATACATTATGGATTGATGTTTGCGCCGCTCTAAAATAGGTGCAGCGGCGGGCAAATCGCTATTGTCACGTCAGCGCCGGTTTCGCGTCGCGAATTGATGCGCTATGCAGCGCGGGAGCCAGCAAGATGCGCAAATGCGCTCGCATGACCCAAAAAGTGAAATCACTTTTTGGAAAGGATCATGCGAAAATAAAAGTTGCCAGAGTGTCCTTTGCGCGTCCAATGGGCGCGCGGCACTCTGGGCAGTGAGGGGTTGATGAGCGATATCGAACGCGAAAGCATGGAATTCGACGTGGTCATCGTCGGCGCCGGTCCGGCCGGGCTCGCCGCCGCGATCCGGCTCAAGCAGGTCAATCCAGAGCTTTCCGTCGTCGTCCTGGAAAAGGGCGGCGAAGTCGGCGCCCACATCCTGTCCGGCGCCGTCGTCGATCCGATCGGCATCGATCGCCTGTTGCCGGGCTGGCGCGAGGAAGAGGGCCATCCCTTCAAGACGCCGGTGACGGCGGATCATTTCCTGGTGCTTGGTCCCGCCGGCTCGTTCCGACTGCCCAACATTCTGATGCCGCCGCTGATGAACAACCACGGCAATTACATCGTCTCGCTCGGCAATGTCTGCCGTTGGCTGGCGACCAAGGCCGAGGCGCTGGGGGTCGAGATCTATCCGGGCTTTGCGGCCGCCGGCCTGCTCTACAATGATGAAGGCGCTGTCACCGGCGTCGTCACCGGCGACATGGGCGTCGAGAAGGACGGCACGCACGGTCCCGGCTTCGCCCCGGGCATGGCGCTGATGGGCAAGTATGTGCTGATCGGCGAGGGCGCGCGCGGCTCGCTGGCCAAGCAATTGATCGCTAAATACAAACTTGCCGACGGCCGCGAGCCCGCCAAATTCGGCATCGGCCTCAAGGAACTGTGGCAGGTCAAGCCGGAGAACCACCGGCCGGGCCTGGTGCAGCATTCCTTCGGCTGGCCGCTCGACATGAAGACCGGCGGCGGCTCCTTCCTCTATCATCTGGAAGACAATCAGGTAGCGGTCGGTTTCGTCGTCCACCTCAACTACAAGAACCCCTATCTGTCGCCCTTCGAGGAATTCCAGCGCTTCAAGACCCATCCGGCGATCGCTGGCACCTTCGAGCGCGCCAAGCGGTTGGGCTACGGCGCCCGCGCCATCACCGAGGGCGGCTGGCAGTCGGTGCCGAAACTGTCCTTCCCCGGCGGCGTGCTGATGGGCTGCGCGGCGGGCCTCGTCAACGTGCCGCGCATCAAGGGCTCGCACAATGCCGTGCTCTCCGGAATGCTTGCGGCCGAGCACGTCAGCGACGCGATTGCCGCCGGCCGCGCCAATGACGAACTGGCCTCCTACGAGGCAGCCTGGCGGGCGACCGACATCGGCAAGGATTTGAAGAAGGTGCGCAACGTCAAGCCGCTTTGGTCGCGCTTCGGCACCATAGTCGGCGTCGGCATCGGTGGACTCGACATGTGGCTGAACACGCTGTTCGGCTTCTCGCCCTTCGGTACGCTGAAGCACGGCAAGGCCGATTATGCGACGCTGGAGCCTGCCGCCAAGCACGAGAAGATCGCCTACCCGAAGCCCGACGGCGTATTGACCTTCGACCGTCTGTCCTCGGTGTTCCTGTCCAACACCAACCACGAGGAAAACGAGCCTGTCCACCTGCTGGTCGCCGACATGGAGCTTCAGAAGCGTTCCGAGCACGACGTCTTTGCCGGACCTTCGACGCGCTACTGCCCGGCCGGCGTCTACGAATGGGTCGACAAGGACGGCAACGCGGCCGCCGACCCTGCGGCCAAGGATGTGCGCTTCGTCATCAACGCGCAGAACTGCGTCCACTGCAAGACGTGCGACATCAAGGACCCGAACCGGAACATCAACTGGGTGCCGCCACAAGGCGGAGAGGGGCCAGTGTATCAAGGCATGTAGTCGGCCAGGTTATATCGGCCCGGGGCCGTTGAAACAGCGGCGTGCCTGTGTTTCCCTGATCTTCCTATACGGAGAGATGACCATGCGCCTGGCGGTTCTGACGTGCCTTGTGGCGATCGGCGCCTTGGGCGGCTTCGCGCCGGCGGCGTCGGCCGGCCCCAAGGTGCTGGTCAAGACGCGGACCTACGACATATCGGGGACTACGGGCGCGGGCCTAGTCGTGGCCATGGACCGCAAGGGGCCGAAGCATGGCTTGACGACGCACGCCATCGCGCTGACCGCCTACACCGTTGATTGGGATCTTGACGTCAGCAGGGGCAATGGCGTCTGCCGGGTACGGCAGGCCGACGGAACACTCGATCTGACCTACACCTTCCCCCGCATGGCCGCGACCGCCACACCGGCGCTGCAGAAGCGTTGGAAGCGGTTTTTCGCCGGCGTGCGTACGCATGAGCATACCCATGGCCGCATCGCCACGACAATGATGCGGGTTACAGAGAAGTCGATCGCGGGCCTGGAATTCGCAGATAACTGGTTTTGCACCAGGACACACCGCGAGGCGAGACGCCGGATCAGGGCTATCTATGCCGAATACGAGGCGAAGCAGAACGCCTTCGACGCGCGCGAGCATCGCGACGGCGGCCATGTCGAGCATCTTGTCGATGCCTTGATGGGCAAGCGTTAGGACAGTCGTCA